>NZ_JBALCS010000093.1:0-112976 GCF_036919555.1 Nostoc sp.
ATGCTTTAGGTATTGCCTTTCTCAATTATCTCTTGCCACTAGCATTAAGACAAAACCACATATCATAACACAAAATGAATTCTGCAAGAGGTCTAATAATTTGACACTCTCCGGGCTGAAGCCACGGAGATTCTTAAGACTTCACTTTTCTTTTTATCCTAATTACTCAGGTTCCTAAACTCACCATGTAAGTCTTAGAGGATGAATGAACAAGTATTTTTGGTAACATCAAAGTCTCCCAAACCTAACGCCCCTAGCCCCCATTCCCTACAAGGGAAGGGGGGTTCAAAGCCTCTCGACCTTTCGGGGAGAGGAATGGAAGCGGGGTTGGGGGTGAGGTTTTGATCTGATGTACTTCAGGCATCTGGGAACCGCTATATATCAACTAATGAACCATCAATTAGCGGAAATTACCAGGATTTAGACGAGCACCGTTAGGCTGAGACTGACGACGAATTGCTACTCCACTCCGCAAATTGTTTCCAGTACCGCCATCTTGGCGATCGAGGAAAGGTTTCAGATTAATCCCATCTCTAGATGAACTAACCCGATTATTACCATTGCCCAGAAGTGTGTGTCCTAAATTATATAATTCGTTTCCTCCACTACTGCGATCGCCATAAGTGTTAACGGCTATAGTCTGTTGTCCACTGTCAGCACTAGTTAAGTTTTGGAAAACGCTATTGCGGATAACATAGGGGTCTTTCCCACGCGGTACTGTCAGCACAATTCTACAGGTTGGGTTAGCTTCAGTTGTGACGCAGACAATATTTTCGTTATTTTCTACAGCTGTCTGGAGTTCTTGTAAGCCATTTGGACGATAAAGTTCTAAACGACTGGCAATTGCTGCACAACGCCTTTGTGCATCCCAACCACCGCCCAAAGCCGCAGGTGCCGCCCAAGGAAAAAATTGTCCTGCTTGACTTTGTGGCTGATACATAACGGTGTACTGATTATTATAAGTCTGACAGCTAAACCGAGTTGTACCGTCAGCCGAGGGTGAAGATGGTGTGCCTGTCGATGTGTCTATTGGGACTGGTGCTGATGTACCACCTGATGGTACTGTTGGTACTACTACACCATCGCCAGTAGAATCATATTGTGCCATTGCTGCCGAATTGCCCAGACACAAAGATAAACCAAGAATACCCAAAGACATAAATCGCAGCAGTTGTGATGACATAAATCATCCTCCAGTAGAAATAGGTAGGGAATTGATAGTTTAATTGACGAATAATTCTGTTTTTTGATTCATCAAAAATCCTATTTTTTTTGCTATCTTGCTTTTTTCTCTTCGACTAGCTTTTTCACCTGTGCTGGAATTTTACATGACGCGCCGAGTATTCTCCATCCTCAGTGTCAGATATAAATTCCATCACAATTGCTGGAATATCACCCTCTAAATTGGGTGTATAGCTTTTGCGTTCTCCTAAAATCTGATTTACTGATGGCACATAAACCCAGTCAGGTGCTTTAGCCACAAATTGCCCGTTTATCGTCGCACAAAGTCCAAAATTCGAGGCTATCAACATCTGCGGTTGGATGAAACCACTTATCTCAAGGCTTTCGCGCAAAGCACCAGCCAATAGTGGTTGACCTGTATTTTCTACTGGTTCATTCTCTAGATGAAAATCTGCGGGCAATGCTTCCCAAGATATTACCAGTTCTGTTGAAGATTTAGCTTCACCGAGTTGGGTTGCCATAAACACCCACTTTGATTGATTTGTCTTTATTTTATAGCTGACTAGTGGCTTTTTGTCAGGCGATGCCTGGGTTGGGCTATTCGGTGTCGCGTAGCGGCGACCATAGAAGAAGCCCAAATCACTGACCAAACCACCGCTCCGACTTCTCTCTGCGTTAAAAAAATAACTTTAAAATTAAATACTTGGACAATAGTGAACTCCCTACACCGCCTGAGTACAGGTCGGTTGCAGCAACTGGCGTTTTAATACTACCAGAACTTCCTTAGAAGCACTATTAGTAGTAGAGCTACCCACTACCGGATTCCCTTTACGGCGATCGATTTGCAGGTTCTAATACAACTGGGTTTGTTGCTGAAACTCTACAACGCCGATGGATATCTTTTGAAATTAATGATAATTATGTAATGGGAAGTGGTTATCGATTTAGCCAATAAACAAATTAAGTAAAGAGTCACGTTGCTTCTCTAACGAGACGCTGCGCGAACGCTGCGAATTCAAAATTCACGCATTCAAAATTCAAACATTTTTAATCCCTATAAATAAATTTAGGGGCAAGTCAACGGACGCCGTATTTCTCGCACCGCGCGTCTCGAAATACATTTTTTTCTTCTCCATAAATAAATTTAGTTGCTCTGGATCATGAGTCTGTTTCGGTCAGGAGTTATGAGTTAAGATTTATAACTCATAACTCTTGAAGAAGAATTCAGCTATTCTGAATTCAGGAGTCAGAATCAATCAGTGGGGGATTCAGCGCAAAGTGCGGTCTTGGGGTCTCCCCAAGAGGAGCAACTTTGTTCTTAGACCCGCCACTGAATTGTTGCACCACCAAAAATTCTAGTTTTGTGGGGTTTTAAACCCGATTATTCATCCGCCACTCGGAAAGAATTCATTGCTAAATTCTGACTCCTGACTCCTGAATTCTGTTTGATAACTCCTAACTCATAACTCCTCAATTAAATTTCTCCATTCACCTGCATTTGATGAACTTGATCCGCTAGCTCTTGACGAGCTTGATCATCTAGTTTATCAATCGCTAACATCCCCATAAGAATAACTTCTTTCAGGGTTAAACGTGTCGAATGTGCCTGTTTTTGCACAATCTCTTTAATAATAGGACTCACACCAATCGCTGTACTAGCTCTAGCCACGGAATAAAAGCAAAACACTAATGATTCAGCCTAAATATTAGCACTTTAAATGAGGTTATTCTCTAGAGTTAAAACTTAATTTAAATGTGTTTCAACTCATACTTCAATGAGTAAACATAAATCTTAAATTACCAATATAGAGAACAACGGTTCTAAGTGCTGGGCATTGTCATGCTTCTCGACAATTTATATAAAACCCTCAATCATCGCATCAAACGTAAGAGTTTACTTTTGGATGAAAATAAATTTAACTTTTGTCATCCCAGCATAACGCGTATAGTATCAAACAGAGCTAGAGATGACTCCAGAGTTATCTCTAGCTCTGTTTGAATTAAGTTCTAAAATTCTCAGCATGGCAAACCTGATGCTTGATCATTGAGGGCACAGCATCGTATGATATCAATATTCTCAACAGTTAAACTCTAGTCATGCCAAGTTCAAAACTGATGCATTTGCACCGCTCAATTTCAGATGAGAAATTAAAAAGCGTAGACGTGAAAGGGCTTGTCGTCAGACATCGCCTCTCGGTCTAGCAAAATCTGATGCGATCGCACAATTTACTGAAATCTGGAAACCTAAAATCAAATGGTTATTTCCTAATATTAGCAACATCAAAAGCAAAACCTCTGTCCTGAGATACTCAAAAATCACTCAGTAATCGCCGAGTTTAAAAACACTTGCAATACTTGTGACAACTGAGTTATGGAAAGTGGTCGGATGATCACAACAGTGCTTTCAGTAAAAGTATTCTCAAAAATAAGACTTGTATACCACTGAGAAAACCGTACTTTAAAGAGATCGTAAATTATCAAATATAATATCGTGAACACGCTTTACAGAACTATACAGTGTAAATAAGAATAATAACTTAACCGAAGTAAAATTTTCCTGAATACAGGCAACTAATGCTGTCATAGGGAAAAGCAGTGAGTAGAGGAGAGACAAAGCGATGAAGGACCCTTATCTGTTGGCAGCAGGTTTGTTAACAGGATTGGCAATACCCGCATCGGCTCTTCCACATCTGTCGATTGTCCTGCCAGAAAATTCTAGATCCCTGTGGGATTTAAAACAGGGTTCCCAGGCAATAGTCAGTACAAAAGTTATCTCTAACGTTGATTTCTCCTTACCAGAACTCAGCGGCCAAGTGTTGCAACCCCTAAAAAGTTCGCAGCCAACAGTAGGTGAGGAAAATATCAATAGCGTTGATCTCTCCTTAGCAGAACCCAGCAGTCAGGGATTACCAGCCCCAACAGAGTCACTACTCAACTCCAGCGGCCAAGCAGCTAGTCTCTCACTAACATCCGGCAATCAACTTTATTACCAAAGATTGGCGGCTCTGAAAACAGGTCAGATTTATACACGCGTGGATAGTGATAATTTTCAATCTTTGTGGGAGTCGATCAAGAAACGTCAACTAACTTATGACGACTGGAAAAGTTTACTAGCTTTAGAAGCTAGAGCGATCGCTCAAGGTCAAGGTGCAAATCATCTAAGTATCTTAGTTGGTGATTCTTTGAGTATGTGGTTTCCTAGAGAAAAACTACCTACTGGTAAATTGTGGTTGAATCAAGGCATATCTGGAGATACTTCCAGTGGGGTTTTAAAAAGATTGGGGGCATTTTCGGCAACGCGGCCAGATGTGATTTACATCATGACTGGGATTAACGACTTACGCAAAGGCGCTAGTGATGAAACAATTTTGCGTAATTATCGCCGAATTATCCACCGCTTACGGCGGACTCACCCACATGCTCAAATCATTGTCGAATCAATTTTGCCTACTCGCCTACCAAAAGTTTCCAATAGCCGCATTCGTCACATCAACATACAACTAACCGTGATTGCTAAACAAGAAGGCGCTAATTATCTAAATATTTATAGCTGGTTTACGGATATGGAAGGCAATATGCGCCCAGAGTTGACCACAGATGGGTTGCACCTGTCTCAAGAGGGATATGATGTCTGGCGATCAGCACTACAGCAGATAGAATACAAGCTGACTCAGCGCCAGAATTGAGCGATCGCTTTGCCATAACTTGGAGCGATCGCATCACCATAAGTTATAGAATTGCGTAGATAGGTTGCCAAATAGTGCCTATAAATATAAATATTTGTAACTTAACATAGTAGCTTTGCGTAAGTTTCTCAGAAAGGAATGAAATTGAAAGTGTGCGGATCGCTCATAAAAATCAGCGATGTCTACGACAGGCTATTTGGCCTCGCACTTCATCAAAAACAAGGAGAATATCATGGAAAACCGTCTGCAAGTGCAAGACATTCAAGGCGAGGAATTGATGGATCTGACCCCAGAAGAAGAAGAAGAGTTGAAAGGAGGAGGATTAAAATCTCACTTTGTTATTGGGATTCCCGGTTTTCCTATTGGCGTTCCCGTCTACTTAATCCAGGTTTCAACTAAGGAGGAAAATATCTCAACAATTTCAACTAAGGCGGTAAATATCCCAACAATTTCAACTAAGGCGGTAAATATCGGTCAGTAGTCAACGGGGTTCAGATAAGATCCCCCCGGCTCTGGCGACCCCTTTAAAAAGCGACCATCTGAACCGGATCGCTTTTTAAACGGGTCATTAGAAGCCCCAACCCCCGAATTTATCGGGGGTTTGAGGCTTCTATAGAGTTTTAGATCAGAAAGAGTAATTGGAGTTGGTAAGTATATGACACCTACTGGAAATTTTAACCGCATTCTGCAAATCCACCCGTCCAGACGGTGCAATCTGCGCTGTCTCCATTGTTACTCTTCTTCCAGCCCGGAGGAGCGTGACCAACTCAGTGTCCCGCTCCTTTTACAAGCAATTACCGATGCAAGTGAACAAGGGTATATCATTGCCAGCTTTTCAGGAGGAGAACCCCTTGTCTACAAACCTCTGCCCGAACTGCTAAAACAGGCTCATCAATGTCAGATGCGGACAACGGTTACTTCCAACGGTATACTCTTGGACGAGGGACACTTGGAGCAGCTGACTGGAGCGGTTGATCTACTCGCCATTAGTCTTGATGGAATGCCAGCCTCCCATAACCGTATGCGTTCTTCAGAGCAGGCTTTTGAAAAAATGGCGGCTCGACTAGAAGGGGTTCGCCAATCGGGTATCCCATTTGGGTTTATTTTTACACTCACAAAACAAAATTTTCGAGAGTTAGACTGGGTTGCAAATTTTGCCTTGGAACAAGGGGCGAACTTATTGCAGATTCATCCACTTGCAGAAGTCGGACACGCTACCCAAAGCCTTGTCGGGTATAGACCGAATCCGAGGATCTTATCCTATGCTTACCTAAAAGCCACACGTCTGCAAGAAGCCCTTGGTGACAGGTTGTTTATTCAGATTGATTTAACTCATCAAGATTTGCTGCGTTCAAATCCCGGTAGTTTTTTTGCAGACGAATCCCTAATAAATCAGCAAGACTACTGCTTTGCTGACCTCGTGTCACCTCTAATTATCGAAGCCGATGGGACAGTCGTGCCAATGCAACATGGTTTTGACCGCAATTATGCTCTAGGAAATCTTAATGAGGCATCTCTGGGCGAACTCACTAAGCATTGGCGTCAAGAGCGCTACCGCGCTTTTCGAGAACTCTGCCAACACGTTTATCAAGAGCTAACAGCACCTGCTGATCTGCCGATTACAGATTGGTATGAGACACTGATGCAGTTGGCGAAGACAAGTGAGGCAGGTGAAAACAGCCCAACCTTGTCTACAGTCCAGGAAAATCCTATACTTTAACGCCCAAGGCTTCCTGATTCAAAACCTGATTCAACTTCCCACTGCGATAACCTTCCAAATCTAAGGTTACATAGATAAATCCCAAATCTTGAAATGCGGAAATTAATATTTGTAAATCCGTAGTTAACACAAACTCTTTAATTTGTTCTGATGGTAATTCAATGCGTGCTGTATCCCCTTGCGATCGCACGCGCAAATTCTGCCAACCTAGTTTACGCAGAAAAATTTCTCCTCTACCGACTCGTTGCAACTTAGCTACAGTAATCTCTTCACCGTAAGGAAACCGGGAACTGAGGCAAGGTTGAGCAGGTTTATCCCACCAAGCTAAACCGAGTTGTTGCGAAAGTTGGCGAACTTCTAATTTCGTGACACCGACTTCTGCTAAAGGCGATCGCGCCCCTCTTTCCTTCGCCGCCTGAATTCCTGGGCGATAATCATGCAAATCATCGGCATTCACCCCATCCATTACATAGGGATAGCCCAACTCTAAAGCTAAAGGTTTGAGAGTATCGTGCAACTCACTTTTGCAAAAATAACAGCGATTAACCGGGTTAGAGGTGTAATTGGGATTTTCCATCTCGTGAGTCTGGAGGATTTTATGAGGAATCCCAATCGTTGCAGCTTGAATTTTTGCGTCTTCCAATTCTTCTGGCAATAGCGAAGGAGAAACAGCCGTGACAGCCAAAGCGCGATCGCCCAACACATCAAAAGCAATTTTGGCAACCAAAGTGCTATCAACGCCCCCAGAGTAGGCAATCAACGCCTGCTCCATTTCTTTAAATAAGGCTATTAATTGCTCAAATTTTTCTGTTAGCATCATTTCTCAATCCTGCCAAAACCCTATAGCACCCAACAATTTCTATTGTAGTCATTTGTCATTGGGCACTGGGCATTGGGCATTGGGCATTGGGCATTGGGTATTGGGCATTGGGCATTGGGCATTGGGCATTGGGCATGGTTATTTTCCTTGTCTCCCTCACTCCCCACTCTCCACTCCCCACTCCCCATCAACCGAGGTTGGTGCTTTACTGTACTTCTTCACCAGACTGTCTAAAAGTGGTAAATCAATCGGTTTAGAAATATAGTCATTTACTCCAGATGCTAAACAAATTTCGCGATCGCCTTTCATCGCCATTGCTGTTTGGATAATTATCGGAATCGCCCTATATTGCTCATTTTCTCGCAGTTGTTGCACCAAGTTCAGACCATTTCCATCTGCCAGGTAGACATCCATTAAAATCACGGCTGGGTTTAATTGTGTTAGAGCTTCCCACATCTCACTAGCATTCTTGGCCCAAGTCACCTGATATCCCAATTTACGTAGATGAATTTGCATCAAATGAGCGTTGGCTAAGTCATTTTCTACCAGCAAAATGTCTACACAGGAACTAGGGGTGAAAGGCAGAGGGGATGAAGAAAATTTTGCTTCCTCTACTCCCTGATCTCCATCCACTCCCGCCTCTTGCTTAAGGGGAAGTACGAGGGTAAAACGAGAGCCGTGATCTATTTCCGATTCCACTTTCACAGAACCACCGTGAATTTCGGCGAGTTTTTGAGTCACTGCTAAACCCAAACCAGTACCTTCAACACCATCAGCTACAGTCTTGGCAATTTGGAAATAGGGTTGAAACAGTTGAACTTGGTCTTCTTGAGAAATGCCACTGCCAGTATCCCAAACTGTAAAATGCACAAATTCACCTTTGGAAGCAACCTGTAAGCCAACACTTCCTTGACTCGTAAACTTTAGGGCGTTGGAGAGTAAATTCCACAGCATTTGCTTAAGTCGTAAGGAGTCGGCTACTAGGGTTGTAATATCAGGGTCAATTTCTCGGCACAGTCTCAAATTCTTACTAGCGGCTTTCTCTTTCACCAACGCCAAAACATTGCAACACAACAGTTCCACATCTATTGTTTCCCAATGCACATCCAGCTGATTTGCTTCAATTTTAGAGAGATCCAAAATATCATTAATTAGATCTAGCAAGTGCTTGCCGCTAGACTGCATCATATTTAAATACTCTTGCTGGCGTTCTCTAGTTGGTTCGTATCCTGGTGCTAAAAGCATGCTGATTGCCAGCATTATAGAACTAAGTGGTGTACGAATTTCGTGACTAGTATTTGCCAGAAACTGATTTTTCAGTTGATTAGTGTGCTCCAATTCTTGATTAGAGCTACTTAAGTGTTCATACAGTTGCTGCGAAGATAGGATATGTCTAAGTTGTAGCAAGACTGTCCTACAGTGTATGGCAGACCTTGCCATCAACTGTGATCTGAGTTGAGCCTGTGATTCTATGAGCGACTGGTGATCGCAGCTTCGGGACGTTGCGGCGATAATTAGCCAGCCCATGATACTGCCAGAATCATCAGCTAATCGCCAAGCGCTGGGTGGTTGTTGATTTTCAAGCTGTTGCAAATCTCCGACTTCTATAACCTCTTGCAATCTCAACAGCAGCTTTTTTTCTGCTGTCAGCACTTCTAGAAATAAAGGTTGTGAGTTTGCGGATGGAGAAGGAGAAACATAGCAAACTGTGGCAACAGTTTCTTGTGGTTGAAACAGAGCGATACCTATGGCACAATCTGTAAGCGCTAGATTACTGCTGTGAACAGCACTGTTAATCTGGTCAACCACAGTTTGGAAAACTTCTGCTTGTGCGGCTTCTGCCTGGGGGACAGTGTTACAAGCAGAAAGCAGGCAATCATTAAGGCGACTTTGCAACTGGTTCAAGCTGCTCTCCAACCACAGCTGTGTGCGAAGTTGCAGAATTGTTGTCAAAAGTTTTGGCGTTGCATCTATCTGTGAGTTCTGGTCTGGTAAGCTTGAATACTGCTGCATGGTCAATTAGACCGTTGAACAAATGTTAGCTTCACATAAAAATCCGAACAGGATTCGTATGTATATTAGCGGACAATTCTTTATTTACTTATAAACCATGATTTTTATTTATAAACCATAGCTTATGTTGTTATCAACCATAACTTATGATGTCTGGTTTAGCCTAGACTATAAAAATTATTGGATGAATCACTGTACTAAAATTTTTTAAAGCAACTTATAGCGGTTCTCACTTGAGTGAGGTACAAGAACCCCACCTCCAACCCCCTCCCCCTCTTCGAGAGGGGACTATGATGTACTTCATGTTATTAGGAAACGCTATAAGACTTATGGATACACAATTCGCCCAATTAATCGTTAATGGGATTGCGGTGGGGAGCATTATTGCTCTAGCGGCAGTCGGACTAACTCTTACCTATGGAATTTTACGGTTATCTAACTTTGCTCATGGTGACTTTCTAACTTTAGGAGCCTATCTGACTTGGCTGATCAACTCTATTGGAGTCAATATTTGGCTATCGATGATCCTGGCGGCGGCGGGAACAGTAGCAGCAATGCTGTTATCGGAAAAGTTACTGTGGTCAAGGATGCGCTCTATGCGTGCTACTTCCACTACGCTGATTATTATTTCTATCGGACTTGCCTTATTTCTCCGCAATGGGATTATTTTTATCTGGGGTGGCAAGAACCAAAATTACAATTTACCTATTACCCCAGCTTTAGATATTTTGGGTTTAAAGGTGCCGCAAAATCAATTATTAGTATTGGGGTTGGCGGTGCTAGTAATTTTGGCGCTGCATTACGTGCTGCAAAATACGAAAATTGGTAAGGCGATGCGAGCAGTTGCTGACGATCTGGACTTAGCTAGGGTTTCAGGTATCAATGTTGATCGAGTAATTTTCTGGACTTGGCTAATTGCTGGCACTCTTACGTCATTGGGTGGGAGTATGTATGGGTTAATTACAGCCGTGCGCCCGAATATGGGATGGTTTTTAATTTTACCATTATTTGCCTCAGTAATACTTGGTGGGATTGGCAACCCTTACGGTGCGATCGCGGCAGCTTTTATTATTGGCATCGTCCAGGAAATCAGCACTCCTTGGCTGGGTTCCCAGTATAAACAAGGTGTAGCACTGTTGATCATGATTTTGGTGCTGCTCATTCGTCCCAAAGGTTTATTCAAAGGGACGATTTGAGCAGCACCACTCCACTTCTAACTATTGAATAACGCGGAAATAGTAGGCTGCTACCAGTAAGTTGAGAGCCAACAAGAATACTGCCCAGCCTGTGCGATAGGCGTAGGGAGGTTTAGCTCCACTATCGGCAACTGGGGAATTCTTAGCTTTAGCAGTCATAATGCGATTCTCCTAATGTCAAGACTTTTTAAGAAATACCAAACTGGCGTACCAAATATTCAAATTCTTTAAGAATATTTGTGTGAACTTGGGCATTGGGCACAAGAGGCAGAGGGGCAGGGCGCAGGGGGCAAGGGGGAGAATTAAAAATTACCTCTTTCTCCTCTGCTCCCTGCTCCCTGCTCCCTGCTCCCCTGCCTCATCTCCCCCACTCCCTCCTCTCCAGCATGATAAGAACTGCGAACCAGAGGCCCAGAACGAACATGGTTGAATCCCATTTCCCATGCTAATCTGCCGAGTTGATCAAATTCCTCTGGAGTCCAATATTTTTGGACTGGCAGATGTTCTAGAGAAGGACGCATATACTGCCCGATAGTCAAGCGATCGCACCCTACAGCCCTGAGATCAGCCATTGCTTCCACAACTTCATCAAGTGTTTCTCCGTGTCCCAGCATCAAACCTGATTTGGTGGGAATTGTCGAATCGATTTCTTTGACTATAGCCAGCACCAACAGCGAGCGATCGTACTTGGCTCCCCGGCGCACTGGCCCAGTTAACCGTTGCACTGTCTCAATATTGTGATTGAAACAAGCTGGTTTGGCTTTCACAATCATCGCTATGCGCTGGCGTTGACCTGACTCTCCAACACCAGCACCACCCCAAAAGTCTGGGGTCAGCACTTCAATTTGAGTCTCTGTGTTCAACTGGCGGATAGTCGCGATCGTCTTCACAAAGTGCGCTGCACCCTGATCGGGTAAGTCATCACGGGCTACAGAAGTCAGCACCACATAACGCAACCCCAAAAGCTGCACCGCCTCGGCGACCTTTTGGGGTTCCTCTAAATCAAGGGGCATTGGTGCATGACCTTTATCTACTTGACAGAAAGCACAAGAGCGTGTGCAAGTGGGGCCCATTAGTAAGAAAGTTGCAGTTTTTTGGGCGTAGCACTCTCCCCGGTTGGGACAGCGGCCTTCTTCGCAAATTGTGTGAATTTGGCGCTGCTTAATAATGCGTTGTACGGTAGAGATTTCACTGGCTTTGGCAATTGGACGACGTAACCAGCTAGGCATTGCCGTAATTTCAGACTTTAATTCGGCTTGTTGTGACGAAATCATAAAGATCCAAGCAAGATGCGGATATAGAGTAGTGGTCTGTCAATTAACAAATGATAGATAAGAATAGACGCAAGGAGCAGGAACCCTCTTAATCAAGTCACCATGTCCCTTATGCCCTAGATCAAAGCTAAAGCCTTAAATATCACCATGACACAAATTGAAAAGAGCGCCAGCAAAAGTTTTGCAAAACACCTCTAGCAGTGTCATTTATACCGAAATATACTATCCCCCAATTGCTAAAAATTTTGTATATAGTAGGAGAATTCTCAAGGACAATCAGCAAAGTCGCTATTTACACTTAAAGTTTCTATTAGAGAAAAGAGTCGTGGCAAGTAACAAAATTTTAGTTATCGATGACACTACAGTTGTCAGGGTAAAAGTACGAGAAATGTTGCCTCCGGGCAATTTTGAGGTACTGGAAGCAAAAGACGGTTTGGAAGGACTAAATTTCATCCTTCAGGAAAAACTCAGCCTGATTATGCTGGATTTCTTGTTGCCTAAAATGAGTGGCTGGGAGGTTTTCCAGAAAGTTCAAGCCGATCCAGAGTTAAGGAAAATTCCTTTGGTGGTCATGTCTGGTCGGAAGGAAGAAGTTACCGAGAAAATCACAGAACCATTTGAATATTTTGAATTTCTGGGCAAGCCTTTTGATCAGAAGCAACTAATTAGCGCAATTAAGTTAGCTATGACCAAGGCGAAACTGCCACGCCCAGAACTAGTTCCAGTAGGAGCAGGAGTTGCTGTAAAAAATAGCACAGTTGCAACTTCTCATGTCGCCAATGCTACGGCAGCAACTCCGATTGCTACAAATACGGCGATCGCAACCCCTAGCGTCGAAGCAGCCTCCAACGCAGAAATTAAGGCATTGAACGAGAAAATGGTCACAATGCAAGCAGAAATTGATAGCTTGAAGAAACAATTAACTCAGGTTGTGACTTTTATTAAACAAAAAATCAAGTAGTATTTGTACTCATTTTTTCTGGTAAGATAATTATGACCAATAGAACTACGGAGTTCTGGAGGCTATTCCCGATGAATTGGGGAGCTATGTCCATCTATCGGTTGGGGTAGTTCACCGCCTCAAACTGCTGCCAGCAAAGGTACAATGCACGCGGTACGTGAAAACATCCTTTCCATTTGCCGCCTTTAAGGTTCAACAATACTTCCCCACGCCGATTGAGATAGCCAAACCACTCACCGTACTCTGAATCAGCAAAATGTGACCAGGCGTAATCGTGCATTTTTTGATACCATTCCCAACATACCTCACGCCCGGTCAGGCGATAGCCCATCGCTAACGCAACCAAAGACTCTAGGTGAACCCACCACAACTTTTGATCCCATTCCAATTGTTGTGGGGGATGACCATCTGCATCCATAAAGTAATACAATCCGCCGTACTCGCTATCCCAAGCAAAATTCAGGATATTTAACACCACATCAACGGCTTGGTTAATAGTTTTAGGATCATTTTTGCGACGGGCGATGTCCATGATGAACCACATAGCTTCGATACCGTGACCTGGGTTAATCAGCCGTCCCTCAAAACAATCAATGTGGGAACCATCAGGGGCAACGTTTTCGTACATTAGTCCCCGTTCTTGGTCGAGAAAATCAGTCATCACTTCGCCCTGAGTCTCAGCCAAGACATTCTCTAGTGTTTCCTTTGGCAGCAACCATTCCATTTCTAGAGTCAGGTTGGCTAAAATCATCGGTACAGCCAATGATTTCATCGGGCGTGTGCCGGGATAGGTTTTATTATATTTGCCCTTCGGGTTGTCCTTGCGGCGTAATACGTTTTTGTAAGCTTGCATTGCCACATCTTTTGCCCATTCTTCGCCGCCAGCGAGTGCATATTGACTAAATGCCATCGCCGCAAAGCAATCAGAAAAGATATTGTAAGGTTGAACCAGTGATTTCCCTTCACGGGTGAGGGCAAAGTACCAGTTACCATCACTATCTCTGCCATGTTGGGCGAGAAAATTAGCGCCATTGCTGGCAATTTTCAGCCAGTTTTCGCGTTTTTCTAGCTGGTTGTAAAGCATCGAAAAAGTCCACACTTGGCGGTTTTGCAGCCAGATGAATTTGTCTGTATCATAAATTTTGCCGTAGCGATCGAGACAAGTGAAATAGCCGCCTTGCTGCCAATCGAGAGAATATTTTTCCCAAAATGGAAGTACGTCGTTGAGGAGGGCGTTTTTGTAAAGTTCAGCGTAGGCGTAGCCCGCCGGAGGCATCGCTTGAAAATTATACCCCATAAATTTCCTCCCCTTTTGTGATAAAACCAAGAGCTTAACAGTTATCATATTTTGGTTCAAACATGGAGCGACGCCGAACAGCCCGTCGTAGACATCGCGTCAGTCTCTGACAAGATTTACTCAGCAGAAGGTATACTTCTATTTTATATCTTGGATTATTCTCAATAACCGTAGGATGAGCATTATAGTGTCCACCCGACAAGTTTTTTAGATATGAGGTTGTTATGAGTCAGATTCAACGGGTTGCGATCGTTGGAGGAAACCACGGAAATGAGTTAACAGGAGTACATCTAGTCAAAAAGTTTCAGCAATATCCTAATTTAATCAATAGATCAAGTTTTGAAACTCTAGCATTACTTGGCAATCTCAAAGCTATTGAAGAAAGCAAACGATACATTGACAAGGATTTAAATCGTTGCTTCACCAATCAAGGCTTACAAAATCCCCAACTCTCAAGTTATGAAGATACGCGCGCGAAAGCAATCCAACAGATATTGCAACCGCAAAATCAGCCATTTGTAGATGCAATTATTGATTTGCACAGCACAACTGCCAACATGGGGTTAAGTCTGATTTTGTCTGATACACATCCTTTTTTACTTCGGTTAGCCGCTTATTTAAGTTCAAGAAATCCTTTAGTAAAAGTCTGTATTAATCAGCAATCCAAAGAAAGTGGCTTTCTCCGTTCTTTGTGCGAATTGGGTTTTGTTATAGAAGTTGGGGCGGTGGCTCAGAATGTTTTAAACGCCGAATTATTTGAGAAAACGGAGCAGCTTATTTATACGATTTTAGACTATTTTGAAGGCTGCAACCAAGGTAATATTTTACAGGAAAATAGTCAGCTTACATTATATAAATATATTGGAACTATAGATTATCCTAGAAGCGAGCGCGGGGAGATTCAAGCTATGATTCATCCTCAGCTTCAGTTTAGGGATTATGAACCTCTGAATCCCGGTGATCCAATGTTTCTGACTTTTGAAGGAAAAAATATTTTCTATGAAGGAGCGTCTACTGTTTATCCTATTTTTATTAATGAAGCAGCTTACTACGAGAAAGGAATTGCGATGTATCTAACTCAAAAGCAGCAACAGGTAGTTTAATTTATTCGCCCTTCTAACCAAGATTGCAAATCAGCCAAAGTAGTAAAATCAAGCAATGCATCGCTCAATTCTTCAAGAAGAGGGAAAGGTAAACCAGAAATGGATGAGCGCATTTCCGCAGACAGTTCTCCAAGCCGCTTAGTTAATTGTCGAGAAATAGCATTAGCCATCGCTTCTCGTCCTTCTTCTCGTCCTTCTGCTCGTCCTTCTTCTCGTCCTTCTTCTCGTCCTTCTGCCTTAATTTCTCGGTAAACTCGCGTTTGCTGTAGTGTTATTCCTAGCATAGACTCTACCTCTGCTTGGTTCAATTGTTCAAATCTGTACATCATTATCGTCGTTACCATATCTATTATGGCGCGACTCGCTACTAATGGTACTTCTTGCCGAGTTCTTGTTAACAAATACCTTGCTTCTTCAGGTGCTTGTTCTGACTCTACCGTAGTTAATACCATCAATGCTACCCATAAAGGTAATTGGCGAATATTCCCCAATTCATCTAAATACACCCGATGCACTTGGTTACTGTTTAGTAATCCACGATGAGGATAAATGTTACTTTGTTCGGTATTGCGAGATGGATAAATTACAACTGCTTGCCAGTCGTTAAATCTGGCGCGGTTGCGGTAGAAATATAACGAAGATTCAGCAAACACCCTTTCATAAAGCTGTTCATCCTTTTGAAACTGTACCTCACAGAAATATACAATCCCAGGAGTCTCGCTTTCTGGTGGTAAAAATACCCCGTCAATTTCAAATTTGGGTTCCTTGACAGCTACCGAATCAAATCGATAAGCATCTGCATTTGTCGGCGGATTTGTCAATAGTTCAAATAAAAGACTGGGCGATTGTTGAAACAATTTGTAAAAAATTGAGTCCCGACGCATGGAGCATTTTATTTATTTCTTAAATATGCGAATCTTTGCTATTTCGATGGTTCCCGACTTAACGGGAAAAGTCGGGAGCCTCATCAGGTTATATTTTTTTTGGAAACAGTTCTGTTGCTGCTGAGTGCTACACCGAACATAGCAACTACCAGGGTTCCCAAAATAGTTGTCGGTTCAGGAACCGCAGATGCTTTAATCTGATTCGTACTCGAATCGAGCAATTGACTATTGTCTGCTGTAGTATTTCGGTAAAGATAAGAGGTCGCCCCCGGAGAGATGAAGATACGGCCGGGAGCCTCAACATTGCTGAGAAAAACATCACCTATACCACTACCAGTACCTACATCAAAAGCCCCAAATAAATTGCCTGTAGTCGTGTCAAAATTAAACTGGAAAAACTGATTGCTTGATACACCATTAACAACCTCGTTTTTAGTTCCAATCAACTCCTGTGATGGATTGAAAAAAGAAACATTGAGTGACTGCAAGGCTTTTGTACTTCCCGCACCACTTTCGGAAATTATGGCTGGGGTAGTGGTTTCATCGTAGCTGAACGAGCCAGAAACCGAATAACCAGCATCACCCTTCCAGTTAAATGTTAAATCAGCAGCTTGAGCCAGATTAGTAGAAACAATCATGGAAGTCGCACAGAGTGCCAAACTAGTAGCTACCTGCGCTGGGGCTAGGGCGAAAAAGCTTTTCATTGATTACATAGCCTCCAATTGACAAATTACTGCAAGTGAGTATAATCGCATGACACGGCAGTAAACGCCGAATTTCACATCAAGAAATCAAAAACTGCCAAAATCGTAAATTTAATCAAAATTCCTTGACCAATAGATTTTATCCCAGAAGAGTTCACAAATTATAAAAAAATTCGTAATTTATAATTGGGACTCTTATATCATGTTCGCTTGATTACTTACAGCAGTTTTCGACCAAGCCCGCCACAAAATCAATCGCAGAATAGACTCTATCACTGGTTTTGATTATTTCCATCTGTGGCACGATTGATTGCAATTTGCTGTATTAAACCCGAAGAACCCCACCCCACCAAAGCTACGCTTTGTCTCCCCTCCCCGCTCTTCGGGAGGGGACTAAGGGGAGCCAGTGCGGTCTTGGGGTCTCCCCAAGTTGAGCATCTGGCGTGTGGGGTGCAATGACTGTGGGAATTATAACTAATTATGCGAACTTGATATTAATTACGAATTACGAACTTGTACTGAGCGAAGTCGAAGTATTACGAATTAGTAATTGTAAATGCTCACCTCGCCAGCCGATAGATAATCACCTTTCCTTTCCAATTTTCTTCCACAAATACCAAATATTCACCATTTGAACGTCGAAAAGCGCGGATACCATAAGGTATATCAATCCAGCCACTTTCGCTTCCAACTTCTGGGCCTGGTTTTAACTGTTGTACTTGCACTCCCGTCGTGGCATTGTAGACATTTACCTCTGCGGTTTTAACTGTGACGGCGAATACATAATCTTTTGCCACACTCATTGCAGCTGTAGATACTTCACGTTTGCCGGTGGTGTCGTAGGGAATCACAATTCGCCAACGAGGAGTCCGATTTCCTTGACTCCAATTGTCAAAACGGGCAATCTCAGATCCAGCAACTCCTGTATCGTCGCCGAAGGCAGGGTGATCTACTGTGAAGCCTGACAAATACATGGTATCTGTTTGGGGGAAATATTCGAGCCGCCGCAAGTCGTTAAAGATGCTGGGAATAGTTTGCTTTTCCATCGAACTATAGCTGTAGATGGGGTTGCCTTTAGGATCTATTCCCTGTAAAGGATAGTGTCGAATGCCATCTTGGGTTCGCAAAGCTTTCCAAACATCTCCTTTGCTGTCTACCCACCAGCCGCCGAGATAGGGATAATCTTTGCTGGTATCATATTCGTTCTTTTCAAATTTGCCATTACCGTTGCGATCGCGCCAGATCCATTCTCCTTGTTCTGGTTGATGCGGTGGCCAATTTTCCGCTATTGATTTTTTATCGCCATTAGTACCGACAAACATTCCGGCTGGGATGGCAACTTGGCCATCTGTGGCTGGATTAAAACGATATATTTGCAGAAAGCTGCTATACATATTTGTAAGGAACAAAAACGGCTTCCCTTGGATGCGGCGAACAAAGGTTCCATCTGGTGATGTATGCAGACGTGGATCTTGAGGATATTTGAAAGCATTTAAAGTGTAGGCTTTGTAAGTCCATTGCTTACCAGCAGGCTGACTGTAGTCCATCAGATAGTGTTCTTGTTTGGTGAATAAATCTACACCATCAGTTTTAGGATCAGCATCTGCATTATCGACGAATATCAATCCCAGCGATCGCCACATTAGTTTTCCCGATGGCGAAAATTTCCGCAAATCTGTTCCTGATTTGTTGAAACCATTACTATTTATATAGATATTACCTGAAGCATCTGTACCAACTCCGGTAAGTCCATAAAGTTTCAAATCTCGAACTTCACCAGGAACTCCTGCATAGATACCGCCCTTACAGCCAAAACTACCCACCTGCACCGGCTTATCTTTGATGTCATAAATCAACATTTGCTGACGTGGGCCATTTTCTGCCACTAACAGCTTACCTTGATGATCGACTGCGATCGCTGTTGGTTCGACGATATCTGCAATCTGTTCGGGCAATTGCTTTCCACTTTGAGAATAATGTAAAATCTTGGCAGGATTACCACCATTTTTGCTTTGAATAATCCACAGATTTTTTTGTGGATCAATAGTTATTGCTCCCGGATTAGCAACGGTAAAGGTGCGGAGTTCCTTCATCGTATCAGTATCATAGACACGAATCCGGTTAGCAGCAAAATCACTCACATACAACTCGCTTTCCACAGTTGCTAATCCAGTGATTTCACTTTTAGTGCTGGTAATCAACATACTTTTATCCCAGCCACGCCCATTAGGAAACGGCATAGGTTTTCCCGACAAATCATAACGTCTAACGCTATGCCAAGTTGTTCCTTCAGGGGGATAATCTTCATCGGTTTTGCCCTTCGATCCCTGAGTCATGGCAAGGTAAATATATTTACTATTTGCTGTTACAGCTATGCCACCTCCACGACTCCAGCCGTGAGTATCGCCAATAGCACCAATAACTTTACCATCTTTATATATGGCTGCCTCCATTCCTGCTTCATCCCAATGGCTGTTGGTATAAACTGTGCCATCAGGAGCAACATACATTGCCTCAATATTATTTTGTACCCGCAGATTTCCCTTACCAAAAGTGTTACCTATCCACGATGTTTTATAGGTAAGTGTAGCTGTTCCAGTTGTCGCCCAATCTGTTGTAATTCCAAGAGTGGTAACAATGACTCCCACAGTCAAGCTGAGTAAAAAGTTGAAAGTTTTACTTCTGTGTAAATATCTAGTACTAGATAATTTATTGATCTGCTGATTCAGCTTGTGACGGAGTTTTCCTAACTGCGTCAGTAATTTATTTGTCATATAACTTTTAAGCTTTTAATTATTTAAATACAATGATTTTTTATAAAATCCGCACAAAATATAACTATTTTTTCCTGGGTAAAATACAACTTATATAGAGGCATCACATCTGATGATATATGAATAACAAACGAACAAGATTAAAAGAATGCTATTTACATAAACTTTATAAAAATCACATGGTTATTTAAAACTTCAGCTAATATCTTAAGAAAAACAATTAATGTATTAATGGTTACTTGTTTTTCAATAAACATAGTAAAAATTAATACAAAATCCTTTAAAACTTATTGATTTATAGTTGTTTCTCCCTCTCGCTGTCTAGCATTCACCTTCCTTAATTGGTAGGTATCATATCTGTCCTAGTCGGTATTATCTGGTTAATAAAAATACAGATTTTAATTCCTTGTTGACGTTGGCATATAAATAGTTTATAAATTGGTGTTCTATAAAAAAACTCTTATTGGTAATGTGTATTCGGAAATTATAGTTAAAAGGGCGGTTAGAAACCGCGTCTACACGAAGCTTTACCCACCGACCTGGGTTAAAAAACCTTAATTTTCTCTTAGTTCACGGAGGTGGACGAGAGTTTGTGTAGCCGCGTTCGCGTCAGCGTGCCGGAGGCTCTATTCCATTCGCCCTGGCTCTAAGTTGACTGTTTTAATACATTTATAGGAGACACATGAATGGAAGGTAATAAAAAAAGAAGTTTGAGTTCAGCATCTGCATCTATTCTCACCCTTGGATTAGGCTGGTTTCCCCAAAGTCCCGGAGGACTAGAAAGGTATATTTATGAATTAACTCATAAATTAGCAGCAAATAAAGACCAGATTGAATTATGCGGAGTCGGTCTTCCAGAGGCTGAACTAAATTCGCCGGTTAAGCTGACTAACTTGGCTTCTGTTGATAGTCCTATTTGGCAAAGATTATGGTCGATTCGCACTAACTTTCAGAAAACAAGAACAAGCAAACCAGATGCTATTAATCTGCACTTTGCATTATATAGCTTTCCTATTTTAGATATTTTACCAAAGGGAGTACCAGTTACTTTTAACTTTCATGGACCTTGGGCTTCTGAGAGTCAGCAAGAGGTAGTTAATAAAAATCTTAGTCTTTTGATCAAGCACTGGCTAATAGAACAAAACACTTATAATCGCTGCGATCGCTTCATTGTTTTGAGCAAAGCATTTGGTAAAATTTTACATGATAAATATCAAGTACCGTGGAGTAAAATTAATGTTATTCCTGGTGGAGTTGATATTAACTGGTTTCAGTCAAATTTATCACCCCAAGAGGCTTGTAGACAGCTAGGCTGGCCTCATAATCGCCGGATTATATTTACATCACGCCGCTTAGTACATCGAACGGGAGTTGACAAATTATTGCAGGCACTGGCTATAATTAAGCCCAAAATACCAGATGTTTGGCTAGCGATCGCAGGTTGTGGTCACATCCAAGCTGCACTACAACAACAGGCTACAGAATTAGGACTAGACGACAACGTTAAATTTTTAGGTTTTCTACCTGATGAGCAATTACCTATAGCTTACCAAGCTGCTGAATTGACTATTATGCCTAGTCAATCTTTTGAAGGATTTGGATTAGTAATAATCGAGTCTCTAGCCTGTGGTACTCCTGTTTTATGTACCCCAGTTGGGGGAATGCCAGAAATTTTAGCAGAATTTTCACCCGATTTAATTACTACTTCAACCGAAGCCTCAGCTATTGCTGAAAAATTAGAGCAAGTGCTTTTGGGAAATATTCCCATACCTTCACGAGAAGCCTGTCGCCAATATGCAACTACACATTACGACTGGAATCAAATCGCCCAACAAGTACGGAATATTTTATTAGCTTAAACAAGTGAATCTAATAAATGTTAGGGGCGCTACGTGGGTAAAATTAGATAAAATAGAGGTTTAATGAGAATTCTTTTCCTAGACCAAAGCGGTAAACTAGGCGGTGCCGAATTATGTTTAATAGATATTGCTAAACCATATGGCGCTCGCGCTTTGGTAGGTTTATTTGCAGATGGGTCATTTAAACATTTACTACAGCAAAATAAGATCCCAGTAGAAGTTCTCGCAACTCAAGCAATCCAAGTTCGCAAAGAAAGCAGTTTGGTACAAGGATTAAAGAGTCTGAGACAACTTGCACCTTTGATTACTAAGGTAATTAAAAAAGCGCGGGAATACGATTTAATCTATGCCAACACCCAAAAAGCATTAGTTGTAGGAGCATTAGCAAGCTTTTTCAGTCGTCGCCCTCTGGTTTATCATTTACATGATATTCTTTCTACAGAACATTTTAGCCAAACTAATCTTCGCATTGCTGTTAATTTAGCTAATCGTTTTGCATCATTAGTAATTGCTAATTCTCAAGCTAGTCAAACAGCCTTTGTGCAATCAGGAGGACGCTCAGATATTATCGAAGTTGTCTATAACGGCTTTGATCCAAAAACTTATCAAACTGATGAGTCTGACATTAATAAATTACAGCATCATTTAGGATTAGAGAGAAAATTTGTCATCGGACACTTTAGCCGTCTTGCACCTTGGAAAGGACAGCATATTTTAATTGATGCCCTTGCTAAATGTCCGCAAGAAGTGACAGCAATTTTAGTGGGTGATGCACTGTTTGGCGAACAAGATTACGTCCAAAAGTTACACCAACAAATTGCCCAACTGGGATTAGAAAACCGCGTCAAATTTTTAGGATTTCGTTCAGATATTCCCCAGTTAATGGCAGCTTGTAACTTGGTGGCACATACCTCTACTTCCCCAGAACCCTTTGGTAGAGTGATTGTTGAGGCGATGCTATGTGGAAAACCTGTAGTTGCAGCAAAAGCTGGGGGTGTAATGGAATTAGTAGAACATGGACTTAATGGTTTTCTAGTGACACCAGGAGAACCCCAGGAACTTGCACAAGTAATTATCACCTGTTTACAGGAGACGGAAATAACTGCAACTATAGCCAATAATGCCAGGACTACGGCTAGTGAACGTTTTGATGTTGCAATTATTAATCAGCAAATTGCTCAACTACTGTCACATATCATGTCCGCTTGATTGCTTATTAAACCCGAAGAACCCCACCCCTTAATCCCCTCCCCGCTTGCGGAGAGGGGAGACAAAGCACCAGGCTTAAATCTGGGGTTTATGGGTATGATTACAAACCAACTAATTCACGAGATTCAAAATCAGATAGTTGTTGAGCGATCGCTAATCTTGCTTCTAACTTAGCTACACTAAACTGATTACGCAGATATTCCAAATGAGCGATCGCATTTGCTTTATCGACAGTTAATCGAATCTGGGTATCTATTGCCTTTTGATATTCCTGATTCACAAGCAGCACTTCAAAGCGACGAGCCTTGCGTTGAGCATCATTTTTCAAATCCATCTCAAAAGCGGCGACACGATCGGCATTGCCCTCAAATCGGTTAACTTGGTGCTGCACAGCCATCAACTGAGAGTCTATTTCATTAGCCCGTTGGGCAGCTTGTGCGATCGCACCTGGATAATGACTCAGTTGCATCATTTAATAATTTTCCTCTAAGGTTAAGAATGTAGTGTTTAAGTATAAGACTAACCCTGGAATCCATTTACCAAAAGGCTGTCACAGAGCAGTTTTACACTTAACTAAGCTTGGTGGACTTTATATATCTATTATAGTCTAAATGTACTGAATTAGGAGATAAAAAGCGATGTCTGAGGTGCAGGAATAGCGATCGTTATCCACCACTCTTTTACACTAACTTTAAGCTGTTCAGCGAAAATGAAGTTCAAATAAACTCTCAACAAATTTTAAATGAGAACCTCATATTTATATATGGCGGTTATCATTTCGGTGCAATATAGTCTAAACGTCACCCCGCATTTGAGTAAAGCAAACGCTTCCCTCTCCTTGCTAAAGAGAGGGTTTGAGGGTTAGGTCTGTATTGCACTCAACTGAGAAGCGCTATATCCCTCTTCTGTCACTTTCCGGGAGGGCGATCGCTAGAAGCCTCATGAGGCAATCAATACAAGCTATACTATTAGAAAAAAATTGGTCTTGTATTTGTTATTAGAAAATAATCGCGCGATCGCTTCATATACAAAAGCTCTAAAATTCAGAAATGGCAAAAGTTTTCGGAGAGTGACAGAAGAGGGATATTCTGTATCAGCTAACTTTTTGAGTTTTTGAAATTAGTTTTGAACAACGCCATTAATTTTGCGTTATAAGATTACAGCTATTTTCAGGTCAATAGACCACGCGGTAGGGGCACAGCATTGCTGTGCCCTTACGACAGATGTGGTTCAAATACTTGAATTCTGCTGTAATATCAAGTTCGGATAATTCGTTATGATTCCCACAGTCATTGCACCCCTCCCCGCTCTTCGGGCTACGGTGTATACACAAGTCCTAAAATCCTTGCCTGGTAAGATACAAGCCTTAATGGGCAAAGTTTTGATTTGATCAAGTTGATTATCAATAGTGTCAGATTATTGATAGAGGCATAACGGAAAATCAAGGATTTTAAAAATAATTTTCCGTTCTTTTCTGTCCATTTGATTGCCAACTAGACTTGTGTATACACGGTAGGCTCTTCGGGAGGGGAGACAAAGTGTAGCTTTGGCGGGGTGGGGTTCTTGCGGTTTTATAAGTAATGAAGCGGACATGATATAAGTCCGCTCATATACCCATGATTTCGTTAGCCGTCAGACTGAAGTCTGCGGCTACACGAAGTAAGCCTGCTTATACAGGCTAATTATTCTCTACTAAACTCTGCACTATAGCTCAAGCTACTTCCCGCAGTTGTGGTTGTGACGGCACACTCAACTCTGGAAATGAAAGCGAGAGTTGTTCTGCTTGAGGTATTGCGGCTTGCTGCAATACTTGAACTTCGATATTCACGCTCACCAAATAACTGCCTGTATCAGCACCAACCGCTTCCGCAATTAATTTGGCAATGTCTGGGCGTTTGGCAGTCAGAGGATCACGCAAAATACACCGATCCCATTCATGCTTGGCAGTCGGATTGAGGTTGAGAATGTAATGCTTCATCATCGAACTAACCCTTGAATCCATCTTCCAGAAGGTTTTCACACAGCCGTTATGCATTTGGCTAGGCTTTGTGGACGCTATCTCTATTATAGTATATTTGTACTAAAAACGGGCGATGTCTGAGGAGAAAGTAGCGAAGATAGATCATTAGTATAAGCGTACAGGTCTGCATTAGCGATATTCCCGTGCTACACCTCATTGTTTTAGGGGCTATGTTTGAATCGAGATGCGAATATCAAAGCGCAATGCCTACGGTGGTCACTGAGCCTCTTGTACTGAGCGCAGCGATGCACTGAGCTTGTCGAAGTGTCGAAGTATCCCGAAGTGCAGACAAAGCCAACGCCAAATTTATCTATTCCCTTCTTCTCGAATTTGATAGCCAATCTCCAATCCCAAATTCAAAAAAATCTGCCCATAGGTTATTTATAATACAAAGCTATTGCAACTAAGCTTACAAAGCAACGCCTAATTTTTATATAAATCGCTATATGGTAGATACCTATATTATTGACTTATTTGTGATTGGTCTACTTTTGCTGATGGTCACATTAGGGTCAGGTTGGATTGCTCGCCTACCTCTTTCTTTTGCCCTTATCTACCTACTAGTTGGTATATTTCTAGGCCCTTACGGCTTAAAACTCGTTCAATTACGTCAAGATCAAGTTTTCAACGCTGAACTGCTGGAGAAAATAACAGAACTTGTAGTAATTATTTCTGTGTTTGGCTGTGGCTTAAGAATTGTTCGTCCTCTAAAGTTGGGCGTTTGGGATATTACAGTACGATTGATTGTATTCCTGATGCCAATTTCAATTTTTGCTCTGGCTGCTGTGGGTAAATTGTTTTTAGGGATGAATTGGGGAGAAGCGATTTTATTAGGAGCAATTCTCGCACCTACCGATCCAGTATTAGCATCAGAAGTACAACTGACCGATACAAACGACCAAGATGAATTGAGATTTGGTTTAACTTCTGAAGGTGGGTTAAATGATGCTTTAGCTTTTCCCTTCGTTTATTTTGGCATTCATGCGTTAAAAGATGACAACTGGGGCAACTGGTTTAAACAGTGGATTGCAGTTGATTTAATTTGGGCGATCGCAGTTGGCATTGTTATGGGAATTGTTGTTGCCAAATCTATAGTTTGGATTGAACAAAAAATTCAAAAACGCCGTGCTGCCGATAAGTTAATGGAAGATTTTATTGCTATCAGTACAATTCTACTAACTTATTCCTTAACGGAAATGGTGAATGGCTATGGATTTTTGGCAGTATTTGTTGCTGGGTTAGTTGTGCAACGCAGTTACAGAAATCCTGAAAAACCGCTAGCAGAATTGGAATTTGTTGAGCAAGTTGAAAAGCTGCTGGAAGTTGGGACAATTTTACTATTAGGTTCAATATTGTTATTAAAGCCAATGCTCAATTATGCTGGGCAATCTTTGATAGTGATAATTTTGTTATTCTTGATAATCAGACCTGTAGGAGTTTGGATTAGCACAATAGGTAAACGTCCTCTAGAATCACACCGCCGAACCTTGCACCCAGGAACTCGGTTGTTATTTGGATGGTTTGGTATTCGCGGTGTTGGTTCTTTATATTATCTTGCCTATGCATTTGGTCATGGCTTAAAAGGTGAAGTAGCCGAACAAATTGCTTGGATAACTTACACTACTATTGTGGCTTCTGTGATTATACATGGCATTAGTTCAACTCCATTAATGAAGTGGTATGAACACAATCTTGCTAATCAAAGAAAGACTACCCCTCGCGCCACAATAGATGAACTTGAGTAAAAGCAATTTTTGTAGGGTGTGTTATCGCTTTAGCGTAATGCACTATCAACAATTTAAGATGCGTTAGCCTTTGGCATAACACACCCTACAATTTAGTTTTCTGAACCTCACTCCAAACCGTAGAGAGACTTCGACTCTTATTCCCCTTTCTTTTTAGGAAAGGGGTTGGGGGTTAGGTCTATATTCCCTATTTACCTGTCACCTTTTCAATAACTTCTTTCGCTTTTTCACCAAAACTTTCTGGGGGATTTTGTTCTCTCTCAGCTTTCAAATTCCTTTCGTAAGTCTTCTCTATAGTATTAAGGTTTTTTGAATCTTTTACTGCTTGCTCATAAGCTTCTTCTCGGTTTTCTTCTTGAACGCCAACACCTGGGTCATATTCGTTAGCACGATTAATTTTTTCTTCAGAATTTGGTTTATACTCTGGAGGTATTAGCTTTAATTCTTCAAGAGTGGTTGCATAACTAGCTTGCTGAACGAAAATGAAGGAACCCGACAAGCTGATGGAAATCATCAAGCTAAGAACCAAAAAGCTGGAACGTAACGCTTGCTTTAAAGTTAATAGAATTTTTTGCATGAAAAAATCTCCTCTTTTTATTTTATGAGCCTTGGCCATGTATAAATATATTCAATATTTAAGGCTCACAGGCATCCTAAGTGTTTAGGTACAGTTCTTCCTTCTACCGCAGGGTATATTAATTTTTACCTATAGTTCAGTTAATGCTATCTGAACCTTTTAGAATTTAGCTTTACCGACATTTTTGTAAGAGTTAAGTTATCGTGCTTACTAATATCCCGCCCAAAACTAAAGTTCTGGGCTAATAGCTCAAGTCCACTCAAGTGGACTGAAATTTTCAGGGAGCATTTCAGTGAAAGCAAATATACCAGATGAGAAACAAGATTCTTGCTCCCTCTCCTTGGTAAGGAGAGGGTTGGGGTGAGGTTTTACAAGGCTTTTTACGAAAGTGAGATGCTCCCAATTTTCACTCTATTATATAGGGAGATTTTCAAGTGAATGATCAGCCCTTTAGTTTGCGTGCTTAACCCAAGCGTATTAACCTATAACCAACTATGATTAATTTTAATTCCTCGGCTTTGCATTACCTCTTCAAATAAATTTGTTGGTAGTGCTTCTTCCACAGCAAAAACACCCGGTTTCTTGAGTTTACCTTCTAGCAATAATTGGGCAATACTACCCGTGCCGCAACCAGAAGCGATCGCTGTATTTTCATGTACTACAGTTGAACAATAAACGGCTGTTTCACCATTTTTTTGGCCTGTAACTTCTGAACGAACTGCTACCCCAATTCCACTAAAATTATTAGTAACATCTGTCATCGAATGGCTGACATGAGAGAGAAATTCAATCATGTAACGACGCTGCATTAACCACTTGGGAAAAACGTGTGCCGCAATCCAAGTTAGGTGATTGTAAAAATCTGGAACCGAGCCAAACTTAGTAATTACAGTTTTTACTGATGGGAAGGTCTTGGGCAATGTAAAGGTTTCTGGCATATCAAACCAGTAAACTCCTTTGCGTCCATAGGGAGGTGGAAATTCAACTACTTCTCTTTCACTATAAGGCTTGACTATCTGCCATTTTCCATCTATCCAAGTCTCAAAAGGATATTGCAACCCAAGGAAAGTTGTCCGCATCACTGTAATACCAGCACCACCAGAACCCGAAACTAAATAACTTAAATGGATTTTTTCTGGTTGATCAAATTGTTCAACACCTTGACGTACCATGCTATTAGAAATACCAGGAAAAATGCCAGTATTAATAATTGCCGTCACACCAGCAGTAGCAGCTTGTTGATGATAATTGAGAGCTTTGCTGGTATAGGAACGATGGTCGCTGACATCTACATAATTAACGCCTTGAGAAATACAGGTTTCGAGAACATTAGTATCTCGATAGTGAAATGGGCCAGCACAGTGGATAACTAAGTTAGAGTTTGCGATCGCATCTCGCAACTTGTCAACTTCTGCCAAGTCCAATACCAAAAACTGCACTTGTCCTCCCGAAGACAAGCTAACAGCCTTCCCAAACTCCGCAGAACGTCCAGTAATCGTAATTTGTGCCTGCGTATGCGTAGCTAGATCGTGAGCAACACTGCTACCAATCCGCCCCCGTCCACCAAGAATTAAAACGCTGTCTGTCATTACTCCAGATTAGCAATACTAACCTTATTTCATCAGTTTTACGTCCTGTTTGCCATCGGTTACAAGTATGACTTGCCAGCCAATCAAGGAAGAGTTTTCAATTATTGGTAGTTGATAAGTTTTGCGCCTCAATTTGCCTGACTACCGTTAACGCCGAATAACTCACTCCAGCAGTACCTTCGCCGGGATGTGTGGAGTCACCAACTAACCACAGATGCTGGATTGGTGTACGATTAGCAAAACCAAAGGGGCCAAAGGTGGGGATTCTTTGACCAATACCGCCAACTATACCGCGATCGCGGGCTGTGAAATGGGCAAAGGTGCGAGGTGTTGCGGCTTCTTGATGAATAATAGTTTCTGGTTTGAGATAGAAGTATTGGGCAAGACGAGCGATCGCTTCTTGGGTAAACTTTTCTTTTAGTCCTTCATAATCTTCAGTCTGCCACCACTGTGCAGGATCGACAAATGAAGAAGCAATAATTGTCGCTTTCCCATCTGGGGCGCGACCATCTCCAGGATGACTGACGGAAACAAATAGGGAATTATTCTCGCCAATGGGGCCATCAGCATCATACAAAAATTGTAAGTGGGGTGGACATCCTAGCGGAATCGCGCTGGCATCTACACCCAAATAAACCACAAACGCACCCGATGCTTGGGACAGTTTTTCCACGCGGTTTTTATAACCAGATGGCGCTTGTTCTCCCAATAACTGCACTAAGTTTTGCACGGTGACGTTGCTAACTATGTGGTCGGCTCGTTCTGTCCAGACTTCACCAGTTTTATGAGTTCTAATGACTACAGCAGTAGCTTTACCATCTTCTACTTTTATTTCTTCTACAGTGTGGCGCATCAACAATTTGCCGCCATCTCTTTCTAAGGATTGTACCAGGCGATCGCTTAGTACTTGCATACTTCCCTGGAGGTGAAACAATCCTTGGGGCAGTTGGGATACACTCAACGCTGTTGCGGCATAAAGTAATGCTGTCTCTTCTGCATCCACCTGAGAGTATAGCTTCAGTTGCAAATCTAAAAAAGTTCTCAGTCGTTGGTCATTCCCCAGTCCACATAACCGTAAAGCATCTCCCACCGTCAACAAAGTGAAGGGTACAGTAATTAATGTACTGGGACGCACCGCTTGCGTTAGCTGCCACAAATCCCATAAATTACGTGGTGGTAGCACCGGATCACGTCCTTGAAATTCCCAACTGGCATTAAATAAAGTTGCCATCAATTGCCAGAAAGGTTCGCTACCGGGAAACTGTTTTTGTCGTTCCTCTTGCCATTTCTTTTGGTCACGCCAGATATTAATCGGTGTGCTTTCCCCAGGTAAATAGACCGCACAAGCCGGATCACAAGGCGTTGCGGCGGGTAAATCTATTGATAATTCTGAGAAAATCCGGTGGTGAATGCCCCCTGGTTCCAACCCCGCCACCTGAGTTGCCCCCACATCAAAGGTAAATCCCTGGCGTTTAAACGTCGAAGCACAGCCGCCTGGTACGAGGGCTTGATCTAAAATTAAGACGCTGTAACCTCTATGAGCTAATAATGCTCCAGCAGTCAGTCCACCTATTCCCGCACCGATAACGACAATATGATATTTACTTTTGTCAAGAGAAATGCTGGACATTGATTAGGTTCTTTAATATTCTTAATATTTTTGTTTATAATTTTACCTTACTCTCTGAGTTGAATGGGGTGCCAAGGGTGCGTAGGCGTAGCCCAACCCAGGCATCGTAGATAAAAGGGCTGTTAGAAACCGCTTCTACATGTACATTCGCACATTATATGTCGCATTTTGCAAACCATGTCGTAACTGCTTTTAAAGCCTGGAAGCTCTATTGTGCAACTATTATAAGTTATTTACACCTATAAAAGATAGTTTCACTCAATTTGCATATTGTATGTCGCAAATCTATATTTCGCAAATTAAATGTCGTTTATTAAGATTTAGCTGTTTTGCACATTAGATGTCGCTTATTTAAGGATTTTATCGTACATTAGTATCTTAATTATTCATGAGTGGGCTGCACTCTATGGCAGACGAAGAATTTGAGTTTACTGAAGGATCAACGCAAGCTCCAGACGCTATTTTGCTTGACAAGAGTAATTTTGTCGTAGATCCATCCCAAATTATTCTGGCAACGTCCGATAGGCATAAACTGACATTTAATCTTATCCAGTGGCTTGCTGAGTCACCCAACCGCGCTATTAAATCTCAGAGAAAACAGTCCGTTGCAAATACCCTGGATGTTTCTACTCGTCAGGTAGAACGTCTTCTCAAGCAATACGATGAAGACAAGTTAAGAGAAACAGCAGGAATAGAACGAGCAGATAAGGGAAAATATCGAGTTAGCGAATATTGGCAAGACTTCATCAAAACAATCTATGAAAAGAGTCTTAAAGACAAACATCCAATATCACCAGCATCTATAGTTCGTGAAGTGAAGCGACACGCAATTGTGGATCTTAAACTCAAGCTAGGAGAATATCCTCATCAAGCTACTGTTTATAGGATTTTAGACCCTTTAATTGAGCAACATAAACGGAAAACAAGAGTTAGAAATCCGGGTTCGGGATCTTGGATGACAGTGGTAACACGAGATGGTGAACTACTGAAGGCTGAGTTTAGTAACCAAATTATTCAATGTGATCATACTAAATTGGATGTTCGCATAGTTGATAGTCATGGCAATTTATTGTCTGATCGTCCTTGGCTAACTACTATTGTGGATACTTATTCAAGCTGTATTGTTGGTTTCCGCTTATGGATTAAACAACCAGGCTCTACAGAGGTGGCTTTAGCCTTAAGACACGCTATTCTACCTAAGAACTACCCTGATGATTATCAGTTAAATAAGTCTTGGGATGTTTGTGGATATCCCTATCAATATTTTTTTACTGATGGTGGAAAAGATTTTCGCTCAAAACATCTCAAAGCCATTGGTAAGAAACTAGGATTTCAATGTGAACTACGCGATCGCCCACCCGAAGGTGGTATTGTAGAACGCATTTTCAAAACCGTTAATACTCAAGTTCTCAAAGATTTACCTGGTTATACGGGGGCAAATTTTCAGGAACGCCCCGAAAATGCAGAGAAAGAAGCGTGTTTGACAATACAGGATCTAGACAAGATTCTCGCTAGTTTTTTTTGTGATATTTATAATCACGAACCATATCCTAAAGATCCTCGTGAAACGAGATTTGAGCGATGGTTTAAAGGAATGGGAAAAAAACTGCCTGAACCTTTGGATCAGCGAGAATTAGATATCTGTTTGATGAAAGAAGCGCAACGAGTTGTTCAAGCACATGGATCTATACAGTTTGAAAACTTGATTTATCGTGGAGAATCACTCAAGGCATATAAAGGTGAATATGTAACCCTGAGATATGATCCCGACTATATCTTGACTTTATATGTATATAGTTGCGAAAGTGATGATAATACGGAAGACTTTTTGGGTTATGCTCATGCCGTAAACATGGATACTCAGAATTTGAGTTTTGAAGAGTTAAAAGCCCTAAATAAAGAGCGAAGTAAAGCTCGTAAAGAACATTTTAACTATGATGCTTTATTAGCATTAAATAAACGGAAAGAACTTGTATAGAAACGGAAAGAAGACAAAAAGGAAAAAAGACGCTCAGAACAAAAGCGTCTCCGTTCTGCATCTAAGAAAAACTCAAATGTTATTGAAATACGCAAAAGTAGAGCTTCAAGTTATTCCAAAAAAGATGACCATCAGGCAGTTATACCAGAGAGAGTTTCTAGGGAAGAAATCAAGCTTGAGAAAATAGAGCCACAGTTACAGGAAAATATTTCAGCGCAAGCTGATACCCAACAAAGCTATTTGGACTAGAATTGGTGATCATAGATAATGCTGATAATCTTCAAAAAGAAGCACTTATAGACTTAAAACAACTTTTTGAAGAATGTCATGTTCCTATTGTCTTAGTTGGAGGGAGGGAGTTAGATGATATTTTACAAGATTGTGATTTGTTGACTAATTTCCCAACACTGTATGAGTTTGAGCGCTTGGAATATGAGGATTTTAGAAAGACATTAATTACAATTGAACTAGATATTTTATCTCTTCCTGAATTATCTAATTTAGCTGAGGGGAATATTTTTGAAATTTTAGCGGTTAGTACAAGTGCGCGAATGGGAATTTTAGTCAAGATACTTACTAAGGCAGTTTTACATTCTCTCAAAAATGGATTTAGCAGGGTTGATGAAAGCATACTAGAAAAAATTGCTAGTCGTTATGGCACAAAATATGTTCCTCTCGAAAACAGAAATAGGAATGAATGAAGATAATGAAATTCGCCCAAAGTTAGGTTATGTCGAGCCATACGAAGGAGAGAGCATTAGTCATTATTTGGGGGGATTACGTCGATTTAAGCCTAACAGCCTACCTTCAGGATACTCTTTAGGAAAAATTGCTGGTCTTGGTGCTATTACGGGACGATGGGAAAAACTTTACTTTAACCCATTTCCTAATACACAGGAATTGGAGGCTTTGGCATCTGTGGTGGTAGTTAATGTGGATAGATTAAGTCAGATGTTACCACCCAAGGGGATGACGATGAAGCCCCGACCAATTAGATTATGTGCTGCTTGTTATGCGGAAGTACCTTGTCACCGAATTGAGTGGCAGTTTAAGGAGAAAATGAAGTGCGATCGCCATCAATTACGCTTACTCACAAAATGTACTAACTGCCAGACATCCTTCCCGATTCCGGCAGATTGGGTACAAGGGGAGTGTCCGCATTGTTTTTTACCATTTGCGACGATGGCGAAACGTCAAAAGAGTTATTGACCTCTAGATGTCTAAGAAAAATATACGTCTATGTTGCTATATCACTAGATATCCAGCTGCAAAAAACTGAAAAGATAAAATATAAGGAGCAGGTTTTAATTTATACATACAAATTAATAGCTTTGAGCTATGTTGATAAGCGATCGCTTTTTTAGCTATGATCATGTAGCTTTGAGTTAATGTTCTGAGTAGGATGCTTAATTTTAGCGACCTGCCCAATTAAGCTGCCCTGTTGTGTGAATATAAATACTGCTGAAACCCAATAAATACTGCACTGATATTCGCAACGCTGCCTAGTTCTTCCACAGCATCACGAACAGTATGATATTTCAACTCTAACAGTTGAGGTAATTTAGTGCGATCGAGTTCCCCCACCCCGGCTTTGATGTATTGCTCTAGTACAAAGTCGAGAAATTCTTGCTGTTTGCCGAGATACTGCGAGAAGATTAACGACTTGTGAGCAAGGACGCGCTCTCGGCGGCTAATGGGTGGAGAGGCATAGGCGATATAAGCTAGCACATCATATAAATCGCTTTTCTCGGCATCAATCAGCCGACTAATTTCTGTGAGTTGTTCCTCGCCGTAGCCCTTCTCTGCCAGTCCTTCTAATAGGGCTTTACGGGTGTCAGGGCGACTCCAAATGGCTCTTAATTCGTCTTCATCTGTGAATAGTTCAGGAATTTCACCAAAGAGACGTTCTACAAATGCTGCGGCGCTCATGGGTTTACCGTCTGGACTCCAAAATGTGGTAGACATCTGATGCTGGAAGAAACGTTCTTTGCCATCAGCGAGTTTTATTTTGATTTTTTGAGGGCGGCGTTCTTCTGGAGTTTCCACGCTACCTTTGTCAGTATCTTTTATGAAACCTTTGGTTGTATCTGCACCTTCAGGCTTTTTGACTACTACAGGTTCTTGGGGTTCGCCATCCCATTCAGGATCGTTGAAGTGTTCGTAGGCTTTGACGAAATCATAAATGGTGAAGTAGTCTTTCCCCTCAAATAGGCGAGTCCCGCGACCAATAATTTGCTTAAATTCAATCATCGTCTTGATTGGGCGCATCAGCACGATGTTACGAACGTTACGAGCATCAACCCCAGTGGAGAGCTTTTGAGAAGTGGTGAGAATGGTGGGGATAGTTTTCTCATTGTCTTGAAAGGTGCTGAGGTGCTGTTCTCCCAGTTTCCCATCATCGGCGGTGACGCGAACACAGTAATTAGGCTTACTGCTAATCTTCATCTGGTTGATTAAATCCCGCACAGCTAAAGCGTGGGGTTGGTTGGCGCAAAACACCAGAGTTTTTTGATTCTGGTCAATTTCTTCCATGAATAGTTGCACCCGGTAGCGTTCGCGCTCGGCAATTTCAATGATGTGGTTGAAGTCGGCTTCACTGTAGGTTCTGGCTTTTTCTACTGCACCTTCGATTAGTTCATCTTCAGCACTGTAAATATATTCATCTAGGGTAGTTTCGATTTGCCTGACTTTAAAGGGAGTCAGAAACCCGTCGTTGATGCCCTCTTTGAGGGCGTAGGTATATACTGGCTCGCCAAAGTAGGCGTAGGTGTCTGCGTTGTTTTTTCGTTTGGGGGTGGCGGTGAGTCCAAGTTGGGCTGCTGGTGAGAAGTATTCCAAAATGCCCCGCCAGCTGCTTTCGTCACTGGCTCCGCCTCGGTGACATTCATCAATGATGATGAAGTCAAAGAAGTCGGGGGGATAGTCGCTGAATTTGGGTGTAGGATTGCCAGCGTCGTCCCGTCCGGTCATAAAAGTTTGGAAAATGGTAAAAAAGATACTGCCATTTTTGGGGACTCGACCCCGTTTTTTGATGGCTTCGGGGTCAATGCGGACGAGGGCATCATCGGGGAAGGCAGAGAAAAAGTTATAGGCTTGGTTGGCTAAGATATTGCGATCTGCTAGAAACAAAATTCGCGGGCGACGGGTCGGTTTTCGGCTAAGATTCCAACGGCTTTGAAAGAGTTTCCAGGCGAGTTGGAAGGCGATGAAGGTTTTACCTGTGCCTGTTGCCATCGTTAACAAAATCCGGTCTTGTCCTTGGCAGATTGCTTCTAGGACGTGCTTAATGGCATTGTGTTGATAATAACGGGCTTCCCATGTGCCGCTTTTATCTTCAAAGGGGATGGCAGCAAAGCGATCGCGCCACTGGTTATCTTCGTTAAAGGTGGTTTCCCATAACTGATCCGGGGTGGGATATTGGTTGACGTAGCCTTCTGCGCCTGTGTGCATATCTACTTGGTAGATGCCGATGCCATTTGTAGAGTAGGCGAATCGAGTCTGCAACTTTTCGGCGTATTTTTTGGCTTGTCCTAAACCTGCGGTATCTGGTAAGTCGCGTTTTTTCGCTTCGATGACGGCGAGTTTTTCACCACGATAAACCAGGACATAATCGGCGATGTCTGATTGAGCGCGTTTACCGTTGCCAATTAAACGACCAGGGGCAATAACTTCGCGGCGGATGCGACTACCTTCGATAACTCCCCAGTCTGCGCCTTTTAATGCGGGGTCAATTAGTTCGGCACGGGTTTCGGCTTCGTTCATGATGGCTCGTCTTCAGAATATGGCAGTCGGCTGTGCGCGATCACAATCCCTTATTTTAGTTTAACTATAACAAACGTTTAAGTGTTAATACGGTAATGTATTTGGTAGTGTAGAGGCACTTTTGTTTATGCTATGGTAATTAGAACTGAAGATTTTTTATCTGCATCTTGGGAAATAAGGGTAATCTGTGTGCCTAAGAGGTCAGTTTCATTCTTATTGCGCTTGCACGATTTGCGTTAAAACACTTTTTATTGTTTTTGCAAAGGTTTGAGGAGTTAAGAGCAACCGATATCGATTTGCAATTAATCACTTTTTTGTATGTTTTACAAGGGTTTCAGGATTTGAGAGGGGCTAATATCGATTTGCGATTAAGCACTTTTTTGCTTCTAAGCCCAAAAAGGAAGATAGCGAGCATAACGGGTAGAGCTTGATTCAGATTCATCAGTCTTGATCAAGCCTTCTTCTTTGGTAGCTCCTATAATCTGAGAAACGATGACAGCCTTTGCCTTTGACTCACTTAGACGAAAACGCTCTCGCAGGGTTTGGTTAGACATTCGCTTATTGCTTACGTATAACAAACAACAATGCTGGTAGCAGGCTCGAATTCGATCCCTCTTGCTCATATCGGCAAAATCCTGATGGGCAAACAGCACTGCTGTAGTGCGTGTGTCACCTACTCGAAAATCTGGTGCTGGTAATTGAAATTCTTCTGCTGCTGTTACAACTTTATCAATGCCACTACCTTTTTCTTCACATATATAAAAACGTCGCATAAGGTTGGCGAGTTGTTCGTTACGGGAGCGATTTTCATCAATAAATCGCTCTACCTTAATGGGTGGGATGCCGGGATTAGATATTTCAATGCGATCGCTATACATTTCAATCATCACCGAAGTACCCCTTGCAAGAAAATCCTGATGCACCAAAGCATTTGCAATTAGTTCTCGTAAAGCCTGTCTGGGAAACATTTTTACTTCTTCCCGTAAAACTTCCTCAATAAAGCGATTTTGTGGTGCTGCTGAGTGGATAAAATCCACTAACCCCTCAAAGCCAACTGCATAACCCTTAACACCTGTTGTTTCATTACGAGTTTTTAGCTTATCTGTATCTTCATAAATAACGACACGTGGTGCTTTACGAGCCAATACAGGTGAAAAAGCATCTAGTTTTTTTCCCAAAAGAATGGCTGCTAGGTTTGTTATTGTCCAACCCTGTGCTGTTTTTTGAATTAAATTTTGGGTTTCTAATCTATCAAGAACTGCATCGCGGGTAGTTGGATAGGGGATTTTTAGCAGTTCAAAGTATGATTGAGTATCTAAAAGGTTGATTACATCATCAGGACTGGCTTCAGATTGAGCAGGTTGGCAAAACCAATTTTGTTGATCTTCTGCAAAAATTTTCTTGAGTACATCTGGTGTCATCGGGCGTAAATCTTCACCAGATCGCATCAAGTATGCACCATCAAAGGTATAAGCTTGTCCTACAGGACGAGGTGGTATTTCAAAGACTAACACTCGACCATTGGGATGGGCTAATTCTGTTACATCTACGCGGAATCCGAGTTTTTCTACAATACGGGATTTAATTTCATTCAGGGAAGTCTGTGATGGAAAAGCTTGGGAACCTACAATTTGACGTGGTGGCTTATTGGTTACGCCGAAAACTAGATATCCACCTCCCTCATTGGCTAATGCTACACAATACTTGAGTAAGTCAACTTTATTAAATTGCTGCTTGGCTTGTTTAAATTCAAGGTTTTCGGTTTCAGCAGGTGCATTCAGCCATTTTTCAAGGGTTTCTAGGGTAATCATGCTGCAATTGCCTCCTTAGCAGCTTTTGGGGTGTCTGCGGTAAGTTCGCCAGTGAATGCTTTTTGCAGGATCGATTGTTTGAGTTCGTTGAGGGCGGCGATTTTTTGGCGGTAGATGGTTTCGAGCCGCTTAGTATCGGCTTCAATAGTTTCAAGTTTTAAAACTATAGATTGTTGAATAAGAAGATCAGAAGGAAATGAAATCGGAATTTTTTTAAGTAAACTAGCTTTAATACCTTGTGCTGTTGCTCCAGTACCTTTATCTTGTATGCGCTGCTGAATTATGTTTGATAGAAGCAGAAATTTCAAAAAAGTTTTGTTAATGAATTTCTCATCTGGCTGCATAATGATGACTCTTTGGGCAAAAACTACTTTTTCATCTGTATCTAGTTGAGCCACATTACCCAGTGGTGCTTCAGTCGTGAATAAAACATCACCTTTTTGGGGAATTCCTCTAGTCATCCAGTTATCATAAATATCTGGATTTACGAACTCTTGTGGTTCTAGTTGTAAAAATCCCATTTTCACGTTTTTAGCCGTAATAAGCCGCATTCCGCCTTCTGTCTTATTGGGTGTACGACCACGATAATCAATAAACTTGATACGATCTTCAATCGCTGCGTCTACCCACCCATCGCCTTTCTGGGTAAAGATGGCGTTTAGATAGCTTTCAAATAATTCGCGGGCGTTGACGAGGTTCTTTTCGGTGTTTGCGATCGCTCTATCAATCCCCTCAAACGCCTCATCCAAAATCGCCACAATCCGCTTTTGTTCGGACAGAGATCGAGGAAAAGATATTGGAACTTTCTTCAGTAATTGAGACTTAATTCCTTGAACTGTTGCTCCAGTGCCTTTTTCATGTATTTTCTTCTGCATTAAATTTGAAAGAAGCATATATTTGAGAAATGTTGAGTCAAGCACTTCTCGTTTAGGTTGCATAACTATGATTCGTTGAGCAAAAATCACCTTCTCATCTGTGTCAAGTTGAGCAACGTTACCAAGTGGGGCTTCTGTTGTAAATAAAACGTCTCCTTTTTTCGGAATACCTCGCGTCATCCACTCATCGTAAATTTTTGGGTCTACAAACTCCATTGGTTTATTTTGTAGATATCCCATTTTTACGTTTTTAGCTGTAATTAAATGCATTCCATATTCTGTTTTCTGAGGTGTTTTACCTCTATAATCAATAAATTTAACGACTTCTTCGAGAGAACTAATCTGCCAATCTTCCCTCATACCATCCCCCCAATCCCAGCCAAAATCTCTGCACTCTCCTCATCCAACGCAGCAATTTCATCCAAAATTTCCTGCGGTTCCCGTAACACCGATTCCTCAGCCTTATTCGGATTCTTCACTGACAAATCGAACGTCTCCCGATCCACATCAGCAATATCCACCAGCCAAGATTTTTCTGTTTCCGCAAACCTAGCCTGTAACTCCACAAACTCGCGCAAATCCTTATCATTCAGCGAATTGGTTATACCCATATTCCGCCCTGGATCGAGTTGGTAATACCAAATTTTTCGAGTCGCCATTCCCTCATTTAAAGGTTTTCCCTGAGAAAATAAAGGCGTTCCCTGAACGGAATCGAACGGCTTTCCTTTCTCAAAAAACAGCACCACTGTTTTTACCCCCGCCCCGATAAAAGTCCCACTCGGACAATCCAAAATCGTGTGCAGATTGCAACTACTCAAAAGCTCTTGACGCAACGCCCGCGAAGCATTCTCGGAATTTGACAGGAACGTATTTTTAATTACCACCGCCGCCGTACCGCCCATCTTCAGGATTTTGATAAAATGCTGCAAAAACAGAAACGCCGTTTCCCCAGTTTTAATCGGGAAATTCTGCTGTACTTCCTTGCGTTCCTTCCCCCCAAATGGCGGATTAGCCAAAATTACATCAAAACGATTCTTGTCCTGAATATCACTGAGATTTTCCGTCAACGTGTTGGAGTGCATAATATTGGGCGCATCAATGCCATGCAAAATCATATTCATGATCGCAATCACATACGCTAAACTTTTCTTTTCTTTACCCGTAAACGTATGTTTTTGAAGTATCTCAAGCTCTTTTGTTGTCAGCTTACCCCGACGTAAATAGTCGTAACACTCACACAAAAACCCAGCCGAACCACAAGCACCATCATAAATGCGATCGCCAATCTTCGGCTTCACCACTTGAATCATTGCCCGAATCAAAGGACGTGGCGTGTAATATTCCCCACCATTACGCCCCGCATTACCCATATTTTTGATTTTCGCTTCATAGAGATGGGATAGCTCGTGTTTCTCCTGTTGCGATCTAAACCGTAGCTCATCAATATATTCCAGTGCATCCCCCAAGCTGTACCCGCTTTGAAACCTGTTCTTAATCTCGCTAAAAATTTCCCCAATCTTGTATTCAATGGTGTCTGGACTAGTAGCCCGTTGCTTGAAACTCTGTAAATATGGGAATAGCTTGCGGTTGACATAATCAATCAGATCATCGCCACTCAGCGCATGATCACGATCCAATGTACCATTCGCCTTTTTCGGCGCAGCCCAAGCTGACCAGCGATGTGCCTCATCAATAATAAATTCATAAGGCTTGCCAGCCAGTTCCGCCTCTAGCGCCCTTTCCTGCTCCAAATCATCCAAATACTTCAGAAACAGCAACCAAGACGTTTGCTCGGTGTAATCTAACTCTGTAGTACAACCCGCTTCCTCCCGGAGAACATCATCAATATTTTTAAAAGTTTGCTCGAACATTTAGCTTTACTGTGGGATTTTTAAGATTAATAGCTTGGCTCATAATTTTGCACCTACAAGGTAAAATGAGCGTGCGATTCGTTAAATGCTACATCACGGTTAAAAATATTACATAGTTAATGCAATCTCAGACTCCCAAGCCTAGATTGAAATTTCCGATTTATGTAGGGATAAATCGAGATTTATCGCAGAGTCAAAGAAACCAGTAATCCAACATTTGTAGCATAAATTATACAAGTATCTCAGCAATTTTAACCATAACCCTTTAACTCCCCTGTGACTCGCCATCAGCAGGGGACTTTTCTTTTTGCAACCAATCTCTAATCGCCTCCTCCAAAGCCGCAGTTTGTGTCATTTCCAGACGCGCACAGGCAATTTCAACCGCGATTTTTAAGCCTTTAGGGAGTCTCCCCCTAACCTCTCAAGTTTCTTCTCCCATCCTAATTTGAAGCCAAAGCTTGCGGCTTTCATTTTTGCACGTTTTGCAGCTTAACCTGGGATGGTCAAGAAATATCTGTACCCTACTTGCTAACGTTCTAAAACTAATGATGTTTATCAGAATAGACATGAATCGTGAGTAAACGTGTTACTCAAATCAAGTAGTGTAATAGACATCATTCCTCCAAGGGCTGAATATAGAATCGATGCGCTCAGTGAAAAGCCCTTGGAGCCGATAGAATACTGTAAAAAATGGGTTGATATGTCCCCCGATGACCGGGGGTATAGAAAAGCCTGCATAGCCGCTCTCGCCGAAGCAACTGGGCTGAGTCCAAGGACTATAGGTAATTGGGGTTCCAACTTCGAGAAGCGCCCCAATTATGTAGCACATATTTTACGAATGGCGGATAAGCTCAACCAAATCAAAAAAATAGTCTTACCTCCTGACTTTCCTCAAGAATAATTTACTCGTAATTCGTGACTAAAATACTTGTACTATGGGCAGAGATTTCCTAAGTTGAGGTCAGCAAGCATGGATTTTGCGTGCAGTAGCTTGATCCCTCCACAATTCCCTGCTGCTGTAACCCTTACTAACTCACCAACGCTCAAGATGCAAACTGGGAGGCAATCCCACCAAAACAAACATCAAATTGATACCCTCTGTCAGTTGCCCCTGGAACCGATGGAGTATTGTCGTCGTTGGGTTACTCACGAACCAGGACGTAATTATCGCAAAGCTTGCATTAATGCGATCGCTGACGTTACAGGTACTAGCCCAAAAACTGTTAAAGATTGGGGGACAGGCTTTCGCCGACGACCCAAATACGTTACCCGAATTTTACGGCAAGCAGACCTAATTAATCAATTTAAACATCTCGTCGCAAAAGGAATTGCTACTTTACCACCAGACTTTCCTCAAGACTAAGCAAAAGCGATCGCTACTCACGACCAACTGCCCCAAAAACCCCTTGCTGTTACCCCAAAGAGAATCTTAGGCTGAGGTACAGAAGTACTAGCTGTAGCGAGTAGCCGCATCTTTCTTGATGACAAAAATGGCAGAACATCAAATGAACTCAATCTCTACCTTTGACATCACTAAATATTTTCTCCTTGATGTCATGAAAGACATTAAAACTGGACGTATCCAACTTCCAGATTTTCAACGAGATTGGGTTTGGGACGATATCCATGTGCGCCGTTTGCTTGCCAGCATATCTCTGGCTTACCCAATTGGCGCAGTAATGATGCTTCAGCAAGGTAATCAAAGCCGACAATTCAAACCCCGCCTAGTCAATGGAGTATTAAAATCAGAAAATTATACTCCAAACCTATTAATCCTTGACGGACAGCAACGCCTGACAGCTTTGTTCATGGTGCTGCTCTCTGAGCTACCTGTAATCATCAAAGACCAAAAAAGCCAGAAAATTATCAAAAAGTGGTACTACCTGGATATTGAAAAATGCCTCGACCCAGAGTGCGATCGCCGTAGTGCGATCGTTGTGTTGCCAGAATCCAAAATTATGCGAATCTTCTCAGGTAACTTAATTGATTGTTCTACTCCCGAAAAAGAATATGAGGCGCTCTTGTTTCCTTTATCCAAGGTTTTCTTTTTTTCGGAATGGCGTAGTAAATTCTCTAAGCATTGGCGATACAATCCTCAAAAGCTGGAAGTAATTGATACTTTAAAACTAGAAATTCTCAAGAAATTCGAGCATTATCAAATACCTGTTATCCAACTGCGTGACTCCTTACCAAAAGAAGCTGTTTGCCAAGTCTTTGAGGATACAAATACTTCTGGCTGTGATCTCAATTACTTCGACTTAATGAGTTCCAGCTATTGCAGTGCTGACTTCAGTTTGAGAGATGATTGGAAGCAGCGGGAAAATCGCTTCAAATCATTAAAGGTATTGCGAAAGCTACGAAGTACTGATTTTGTACAAGCAGTTACCTTGGTAGCTGGCTATGCCAAGAGGATAGAAGCTTTAAAGCAAGGGTGGAATCTCGATAAATTACCAGGTGTTGCTTGTGGTCGCGCTGAAGTACTAAAACTCACCAAGGAAGAATATCAAAAATGGGTTGACCCAATTACCAGAGGTTTTGAAGAGTCTGCTCGTTTCCTTTATAGTCAAAAAATCTTTGATGCAGATGATTTAGCTTACCCCATTCAATTAGTCGTTCTAAGTGCAATCTTTACTCTTCTTGGAGAGCGTTCCCGCTCTTCTCAGGTACGTTCTATGCTGGAACGTTGGTTGTGGTGCGGGATTTTTGGTGAAGTATATACACGCTGGTATGAGACACGCGTAGGGCGGGAGATAGTTGAAGTAGCAGACTGGTTAGCAGGTGGTTCAATTCCTTTTAGCATTGTGCAAGCGAATTTCTCTTTTGATCGGCTGATTAGCGTTAGGAAACGTTACGGTGCGGTGTATCAGGGTTTGGCAGCTTTATTAAGACGCGAAGGGGCAATTGATTGGTGTACTGGAGAGGAAATCAATGATGTTATTTATTTTGAAGAACAAATAGATTCGCACCACATCTTTCCAGTCGCATGGTGTCGCAAGCAGGGCATTGAACCCAAAAAATATAACTGCTTGATTAATCGCACACCTTTAAGTGCCAAAACAAACAAGAAGATTGGTAGTAAAGCACCTTCTGTTTATTTAGAGGAGTTTGAACTTTCTGAGACATCAGCTAGAAGGCTGGATGAAATGTTGCGATCGCACGCTATATCTCCAAAAACTTTACGGGGAGATGATTTTGAAGCATTTTTCCAGATGCGGGCAAATAATTTGCTAACGCTAATTGGAAAGGCAATGGGCAAAAGTTTAAGTTTTGAATCTTTTGAGGATTTTGCTGGACACTCTCATAACGGGAAGAGCAAAGAGTATAAGCTTCATCCCGAAATCATAAATAATTATTAAGCAATTACTGCCACAATCGTTAACTTTACTCAATTGAGTATTTGGCAGCAAACTTAACCGATAGCAACTGCGTCCCTCAATCGTCCTAGTGCTGTTTTTCAGAGGATTCTTTTTTTTTCAACCAGTCTCGAATCGCCTCCTCCAAGGCTGCTGTCTGCGTGGCTTCCAGACGAGCGCAAGCAATTTCAAAAGCGATTTTTAAATCTTTAGGAATTCTTCCCCGAACTTCTCTAGTTTCTTCTGCCATCTCCACATGCTGCTTTAGGTCGGGCTTAATTGTGGCACAGCATTTTGGCAAAAGCACATTTGCGCTAAAAAGCTATTGCGGCATTACGTCATTACGCTTATAATAAAAGATAGGTAGTAAAACCAGTAAAAGACTAAAAGAGCAACTCTCATCAACGTCATACTGCTAAAAACACCATGAGCGTAATTACTATTCAATGTCGCTTGGTTGGTGATGAAAACAGCCTCCGTATCTTGTGGGAACTAATGGCTGAGAAAAACACACCACTGATTAACGAATTATTGGAACAGCTAGGAAAATGCCCTGATTTCGAGACTTGGGTACAAAAAGGTGAAGTGCCTAAAGACACTATCAAGACAATATGCAGCTCTCTTAAAACACAAGAGCATTTTGATAACCAGCCAGGTCGTTTTTACACATCAGCAGTTACTCTAGTCAAGGAAGTTTATAAGTCTTGGTTAGCCTTACAAAAGCGACGACAGCGCCAAATAGAAGGGAAAGAGCGTTGGCTAAAGATGCTCAAGACTGATATAGAATTACAGCAAGAAAGCCAATCTAGTTTAGATGTTATTCGCGCCAAAGCTACCGAAATTTTGACTTCATTTGTTGCCAAGTTCTCCCAGACTAAAAATCAGCAATCTCAAAGAAAAAAAGGCAATAACACTAAAAAAAATTCTTCAAACACCACACTTTTCGGTGGGTTATTTGATATGTACGAGAAAACAGAAGACTGTTTATCTCGGTGCGCCCTTGCCTATCTGCTCAAAAATAACTGTCAGGTCAATGAGGTTGATGAAGAACCTGACCAATATGCTAAAAGTAGACGTAAAAAAGAAATTGAAATTGAACGTTTAAGAAATCAAATCAAAAGTCGGAAACCTAAAGGACGAGATTTAACAGGAGAAAAGTGGCTAGAAACTTTGTCAGAGGTGGTTAATAAAGTCCCTCAAAATGAAGATGAAGCTAAATCTTGGCAAGCTACCCTCCTGAGAGAAAATAGCTGTATGCCATATCCTGTTGATTATGAAACTAATACAGACCTAACTTGGTTGACAAACGAGAAAGGTCGTATCTTTATCAAATTTAATGGTTTGAATGAACTAATGAATAAACCTAAATTTGAGGTTTATTGTGATTCTCGCCAGCTTCATTATTTTCAACGCTTCTGTCAAGATTGGCAAATTTGGCATGATGATGATGAAACATATTCTTCTGGGCTATTTATTCTGCGTTCTGCACGTCTATTCTGGCAGGAAAGAAACGGTAAAGGTGAGCCGTGGAGGGTTCACAGCTTAATTCTTCAATGCTCTATAGAAACACGTTTGTGGACAAAAGAAGAAACAGAACTAGTTCGCCTTGAAAAAATCAATAAGGCTGAAAAAACTATCAGCAAGATGGAACAACAAGGTAGTCTAAAGAAGACCCAAGTAATTCGTCTCCAAAAAGAGTTAACTACCAGGCGGAAACTTGACAATCTCTTTCCTAGTCGTCCTAGTCAATTTTTATATCAAGGAAAATCTAATATTATTGTCGGTGTCAGCTTAGGTCTAGAAAAACCAGCAACAGTTGCTGTGGTAGATGCTGCGAGCAAAAAAGTTCTGACTTATCGTAGTGTTAAACAACTACTCGGTGACAATTACAATTTACTAAACCGCCAGCGGCAGCAACAGCAACGGCTCTCACACGAACGTCACAAAGCTCAGAAACAAAACGCGCCAAACTCATTCGGTGAATCAGAGTTAGGACAATATGTTGATAGATTACTGGCAGATGCAATTGTTGCGATCACAAAAACTTACTCTGCCGACAGCATTGTTTTACCCAAACTCGGCGATATGCGAGAAATTATTCAAAGCGAAGTTCAAGCAAAAGCAGAGAAAAAAATTCCAGGTTACAAGGAAGGTCAACAAAACTATGCCAAAGATTATCGTATCAGCATCCACCGTTGGAGCTATGGTCGATTAATCGAGAGTATTCAAATCCAAGCTGGGAAAAGTGGAATATCTATCGAAAGCGGATCACAGCCAATTAGAGACAGCCAACAGGAACAAGCCAGAGATTTAGCTTTGTTTGCTTATCAAGAGCGCCAAGTGAAGTTGCTTTAGTTTAGCTAAAAAATTCTGTACCTTGAAAATATTATAATAGGAAAATAACAGCGCCGCAGTTCATGTTCTTTGGAACCAATGTACTGTGAAAAATCTGGGTTAGTTTGACGGCTGCAAAACCGTTTTGCTTTCTGACCCTAGTAGCTGCCCGCTTCCGATGCTGCTGTCGCAAGACAGGATAGGTGCGCTCCCAGCAATAAGGAGTAAGGCTTGAAAAAGCAATAGCCGTTGTTAGCAACGGTGCGGATTACCGCAGTGGTGGCTACTGAATCACCCCCTTCGTCGGGGGAACCCTCTCAAATATTTTTTTGGCATGTCGAAGCGGGGGCAAAATCCCTGGAGTCCTGCCAAAATCTTAAAACCCTTGTAATGTGTTAACTTCAGAAACTAGCATGTCAGTTGATTTAGTTTTTTGATGTTAGACAAAGGAAGCTTTTTCAGAGATATTTCAAATTTGTACCTGGAAAGCTTTATTTGCAAGGAGTCTAGGCGGCGGGGTTTCAACAACCATTCCGGCTAGGGGTGGGTTGAAAGAAGGAACCGCGCTCTAAAAATTGATAACACTTATGTTTCAACAACCATTCCGGCTAGGGGTGGGTTGAAAGATTAATTCTAATCGGTGGGCAATTACCAAAACACCTTTACCGTTTCAACAACCATTCCGGCTAGGGGTGGGTTGAAAGATCGAACCTGAGACAATGGCAGTTTGATTATTTTGAAGTTTCAACAACCATTCCGGCTAGGGGTGGGTTGAAAGCCTCGAGGTGTGGCATCGATTACAATTACATCGGCTGGTTTCAACAACCATTCCGGCTAGGGGTGGGTTGAAAGAATGGACTAAAGTCTACCGCCGCCGCGTTCGCCCTTGGCGGTTTCAACAACCATTCCGGCTAGGGGTGAGTTGACAGAGAAAAGACTCACGAGAATTACTTGTGAGTCTTTTGGTTTGAATAAACATTCCGGCTAGGAGTGGATTAAGAAAAACATTTGAAGCATTAAAATTTTTTGAGAGGGTTGAAAGGCGCACTTCGTTCGGGAATATTCCAACATTTGTGAGTATATTAGAGATGTGCTGGACTCAACTCCACCAAAAAGGTCGGCGACATTAATTTGTTAACGGATGTCTAGGGTAAATCAGCGACATTAATTTGTTAAGACGACATTTAAATCGTTAATAACGACACTAATGTGTTAACGACGACAAATAAAGTGTTATTCGACAAGTACAAATCGGGATGACTGGATTCGAACCAGCGGCCCCTTCGTCCCGAACGAAGTGCGCTACCAAGCTGCGCTACATCCCGCCATAAAAATGGCATTGTAAATTAAGAATATCACAACCTGTGCCAAATCAGAGAATTACATCTATATATATGAATATATGATCACTTCATCAAAGGCTTTGCTTGCTACGATTAAATTTGTATAACTCTAGTGGTAAAAGCCGATTGTGACTGTAAAACCAGACTGGTTGCGGGTGAAAGCACCTGGGCGTGAGCGCATCGGTAACGTTAAAGAAATTTTGCGGGATTTAGCCCTCAATACAGTTTGCGAGGAAGCCTCCTGTCCGAATATTGGTGAATGCTTCAACGCTGGGACTGCCACGTTTTTGATTATGGGCCCAGCTTGTACACGCGCTTGTCCCTACTGCGATATTGATTTTGAGAAAAAACCCAAACCATTAGACCCCACGGAACCTGCACGACTAGCCCAAGCTGTTCACCGCCTGAAACTGAATCATGTAGTAATCACTTCTGTAAACCGAGATGACTTGCTTGATGGTGGTGCATCTCAGTTTGTGGACTGTATTGATGCGGTTCATTCTGTTTCACCCAATACGACAATTGAGGTGCTAATTCCTGACTTATGCGGTAATTGGAATGCTCTAGAGATAATTCTACAAGCTGCGCCAGAGGTATTAAACCACAATACAGAAACTGTCCCACGCCTGTATCGCCGGGTGCGTCCCCAAGGGAACTACGATCGCACATTAGAATTATTGCAGCGAACTCGCCAAGTTTCTCCTAGCACATACACTAAATCCGGGATCATGGTTGGACTTGGTGAAACTGATGCCGAAATCCGCCAAGTCATGCAAGACTTGCGAAATGTGGATTGTGACATTTTGACAATTGGGCAATATCTCCAACCCAGTCAAAAACACTTGCAGGTAAATGAATTTATCAACCCAGAACAATTTGCTGCTTGGAAGGCATTCGGCGAAGAAATAGGATTTTTACAAGTTGTTTCTTCACCATTGACAAGAAGTTCATATCATGCAGAACAAGTCAGAGAATTAATCGAACGTTATCCCCGCAGCCAATTTTAGATTTTAGATTTTAGATTGCTAAGAGGATGGGGTGATTGGGTGATGGAGAGACTGTTGATTAATGACTAATGCAAAATCAGTAGCAATTCTTGGTACGGGTGCTTGGGGTGCATCTCTAGCAAATCTCGCCGCAGCAAATGGTCATAGGGTGCGCGTGTGGTCGCGTCAAGGTTCCCAAACTCTTCAAGCCGCGTTAGAAGATGTCCAAATAGTCCTCTCCGCTATTTCAATGATTGGTGTAAGAGATGTTGCTTCCCAAGTCCAGTCTTTTCCCCTTTCTCCAGAGACAATTTTTGTGACGGCGACCAAAGGCTTAGATCCCCAAACCACCTGCACGCCGTCCCAAATTTGGCAAACAGTATTCCCTAACCATGCAGTGGTTGTTTTGTCTGGGCCTAATTTATCGAAAGAAATTCAAATGAAATTACCAGCAGCTACCGTGGTAGCCAGTAATATTCCCACGGCGGCGGAAGTAGTGCAGTTAGTATTTTCTTCTCAACGTTTCCGGGTATATACCAATCCCGATCCTTTGGGGGTGGAACTAGGGGGAACACTGAAAAATGTGATTGCGATCGCAGCTGGTGTGTGCGATGGTTTACAACTGGGAACTAATGCCAAAGCTGCTTTAGTCACCCGTGGACTTACAGAAATGGTTCGCATCGGCAATGACTGGGGTGCAAAGACGGAAACATTTTATGGTTTATCGGGTCTAGGAGATTTGTTAGCAACGTGCAATAGTCCCTTAAGTCGCAATTACCAAGTTGGCTACCAGCTAGCTCATGGTAAGTCACTTAGAGAAATTCTTGCAAATTTGCAAGGAACTGCTGAAGGCGTGAACACTTGTCGGGTTTTAATGCAACGAGCAAAGCAACAAAACATAGCTATCCCGATTACCGAGCAAGTTTATCAGTTACTTCAAGGCGAAATTACACCCCGACAAGCACTTGATGAGCTGATGCTGCGAGATATCAAGCCAGAGTACAACTAGTAGTTAGGAACGTGGATTAAATAAAATGCAAAACTTCATCCTATCTCACGATCCCTCTCCTTTATAAGGAGAGGGATTGAGGGTGAGGTAAGCCAGGGACATAAATTGTATGTTATTTAACGTTAATACTAATCACTTCCCCTATATCTATTAGTTATACTTATACCTAAAGAATCCTGAGAAAAAATTGCTAAATCGTCAGGATATTACTTTTGTAGCCATGTAAATGTGACTATGCCAATTATAAAGCATGATATTCACTGAAGTATGTTTATACTGTGTTACAAAAGTTACTATCACGAACCTTGAAGGTTGAAATGTTAACTAAGTAGTTTAAATATTGAAAACCTAGCTGCGGATTTGAATAGCTATTGGTTCAATCAAAAGTTTAGCAGCCGATTAAGTTCAGTAATAGTGTATCGAATAAAACCTTTACAGTTAATTTCTAAAAAAATTGTAATGGAACCTTTAACTGTGTTAGTTCATCGTGAATCGCGGGAACAATAGCAACAGTTGAATAGCTGACCATAATCTAAGCTGACCGTAATCTATTGTTACCTGGAGCCATTGAGACAATCTTTATGCCAGCAACATCTTTTTATGCAGATGCCCCCTACAATACCAAAAAGTCCCGCCAGGCTTTGGACTCGGATCTCACGGTTGATGACAGTGAGTTATCGGTAGATGACCTACAGGAGCTGGAGATCGCTTCTGTTGACCATGCTAACTTTGCTGCTAACAATAACCGTCGTAGTACAGACTTAGTACGTCTATATCTTCAGGAAATTGGTCGAGTTCGCTTGTTAGGGCGGGATGAAGAAGTTTCAGAAGCTCAAAAAGTCCAACGCTACTTGCGGATGCGGATAGTGCTTGCTAACGCCGCCAAGCAAGGGGATGAAGTGATTACGCCCTATCTTCGGTTAATTGAAGTTCAAGAACGTTTGACCTCCGAACTCGGACATCGCCCGTCTTTGGAAAGATGGGCTGCCACTGCTGACATAATTTTATCGGATCTTAGACCGACTTTGGCAGATGGCAAACGTCGCTGGGCTGAAATTGGTAAGTTGACAGTAGAAGAGTTGGAGCAAGTTCAGTCCCAAGGACTCCAAGCAAAAGAACACATGATTAAGGCTAATCTTCGCCTAGTTGTGTCTGTTGCTAAGAAGTATCAAAATCGCGGTTTGGAATTGTTGGATTTAGTCCAAGAAGGCACACTGGGTTTGGAGCGGGCTGTAGAAAAATTTGACCCCACTAAGGGTTATCGCTTCAGTACCTATGCTTACTGGTGGATTCGTCAGGGAATTACACGGGCGATCGCTACTTCTAGTCGGACGATCCGCCTCCCTGTCCATATTACCGAAAAGTTAAACAAAATCAAAAAGGCCCAACGCAAAATTGCTCAAGAAAAAGGTCGCACCCCGACTCTAGAAGATTTAGCTACTGAGTTAGAGATGACACCGACCCAAGTCCGAGAAGTTTTGTTGCGGGTGCCTCGCTCCGTTTCTTTGGAAACCAAAGTAGGCAAGGATAAAGACACTGAGTTAGGCGAATTACTCGAAACTGACTGTGTAACCCCAGAAGAGATGTTAATGCGAGAATCTTTACAAAGAGATTTGCATCATCTTCTGTCAGATTTGACTAGCCGAGAGCGCGATGTAATTTTGATGCGCTTTGGTTTGGCAGATGGCCATCCTTATTCTTTAGCAGAAATTGGCCGCGCGCTCGACTTATCGCGGGAACGAGTTCGGCAAATAGAATCCAAGGCTTTGCAAAAGCTACGTCAACCCAAGCGACGCAACCTCATCCGTGACTATTTGGAGTCTCTAAGTTAGTCATTTGTCATTAGTCATTTGTCATTAAAAAACTGCATTTGACAAATGACTAGGGACAAAGGGCTGATTTTATCCTCATCTTAAAACCCTCTGAGAAGCTTGTAGAAAATAATTTGCATTTAATTGTACAAGAGTTTCCCTAGACCTTTGCTCAGATATCTTGAAGGTGGAGATCAACTAAGCAATTCAAAATTCACTCATTCAAAATTAAAAGTCAAGGGATACAATCGTTATAAGTATCCTAACTATTAGCTGTAGGCAAATTAAATGCACTACAGCTTATTAGTTGAATTTTGATCAAGATTTGATAATTGTTCTTAAATATTTAGTAAAAATTCTCAATAGGCAATGATTGTTGCAAATTGCTCCCAAGATTTGTTATATTCTCAACTAATGAGCTTTGTTGAGAAATATTAATATGACTGTCTACACAACTACTTCACTCAAGGCAGAACTGAACGAACGAGGCTGGCGTTTAACTCCCCAGCGCGAAACAATTCTACATATTTTTCAAGAACTTCCGCAAGGTCAACATCTGAGTGCGGAGGATCTTTATCATCGGCTAGAAACTGATGGTGAAGGGATCAGTCTATCAACTATTTATCGGACTTTGAAGTTGATGGCAAGGATGGGACTTTTGCGGGAATTAGAACTGGGCGAGGGACATAAACATTATGAGATCAACCAGCCCTATCCCCATCATCACCATCACCTAATTTGTGTTAGATGCAACTCAACCATTGAGTTTAAAAACGACTCGATTTTAAAAATTGGGGCAAAAACGGCTCAAAAAGAAGGTTTTCACCTGCTTGACTGTCAAATGACCATTCATGCAGTGTGTCCCAAGTGCCAACGGGCGCTGATGCCGCTTTAGCACTTGGGTGGATCATAAAACGAAACTACTCAAATTAACCAAATAAGTGGAATTATGAGCAGTTCGTAATTTGCTGTTACTGGAGGCAAGCAAGCAGTTGGGGATTGATACTAACAACACCAAAGCGGATGTTAAAAGCGTCCGCTCTTAACATCCTTGAGACTGATGCCGTAAAATTCCTGGGCTTGTTTTATTGCTTTTTTAGTGTCATCTGCCATCAGACCGTTCAGCTTGCCTTTATAAAAACCCCGCTCCCGTAGTCGCGTTTGGATTTCTAGGGTATTAAATTCGCTTTTGTTAGCAGTATTAACTGAGCTATATAACTTAGCTCGGGTAGTTGGACCAGCAACGCCACTTGCTGTTAAGAAATTAGCTGCCTGGAATCTCCCTACAGCATCGGCAGTATAGGGGCCATAGTAGCCATTTGGCTCTCCCTCTAAATATCCTGCCTGGATCAATTGTTCTTGAACAATTCTAACTGGCTCACCGCGATCGCCTACACGGAGTTTATCTCGATTGACTATCTTTTTGGGAGCATCTTCTCCATCACCGATGCCAACTCCCGGCAATTTACCTAATGTTGCTCGGCCAACAATTCCATCAACACTTAATTTGTAAGAATCTTGGAACCGCTTGACAGATTCTTCGGTAATTGGGCCAAATATTCCTGTGGCGTTCCCGTAATAAAAACCTGCGATTCTTAAGCGTTCTTGCAAAACCCTGACATCTTCGCCTTCATCCCCTTTAGCAAGGTAGTTGGGATTGTGGCGCTTGCTAGTGGCTGAACTAGTTGAACTAGTAGTGCTGGGCTTTTTGGCTTGTGTAGTTACAGCAGTGGTTTTTTTAGCTTGTGTAGCCGCAGTTGTGGGCTTTTTGGCTTGCCAACTTTCTAATTTTTGCAGGGTGCTATCTCCAACAATGCCGTCTACTGGTAAACCAGCGGACTTTTGGAAGCGCCGCACAGCTTCTTCTGTGGATACATCATATACTTTGGTAACAGAAGCTTGATAAAAGCCTGCTGTTTTCAACTTTTGTTGGAGATTTCTGACAGAAGGGCCTTGATCGCCTTTTTCCAGTGCCATGACGCTGCTAACAGCGCCAAGAATGGACAAAGACAGAGCAAGGGGCATCATATACTTCCAAGCCCTACCAGAGAGCCGTTTCCAGTCTGGTGCAGCTGCGTCCTTAAACAAAGAACTGAGGGAGACCAATTCACTGGGTGTGCTGTCTTCGTAGGCGAAAGCTAGGTGCAAATACGCAAGATTTTCCATATTTGTTTCCTACACCATTGATTTTTCTTCGATAACTGCTTCAGCTTGATGTACTAGGTTCCTCAAGGCTTCTAGTGTTTCGATATTCACATCCTCCCACAAATTGCGCTTGTGTGCTTCTAATAATCTTTCAGCAATATCACGCAGAGCATAAGGGTTCTTTTCCTGAATAAATTCCGAGACAACTGGATCGAGCAAGTAAGCTTCTACTATGCCTTGATACATATAATCTTCGACACATTTAGCTGTTACATCGTAGGCGAATAGATAATCTACCGTCGCCGCCATTTCAAAGGCTCCTTTGTAACCGTGGCGCATGACTCCTGCAATCCATTTGGGATTAACTACGCGAGAACGATACACTCGTGCGATCTCTTCTTTCAGTTGGCGGACTCGCGGTTGGGCGGGTATGGAATTATCACCAAAATAAGTTTGGGGATTTTTTCCCTGTAGAGAACGCACCGCAGTAGTTAAACCACCCTGAAATTGGTAATAATCATCAGAATCGAGCAGGTCGTGTTCACGGTTATCTTGATTGTGCAGGACAACTTGCATTTTCGCCAACCGTTGCTCGAAGGCTTCGGTATTGGGCATTGGGCATGGAGCATTGGGCATGGGGGATTGGATTATGTTATTGCTACCTGCTCCCCTGCTCGCTGCTCGCTGCTCCCCTGCTTCCCCTGCTCCCGATGAGTAGGCGTATGAACTCCAGTTGATGTAGGCGCGGGCTAAATCTTGGTCGTCTGTCCAGTTTTGCGATTCGATTAAACCTTGGAGTCCGGCGCCGTAAGCACCTGGACGAGAACCAAAGATGCGATAGCGCGATCGCACCACTGCTGCTTCTAAACTTAATCCTTGTTGAGTCCACAAATCGGTTTCTTGGCGAACTGCATCTGCGAGGGGATTTTGTTCTGGCGCTTCATCTAAGTCTGCTACTGCTGACACTGCTTGAGCGAATAAATCAATTAAGTTGGGAAAAGCATCTCGAAAGAATCCCGAAATTCGCAAGGTGACATCTACACGGGGACGTCCCAAAATCGCTAGGGGCAAAATTTCAAAATCCACTACTCGCCGTGCTGCTCCATCCCATACAGGTTGAACTCCAAGTAAAGCCAAGGCTTCGGCAATATCATCACCCCCAGTCCTCATGGTGGCAGTTCCCCACATTGATAAGCCTAGTGTTTTGGGATACTCACCATGCTCTTGAGTGTAATATTCTACGAGGGTTTCAGCAGCTTTTCTACCGATATCCCAAGCTGTTTCTGTGGGAATGGCGCGAATATCGACAGAATAAAAGTTTCTCCCTGTTGGTAGAACTTCTGGGCGGCCGCGCGTGGGTGCGCCAGATGGGGCACTTGGGACGTATCCGCCATCGAGTCCGTGTAATAAGTGGGTAATTTCTTGGTGGGTTTGTTGTAAAGCGGGAAATAGGCGATCGCCTATCCAGGTAGAGACGCGATTCATCGCGTCTGTGTTGAGTGGGGAGACGCGATGAATCGCGTCTGTACAAGATTCCTGAATTCTGAATTCTGAATCCTGATTTATGAGTTGTTCTACTAGAAGGGCGGCGTGTTCTTCTAGGACTTCGACGATATCACCGAGGGTACGGCATTCTGTGCCATTGACTACCGACCATTCGCCACTAGTCATTGACAAATCTGCTGTCAGGGGGTCGAAATCTAGTCCCCAATCTTGAGCTATGGCACGGGTAATACCTGAAGAATAGCGATTGGGTATACGAGCGATCGCTACTATTAAATCTCGTAGCTGGCGTCCTTGCGGACATTGCCCAAAAATGTGCAACCCGTCGCGGATTTGGGCTTCTTTCAATTCACAAAGATAACCACCGATAGAATTAAAAATTAAAGATTCAGAATTAAAAATTTCTGTTTCATTTTGGATTCCTAAATCTAGATGGAGATTTTCTTTGATTACCAGTTCGTGGATGCGATCGCGAATCACTGGTAAACGCGAAGGATCTAAACTGTCCGCTTCATAATACTCATCAATTAAATTTTCTAACTGTTGCAAAGAACCGTAGAGTTCCGCACGAGTCATCGGCGGCGTTAGATGATCTATAATCACCGCTTGAGCGCGACGTTTGGCTTGGGAACCTTCACCAGGGTCATTCACAATAAACGGGTACAGGTGGGGAAGTGCGCCGAAAGCCACCTCTGGATAACAATTACTGGATAAAGCCACACTTTTACCGGGTAGCCATTCTAGATTTCCGTGTTTTCCCACATGAACTACAGCATCAGCACCAAAACATTCTCTAATCCAATAGTAGAAAGCTAAATAAGCATGGGTTGGTTCTAAATCTGGTGCATGATAATTCAAACTGGGGTCATTATCATAGCCCCTTGCTGGCTGAATTCCCACGAAGACGTTGCCGAGTTTAATTCCAGAAATGGGCATTGGGCATGGGGCATTGGGTATTGGGTATGAGTTATTCCCTTTATTTTGCTTCTCTCCCTCATCTCCCTTGTTCCCATGCCCCATTTCCCACCTTTCACTAATACCTTCCTGCACTGCTGGCGGCAAAGAAGCGAAATACTCTTGATACTCTTCCCAAGAAACACTTTGCTGTACCGGACGCGATTCTCGACCTTCAGGATCATTTGTGACGCCATCTGTCAGCCGTTGAATCAACTCATCTCCTTCAGCAGGCGGATTTTCTATTTCATACCCAGCCAGATGTAAAGCTTGCAGGATTTCTACACAACTAGCTGGAGTGTCCAGTCCCACACCATTAGCAAGGCGGCCATTTCGGTTCGGGTAGTTTGCCAAAATTAGGGCAATTCGCCGTTCTTGGGGTGGTTTGGAACGCAGACGCGCCCAATTTGCTGCTAGTTTAGCAACGAACTCGATGCGATCGCTTACTGGTTCATAAATTACCACATCTGTCTCTAGATGGGGATTACGCGTTTCTACTGCTTTAAAAGACACAGCACGAGTAATAATCCGCCCATCTACTTCTGGTAGCGCCACATTCATCCCAATATCGCGGGGAGAAAGCCCTTGAAACTGTGACTCCCACTGCTCAATTGACCCACCACTGAGGATTACCTGCAACACAGGCACATCTAATTTTTGCCACAGGTCAGTTTGGGGTGTTTCGGTTTCCAAGCGTGCTAGAGAAAAACTGGTGGTATTCAACAGCACAGCTATTGATTCGGCTTCTTTGGGTTGGAAAAATTCACTCAACTCCGCTTGAACATCGGGTTCACGCAATGAGGAAACAAACACTGGTACTGGTTGTAAATTTTTCTGTACCAAAGCTTCGCATAAAGCATCAATTACCTTAGTGTTTCCCGCTAAATAATGAGCGCGGTAGAAAAGGATGCCGATTTTAGGCATAAGGTATTGGAAGCTTTGAGGTTCCGAGGTGGATGAATGAGTATCTGAGGTGGATGAATCCAGTTCCGAGGTGGATAAACGAGTATCAAAGGTTGATGAATCCAGTTCAAAGGTGGATGCACAAGATTCTAAATCTCCCCCTGCTCCCCCTGCTCCCCCTGCTCCCTGCTCCCTGCTCCCCACTCCCCACTCCCCACTCCCCACTCCCCACTCATACAATCCCACACGCGGAATTGGCCGGGGTAGCGGGGGATTGTATGCAGTTAACAGGCAACTGTCAGAGATAAATTGCAGAGCATTAACGAAATTTTCCACGCCACCTTCGCTAAAATACTGCCATATCTGGTTAACAATGCCCAAAGGCACGGTAGATTGGGAAATTAAATCGGGATCAAAAGCGTCGTCCCCTGGCATTACAATCAGGTTTCTACCATTACGTTGCACAATTTCCTGCACTACTTCTAAGCCATAACCCCAGTAGGAGCGTCCTCCTAATAGGCGCAAAATAATTACTTGGGCAAGTTCCAAAACTTGCTCTCCATAAGTATCTATACTTAATTGTTGCTGCAACTGCAACAGGTTGGCGACTCTTAATGCCGGAAAGCTTGCAGGTAATTTTGTCACCGTAGCTGCCAAAGTTTGAATGTCGGTATCAGCGGCCGTAATCAACACGAAAGGCGCTGGAGTTTGTTCTAGAAAAATTAAACCCTCTGACTGATTCCATCCACCCGATGTGCTACTTATACGATGCATAATTCTGTCTTACCGTTTTATAACTCAGCCAAAGGAAGAAATAATAGCACCTCCAAGCTCAATTGTGCTGAATCCAGAGTGATAACAATTCAAAATTCAAAATTCAAACATTTTAGACGATTTCAGATGAAGAGGAGTGCGGTCTTGGGGTCTCCCCAAGAGGAGCAACTCCGGGGGATTTAAACCCCGACTGAAACTGGGGCTAACTGTAGAGATAGGGGTTTTAAACCCTTTTATTTACGATAAATTAGTTAACCAAAGCACTGAATTTTTTATTTTGAGGCTAAGCTAATGAGCATTTTTTCAAAAATTTTCAACACAGGCTCCTCTCCATTGTCTCTAGTGAAAATACTATAATTTGGGTGAGAATTTATTTCAATTAACCAATAGTGGTTATCTCGATCTAAGACGATATCTAAACCACCATAATCAATATCTAATTCTTCAAAAATTGGTTTAGCGAAATTAGCAATCTCTGACAATATTTGTGAATCATTGATATACTTTGCTTTTGCGCCATCCCAGTGCAGAGGACTGAGATTACCTGCAAAGTTTGCATCAGTTATATCTTTTTCATAGAGTAGAACTAACTCTTTATTTAAGAAAATGGCTCTATATTCAGATTTTATGTGAATAAATTCTTGAGCGATCGCAACGTAATCATACTTTTTATAATTGATATTAAAAATCTCTTTTAAAGCAGCTTCAATTTCATCTGTCTTCTGGCATAAAAAGACGTTATGTCCACTCGAACCAGAATTTCGTTTAACAATCACAGGTGTTTCAAATTTTTCTTTTATTTCTAATATAATATCTTGAAAGCTTGGGAATTTTAAGTAAATCTTATACTGGAGGTCACAAAAAGGGGAAAGAAAACCTACTGTCCGAGGAAGTTTAACTTTGTTCTTTAAAATATGGTAAGTATATTCTTTGTCTTTGATAATTTGTGCTACTGCTTGATTTATTATCGGAGTACTATAATTACAAAAATAATGTTGTTTATTATTCAGTTTTATTTTGACTAAGTTTTCAGCCGGATGAATAATTTCATAGCTGATATTTAATTTTTCACAAGCTTTGAGCAATAGCGAAACATTATCTAACATAAATACTTGAAGTTAAACGTCCAAATTAAGTGTTTACATAAATTATTACAAAACACATACCTTGCCTGAATTAACATCCATCAATTCAACGTTTTATAATGTGCTTTACGAATTACGAATTACGAATTATTTTAACTTGTAGTTTGCCGTTTAAAAATCACTATCTCAGTACCAACAACTGGATTACGCGCTATCAGCCTATTTTGGGAGTCGATAATTTCTAAATGGGTAAAATCAAGTTCTTGAGAGCGTTGTAAAATCTCCGCAGCTAGTTTGTCCTGCTGAGATTCTTTGAGAGTGTACCAATCATCATTAATTTTGACAGTTAGATTACTCGTGCGAAAGTTGGCTTGAATTGACTTTATCAGACCAGAGGCAATGCGATCGCTAATTTCGGCTACCTGATTTTCAATAGCCGCAATCAAGGCTTGTTCTGGTGTCAATTCTATTCTTGGTGTCGGCGTTGGCGTGGGAATTGGTACTGGTTCTGGCGTTGGTGGCGTAGTTTGTACTTCTGGCGGCGGCGTAATTTCCTCTGGTGGCTGTGGTTTTGGTACGACTGACTCCGGTGGAGTAATTATCGTTGGTGTCGGTGCAGGAATCTTTTCAACTGGTGGAACTGTTGCTACTTCAGTCGGTTTACCAGTAAATACAGTTGTAGTTGTCCAAACGAGAATTACAGCAATTCCAGTAACAATTCCCGTCAAAGCTGTATCTGATAACTTTGTTGACAAATTTGATGGTAAAAACAAGCGGATTGTTCTTAACAGTCCACCCCATCGCAACTGAAGCTGCTGGAAAAAACTGAGTTTTTCCTTAGTACCCGGTACTGGTGCTGTCTCCAGTTTCTCTACCGTTGTTTCTAAAACCCCAATCGTCCCTTGGAGAAGTTGGATAGTTTTAGCCTTCCAAAATGGCTGAACTCTCTGGTAAGGTTTTTGGGGAGGTTGAGTTACCCGCTCATCCGTCGGTTTTGATTGATTGTCTTGTGACATGGAACTTTCACCAAAAGCAGCGAATCAAAGACAAACAACGTACATTATTACTGTGTGCTGCCTCTTTTGCCTTAATGTATCACTTCATTGCACATTGCTTCAGCTAAACTGACTATTTATTAAATTTGGTAAATTATGAACCTGAAACGCCGTCAAATTTTAACTAGCCTCAGCGCCTTTGGTACAGGATTTTTAGGCTGGATGTTAGCTCATCAAAGTGCTGATATTAGCGATTCAACAACAGCTATAGCCGCCAACCCAGCCAAAAAAGACTTGTTATTACGTTTTGTGTCTGTGGCTGATACGGGGACTGGGGCTAAAGGACAGTATGCTGTGGCTGGAGCGATGAATGCGTATCACAAGCAAAATCCTTATGATTTAGTCGTTTTAGCTGGAGACAACATTTATAATAACGGCGAAATTGAAAAAATCGGCGAAGTTTTTGAGCGTCCCTATCAAGCTTTGCTGAAGCAAAGTGTGAAATTTCAGGCTTGTTTAGGTAATCACGATATTCGTACTGCCAATGGTGATCCACAAGTCAAGTATGTCGGCTTTAATATGAAGGGACGTTACTATACATTTAAACGTAATCAAGTACAATTTTTCGCTTTAGATACTAACAGTAATGCTGATTGGAAAAACCAGCTAACTTGGTTAGAAAAAGAATTAAGTCTTAGTAATGCGCCTTGGAAAGTCGTGTTTGGACATCATCCGATTTATTCATCGGGTCAGTATGGGAGTAATCCAGATTTTATTAAAACTTTCACTCCTCTATTTCAAAAATACGGCGCTCAACTTTACATCAATGGCCACGAACATAGTTATGAACGCACTCGTGCTATTAATGGTACAACTTATTTAATTTGTGGCGCAGGTGCAGGTAATCGTCCTGTTGGACGTTCTGAGTGGACAGAATATTCCACCAGTAATTTAAGTTTTGCCTCTTATCAGGTGTATAAAGATAGAATAGAAATAAGTGCGATCGCTACTGATAATCGCGTTTTTGATAAAGGCATTATTCAATTAAAATCAGCGTAATTATTATGAAAGTCAAGCGTCTTAAAATGCAATCCTTCCGTGGAATCGGTGATTTGACGCTGGAGTTCGATGTAAGTGAACCTATTGTGTTTATTGGTATTAACGGTGTAGGTAAGTCCAGCATCCTTGATGCTCTTTCCCTCTTACTTTCCCGTTTTATGGAGTGGATTGGAGGTGTTTCTCCAAAAGATGAAGTACGAGCATTTAGTGAACTAGATATTTCTAATAAAGACATATTAACAAGACTGAATATTACGATTTTATTAGGCGGAGGAGAAGATTATTGGGAAATATCTCGAAGTCGTAATGGGGTATCTGAAGATTCAATGCATGAAATGATAAAGTCTGCTGCTAATGCAATTTGGCGTCATTGGCAAAATGAGCCTCAATACAACCTACCTCTAGCAGTGTACTATCCCGTCAATCGTGCAGTTCTTGATATTAGACTAGAGATTCAAAATAAAACTCAGTTTAAGCAAATAGATGCTTATGAAAAAGCGCTTACAGGCAGCAGAAATGACTTTGCGATTTTTTTCCAATGGTTTAGAAACCGAGAAGATTTAGAGAGTGAGTTACTACGAGACAATCGTGCTTACCAAGATTCACAGTTAGAAGCAGTTAGACAAGCTATATCTTTATTAATACCTAGTTTCTCAAAGTTACGAGTTCGTCGTTCTCCTTTAAGAATGACTGTAATAAAATATGATCAGGAACTGATAATTAATCAGCTATCAGATGGGGAGAAATGCTTGTTGGCAATGGTAGGAGATTTAGCAAGACGATTAGCGATCGCTAACCCAGGTTTACCAGATCCACTCCAAGGTGATGGTGTTGTTTTAATTGATGAAATTGAACTGCATCTACACCCAAAATGGCAACGAGAAATTATTCCTGCTTTGACAAGAACATTCCCCAATTGCCAATTTATTGTCACCACCCATTCGCCTCAAGTAATTAGCCAAGTCAAGCCGGAAGGAATTTACATTTTAGAAAAAACAGACGAAGGTGTTGTTGCTAAAAGACCAGAAAGTTCCTTTGGGAGAGATAGCAATCGAATACTAGAAGACTTAATGGATGTTCCAGCCCGTCCACAGGAAATTAAAGAAAGTCTTTTAGAACTTTTTCGATTAATTGATGCAGGAAACCTGGAAGGTGCTAGGCAATTACGACAAAAGTTAGCCAATAAAATTGGAGCAGATGAGCCCGAGTTTGTAAAAGCAGATGTACTCATCCGGCGCAAGGAAATTATCAATCGATGAAACACATAAAAAAGGGTGCAGAACCGATTAGCTTAACTAAATGGAATAAGAAGCTTGGCGGTAAGATACTTCCTTGGATAAATTTCAAACAATCAGTGAAAAATAACGTGTTCGAGGCATTGCTCTGTGAACAAGGTTATATCTGCTGCTACTGTGGTGCTTCAATCACGAGGAATGAATGCCATATTGAACACTTGAAACCCAAAAGTATTTATACACAATTGACTTATGAATACACAAATCTCATGGTGTCATGTCAAGGTGAAGATGAAGATCAACCTCGAGTACCAGTACATTGTGGTCATAGAAAAGATAAGTGGTACAACGAGCATCTGATGGTTTCACCTCTAGAAATAACCTGCACTAATTTTTTTAAATATCTTCCTTCTGGCGAAATTCAATCAACAGATGAGCCAGCTAAAAAAGCTGCTGCTGAAACAACGATTGAGAAGCTTGCACTCAATATCAGCAAGCTGCAAAATATGCGTAGGCTAGCAATTGACGCTGCATTACTTGCTACTGATGGTTTAACGGAAGCAGAAATACAGCTACTTGCTAAGAGTTATGAAAAACTGGATGTTAACGGTCAATATACTCCGTTTTGTGCTGCTATTAGCTATTTTTTCAATAATTATTTTTGATTCAATAAAGTGTGTGTAGGCGTAGCCCGTCGTAGACATCGCATCCACTTTATACTAAATAACATCAGTTTAATTCTCACTGCAAAATTTTATGATTCTTGAGGCAGTAATACTTCATGTTAAACCTGGTCTAGAATCTGATTTTGAAGCTGCTTTCAAAAAAGCTTCTAAAATTATTTCCTCAATGGACGGATATTTATCCCATGAATTGCATAGATGTATAGAAGTCCAAGGTAAATATTTATTACTTGTCAGATGGGAAAGTTTGGAATCTCATACTGTCGGATTTAGAAATTCTGCTGAGTATCAAGAGTGGAAAAAACTTCTGCATCATTTTTATGAGCCATTTCCCACTGTTGAACACTTTGAAGAAATTGAAATATGAAAAACAAGATCCCCGACTTCTTTAAGAAGTCGGGGATCTGCGGCTGTATCACTCTACTCGTTGCAACTGTGCTACTCTTGGGTCAACAATTTTTTGTCCCAAACTAGCAAATTTAATTGCCACAGACATTTTACTACCCGTTCCGAAAACATGAGTGATTTCACCCAGCCCAAAAGTTTTATGTAATACTCTCTCGCCTACTTGCCAATTCTGCGTTGTATCTTGTTTCCCACTAGTAGTAGAAGCACTTTTGGTATAACTTTGACGACTCGCGCGTTTGGTAGATAATAATTCTTCTGGTAATTCGTCGAGAAATTGCGATCGCATCGCAGGTTCACGAGAACCATACAAACGGCGTTCACGGGCGTGTGATAAAAATAACCGCTCTTGGGCGCGAGTAATCCCCACATAACACAGGCGGCGTTCTTCTTCCAAAGATGCGGGATCACTCAGCGATCGGTAGCCGGGAAATAGCCCTTGTTCTAATCCCACTAAAAATACTACGGGAAATTCCAAACCTTTGGAAGCGTGTAAAGTCATCAAAGAAACGGCTGTCTGTCCTTCTTTTAAGTTATCCAAATCGGAACTGAGGGCGGCACTACTCAGAAAATCTCGCAGGGAAACCTCTTCGTTTTCTTCTTGAAATTGCAGTGCGGCGTTGTAAAGTTCCTGAACGTTTTGTACCCGATCTGTGGCTTCATCTGTGCCTTGATTCATCAAGTCTTGAACGTAACCAGAATCTTCTAGTATTCCTTGCAAAACCTCAGTTACGGGAAGCGTGCCGATTTGTCCTTGCCAACGGCTAATCATTGCGGCAAAGCTATTTACAGCTTTTGTTGCCCGTCCAGCTAATGTATTAACTGATGTTTCGTCGCTGAGTATTTCCCACAGGGTTGTCCCTAATTGTTGGGAGGCATTTACCAAAGCATCAATAGTGGTTTTGCCAACTCCTCGCCGAGGAGTATTGATAACTCGTAATAAACTGACTGTATCAGATGGATTAGCGATTGCTCTTAAATATGCGACGACATCTTTAATTTCTTTGCGATCGTAAAATCTCATTCCCCCTACAACTGTGTAAGGAATTTGATATTTCACCAACAATTCTTCAAAGGAGCGAGATTGCGCGTTTGTCCGATAAAGTATTGCAAAACTGCCCCAGTTCAACTCTGGATTTTGGTTTTCTAAAGTGCTAATTTGATTAATTACAAATGCCGCTTCTGCAAGTTCTTCATCGGCTTTGTGACAAGTAATCTGCTCACCCGGACCCCGCGTTGGTTTGAGGATTTTATCAATCCGTTGGGTGTTATTTTCAATTAGTTCATTAGCCGCTTGCAGAATGTTTTCACAAGAACGATAGTTTTCTTCCAGCTTAACCATCGTTCGGGTGTCATCATCTACCAAACCATCACCAAAGTCTTCTTGAAATCCCAGCAAGATGGTGAAATCTGCCATCCGAAAGCTATAAATTGATTGATCTGCATCGCCGACAACGAAAACTGAGCGATTTTGCCATTCCCATTCGCTCTTTCTGGTTTCGCCGTTAGTAACCAATAAATGAATAAGTTGATACTGAGTGCGGTTAGTATCCTGATATTCATCTACGAGGATATGGTGAAACTTGCGATGCCAATAACCCAATACTTGCTCATTTTGCTGAAATAATCTAGTCGGTACAAGAATTAGATCATCAAAGTCGAGAGCGTTGTTTTGTGCTAACTTATCTTGATATAAATTGTAGACTTGAGCAATTACCCGTCCGCGATAATTGGGTTGATCTTGCTCAAATTCTTGAGGTGATAAACCTTGGTTTTTAGCATTACTAATAGCGTAGCGGACAGAGCGGGCGTCAAACTTCTTATCGTCTAAATTTAGTTGTTTATTAACGATTTCTTTGATCAGAGTTATAACATCTGATTCATCAAAGATAGAGAAATTGCGATTCCAACGGCGTCCTTTTTCGTCTACGTATTTTTCAATATCAAAGCGGAGAATGCGAGAAAATAGACTGTGGAAAGTGCCACACCATAAGTCTTTGATCGTGTTTTTGTAAACTTGCGATCGCAATTGTATTTGTTGATATTCTGTCAACAAATCAAAACGCTGACCGTGTTGTTTCATTGCAAGTTGTTCCGCAAACAGCCGTTGAATCCGGTCTTTCATCTCCCGTGCGGCTTTGTTGGTAAAAGTAACCGCCAGGATATTTTCTGGATTAACGCGGTGTTTCAGAATCAGATTCGCAATGCGATAAGTCAGCGCTCGTGTTTTGCCGGAACCTGCGCCAGCAACAACTAGCAACGGGCCGCAGTAATGTTCGACAGCTTGACGTTGGCTAGGGTTAAGGTGACTGAGAAAGTCGATGGTTGTTGTCATGGATGTGAAAAAGCGATCGCCTGGCGCTATTGCCCAGGTTACAACATCCTAACGAAACTTGGTCAATAAAGATTGTATGGCAATATTCTTAACCAGAATGGTACTCTATCATGATTTATGTAGAAGCAAGAAAAAGCTATGCTGTCAGTCAAAGGCACATTCCAAAACGGTGTGGTTCATCCTAACGAACCAATTGAAGGGCATGAGGGGCAGTCAGTTATAATCGTGTTTGTCGAAGAAAACCACACACCTCAGCCAGCAACGCCACAAGACTCAGATTGGGATAAACTGAGGCAGTTGCCTGTAAGCCAGAGCATTTATATTTGCAAGCTGCTACAGCTAGTACCTCTGCGCGGAAGTCAAAAGTCAAAAGTCAAAAGTATTGTATTCCAAGCTTTTGCGCCATTTGGAATGGTATGTTTATTTCCGCCGTGATCTACTGGCTAATTGGATGAGTTAATTGGATGCCTGTGAAGAGGCAAACAAATACCGATGAATTTTCCAATTGCCGTTCTCCTGCTTGAAGATAAACATCTCATTATTTCCTTCAGACGTAGTTTTGTTGTCGGTTAAAACAGTTGCCGTGCCTGATGATGAGGTGCGAGCATAGGCAAATTCCCCCATTGCCTCTACCTCATGGATCGTAAACTTGACCTGGAGTTGGATAGTTTGAAAAATTTGCTTGTAGGTATCAAGAACTGCATCGCGTCCTACTTGAGCAGGTGCAAACTGGGGCATGAATATCGGATCACTGCTGTAAAGTTCCAGCGCCGCATTAGCATCTGACGCATTCAAAACCTGCTCATATTGCTGAAGAACTTCTTGAATCTGTTTCATAGATACTTTCCTGAATTGAGATTTTTTTAACCTATTGAGCAGTGTACATATTCTTAGATTTGATGGGTAGTAGGTAAAATTGAGAAGTATTTTCTCAAATATGGAAAGATACAATGGACTTCAACTCGGCTGCTTTGTTTGTCAAAGTGGTTCAGTATGGCAGCTTTTCAGAGACTGCCCGACGGACAAATACCCCGGTGGCAACCGTGAGTCGGTGGATTGCTGAACTGGAAAAAGACCTCGGCATTCGACTCTTAGAACGTTCTACACGCCATTTACGAATGACTCAAGCAGGTACAACGTTTTATGAATACGCGGCTCGCGGATTCGAGGCGTTTGAAACTGGTTTGTCTATCCTTGAAAATCAGCAGCAGGAACTGACAGGGACACTACGGCTCTCTCTGCCGCCTGCATTTCTTCCTTGGCAAGAACTACTACAAGACTTTCAAGCACGCTATTGCAAGGTCAAGCTCGAAATTTTTATTACTGAACGCAAGACCAATTTGATTGAGGATGGTATTGATGTGGCTTTAAGAGTTGGCGAACCCAAGGATAATCAGACAATTGCCAAGAAGTTGGGTGAATATCGTCATCAGCTCGTTGCTAGCCCAGATTTTCTCAAAAAATATGGTGAACCTTCCCAACCAGAGCAACTTCTCACAATACCTTGTGCGAGTTGGAACACACGAACTGATGCGAGAAAATGGTCATTAGGAGATGAGTCGATCCAGATTGCTCCCAGTTTGCAAGTCAATGATTATCTTCATCTCCTGAAGTTAGTTCTAGCTGGTACATGTGTTACTGAACTGCCCCCTTTCCTGATCAAAGAGCATCTAGCTAGCGGACAGTTGAAGACATTACTGGAAGATTATTCGTTACCCACTCAACAACTAAATCTGCTGTATCCATCCTGTAAGCAACTATCTCGTTTGGTCAGTACTTATATTGACTTTTGTACTGAGTGGGTTGATTGCTTGTTTCAATAGTAAGAAACTTTTACTGACAGAATTTACAACCCAGATTCCGCACCATAAAGTGTCACAGGGCGATCAAGACAAGTAATTAGTACTGATGAACTAAAAGGGAAAGAGATTGCCCCGACAATACGTTAACTTTTCTACCTAGAAAAGTTAACCACTAGTTATTCCTGCGCGTTGTGTCGTAAAATCAGCCACGGGGAATCAAACATCAAAACATGGTGGGCAAACTCTCACTTGTTCGGTTGTCAACAGAGCTTACAGCTATTTTCAGTTAATTGTAATTGAACTACAGATTTTCGTAGGGATACGGCAATGTTCCCTAGCCCGTGGTTTATTTGCTTGAAAAACGCTGTAATACCTAACTGAGAGTATAGTCACCAATAAGACTATTCACTCCTTGAGTACCCAATTGACATTGGGTAGCAATACACGATACATCATGATTGAACCGTTAAATTTTTAAAGATGAAAAATTTCTTTAATTGCAGGTTTCACCAGTATAAAGAGGGGTGGATATGGATTTTAGCTTAATTGTATCCAACTTTTTGAATCCGCCAATCCTGTTTTTCTTTTTAGGCATGACTGCTGTTTTTGTCAAGTCTGATCTAGAAATTCCCCCACCAGTGCCCAAACTCCTTTCGTTGTATCTGCTGTTTGCCATTGGTTTTAAAGGAGGGGTAGAACTAATCAAAAGCGGCCTCACTCAGGAAGTAGTTCTAACACTCCTGGCAGCTATGCTGATGGCTTGTTTTGTTCCAATTTACACCTTTTTTATCCTAAAGTGGAAACTGGATACTTACGATGCTGCTGCGATCGCAGCAACCTACGGGTCTATCAGTGCTGTCACTTTCATCACTGCTGGCGCTTTTCTGAGTGAGCTTGGGATTCAGTATGATGGCTACATGGTAGCAGCTCTTGCCCTGATGGAATCTCCGGCGATCATTGTTGGTTTGATCTTGGTGAATATATTCACCGCCGATGAAAAGCGAGAGTTTTCTTGGTCGGAAGTTTTGCAAGAAGCATTTCTTAATAGTTCAGTTTTTCTATTAGTCGGTAGCCTCTTGATCGGCGTCTTAACAGGAGAACGTGGTTGGCACGTATTAGAACCCTTTGCTCAAGGGTTGTTTTATGGCATTCTCACCTTCTTTTTACTGGATATGGGACTAGTCGCTGCTAGAAGAATTAAAGACTTGCAAAAAACCGGAGTTTTCCTGATTTTATTTGCGATACTAATTCCAATACTCAATGCAGGCATTGGGTTGGTGATTGCCAAATTCATCGGTATGCCTCAGGGAAATTCGCTGTTATTCGCTGTATTGTGTGCCAGTGCTTCTTACATTGCTGTCCCAGCAGCTATGCGGATGACTGTTCCGGAAGCAAATCCCAGCCTGTATGTTTCTACGGCTCTAGCAGTCACATTCCCGTTCAATATTATTGTAGGAATTCCGTTATATCTCTACGGAATTAACCTATTTTGGAGGTAATAATATGCACGTAGTTAAAAAGATAGAAATTATCGCTAACTCCTTTGAGCTTGCCAAAATTTTAGATAGTTTAGACAAGTCTGGTGTACATAGCCATGCCGTAATTAGAAATGTTGTTGGTAAAGGATTACGAGGAACTAGTGAAGATTTAGACATGACCATGCTTGATAATGTTTACATCCTCGCGTTTTGTATGCCAGAACAACTCAAGCGTGTTGTCGAAAATATCAAACCACTTCTCAACAAGTTCGGAGGTACTTGCTACGTTTCCGATGTGATGGAAATTCGCTCTGTCAGATGTGTCGCGTCGATTTAGGAGATTTATAAATTCAATGAAGCATTTCATGGAACGTCGTGACTTTTTGAAGTTAGGAATGACCGGAGCGTTTGGAATGATGCTAACTGCCAGCGATTTACTCTGGCAAGTTAAACAGGCTAAAGCTGCGGAAATACCCGCAAACTCCCCTGAATCCCTCAATCCCGATGCAGCCTTAAAAAAGCTGATGGAGGGGAATCAGCGATTTATTGCTCATAAACCCCAATACCCCGATCAATCTGCGCTGCGGTTGCAGGAAGTTGCTCAAGCTCAACATCCATTTGCAACCATCCTCAGTTGTGCGGATTCACGAGTGCCCGCAGAAATTGTTTTTGATCAGGGCATTGGGGACATTTTTGATGTTCGGATTGCCGGAAATATTGCCACCCATGAAGCGATCGGCAGTATTGAATATGCGGTTGTCTTGTTAGGTTCTCCCCTACTGATGGTGATGGGTCATGAGCGTTGTGGGGCAGTAACCGCTGCTGTACAAAACGAATCGTTACTTGGTGATATTGGTACTTTTGTTAAGGCAATTAAGCCCGCCGTGGAAAAGGTCAAGAGTCAGTCGGGTGATGCCGTTGAAAATGCTGTGGTTGCAAATGTGCAATATCAAATTCAACGGTTGAAGCGATCGCCGCTTTTAACTGAGCAGGTACGATCGGGCAAATTGAAAATTGTCGGGGGTCGTTACGACTTGGATACAGGTAAAGTGAGTATCATTACTTAATTGGGCATTTGAGTTCTGAGTCCTGTTAGCGGATAGCTATGGTTTAGCCCGTGCTGAGTCCTGAGTCCTGAGTGGGGAATCTCACCGAATTTTAGATTTTAAATTTTGGATTTTGGATTGAAGACTCAAAATCCAAAATTTAAACCGGTCTGAAGCCAATACGCTTGGGTTAGCGCTAAAACCTTAAACTGCGTAGGTTGGGTTGAGGAACGAAACCCAACATTTCCAGGGCTTTGTTGGGTTGCGCTTTGCTTAACCCAACCGACAATTTTTATTAACCCAAGCGTATTGGGTCTGAGAGCAAGCGAATTTAAACGCGAGAATAAGAGACCATTTATAAAGTAAATCAAAAGGTAGGGTGTGTTACGGCTTTAGCCTAACGCACCGCTATATAACACGGTGCGTGATAGCCGAGAGTCATATTTTTCGTGACAAATCATATCGAAATATGCGCCTAACACACCCTACAAGAATTTTATTTTTACTTTATAAATAGCCTCTAAATCTAAAATCTAAAATCTAAAATCCAAAATTGATTGACTTCTTTACTCAGAACAGTCTAAACGCCCCGCTAACGGAAAAGAGGAACTGTTTTGCCCAATGCCCAATGCCCAATGCCCTCCCTCCTTCAATCCTGCACAGTCATTGGCAAACGAATAGTGAAAGTAGAGCCAATTCCCGGCTGACTTTTGACAATAATCTCACCACCCATCATCTCGCAAAAGTGGCGGCTAATTGCCAACCCTAGTCCCGTACCTCCATACTTTTTCGTAGTGGAGGTATCTCCTTGTGTAAAAGGTTGAAATAACTGCTGCTGTTGACGGTGAGACATACCTATACCTGTGTCAGTAACGGTAAAAGTAATCATACCCAAAGGTGCCTCCGGTCGGAATTCATCCTTTTCTATATTGACTGTCAGCATCACCTTGCCATTTGTAGTGAATTTACTGGCGTTGCTGAGTAAGTTTAATAACACCTGCCGCATCCGAGTTTGATCGGCGTACATGGTGCCAAGTTGCTGATCAAAATCCACTTCTAAAACATTGGCATTTTTTTCTATAGCTGGTTTGACTGTAAGGACGACGTTATGAATCAGCGTCGCAATCTCGAATATCTCTGGATAGAGGGTCATTTTCCCGGCTTCAATTTTTGACAAGTCGAGGATTTCGTTAATCAAGTGCAGTAGATGCTTACCAGCAGAGTTAATTGTCTCTAAATCTGTAATAAAGTCTCCCGATAAACCCAGATCGGTAGCGTCGTCTTCTAAAAGTTGGCTCAAGCCAATCACAGCATTTAACGGTGTGCGTAATTCGTGGCTGACATTTGCCAGAAATATGCTTTTTGCCTTGCTAGCAGCTTCGGCTAATTCTTTAGCTTGTTGTAGTTCTTTTGTTCGCTCAGATACTCGCTCAATCAGATGATTTAGAGATTTGGCGAGTAGCCCAATTTCATCTTCAGTGGTGACGGGCGCTCGCAAATCGAAATTAGATTTTCTGGCAACTTGTTCAGCTACTTGGGTGACAATGATCACTGGTTCAGCGATCGCGCGACTGGTACGCCAAGCTATAATGGCTGCGATCGCCACCGAAACCAGCATACTGATCATCACGATCAATCGCTCAACTACTTTTGCCTGCTCAACGGCTTTTTGCTTTTCTTGCTCTTGATCTTCAGCAGTTTGCAGGATGTTAGTCAAGTTTTGCGAAAGCTGGTCTAGCCGCACGGCTGTTTCACCACGCATAATTGTCAATAACTGGGATCGGGCAGAAGAAATTTGCTTCTGCTGCACTTGTTGGGAGTCAATTTTGTGTAAGACGACCTCGATTTGGTTAACGTAAGCTTTTAAATTAGTCTTGTAATCCAGCAATAACGTCTGTAAAGTCGAACTTGTTGCTGCTAATCTTTTCGGTTTACTATCGATAAATACGGCAATTTTTGACTCTAATTCTTTAGCTTTTTCAACATTCTTCAGAAAATCGGCTTTTTTGCTTTGTAGCTGTTGTGAATTTTCCAATACAGCAACTAAGTTAGAGCTATGTAATTGCGCCCCGACTACTGCATCTTTATAATTACTCAGTAGTTGCCCTTGTTCATAGGCTTGATTGAATTGCCTGACTTCCTTTCCCCGGTAGTAGCTGGCGATCACTAACCCAGTCAGTGAACCAAAAAAGCCAATTGCGATCGCTACAAAGTACCCATAGCCAATTTTTTGATGGATGCGCCAAGAACTAGCTTTGAGTTTCCCTCGTGATGGAAATTCTATGGTTGGGAGTTCGTCTGTCGATGGCTCTTCGGCTGACACTTTTTTGCTTTCTGAACTTTTGTCGATCGGGGTTGGCTTTTGAGGGGAGCATTTCTCAAACCTCCTTGCCTTCCCGCAAAAATCACCAAATCAGTTTAGCTTGTGCAAACACTTCAATTGGTGATTAACATCTAGATTATCCTCTTTTATAGTAAGAGCAAATCATTGCTCACTAGATAATTAGCATAATCTTATAATCTAGTATAAGTGATTTAGATAGCAATGCTGCTAAGTACACTTACTGACAGCGAATAGAATTCACTTTTTTCAGCAGCAAGGAATAATTTCCTGCACTAAAGACCTGTCTAAGACGGTCTTCTCCTTACCACACCACTTTCCTCAATATACAGTTGATAGCAATGAGTTCTTGCCATCAGGTATGCCACTACTCTACCTTACTGCTTCCTTATAAAATTAATACAATCAGGAAAAAAACAAAAGCTTTGACATTCGTTAGGCATTGGGCATTGGGCATTGGGCATTGGGCATTGGGCATTGGGCATTGGGCATTGGGCATGGGGCATTGGGCATTGGCATGGGGCGTTGGTTATTTCTCCCCCATCCCCCTCATCCCCAGGTATCTATATCATAAAATAGGTTAAAAGTCTAGTCTATATGAACACACAAAAACTTTGATTACGTATTAATATCAATACGAATGCGTTAATTGACGAACGCGGCTTAAGATAGTTTTAATATCAGCTAAAATCGGCTTCTAGGCTTATATAAATGAGAGGTAGACTGATTTTTGCCTGATTTGTACTTAGATTTAGTACGATTATGAGCAAATGACACGGAATGGGATAATCACAACCTGAGGATTCCAGTTGATTCCAAAAAATAGAACTCAGGAAGTTGATTATAATACATCCTGCTGCCTTGTGAGTTCTATCCTCCTGCTGACTTTCTACCTTGTAGTTGATGCAGTAGATATTACGGGGCAATTATGGTTATAGGACACTAAAACCTTTTTGTGTGCTTCACCCAATTGTACTGATGGACTTGTGCATTACTTAATCAACAGCCTTTTGGTTGTAATTATCCAGATTAGAAAAACTCAACTATCAAATTTATGGGAGTGAAAATGCCAGAACAAGAATTTACCGAAACCGCATCCAAAGAGACTACAGTGGCAGAGATCAACAACCAAACTGGAAGCATCACCAAACTTCAGCCTCCCGCGCAGTCTCAAGACGAATGGCTAAAATACGGGGAGCAAATTTCTACCTTTTTAGCAACGTTGCCAGAATATGTGGGAGGCTTCTTTAATCAATATAAGCAACCCTTGGTAACAGTTGGTTTAATTGTGGGATCAATTGTTGGGGTTAAAGTACTCTTGGCAATATTAGATGCTTTAAATGATATCCCCTTGGTAGCACCTACTTTTGAGTTGATTGGTATTGGTTATTCTGCCTGGTTTGTTTACCGCTATTTACTCAAAGCCTCAACCAGGAAAGAGTTAACTGGTGAAATCACCGTTCTTAAATCACAAGTTGTCGGTAAACAAATTCCAGAAGCTTAATATCTAATTATCGCTTCTCTACCAGACGCTCTTGCTAGCTTGCTCCTGTGTAGGAGTACACTCTAATTCTAAATCACAGAAGTCTGATCGCCGGAAGTAGGCAATCAGACTTCTGTCAAAATTCCCTACAAAGTTTATTGAGACGAACCTCTGTCGGACAATTTCCCCTTTGGGTTCGGTTTTGAGGTCTGCGAAAGTTCTGAAGATATTTTGGGCGATCGCACTATACTTTGAGATGGAATTGCCTTCAACTTGCCACGTTTGACTAAAGCTTGATGAATCATCGCCGCCACTTCCGCCCGACTAGCTACTTTGTTGGGGTCAAGAATTTGTGGATTTGGATAGTTAACTACCAGACGATTGGCTGTAGCAGTGGCTATTTTGTTAGTAGCATAGGTTGGAATATCTTTAGCATCTTTATAGACACTTAAAATTTGATTTGGGGAAGTGGGTGCTTTCAAATTCAACCCACTGACAAGGGCAACTAAAACTTGCACTCGCGAAATATTTTGTTGTGGTTTGAAGGTTTTTTTCGGGTAGCCTTTGAGAAATCCGGCACTGATGGCTTCGTCAATTGCTGGAGTTGCCCAGAATTTTGCTGATACATCTTGAAATGCGATCGCAGTCTTAGACGGTTCTTGGTCAAAGGCTTTTTGGAGTATAGCAGCAAATTCGGCGCGGTTTACAGCCTGATTTGGTCTAAAAGAATAATCAGGAAACCCTTTGAGAATACCACGGGAAGAAAGAACGTCTATAAAACGCCGACCCCAAAAGTTATTGGGCACATCGTTAAATGCAATTGGCGGTGGAATGATTGATTTTGGTTTTGCCGGAGTTACTAAAGGCAATGCTGATAATCTAATTGATGACTCAAGTCCTGCTGAAGAGGATACAGGTGTCTGTGGTTGTGAAGATTGAGTTGGGATTACCTGAACAGATGGCAACACGGGGCGGGAAGGAGTTGCGCTATTAGTTGGGAATGAACGTGTGGTGGGTTCAACAACAGCCTCCGGTGGAGGAGAATAGGGTAAAACTTTGTTGGGGACTGGATTTGGTTGTACCTTGGCAGTAGGAGAGGGCAATAGTTGATTTGGTTGAACACTACCAGATGGAGTAGAGTCAGGCGACAGCAGCGCGTTTAAGTTCCAGCTAGAATCCCTGCGGGACAATGACCAAAAAAGAATCGCTCCGATAGTGGTGAAGGCAACCAGAATGGCTATAAATTCATCAAAGCCAAGGGCAGTTCTTTGGGATGACTCCGGTTCGGAAGGAGGTCTATTTGTCATCATGATTACCCTGGTAGCAGTAAAATTTGTGTCTAAACAAATTAAGCCACAGATGGCTCTTTTACACCAGCCCTTTTTAATTCGTAATTCGTAATTCGTAGTAAGATATCAAGTTTCTGGTTCAATGCCGAGCGATCGCAATTGGGCAGTTAGGCGATCAGCTCTTTGGGATTCCTGTTCAGCCCTTTGGGATTCCTGTTCAGCCCTTTGGGATTCCTGTTCAGCTCTTTCATCGCCACTCAACAACAAATTACCTTGTAAATCCCACCAACGCAGCCAGGGTAATTCTACATTCTGGTAAACTCCTAGCCATAAGCCTAATTCAACACCCAAAGAAACGATAGGATAATGTCCTCGTTCATTTGCTGGTAACACCTGATACCGTCCTTCAATCAGGTGATAAACTTCTATACTGGCTTTACTCACTTCATAAATGCCGTAGAAGGGAGGACGAATCACCTGCTCATAAACCCAAAATTTACCCTTCCAAGGAGTTTTATCTCGTTCTTCTGCACCATTGCCAGAAACAAACTCTAAGACAATCAACGGGGCAATGTATTCTTGCCACAATACATAAGAACGTCGCGTTTGCCCATTCAGCAAAAACGGTACATTTGGTACATAAAACCAATCTGGTGCTTCTGCGCCTTTTTCAGGGGGATCAGTCAAGCGCCAATAAATGCCTAAGTCCTGGCCAATACAATATTGATCTTCAGGATTTAATTGCTTGAGGATAGGTGTAATCGAGTCAGTTAGTAGGAGGCTTTGGGGATGCTCTTGCCAGTTTTTCACAAACGTGCCATCAGACTCAGGAAGCTGGGTATGGTCAGGGAAAGGAGTGAGGGCGGTGGATGGATTGGTTGCAGAGGTCATAATGCTACCTTTGCACTCTTTGTAAAGGTTATTTTTAGTTTAGCTTGCGATCGCTCTTGCCAGTAATCGTGAAAGCCAAGTTTAGACTTCACTTTAGGAACGCGGATTTAATAAAATACAAAACCTCACCCCCAGCCCCTCTCCGTGAGTTCGGAGAGGGGAGACTTTGACGAAAGTCAAAGGCGGGGTGAGGTTAAAAACCATATTTCGACGTTATTTAATTCACATTCCTTAGTAATTTTAGGGTGCGGGGTAAAAGAGGCGATAGCTCATTCCCACAACCGCCTCAGAATAAATAGCTGTACTAGTTCAACTAGATAACTAAACCGAAACAGGATTTAGAGAGTGGCAGAATGTAAAATATTAACTTATTGTTTACCTGTCTTTGTAAAAATCAGGGTGTGTAGTGCCAGAAGAATTCAGTTACCAAATCTCACCACCATTTTTGTCTGAGGGTAGCGATCGCGATCTCGGTTTAGAGTCAACCCTCCAAGAACTACCAATGTATAACTTCCCAGTGGAAATTAACCGCACTGGGATGGAAGTGGCTCATTTTTTGGAAAAATACCCCCTGCTACCAGGAGTAATTTTGGTAGAACAGGGAAAGTTCATTGGGATGATTTCGCGGCGGCGACTGCTGGAATTTTTGATTCGTCCTTATGGACAAGAGTTATTTGTTCAACAACCATTAGCCGTTCTCTACAGCTATACGCGGATACCGATGTTGCTGCTTGCTGATACAACATCGATTTTAACTGCGATGCAACTTAGCTTAAAGCGATCGCCAGAATTATTAGCAGAACCAATTGTAGTCCAAACACAATCTGGAGCTTATAGATTGTTAGATGTCCAAGAATTAAATATTATTTCTTGGCAAATTCGGGGAATCGACAATTTGGTGCGGTACGAACGCAGCCAAGCCCAAATGATTCAAAATGATAAAATGGCAAATCTGGGGCGTTTGGTAGACGGCGTAGCCCACGAAATTTTAGACCCAGTGGGTTTTATTTGGGGTAATATAATTTATGTTTCAACCTACAGTCAAGATTTACTCAAGCTGATAGCGGCTTACGACAAAGAATTACCATCGGCGTCCCAGGCAATTAATCAGATTAAAGAAGAGATTGAATTTGATTTTTTAGAACAAGATTTGTCGCGATCGCTTGCTAGTATCCGCACTGGAGCGGAAAGATTAAAAAAACTTGTTACTAGCTTACAAAACTTCTGTCATATCGATGAACTTTATCCCAAGCCAGTAGATTTACACGCCTGTATAGATAGTATTATTTTATTAATTAATAGTCGTCTTCAAGGCGAAATTGAAATCGTCAAATACTACGGTCAATTGCCGCCAGTCTATTGCTTTATTGGGCAGTTAAATCAGGTTTTAATGAATATTTTCAGCGAAATTGTGGATACTTTACTCAATGAAGGCGTGCGACAGCAGTTGCATCTGGAAGATACAAAGACTGTTCAAAAACCCCGAATTGAGATTACCACAGAAGTAATTTCACAGCAAGCAAGCAACCCAGATGCACCAGATTCTCGCTGGGTTTTAATTCGCATTGCTGACAATAGTTCTGGAATGTCTCAGGAATTACAACAGCAAATTATCGAGTCTTTTTCTTTTGAAAGAAAGACTGGTAAAAATACTAGTTTAGCAGTAAGTTATCGAATTATCACCGCGAGACATGGCGGAAAATTGAGTTTTAATTCACAGATTGGTATAGGTACTGAATTTGAAATTTTATTGCCTTTAGTTTGATTGAATTATGAATTATGAATATCTATCATAACGTTGTGTTAGATTATTTCCGAAACTTGCTGCTGGATAGGAATTTTAACCATAAACTCCGTTCCTTTTCCAGGTGTTGAGAAAAGTTCTAACTTGCCGCCATGTTTTTCGGTGATGATTTGATAGCTAATAGCCATTCCCATTCCTGTTCCCTTACCGACAGGTTTTGTTGTAAAGAAGGGGTTGAAAATCTGTTTTTGAATCGATTCTGGAATCCCAGATCCATTGTCAGCGATCGCAATTTTTACCCATTGCGAATCAACGACAGAGGTACGAATAGTGATGTGACTGGGATTGTTTCGGATTTCCTGATAAGTTCGTTTGGCATTGAATTCTTCCAGGGCATCAAGCGCATTTACTAGAATGTTCATAAACACCTGGTTGATTTGTCCAGCGTAACATTCTACATTGGATAAATTGCCGTAGTCTTTAATGACCTGAATTTCTGGGCTTTTATCAGTGGCTTTGAAGCGGTGCTGCAAAATCATCAAAGTATTGTCGATGCCTTCATGAATATCTACGGCTTTGAACTCACTTTCATCTAGGCGGGAGAAGTTACGCAGTGACAACACAATATCTCGGATACGCTCCGTCCCGATATTCATTGAGTTCAATACCATAATCGCGTCTTTTTCTAGAAACTCTAAATCGACGGTTTTGCGTTCAGTTTGAATTTCAGCAGGTGGGTTGGGGAAATGATGGTGATAAAGTTCGACCAGTCGTAGTAAGTCATGAGTGTATTGGCTGATATAGCTGAGATTTCCGTAAATAAAGCTAACGGGATTATTGATTTCGTGAGCAATGCCTGCCACCATTTGACCCAGGGCAGACATCTTTTCGCTTTGAATTATTTGAGCTTGCATTTTATGCAAACTATCTAACGTATTTTCTAACTTTTGGCCTCTGTGCTGCAAATCTATCCGAGAATCTTCTAACTCACAAATAACTTTCTTCAGTAAAAATTCCTTTGTGCAAATGTCAGTTTCTAGCTGGCGGCGTTCAGATTCGCAGCGTTCCAGCTTTTTCCGCAAGATACGGTTTGTCTTTTCTAACTGTTGGATCTGTATGGAATCGTCTTGGTTATCCATACACTACTCATTTTGTTCCCATTAGCAGTGTGACAAAGGTTTTGTTATGAAATTGCGTTTGACCTCCTTTCACCAAAGGGGCAATTTCACCATAAGCGTAGAAACCACAACAAGGTAATGCCTTTGGTAAATGAGTTTTGACAAGCTGATACTCAAGTCTTGTGAGAGTTCCCAGAATTCGCCGACGGGCTGCACAGGAAATAAGTAACGCTGCTGTTGGCTCCACACCGGGATAATCGGTAAGAGCATTCTTCAAGGATGTCTCAGAAGCTGACAGAATATTATCACGAGTTGCATCAGTAATTTGTACAACTGCCTGTTCAGGAATATCAGAGAAGAACGTAACGCTACCAGATTGTTGATCGTAACCATTGGGTGCCCGCATATAAAAATGGTCTTGATCCTCAAAAACTGCTAGAGCATGGATGGCATAGTTGGACGCAAATCTTTCTTCACCGAGATAGTGCTGGTAGAAATCTAAGGCACGCTGTCCATCAATTTCATAGACTACGTTGCCATTAACTTTAGTTACACGGCTACGTTGACTGACAGGAGTCCAACCACTGGCAACTCCGTGGGAAAATAGTATTTGTCCAGAGAACAGCAACACTGGAACTGAATCACTCAATACTTCACCCTGGAAGAATTGGTAGGTTTTGTCAAAGGTATAGTCATCGGCAGCCATTCCCCCAATAATGGGAATATGCTCTCCCAGGCTTTGTTTTAAACCCTCTAAAATTAAGACCCCATTGCTTGTCAGACTATCGGGAAAGGTGAGGCACAATTGTGGTAAGGATGCACTCTTTGCCTTGGCTTGTGCGATCGCTTCTTGGGCTGCAAGGGCTGGATTTTTGGATACTCCTCGTCCAACACCTGAGTGAATTTCCACTTCGTCTGTAGCAAACAGCATTAAGGTTAGAGAATCTTGCTGAAACTCCAGAATTGAAGAGATTTCTCCATTTGTAGTTCCACCAATCAACTCAATTCCGGGGAAAGCATCCCGGATACGTTGCAAAATTAATCTATGGTCAAAGTCTATAGCAGTGAATAAAAGTCCAGCCTGAGGAAGTGAGCAGGCAAGTGAACGGCTACATTCTTGAAGAACTTCAGCGATCGCATTTTGAGAATCAGGATCGTCGCTATGACCAACAACAACTCGAAACACAACTACCTCATTGTAAGTTTTAATACTAGTGTGCTAGTCAAATTCGGAGGGTAGCACCTAGCAACCTACACTTAGACTTCCCACTTACTTGAACTAAATCTCAATTCACCTGACTTTTTATTTTCCGTCTCATCTGACGATACGCTTGGGTTAAGGCTTGATCCTCCCTAACCCTCCTTTTTAAGGAGGGAATTAGAGCAAGTCTTTTTAAGGGGAGCCAGCTACCATCTCAATTAACCAGACAACAATGGGCAAAATCCCCTTGTTAAAGGTAGGAAAACTTCCGCCACATTGTACTAGTTTCCAGGACCCAGTTCAATTCATCTGTAATAAACTTTCGCCACGTTGATAAATTTCCCGTGCATAATCAGTCCAAGCACCTTGTCCCCAATAACGAAAACAACTAGTTTGCAGCAAAAGGTTATGTAGAAGAACGTTACGGTAGTTAAATTGTCTGCTAACAGGTTCTGCTGAGTAAACTTGCTGTAATGGATCAAATTTTTGATGGAATAAACTGCTTAATTGATACATGGGAGACAACACATTTTCATATCCTTTTACCCAACTGATATGATTTGTCCATGAGGCTCCGTCCATGTGAAAATTGGAGTTTATTTGCTTCAATTCTTGAATCGCATTCTCTACAGCTTCCGGTTGGCAATTGTCTGCTGAAACTCGCTCCCAAATCTGATGCTGTCCCACTGGCTGACAAGTTGGATAATCTTCAGGTTTGCATCCAGCAGCTTCGATTAATTCTAAATATTCTGTACCACACATCCCAACAACACCTGATTTTCCTCCCCCGTGATTCACCATATCCCACCAAGCTTGTTTAAAAGCGCTAGGAAATTCATTCATCATCACGCCGCCATTTTCACCATCTCCAATTTGGCTAACTATAGGTGGTACGAATACACTGCCAATTTGTTGTTTGGATAAGGTTTTGGCTTCATAATAAGGCTGCATTTGTGCGACTAATTTAGTATCCGAACCTTGGGTTTTAATTAAAGCTGTAATGCTAATTGTTTCGCCTTGAGAATTACGGGCAATCAGACGATGTGGTAAATGTTTGTGGGTAAGAGATTGACCGCTAATTGTTTCTACAGAATGTTCTTGAACGAGTAGCCAGCGATATCCACATTCTTTCAGCGCTTTCACAAATTCAAAGAGAGCATCAGGGTGATTTGGGAGGTGCATTTCTGGAGGCGAAAATCCTTTGACTCGCGCTAGTGCTTCCCAGCCAAAAATTGCCGCAAAGTGATGTTGCCATGCGATGATCTGCAATTTAATATCTGCTATGGGTGTGGAAGGAATAACTGCATGACCCCACATTGTACCCAGCCATTCTACATAAGGTTGGTAGGTGCGATCGCAAGTAATACGTTTGAGATTATCAAGAACATCACTGCGTCCCATTTGCCTGAGTCCCCACAGAAGATTACCTGAGTAATCCAACATCACACGGGGATTGCAACCTTGATTTACAAGTTCGGGGATCAAGTCTCCCATGCGGCTGTAACAATAAGCAAAAGCATCTGCATTGTGGTTATCCCCTTCATTGGGATGTTCAAACATATATTGCAGATTGCTGATCAGTGTACCACCATTCCCAGCGGGTATAGTTGGCTGGTGCATATGTAAGGCGATCGCAAACACAGCATTTACGTCTTCTAAGCGGATATTCGTTGTCGGTAAAAATACTGGTTGATCATGGTTAACTACAGAGAGAACCTCTGTTTCCCAACCAGAAATATTCGGCAAGCCATCAATGATTTCGGGCAAAGGAGTTAGGGTTGTGGGGAAGGAAAGCATTTCTGGTTGCTCCGAAATAAGGTATGTCTAATTATGTGATCGCCGCAGCAATTTCTCAGTTGCAACTAGATCCATTTAACCAAACTGCGATCGCGTATAGAAATAAGCAAGCTATTCTACTCACCCAATACATAGATAAAAAAAGACACAGAGGTAGCTATGGCTCTCTGTGTCGCTATTGTGTGAGGAAATGTGATTATATTTTAATAATATTGCTATTTTTTATCAATTATTACTGATATTTATTTTAGCATTGAATGCCCTTCACTGAGAATACATAACTGAAGTTTGAGCATTTATGCTATAAAAAGTGAGATTAAGTTAAATAGTTATTGCTTTAGATAGATGTATTTAACTCAAACTTAGTAATTTTTAAGTGTTAATAACAATATTTAGTGCGCTAGCTTGTGTATTCAAGGTAAACCTGTGATAATAACTTTCAATAAATATCTATGAAATTGATTAAACCCTGTGACTATTAAGTCGCAACAGTTTTGTGTGAGGAATTGATGACAAAGCAATTAATGAAAGTTTTGTTACTTACAAGCTCGGTTTGCCTGTTTGTAACTAATCCTGCTGTTGCACAGAAGGTACAACAAATACATAGCACTAGTGAAAATTCTGTTAAATTATTACCTTTGTTAATAAAAGTACAGCCTCTGGAATTGAATGGAAGGATTTGGCAACTTAGCGAGATAGAGCATCCGATCACCAGCGCTCAAATGCTAGTGCAATCGCCAACACTCCAAACAGCGCCTTTATCGGAAATTGTGCGAGTGACATCCGTTAAAGCCAATCCCAGCGACAAAGGTGTGGAGGTGATTTTACAGACTAACAAAGGTCAACAGTTACAAATAGTCAATCGCAGTGCTGGTAGCAATTTTATCACTGACATTCCCAATGCTCAACTGCGCCTACCATCGGGCGAAGCATTCACATTCCGCTCAGAAAAGCCAATTGCAGGGATTAGACACATAACGGTAACAAATTTTGATGCCAATACCATCCGGGTGACAGTGACAGGTGAGGTGGGTGTACCAACTGTCGAGTTGTTTGATAGTCCAGACGAGGGTCTGATCTTCTCTGTTGCGAGTACTGCACCTTCTACGCCATCACAGCAGCAACCCCAAACACAACAACAGCCAACGAACCAGACACAACCAAGTCAACCATCAGCTTCGGGTGATCAGCCAATTGAATTGGTGGTAACGGGTGAGCAAGATGGATATCGCGTACCAGATAGCACAACTGCGACAAGAACTGATACTCCTCAACGTGACATTCCTCAGTCAATTCAAGTTATTCCTCAACAAGTCATCAAGGATCAGCAAATCACAAGGATTAGTGATGCAGCACGCAATGTCAGTGGTGTAACTGTGCAAGGAGGGTTTGCTGGACTGGTAGACAATTACAACATCCGGGGATTTTCAACCTACAACAATTTGAGGGATGGTTTTTTCTCTGAGGGTTCTTTTACCCTGACAAATCCGACAAACATTGAGCGGATTGAAGTGCTTAAGGGTCCAGCTTCCGTGCTGTATGGGCAGTTTGAGCCGGGAGGGGTAGTGAATTATGTCACCAAAAAACCACTCGATTATCCCTATTACTCTGCTGAATTTACAGCCGGAAGCTTTAGCACCTATCGTCCTTCGCTCGATTTTTCTGGGCCGCTTAACTCAGACAAAAGCATTCTATATCGCTTGAATGTTGCCTATGAAAACTCTGGTAGCTTCGTTGACTTTTTGAATGAAAAAGTCTTTAGCATCGCCCCTGCACTCACGTTCAAACTTGGGGATGCAACCACGTTAACGTTTCAATATGAATACCTCAATGCCGATCGCACTTTCTACGACGGTTTACTACCCGATCCCAACGTTTTCAATGTGCCGATTAATCGCTTCTTGGGAGAGCCAGGAGATTATTACTCGGCTCAATCCCACATCATTAATTTAACTCTTAATCACAGTTTTAACAAAAACCTGCGCCTCCGCAGTGCCTTTTCCGTTAAGTTGACCGATGGTGATGACTTAGCGTTTCGACCGGACTCTCTTGATGCAGACGGTCATACTGTGTTACGGCGGTATGCGGTAGATAGAAGCCTTTACCGCAACTACTCCCTGCAAACAGATCTGATCGGTAACTTCAATACGGGGTCTGTGCAACATCAAGTTTTGCTGGGATTGGAGTGGAATAAAGACCTCGAGGGCTTCGATTTTCTCCGCAGTAGCGCTTCCGTCACTCCCAGTATTGATTTGTTTAATCCCGTGTATGGTGCTTCCCCGCCACCAGAGTTTGATGAAGCCTCAGAGCGCGAGCGCTACGGTCGCGACACGATCGCCTTTTATCTGCAAGATCAAGTCACACTGCTGCCAAACCTGAAGCTATTAGTGGGTGGCAGATATGACTTTATTAATCGTAAAAATACTATTCAACCACTGGATGTTTTGGGCAACAATCAGATTGGTGATGAGAGCGTTGATCGGTTTTACAATGAAGCATTTTCACCTCGCGTTGGCATTGTTTATCAGCCAATTGAACCGATTTCAATTTACGCCAGCTACAGCCGCTCGTTTAATCCCAGTGACTCGCGGACAGTAGATGGAACTCAACTACCACCAGAGCGCGGCACTCAGTATGAAGTAGGACTCAAAGCCGATCTGATTAAAGACAGGCTATCTGCTACCTTTGCTGCCTATGATATCACCAAAGAAAATGTCGCTACAACCGATCCCACTCCAGGGAACTCTGACTATTCCATTGCGGCTGGAGAAGTGAAAAGTCGCGGTTTGGAATTTGATGTTTCTGGGCAGATTCTAACAGGCTGGAATGTGATTGCGTCCTTATTCCACAACGATGCTTTTGTGAGTAAAGATAATACTCTACCAGTGGGCGACTCCCTGGTAAATGCTCCTGGTGTTGGGGGGAGTCTGTGGACAACTTATGAAATTCAAGACGGGAATTGGAAAGGATTAGGTTTTGGTGGGGGAGTATTTTATACAGGTGACAGAGAAGCTGAACTCCCCAACACATTTAAAATTCCCTCCTATGTGCGTGCTGATGCCACCATTTTTTACAAACGGGATAACTGGAGGGTGGGGCTGAACTTTAAGAATCTTTTTGATACACAGTATTACGATTCTCAGGGCTACTATCTGCGTCCTGGTGCACCGTTGACTGTGCTGGGGACGTTTTCTGTGCAGTTTTGACACAGCAAAGATGAGGGAACAAAAGAGTTTTCTACCTGAGGTGAAGACAAACCAATTCTTCCCCAGTGCAAAGGGGGAATGAGGGGATAAAAATCAAACTAAAAAGTGGTGATTATGAACCGGAAAAAACTACGCGATATTGTTTTTTACCTGCACCAATATATCGGTCTTTTTGTTGGACTGGTGCTGGTTATCGTTGGCTTGACAGGCAGCTTGTTGGTGTTCGAGCAAGATTTTGACCACTTTATGATTACTCAACAGTATGGAATTATTACTCCCCAACAGGTGCAGTTATCCCCAGAGTCTGTACTGAATACAATCGAGGCGAAGTATGCCGCGCGAAGCGATCTCCATCTTTTTCGTATTTATTTGCCAGATACTCCTTCTTCTCCCTACGTGGGGCAGTTGTCATCAGCTGATGAGGAAAGGACAGAAATTTTTGTCAACCCTTATACAGGCGCAATTATGGGTGAGCGGATATCGGATAAAACTCTAATTGGTGTCATCCTTAATCTGCACTACAGCCTAATGGCAGGTGAAACCGGAACTATGTTTGTTGGCATTGCTGCCTTTCTAATGTGTATGCTCACCATCACAGGTTTAGTTCTCTGGCCAGGTTGGCGTAAGCTAATTGCAGGCTTCAAAATTAAGCTTGATGCTCATCCCAAGCGGGTGAACTTTGACATTCACAAAGTAGCTGGCATTATCGCTGTGGTTTTTTTATTCTTTACTGGCTTTACGCAGTGCTATAGGGTTACTCCCGTTTAAAAGTTTGCTCAACCACCCACTTTCTAGGCAATAACTCAAATCCTGGCTGGCGTTGATGCCACAACCAGGATTTATGTGCAGACACGCAACAAATCATGTTCTTGACAAGAACAAATCGCCGAAACGATGGATTCTCGTCAAAAAATTCAGTTTCGGGATCAGCTTGTTCAGTCTTTCACCAGGCTGTTGTTTTCTTGCTGCTGGCGGAGTTGCTATTTTTAAAATTAGCTCTAACAACCAAGGAGCAAGGCGTTGACACAACACGGCTAAATGACTTTGCCATCCGACTAAAATTTCTGGTGAATCATTTTGCATTCCGGTGACGAGTGCTTTCGCCACTTGCTGGGGAGTCATGGGGATCACCCAGCGAAATAATTTTAAGTCGCGCATCATGTCTGTGTCTGTGAGGGAAGGCAGTAATGCGATCACGCGGATATTATAGTCAGCTAGTTCGCGCCGCAAGGCTTGGGTAAATCCCAAAATTGCAAACTTGGTAGCTGAGTAAGTCGCCATCGTCGGTGCTGCTACTTTCCCCATCAGACTCGATACATTAACAATAGTTCCTTGTCTTTGGCTGGCCATGCGTCGAGCGATCAGACTAGTCAGGTTATACATTCCGAACAAGTTCACAGAGAGTTCTTCTTGAACTTGGGGCATTTTAGATTGCAAAAACGAGCTTTGGTATGCGACTCCCGCACAATTAACTAGCAGGTGAATCTGTCCGTAATTGCGCCACAGTTGGGCAACAGCGATATTGACTTCAATTGTCTGCGTCAAATCTAATGCCACGATCGCAGTTTCTGTACCCATTGCCTCGATTTCATTAGCTACCTCAACTAACTTTTGGCGATGGCGTGCTACCAATATCAGCCGCTTGATGCCTAATTGTGCCAGTTCGAGGGCGATCGCTCGTCCAATCCCACGGGAAGCGCCTGTAATTAGGGCTACTTTGCCTTGAATCTCCATTGGTTTTATCCTCCAAAATTTAAGTCTTACCAAACTCTTCGTTATTGCCGACTGACATAATCACAGCTACTCGCTTATCGGCACAAGGTAAGACAAATAATCAATTGCAATTGAAATCAAACTGAAATTAAGCCTTTCGCAACGAGATATTTCTTGGTTAATCTGCAATCCCTCATAATTGTCTATACGAGGCAGAAATTTCTCCTTTTTAACCCATCAAAACCTAACATACTTGGCTGAACGCATATAGCTCATAGATTTTACTTCTCCTAGATCCGAGCGCTCATCAGCATCGTTGTCATACACACGTTAGCAATTAAATCAAGGTATTGCAATATTCTTTAATCAGGATTTCTTAATACTTATTAACACAAGTATATATATGGAAAAGATTTTATTAAATAAGTTTTTATGAATATCTCAGTACAAATATCTCAATTTCCTGACAATTAACCCATATTTTGGGAAATTGTGATTTCTAAGTCATAGCTAAGAAATAAAAAAGACATATAGGTTTTGGTTTATGGTTGTAACACTTAGGTTTTTCAGCTATTTCCCAGAATCGCATAAGTATATTTACGTAATTATTTAAAATCAAGGTTTCTGATTTCTAATTTTTAAAAGAATAGAAGAGAGTTAAATTATTGTCTTTAATCGAAATTATGACGGGATGTTTATATCTGCTAAAACTTTAGTAAAAATGGTAACTTGTTAAGCTTTAGCTTTGAGTTCATCAAGGAAATGCTTGAGACTTGGCTGGTGGATACCAAACTTAAATCATTCATGAACAAAAAGACCCCCGACTTCTCTAAGAAGTCAAGGATCTAAAGCTTTCAATCTTCACGAATCAAATAAGATTGCTCTAGCTAAAACTACGAGTAAGTAAGTGGGTAAGAATAAATCAAACTATGTGTTTATGTGTAGACCGAAATAGCCCTGCCGCTTAATTATGACTTTTCACGTTGTATGGAAAAGCCCACGAAAAGCTAATACCCTAACCCTCTTCCCGTATCAGGAAGGGGAAAAATTCCAAGTCTCGTTTTCCAGATACGATGAAAAATTAGCCCTTTAATTAAGGAGTTAAAAAGTCTAAATGGTTTCCCGGTTGGGCACGCAAATCTTCCACAGTCCCCTGAATTTGTAATTTGCCTTGATTAAGCAACACAATCCAATCAGCACGGGTAATTACTCTAGGACGGTGGCTAATCAGGATCGTGGTTTTACCTTTGCGGTGCAACAACAGTTGATCTAAAACTTGAGCTTCACTAACTGGATCGAGTCCAGCAGTTGATTCATCTAAAATCAGGACTGGTGGATCGTTAACGATCGCTCTTGCTATAGCCAGTCTTTGGCGTTGTCCACCAGAAATATTTGACCCAAATTCACCTAATACAGTTTGATATTTTTCAGGTAATTTACTAATAAAATCGTCTGCCTCAGCAATTTGGCAAGCATTGACAATTTGCTCAAAGGTGACGTGAGGAGAACCTAACCGAAAGTTTTCAACAATTGAGCGACTCCAAAAATGAGCATCTTGAGGAACGAGAGCAACTTGTTGCCGCAAACAATCGAGGGCTAGGTCTTGCAGATTATAAATACCAAAACGAATGTTGCCAGAAAGAGGTGTATATAATCCGGCTATCATTTTAGCAAAAGAACTTTTTCCACAGCCAGATGTACCAATTAGGGAAATAACTTTACCGCCAGGAATCGTGAGGGAAAAATCTTCCAGTAGCTCTAGCCTACCGGCGTAGTGAAAATTTAGGTTTGTGCAAATAATATCTGCATTACTGGGAATTTTAGCAAAGGGTTTGCTACTATCGCTTTGAGTTTCAGGTGTGGAATCGATAACTTCTGTTAAGCGTTCCGTGGCAGTTTTGGCACGCATGAATTCATCTATAAATCCAATCACAGCACCGATGAATCCCAAAAAATTCCCATTCATCCCGTTAAATGCTAGCAGTTGACCGATGCTGAGTTCTTTACTAATAACTAGGGTGCTGCCGAAACCAATCAAAGTAACACTGCCAATAGCATAAACTAGCCCAGAAAAGATGCTGTTAATAATTCCAATCTGAATTGTGCGAAATGTTTGGTTTGATAGCCGACCAAATCTGTTCTGAAATTCTTCCCAAAATTGAGGACCAGCAGTAGTAGTTTTGAGTGTCAGCGCTCCTTTAAAGCTTTCAACGAGAACGCCCTGGTTTTCCGCGTCTAAGACCAATATACTTCTGATTTTTTGTTGAAGTGTAGGCAGGAAAACCACCGTAGATAAACTCATGACAATAGCAACAACGACGGCAACAAAGGTGAGTTTCCAGCTATAGAATACCATGAAACCCAAAGAAATCAGTCCGATAAAAAAGCTGCTAGGCAGACTGATAACTGCTTGAGAAACTAGCTGATTAATTTGTTGAATATCTTGCAATCTACTAACAATCTCGCCACTGCGACGTGATTCATAGTAACTCAGAGGCAACCGTAGGATTGTTCTGGCAAATTCTAGAACTAGCCCTAACTCAAGCCGTTGGGCAAAATTGGCAATCAGGTTAGATTGAACTAGTTGCAGACTACTTGACACCAAATTCATCACCACAACCGCAATAATCACACCACCAAGAAGCTTGGTATCACCTCGAACTAGTACATCATCCGTTAAAATTTGAAGCAGGAAAGGAGATGTTAACGAAAGCAGACCAATAACTACAGCGCAGAGAAAAGCCTCGAATATTATGCCTCCATAAGGCAATGCACGCCGCGCAAAGCGCCAAAGACCGTTAACTTTATCATCCGGTTGAGCATAAAAGCGAACCGAATCTGGCTCTAGTAAAAGCATCACTTGATCTGACCAAGCCTCCGTTAATTCTTTTCTAGAGATATAACGGATATTAGCTGCTGGGTCGGCAACTATATATTTCTTGCCTTTCTGACCATACAAAACAACCCAGTGGTAGCCTTTCCAGTGAATGATTGCTGGCAGTGGTGCTTGGTTCATTCGATCTAATATTTCTTTTGATGCCCTGACCGAACGCGCATTAAAACCAAGTGCCTCAGCACCCCGCCTCAATCCCAACAATGTTGTTCCTAATTGCCCAGTACCTACCGCTTCCCGGATGCGATTTAATGTAAAGTTACGCCGATAATGTTTGGCAACGGAAGCAAGACAAGCAGCTCCACAATCTTCTTCACTATGTTGTGTAACAACTTGGTATTTCATATCAGACTCCAGTACCCAATAACATGGTGACAAAACCCAAAAAAATAGCAGGGTTTAATCCCTGCGTGGTTAAAAATTTGACCAACCAGTTTAGTTTAACTATCATACCAATCAAGACAAACCAAAAATTGATAGGAAGTCTGGTGATAGTACTTCCGGTGGAATTGCTCCTCCTTTGATATTTTTCACAACTTTTGTAGTTGATGTTGATTTAAAAGCTTTTTTCGCAGGTTGTTTCTTTACTGCTGCTTTCGCAAGTGATGCTTTGACTTTAGTAATAGTCCCAGTCTCATTAGAAACTGCTACGGCGGTGCTACCACCACACAGGCTTGCTTCTTCAGTTTCAGTCATGAACATAAACATTGAGGAGATTTGAGTGCTTTTCATGATTTTAGTTAACCCAAGTTGCTAATTATTAAGTTTTGAACTTTATACAAATTTGACTGGGATTAAAGATCGAGTATGGTGGATTTCTCAGTTAGCGCTTGTTTCGCTATTTGATTGCTCAAGGGTCAATAGTAACTTTAGGGAAAAGCGCCATTGATATCGATGATGTTATTGACGGTTGCTATTGGGCAACCATCAATATGATTTCGTTAAGTTTATTGAAGAAAAGTAGGCGGCTAGCAGTAAACCTATGTTAGGATTAGTCAAATTCAAGTAAAGAGCTAATCACTTGATAGGGTTAGGTCAATTAGCAATTGATTGCCGTGCAACAACAGCTTAATCTGGGTAAACAGAGTAAATTGTTAACGTGCGGTGCTTCATTTGCGTAAAGGCGCGGTTAACGTGTCTTTACGTTTACTATTGCCGCTATACTAAACCTCATAATCTTACCTAAATCAGGCGCATTAAGGTGCATTAACTGCAGTTGGGTTGGAAGTACCATTGTTAGTTACGCTTCCACCATTTGCATCTGCGCTAATAGGAGACTTAACGATCACAACCGGTGCACTGCCGCCGGTTATGGTGATCTTACCAGCCGTGCCGCCGTCACCGCCAACACCTACTTGATTAATTTTGCTCAAAGCTAAGGCAAGGTTGAGGTATGACTTATAGTCTTTCTTTGGCTTGTTACCACCAGACAGATTGGCTTCTTCGTTGGCGGTTAATGTCGTGAACAATGTGCTTTGCATAATCTTAGTTCTCACTTAGTTTGGTACTTGAAAAGAAGCGGTGCTACATCAGCCCCAGGTAATACTTTAACCTACCCAGGTGCATTAACTCCAACTGGGTTTGCAGTAGCGTTGTTAGTTACGCTTCCACCATTTGCATCTGCGCTAATAGGAGACTTAACGATCACTACCGGTGCACTGCCACCGGTTATGCTGATATTACCAGCCTTGCCGCCGTCACCGCCAATACCTACTTGATTAATTTTGCTCAAAGCTAAGGCCAAGTTGAGCATTGACTCATATTTCTTGTTACCACCAGACAGATTGGCTTCTTCGTTAGCGGTTAATGTCGTGAACAATGTGCTTTGCATAATCTTAGTTCTCACTTAGTTTGGTACTTCAAAAGAATCGGTGCTACATCAGCCCCAGGTAATACTTTAACCTAATTAGGTGCATTAACTGCAACTGGATTTGCAGTAGCGTTGTTAGTTACGTTTCCACCATTTGCATTTGCGCTAATAGGAGACTTAACGATCACAACCGGTGCGCTGCCGCCGCCTATAGTGATATTACCAGCCGTGCCACCGTCGCCACCAACACCTACTTGATTAATTGTGCTCGAAGCAAGGGCAGCGTTGAAGATTGCCTTATAATAGTCCGTCTTCTTGTTACCACCAGACAGATTGGCTTCTTCGTTAGGGGTTAATGTTGTGAACAATGTGCTTTGCATAATCTTAGTTCTCACTTAGTTTTATACTTGAAAAAAAGCGGCGCTACATTAGCGCCACGTAATACTTTTACCTAACCAGGCGCACTACGGCGCATTAACTGCAACTGGGTTGGAAGTAGCGTTGTTAGTTACGCTTCCACCGTTTGCATTTGCGCTAACAGGAGATTTAACAAGCACTGCTGGTACTTTTTTGCCGCCTATAGTGATATTACCAGCCTTGCCGCCGTCGCCACCAACACCTACTTGATTAATTGTGCTTGCAGCAACGGCAGCGTTGACGATTGCCTCATAGTCTTTCTTGGTGTTACCACCAGACAGATTGGCTTCTTCGTTGGCGGTTAATGTCGTGAACAATGTGTTTTGCATAATCTTAGTTCTCACTTAGTTTGATACTTGAAAAGAAGCGACGCTACATCAGCGGCACGTAATACTTTAATCTAAACAGGCGCACTAAGGCGCATTAACTGCAACTGGGTTGGAAGTTGCGTTGTTAGTTACGCTTCCACCGTTTGCATCTGCACTAACAGGAGACTTAACAAGCACTACCGGTGCACTGCCGCCACCTATACTGATCTTACCAGCCGTGCCGCCGTCGCCGCCAACACCTACTTGATTAATTGCGCTCGAAGCAACGGCAAGATTAGCAAGTATGGAGTTAACTTTAGTAGATGGCTTTGTTGTCTTTTTCTTGTTACCACCAGACAGATTGGCTTCTTCGTTGGCGGTTAATGTCGTGAACAATGTGCTTTGCATAATTTTAGTTCTCGCTTGATTGTTGGGATTAAAGTCATGTCACTCAAAAGTAATAAATATCAATATAAATCGTATATTTAGTTACTTTTTTCGTGTCTCTAAATGTATTATACGACTCTTGTTCTAAAGGTCAAGTAACTATTTTTTTAAGAAATATGTATTACACCTCTTTAGCCAAGATACTACATAGTTATTGTTTATACAAATTCTTGATTCAAAATAAGTTTTTATTTCTCAAAAAATCGCAGGTGTAAATATACATTGATATAAATATGGCGATCAAAAAGCTTAATATTGCCACAAAATGTATAATTTAAGCTTATTGCGTATTAATGCTGATGAAATAACGATAATGCCCATATTTAAAGATTATTTAAAGATATAGTAAAGTAAATGAATAACATTTTATACCAATGGCACTTAAAGAATTTGATCAAACTCAAAACTGGGATTCTGCATTTTTGGCTAAGTATCTTTATGTAAGAATGTTTTTTATCAGGTCATTATATACATCGCTAAATTGATCTTATATAATTTCTTTTAATATAAAAACGCTTAAGTTTGCTTAATTATTGATTAATTGGAAAAAAGGCTTGATTCATCATACAAAACTTTTGTAAATAAATAAAGAAGAGATAAAATTTTAGACAAAAATTATAAAGATTTGGTGTTCGTACTAAAATGCGCTAATTGTTATTTAAACTTAACAGTATATAAACCTTGTATTTACATACTAAATACATCCAGGCAAGGCACTTATCAGTAATCAAAGCAAAAGCCTTCGCTTTCGCCGTGGAGGGCGAAAACGCCAAAATTATGGGAGTTTTATCAAAAAAATAATTGAAACAGAAGAGAGCTTTTATTTTTTGGATATCCCTAAATCTTGATCTTCACGCTAACGCTAGGTAGATTTTTTTGCTAGATTATTTACACAAACAAAATGTTTTTTAGAGTTCATGCTCATTGACCCCCAAGCAGACTTTCTTCGCATAGTCGAAAACGACGAATATCTTCCGCCAGTCAGCATATGGACAAGGTTAGGAGGGATATTTTTAATTGGAAGTGTTGGCACTGCCTTCGGACTTGCTAGTGTCATTCAATACAACATAATAGTGAAAGCTGATGCTACCGTCCGCCCAACCGGAGAAATACGGTTAGTGCAAGCAGCAGCCGAGGGAACAATCATAAGTATTAAAGTGAAAGAAAATCAAGTTGTGAAAAAGGGAGATACGATCGCACTGATCGACAACTCCCAATTGCAAACTAAAAAAAGCCAAATACTCGGAAGTATTCAGCAGAATCAGTTACAACGATCGCAAATCGATGCACAACTCAAAGCGCTAAAAGCTCAAATGGCTGCTGAGTCCAATGCAATGCAACAGGCGATCGCATCCGCAAAAGCAGACTTCAGTCGCAACAAAAGAGACTATCAAGATAAGCAAATCACTACTCAGACGGAAGTACAAGAATTAGAAGCCTCTCTTGAATTAGCTAGACAGCAACTGAAGGGATATGAGCAGCTGGGAAATACAGGGGCGATCGCTACTCTCGAAATTAAAGAAAAAGAACAAGCTTTTAAAGCTGCTACTGCTAGACTCGAAAATGCTAAAGCTGGACTGAATCCTAGTAATGCTAATGTGGCGATCGCCCAAGAACGCATTGCTCAAGAATTGACAAAGGGTCAGTCTACCCTCGCTCAATTGAACAAAGAAGAAGAGGAAATCATCAGGCGTCAAGTTGAAATCCAAAACCAAATTAGTAGCTCTCAACAAGAACTTAAACAAACTTTTACGGATCTGCAAAAAACTGTAATTCGTACCTCAGAGGCAGGTACTATCCTCAAACTAGAATTAAGAAATGCTGGGCAAGTTGTGCGTCCTGGGGATGCGATCGCTCAAATTGCTCCCAACAAAGCCCCTCTGGTGATCAAAGCCCATGTTTTAGCTTCGGATATTACTAAAGTGAAGGTGTGTAAAGTCGTACAAGTAAGGAAGTGTCCAGATGGGGAAGTAAAAATGCGGATTTCTGCGTATCCGTACCCAGATTATGGCATCCTCGAAGGTGCTGTTAGAGATATTAGTGCCGACGCAATTACATCTCAAGGTAATGGTAATATTCCAATTGCGCCTTACTATGACGTGACAATTGAGGCAGAGAAACTTTATTTAAAAAAGGGCGATAAATCCTATCCTCTTAAAGCAGGAATGGAAGTTACAGCTGAAATCATTTCCAAAAAAGAAACCCTACTAACATTTATTCTGAGAAAAGCAAGGTTGCTAACAGATTTGTAGGCAACTGCGGGAGCGGAGTCAGAGCTACTCCGCCTCCGATTTAATAATTAATTGTTTAATCTTATATTCTTCAGCAAAATTAATAAGCACATCTACTAAGGCTGTAAATAGTTCAAAAATTTTATCAAACAGAATTCAGGAGTCAGGAGTCAGAATTAATTCTGAATTCTGTACGAGTGGCGCATGAATAAGCGGCGTTTTTGCACTCCCACCAAATTGAAAATTTGGTTGTCAACAAGAAAGTGGCGGGTCTGAATCCCCCACTGATTGATTCTGACCGGAGCTTTCGCCCTGCTCCGGCTCCGCTTCTGAATTCTTCTTCAATAACTAATTCACCGGCCTGCTTGCAAATATCTTCTGCTAAATGCATACTTGCAATAAATTCTTTTCTTTGATGAGAATGAACATTGTGGTCATTTTCAGCGAGTAAATGAGGATTTCTAAAATACGTATACTCTCGATTAGTAAGAAATTTTAATTTTTGAGTGATTGGTGCAGTTATTGATAAAAAAATATTCGAGATCGATTCTATCGACTCAATAGCTACTAGCTTATAAATGGGATTAACTTGAAAAGTTCGCCGATATAGTTCATAAATTATTTGTCTAAAAATCCCTGTCTGATCACTAAAATTAATTTTTAAAGAGTCAGTAATATTTAAAAATAGGTTAAAATTCAAGTCTTCTAAATTTTTTAAAACCCATATCCCATGATTCTCTTCTTCACGGATTTGGTTGTTAACAACATCTGGAATTGGGTTAACTGTTGGTTGTTCTAAGCAAACAAACTTGTTTAAATCTCCATATCCCATTACAAAAAGTGCAAAACAAGGAGCAAAAGATAATCTTTGTATAACATCAATGCTCTTATTTCCTAAAAACTTAAAGAAGGGTAACTGAGCAAATTTGGCTGATTCTTTTTCAATTAATGCAAACAATTTTTTCATGTTGAACTTTCACCTACAATCATTACTTGTTTACTATTGAAGTTGCTCAAGGTAGTACCTGCTTACTTTACGGTGGGCGTACAAGTTTTATGCAGAGCCAGCTAATTCTTTACAAAAGTTCATAAAAAAGTCCTGCCTGATAATTCGACAGCGCAGTGTCTATTGAGTTATCAGTTCCGCTCATAAGTTTTATGCAGAGTTAGCCAATTATTTACAAAATTTCACCAACTGCGTTACAGTCAACGTTTTCCCCTTGTGCGTGGTCAGAGTTTTGTTTTGGTCGCTTGGAAATGGTGATGAAGAATGCTGAGTTGAAAGACCGCTCACAAGGGGTCTTGCTCTTAACAAGTACATCTCAGACCCAATATTCGGGCAGGTTTTTCTTGCTGTTCTCTGTTCTCTGCCCGAAGGGCTTGGTGAGCTTTACTTTTTCATTCCCTATTTAAGTTATCAAACACTTTAAAGATAATAATAATCAAAAATAGAGGTAATAGGCTAGTGATGCTGCTCTTTTCCCACTCTACCTCCGCACGATTATCATTTCTATTAAAAATTTTTGGGTATTTTAACTGATTGACAAAAACCCCTTTACCTCAACATCTTACAGATGGGTAGGGGTAGGGGTAGGTTGAAGATTTGATGGTTTGACTGACTGGGGAATTGACCCATTCCAAATTTGATTGAATTGCTCTGCTGACAACGATTGTAAAAGACTGAGATTAAGCGGCTCTTTACTGATAAATATGGCGTAGGATGGCTGCAAATAGAAACGGTATTCAGGGCGCTTCAGGAGATGGGTTTCTAAAAAAGCGACGCTGAGGGCGTTGAGATAGGAATAAACAGCAGCAGAATCGGGACCCAGCAAAGCGCGTGGCACAGGTAAGGCGTCGTTTTGAGAATTAGATTCAGCGATCGCTGAAAAATGGGTGGCGTTTTCGATCAAAGCTAGATATTTATTGGGATCAGAAAGCCAGGTGAAGGGGCGAATTTGCTCAAATACGGGTGGAGCGAAAATATCTTGACTACCTGCTACCAACATTATGGGAATTTTAATTTGACTGACTTCGCCCTGACCCAAAATTAAGCTGTCAATCGGATTAATTGCAATGATTGCTTTGATGCGATCATCTTTAAGTTCGTAATTTTTTATGGGTAACTTACTTGCTTCACACTGCAATAAGAGCGACAAATTAAAGGATGAATAATTGGCATTACAGTCTCGGCGGAGTTGGTTAAAGTCAATATTTGCTCCTGCTAGAGTCAAAACAGTATAACCGCCAAAGGACTGACCAATCGCCCCAACTTGCTGAAAATTGAGTTTTCCTTGGAGGGTAGGATCAGATTTTTCTAGACGCTGGAGTTCATCGAGTAGATACTTGATATCCAAAGGTCGGTTGATAAATTCCGCTGGTTCTGGTGGTCCTGCTAAACCCGCAAAGTATTCCTGAAAGCGTTTGGCATTACTACCAGGGTGTTCCAGTACAGCAACAGCAAAACCATAAGATGCTAAATGTTCAGCCAGGTAGACAAAGCTAGAGCGGTCTGAAGCAAGACCGTGAGAAATGACAACAAGGGGAAATGGCGCTTCTCCTTGGCTTTGTGAACCTCCTTCAGGTAAATAGATATCTACCGGGAGACGGCGATCGCGAGAAACGTCATTTAGCTCGAAGGTTTTTTTCTGCCAGTGGAATTTTCCTGGCGATCGCAAATCTCGTTCTTTGGAGAAGTCAATTGTTGAATTTGCTGCTTGTGCGATCGCTTCTTTTTGAAGAGAGGCAAAAACTTCATCCTTTTTTTTCAGCAATTGTGACAAGTCATCAACTATGCTTAAACCCTGTTTAAAATTCACCCGTATAGTATTGCTAGGAAATTTCCGCAGCAAATTTACAACTGTTAAGCCGTTTTGATCAGCAGCAGCCAAAATCAAAGAGGCACGTATGGCATAGAAGCCGTTCTTTCGAGACTCAGTGAGGAGTAATTCTCCCAGCTGTTCCATCACTTGCTCGCCTACAGGTGAGTAGGTAACTTGAGATACTAGTGTAGGAGTGACATTGAAGCGTTGCTGGAGTAGATCCCGCAGTTGAGCGAGTTGTTGAGGAGTAGCACGATTAGCATAAAATGAAAAGTCTTGATCGATTTTGCCTTCTTTAGCAAAAGTTTCTAGCGAGTCCACGGATAAGTAGAATTCGCCGAAGGGAGGGTAATAAAAGCTAATGCGTTCAGCTCCTAATCCGGGAGTAGCAGTCAAAAACGTAGATAGAAAACCTAAACCCAGGTATCTCAAAAATTTTTTCATTAGAAAAACCCACTTTCTAACCCTGCCAAAAAAGTTTGGGCGAGGAGGAAAGCGGGGCGGGATCTATAACCGCTTTCCTGTTTACACAGGCTATAAGCACAAGAAAGCAAGTACTTACATCCATAGTTTCGCACATACACAATAACCGGCACTGAATTAAATTTCTGGATTGACACAAAGTCACATCTGTACTTTTCTGTCAACCTCAGCTTAAATCCCTTTAAAACCTCGTTTCTAGCCTCTGGCTGAAAATGCTCCTCATTGGGCTGCTGCCGTGAGTCAGGGAGGCGGAGCCTCAAAATAGGTATTCCCAGTCGGAGACTGTGAACGATGTATCCCCTACTTATTGTTCTGAATTATCAAAATACATGGTTAGCAAATTTTTGAGCCAAACAGCATCAGTAGAGCGATAATAGATATAGAGATCAAAATATGTTATATGTCCTTCTCCTCTGGTGCCAGTTGTGTTGTCATCCTGAACCAACAACAAGAGCAAAATCAAAATATTTGCCTCCAAAACCAGTGCCAGGATATGCCAGTTAACCACAGCAAGAGCATGGTTAAAAATTGCACTGTAGTTGAAAATGGTCGGGTTGTGGTTAAACCCTTACAATCACCACTCAATCAAACTTCCGAGTAACTTTCAGGCATTTCAACTCTTTTCATCTAAAGGGAAAACATCGTGGAAGCGGTTGTAATCAATGTAGCGATGTCCATCGGGTGTGTGGTGGAAGATATCGACAAATTGATTGTTCCATAAAATATCATTAGCACCATAAGTATGACGCGCATGGACGACCTGTGCAACCGTTTCATCAAGGCCACTCAAAGAGATGATCAGAATAGTATTTGTCTGGGTTAAGGATTCTGGTGTCATCCCATATAGAGGACTAAACTCATCAATGACATGCATCACTGACCAGCTTAACGTGAAACTAGGTGTTTGGTTAGTTAGCAGTTTGAGATCATAGAACCGACGGATGAACTGCCCTTCTAGGGTTATTTCGTCGCGCATCAAGTAGACTCGCATCTGCGCCTCCAGAATTATATTGCGACGCTTATTAGCACTGCGAAATATGAGAGTCGGCATCGCATTATGAGGTGTAATTACAGCAACACGGCTAAAGACCACACGGGCTGTGGGTCGGGAGAATCGAGCAAACGCTAGTCCCGTGATCACAGCAATTCCCATCAAACCGATCATTGCTTCAATGGTGACAATAATGTTGGCGTAAGTTGTTTTAGGATACATTGCCCCATAGCCGATGGATGCTAGGGTTTGGACGCTAAAGAAAAAGACATCTAAAAAAGAGCCAGGTCGGGCGTTGGCAATACAATCTCCTCCTATCAAGTAAGCTAGGGCAAATAGAGCATTAATAGTTACATAGAAAGTACAAATCAGAATCAGAAAGGCAGTCCAGGGAATCGTTAGCAGCAGATGATAGGGATCGCGCCAGTAGGAATACCATGCAGCCATGCCCATAATCTCAAATTTCCCATCTCGAACTTGAATCTGAATCAGTGGGATCTGACGCTGTTGTTTCTTCCGTGAAAGTCTCTTCAGTCGAAATTTCATTGCAAGTAGCCAAAAGAACGGCAACTGCTTAGTATTGTAAATTAAGTTGCTTTGGAGACATTCCACTTACCTGCTAAGAAACGGGAAACTTCACCTTTGTTTTCTTATAGCTATTTTCAGGTAAATAGACCACGCTGGAAGGCACAGCAATGTTCCCTACGACAGATTTGGTATAAATTAAAACTGCTGTAAATCGGCAAAAAAATAGGGTGTGCAATGCCCACCCTACTAATCTATCTTCTAGAAACTTATTTTTGCGGCTTTAGCGATTGACCTTTAGAACAACGGTCAAACCACTCCTGGTATTTTTTCTGGTATGACTCATCTTCAACAGCAATGGTAACACGCACCTGCTTGCATCCGTGATTTCGCTCTAGTGCGATCGCATTCAACAATAAACTAGCAGTTTTAGGCGAGCTAAATTCCCCGCTTACCGTTAAACTGCCGTCAATACGTGTAACTTCAAGTCTTTCTACTTCGGTCAAGTCAACGCCAGAAATTTCCTCTTCTCCTAAATCAATTTCTGCTAGTTGTTTGTGTTCTGGACTAATTTGTTCCACAATCAGCTTTTCACGCCGGACAGGAACTTGTATCATCCGGGTTTCGATGACTTTGCGAACAATCACCTCGCCAATTTTACGCTTACTGCTTTCAACAACTAGCCGTTCTTCTAGTAAACGAATAATCTTTTCTTCGCTAACCTGTTCTAAATTTACTGGTTCAACTGGGCTATTTGTAGTTTGATTGTTGACTAGTTGCTCAGTTGAATTTTCTGATAGTGTGGGTAGATGCAAAGCAGCTTGCCGATTGGCATCGCCTGGTGTTTCTGTTTCTAAATATTCAGGCATATACTCGATTTCTGATTTGTTTAAGTCTATGAAAACAGATTTAGTCGGCTTGTCAATTTGTTTGATTTTCTGGCTCTGCAACCGAAATAAAGAAGGATGTTTATCGGCTAATTGCTGACCATATTCTACAGTTTTTTGATTCGCCTGGTTAGATATAACTAAGTTTAACCGACGATTGGCATCCACAATTAAATCATGAACTACTCCTACTACTAGACCTTGCTTATCGATCACAGCAAAATCCTTCACCTTCTTTCTTAAATCTGCTAGTGAGGGACTAGTGCGAGTGTTCGTATTTGCCTGTCCAATGTTTTTTGTCATCGGTTGGCTATTCATATGCAAAATTTGTGAACTGCTTTCTAGTTAACTATATTAAATGTATTGATCATCTGAATACAATTTAGAAAATGTTTGCGACAGATATATTTATACAACCCATATCCAGAGCAATATTCGCAATCCAAAATCTAAACTGGTATCAGCCATTGCAAGTACAGGTAAAGCTAATTCAACAGCCTTACCTGCACGGTGTAGAATTAATTATTAGTCATTAGTTACTAGCTAATGACTATGAATAGTTAGCGTTCTTCAATCGGAAGATTACCAGAATTCACATCTAACTCTTCACGACGCACAGTTTCTTGAGTTTCAACTGTCTCTTGATCCACCACTTTTCTAACTCTGACTTCTTCACGCAAAAATGCTTCTTTGCGAACATCAGCAGTTTCTTCGTGAAGTTCTATGCGAGTAACTTCGCCTTCACGGAAGTCTGCTTCGCGCCCAGAAACGGCAGTACCTGCATCTGCTGGAGTTACACGTTCAATTACAACTCGCTCTCTTTCTACCGGCACTGCAATCCGTGCAGTATCAGTCTCAACATGCTTGCCAATCGTTACTTCTCCAGTCTTTTGGCGTTTCTTACCGGCAATCAGCCGTTCTTCATACAATCTCAGGGTTTGATGATCTTCCTCATTTAACCCGTATAAAGAAGGCTCATTTTGGTAAGTGTAGCTATCACGATTGTAAGTAGGCGTAACCGGCTGTTGATAGGTTGTATCTACGGGTGTCATCGCTTGCAATGGTAATGAAGCATCTAGAGGAAGGGCGTAGTCTCCCGGTTGTGGTAATGAAGCACCTAGAGGCAGGGCGGAGTCTGCCGGTTGCCGATATACCCCACGCACCCGTTCTTCATAGTCGTAATCAAGGGTTTGGCGTTCATTAAACTCAGGTAAATCTTCTGCTTGCTCTCTAGTCAAGCCAATTGTGTAAACACGATCAGTTTTATAGTCGATACGGCTACGACCAATTGGTAATAATACTTTTTTACCAAAAATCCAGAAGCCTAAGTCAACGACTAAATAGCGAAAATGACCTTCTTCATCAACTAAAACATCGCTGACAGTGCCAATCTTTTCATCAGCTCCTTGTGCATAGACGCCTAGACCCTTAATGTCATGTCCATCAAAACTATCCTGATAGTTAGGCTCGAAATCTTCTAGTTTGTGAAGAACCATTATTTATATTTAACCTCAAAAATTTTCTCTTCATCTCTTAATAACTAAAATAGACATTTATTTACTTTTTTACCTCCTTCTGCCGAATGAATTATTTCCAGACTTAAATAATCAAAAGTTATAGATATTTTTCTTGATGGCATATACAACAATATAGCTAACTAGAGACGCGAATGTCAAAAATATTGCGCCGTGTCTGCTCTTACTAGCAACTGAATTTAATTTAGATATTTCGTGGTTTATCTGTTTACATTACTTGAAAACTAAAGCTAAAACTTGCCCAATTATTCACATCCAAGATATATGAGTCGGCTGCTGTGCCGTTGATCTCCGTTTTGAGGGCGCTGGCGTTATGCAAGTCTTGTAGCAAGGCTTGTGCAATGTCTAAGGAATTCAACAATGGGCCAATCGGGCTTTGTTCGGCTGTGGAATACTTAGCAGTGTTCAAGGCGGCGAGAGTTTCGCTAAAGGGGGCAGTACTAAGAATTAGTTGTTGTTCGTCAAATAAAGCTGGTTCTGAAATCACCCATGCGGAAGCAGCATTAGTTTGGGGTAAGGTGAGGGTTTCACCTGGGGGGATGACAACTTCTTTGAGGAGGGGCTTGGTGTCCGCAGTGTTGGGTTCTTGGGGGGTTTCCCAAGAGTGCAAGGCAATTGCTGTATGATTATTGTTTAATCCCAGCAAGATTAAATATACTGGGCGATCGCTCTGGTTTTCCACTCGATATTGCATTCGACTACCGATAGGCACAATCGGAGTGCTATTAGTGGATAGCTGTTGTTTAGCCCGTGTTGAGTTTGGAGTGGGGAGTGATTTTTTAATTGAAGTTTCAGTTTTAAAAGTTCGCACTGTTTCACGCTGCATGACAACGCTCGGCGATGTGTCACTAATTATTTCTAAGGTTGCCTTGAGAGCCAAGCGAGAAGAACCTTGATTTTCTGTGAGTCGCCATAACTTGGCTGCTAGCAAGGTTGATAATTTTGGCGCTAACCTCTGCACGGTTAATTTCACTGCTTCTCCTACTTCCCCGGTGATATTGGGAATTAGCTCGCCACCAAGAGAAAATAGTCCATAGCGACTAAGCGTTTGCTGTAGCTTGGCAAATAGATAATCAGCTGGTTTTTCTCCTATTACTACGGTGGACACACGGGAAAATGTGGCAAAGGCACTTGTGGCATCTACCCGCTCAATTCTTTCTAGTCCAGTATCCAAAGCAATTGTTAAATTAATATTCCGGGGTAAAACCCGGACTGCTTCTTGGACGAGTTGCCCGACTTGCAGAGGAGTTGTACTATCAATTTTGGAAATTTGCGCTTTTGCTGTTAACCCAGTCCGCGATCGCAATACTAATTGCTCTGTTGTTGCTAGGGTAAATCGAGAATTCACTCCGTAGTATAGCAGCACTTGTGGAGGTAATCCTGCCAACCACAGATGAACTGTTTTGCCGTCTTCTTCAATGGCACTAACCGCCCCTTCTGCACCAATGGTACTGTCTGGCAGTAGCTGACTTTTCACATCATCTGGAAAACCTAACCCCCCAGCCCCCTTCCCTAGTAGAGAAGGGGGAGAATTCAAAGCCTCTCCCCTTGTAGGGGAGAGGTTTGGAGAGAGGTTTTCCACATCCTGTGCTAGTGAATTTTTCTGATTACTTAATAAAGCTGGCTGCTGTTTGCTACCCAATTTGGATAGAGAATTTTCCACATGAGACAGAGCGACTTGAATTGTGGTGGCTGGGGTGAATTCCCACAAATACTGCGTCAAGGCGTAGGTAAATAACCCAGCACTAAAACCAGAAAAGAGTCCTTCCCTCGCCGACTGCTTTGGATTTGAGGTAGCCGCTAAGACAACAGGTGTGCTGGGTAACTTCTGAGTTTTAAGTTGTTTGAGCAAGTCGAGTTCATCTGCTGCTAACTTTGCCTCTAGTGACTCCTGAAGGGCGCGAGTTTTTAATCCTAAGACTGTACTAGGAGCATAATAGCTAGTATCTAACACTGCTGTTACTCGGTCTGTAGGGAGCGATCGCAATAATAGCAGTAGAGTTTCTTCTAATATATAGTTGACTATTTTATCATCTTGTGAGTTTTGACTCACATTAGCTGTCATCAAAGCATTTTGCATTCTATCTGGCGATGTTTCCAATTTGACACGGCTGCCATAGCCGCTAAAGTGAAAGACGACCACATCATCGGGTTTAGCTTGCTTACCCAGGTGATCTAAAAAAGCCGCCTCAATGAATTCTCTGCTAGCTTGTTCCTCAGTTAAGGTTAAAATATCTGATCCTTGGAAGCCAAAGCGATGAATCAAAAGTTCTCTTTGCAATTCCACATCCATCAGACAACCACTGAGGGCTGGCATTTGTGGGTATTGGTTAATACCTATTAACAATGCCAACTTGCGCGAACTGGGTTGTGCCAAAGCCTGATAATAGCGATTTCCCAAAGTCAACCACTCAGCTTCAGTTACCCCCAATACCGCGAGTATTGAGCCAATTCTGTGTAAAAACCTGCGCCGTTTCATAATTAGCTATCAGCCCTAAGCTATCAGTTAGCAGCTTACAGGGCTGAACTCTGTAATGTAAAGTTACAGTTTATGATGTTTGCTTGTTGATCAAAGTTGGGGGAGTCGGGGAGACGAGGGAGCAGAGGGAGAAAGAATATCCAATGCCCAATGCCCTAAACAGGTACTTCTATCCGCATTGCCCGCGCTAACTCTGCCGCCACCTCTGGACGGGAAAATTCTGGAGGAGGTAACTCACCGCGCCGCAGCATTTCTCTAACTTTTGTCCCCGATAGGTGAATGCGTTCCTCTGGTTTGCTGGGACTGGTTTTAGATGTTGCCATTTGCTTAGTGCGCGTACAGTAGAAAGCGTGTTCAAATTTCATCGGCACAATACCCAATTCGCTTGGCGCAAACTCTTCAAAGATGTATTGAGCATCGTAAGTGCCGTAATAGTCACCAACGCCAGCATGATCCCGTCCGACGATAAAGTGAGTACAGCCGTAGTTTTTGCGGACTAAAGCATGGAATATGGCCTCACGAGGGCCAGCATAGCGCATTGCGGCGGGATTTATTGCCAAAGTTACTCTGTCCAAGGGGTAGTAATGTTCCAGCAAAATTTCATAGCAGCGCATCCGCACGTCAGCAGCAATATCATCTTCTTTTGTCGCCCCGACTAATGGGTGCAAAAATAGACCATCAACGATTTCTAAAGCGCACTTTTGAATATATTCATGGGCGCGGTGGATGGGGTTGCGAGTTTGAAAGCCGACGATGGTTTTCCAACCCTTGTCTTGAAATAGTTGCCGTGAGGCTGCTGGATCAATTTGGTAAGTGGGAAACTGGGGATGAGGTTCGCGCTGCAACAGCCAAATATCACCCGCCAGATGTACAGTACCTTGGTTATAGAGTACCTGTACGCCTGGATGATTGACATCATCAGTGCGGTAGACATTAATTGCTTCGCGGGTTTTGTCGTAGTGATATTTTTGTGTAAGTTGCAAAACCCCAATAAATTCACCTCTGGAATTATCCAGACGGATTAAGCCGCCTTCTTGCAACGGGGAAGCTACTTCTTCACTGACCGATAGTGTAATCGGGATTGACCACACAAGACCGTTAGCTAGTCGCATTTTTGTAACAGTGCGATCGTAGTCTTCCTGGTTCATAAAACCCGTGAGTGGACTAAAAGCACCGATCGCAATCATTTCTACATCAGAAACGGCGCGATCGTCAAGTTGCACTCGCGGCAAAAAGTCAGCTTTTGAAAGAAACTCTGCTCTTTGTTCTGGTGTGGCGATACGGTTAACCAACTGTCCACCGTGGGGGGCTATAGCATCTGGATTTTGACTCAACGTAATCCCCTCTTTGTATTAACTGTTATTGTTTCAGATTATGTACTAACTAACTTATCAAATGCCGGTACTGAGAAAAAAAAGAGTTTGAGGAATGGAGGGAAATTTTGCAACTGGCCTCTAAGCGATGTGATTCGGTTACGCTAAAGCTAATCCAGCCTCAAGTTTCAGAATAGTTCCTTTATAAGGAAAATGCTTATGACTGCTGTATCGCCCGTTGTGAAACCTGTTAGCCAAATGCGGCTAGCGCCTGGTAGTACAGTGAATATCCAGGATATCAGTTGGGAGGAATTTGAGTCTATTTTGCAGGAACTGGGGGAAAAGCGATCGCTACGAGTTGCTTATAGCAAGTCTACGTTAGAAATTATGGTTCCTCTACCCGAACACGAAAAATCAAAGGACTTAATTTCAGATATTGTAAAAATCTTGCTGAAGATCGCAGGTAAAAGTTATGAACCCTTCGGTTCAACCACCTTCAAGCGGGAAAATACAGCAGGGGTAGAACCAGATGCTTGCTTCTACATCCACAATTACCAAAGAATGATTGGTCGTCGCAAACTAGAACGAGATGATCCGCCTCCTGATTTGGCAATTGAAACAGATGTGACATCAAAAACAACTCTTGATGCTTACGAAGCGATCGCAGTTCCAGAACTATGGATTTACGATAGTAAAAAGCTGAGGATTTATTTACTTAGGGATGGACATTACATCGAATCTGATCACAGTCCTAATTTTCCAAATATCCCTTTAACTCAAATTATTGTTGCTACAGTTGAACGAGCTTGGCAATTAGGAACCGTACAAGCTTTGAAAGAGTTTGAAGAAGCATTAGATAGAAGTAGTTTTTGATAAAGAGTAAGTATATGTAGCCACCGCAGGTATTGCTTTTGCTAATTGCTCCTGCATGGCAATAAATGGCATAAATTGCCATAGAATAATATGATGAAGGAAAAATTAGGGAATTAGTGCCAGTGAAAAGTATAAATATATCTCTTCCTGATGCGATGCGCACTTATATAGAAGAGAAAGTGGCGACTGGTGGCTACAGCAGTGTCAGTGAATATTTCCGTGAGTTAGTGCGCCAAGATCAAAAGCGTCAGGCGGCTGAACGTTTGGAAGCGATGCTTTTAGAAGGTCTAAATTCAGGGAATGCAACTGAGATGACTCCTGACGATTGGGAAGACATCCGCCAAGCTGTGCACGAAAGAATCGCCAAGCATAAAGGGTCAAACCAAGGGTAATGAACGATGTAAGCAAACGACCGCAAGTCATCCGCGACTTGATAGAATTAGCGACTTATATTGCAGAAGATAACTTGGAAGCTTCAGATAGGTTTCTTGCAGCAGCAGAAATAACTTTCAAACAACTGGGTAAAATGCCAGGAATGGGAAAATCTTGTCAATTCTTGCTCATTTAAAATTGCTTCAGTCATCATTGACTCCATAAGTAATTATCTTTTCAATGCCCTATTGATCAGGTCTGGCAATTGAGGGCTATTTCATTCTCATCTAGTCCGCCTCAGAATGAATTCTGAGTCTAAGCTCGACTTTATCCAAAATTAAGAACTCGGTTTTATTTATCCGGGAAAAACCCTGGCTTTTTCGCAAATACTTTTTCCACGTCACAGATTCTCGATGAAGTTAGAAAAGTAAAACTACTGTCCCACAAAGGTTTCAGTAATAGCGATCGCCTAAGCGTAAAAATGGATAAAGTCGAGCTAAGAGGGTGTTTGAAAAGTTATACGGTGTGATTTTTTACCCCCCTTAATCCCCCCGATATATTGGGGGGAAACAAGAAAATCAAGTTCCCTCCCCTTTATAAGGGGAGGGTTAGGGTGGGGTAAAAATATTTGATACATCAATCACGACTTTTAAAACATCCTCTAATAGCGAAAGTCGTCTAAAGACGACTAATAAAAGCAGGAATTACGCAAAAAGGTAGTGAAAGACCTGATTTCCCGTAGGGGCAATTCATGAACATCCGTGTCAACTTAAGCTAAAAGCCTTTTCAAATCTCGTTTCCAGCCTCTGGCTGGAAATGCAGATCAATGCCAGCAAGGGAGGCGGAGCCTCTAGAACGGCATTCCCAGTTGGAGACTGGGAACGAGACAACAAGACAATCTATAAAAGCTAGTTATAGACTGGCTTTCACGTTAAGTTGACACCAGGTTTCTATTGAGTGCATAAATCAGAAAATGCATCGTACTAAACAATATGGGATGAATACATCCCTAGCATTGTATATTGCATTTAATTGGAGTATCACGTATGAATTCTCAACACTCGCAATTTAGTTCAGACAATAAAACAGATTTAGAAGCTCTAGGTTTACTCAAAGAGTTAGATAATGAGACCTCTCAAGTTATTAGCGGTGGAGCCCCAGTATTCCAGACACGCCTCCTAGCCAACCCAACACTCACACCCAATCCGACCTTACCGAAAAATCCACTTGACATATACAATGGAACTTCTTCTCCGCTCTCTTTTGATGTAAACTTTGGTAATACAATTGCACAAAATCTTCAACTTAAACCCGGTAATTCAATAGACTTTTCAGACCCATCAGCAACAGCTGATGTTAGGTTTGATGGAGATTTGAGCACAGCTGGTATTCAACTAAATAAAACTACCGTCAACGCTCCTGGAAATTATGCTTTTGTCTTAGATCCCACTGGGATAGTAAGTCTCGTCTAATGCAACGCTTCTTAGTTGCAAATATTTTTTAAAATACTAGTCTGCCATGATTTTTTCTATGAAAACAATCATGGCAGATAGCGTGAAAACAAAAAATTGCAGCAGTACTTATAATAGCTTAATTGGTACATTGAGAATTGCCAAAAATATTGATTGATATAATGCTTATCCAGTAAGGGTTACAGCCAAGCGCGTAACTTTCTGTTCGATTGCTCATTTACCCCCGTTTCTGGCTAGAACGAAATAGCCCTAAGTTTTGGCTTCTACCAAAACCGATGTGAGATTCAACTAAACTGCTCAATAATTCCGCCACCTAACACTTTCTCGCCGTCGTACCACACCGCCGCTTGTCCGGGAGTGATGCTGATTTGGGGTTCATCAAACACCAAACGCACACGAGACTTTTCCAACGGAATCACCGTCACTGGTGTAGCGGTTGAACGATAGCGAATTTGCACTTCGGCATGAATTGGGGTGGATGGTTCAGCAATAGAAACCCAATTTACCCGATTTACTGTGCATTCTGGCTGAGTTACCTTAGTGCGATCGCCTACTACTACTTTATTATTTTCCGCATCTAATTCAATCACATACAACGGTTCGGCAGCAGCAATCCCCAAACCTTTGCGCTGTCCAATGGTATAGTGATGGACACCATCATGCTGTCCTAAAACTTTGCCTGTGACATCTACAATATTGCCCATTTTGGGAGCTAAATATTTATCGAGAAATGCCCGCATGGAACCGTTACTTTCCACTAAGCATAAGTCTTGACTTTCTGGCTTATCAGCAGTTTTCAGTCCGTATTCGGTAGCGATGCGGCGCGTGTCAGTTTTTTCTAGTTCGCCTAGAGGAAATATAGTTGCTGCAAGTAAATCTTGAGACAAATCATAGAGGAAGTATGACTGGTCTTTGTTGCGGTCAACAGCCCTTAATAATTGGTAACGTCCAGTTGCTTCGTCATGGCTAATTCGGGCATAATGACCAGTGGCGATGCGATCGCATCCCAATTCTTCATGGGCATATTGTACCATTGGGCCAAACTTCACCGTCTTATTGCACTGGGAGCAAGGCAAAGGTGTGATCCCAGCACTGTAACCAGTCACCAAGTAATCGACAATATGCGTCTGAAAGAGATCCCGAATATCCACAACCTGATGGGGAACGCCTAGTTGTTCACAGATATCAGCCGCGTCAATCATACCTTCAGAGCAACATTGACCTTTGCCTTTCATTAGCCAAAGAGTCAAACCAATCACTTCATAGCCCTGATGGTGCAGGATAGCTGCGGCAGTGGAACTGTCAACACCACCAGAAAGACCAACGACGACTTTTTTCATACAAAGCACGATATAATAAGCAATTCAAAATTCAAAAACTAAATTATAGTAAGCATTCTGGCTGGTGATGGTGTGCCAAGTTAAAGAGTAACAGCTTTGCTGCGTGGTTGTCTAATTGTAGCACACACTCTTCAAAGCCTTGCTAGGAGGGTAAACCAACCAATAATGTCTTTTTTAGTTATTGTTTCTAAAGCTTGTGTAATAGCTTGGTTTAACTCTTGATAAGTTCTGGCCGTTTGCGATTCAGACGTTAATTCCCTTTCATCCCTCAAAATAAGCGAACCTATGTTAATTAATCTTTTTGTCAAGATTAATTAACATAGGTTTGCCTTGGATAGTCCACTAGCTTTATTGTAACGACCTAATTATTATGTCAGTTCCCTTATGAGCAATCATCATGGTTGCTGCCGCCGTATTTGCAGTTATGGGAAGCGGAAACACGGAAGAGTCAATTACGCGTAGCTTAGACGTATTACGCACCTTGAGTTCTGTGTCCACAACGGAATTCTCGTCAGATCCCATCTTACAAGTTCCGCAATAATGTTGTGTTGTACCAGCAGTTTGTCTGATATAGTCCTCCAAATCTTCACCAGGTTGTGGAACGATTTGCGCTTCACGCCATGAGTCTAAGCCTGTTTGTGTGCAAATGCGTATGCTTAACTTAAGCGCCTTTTTACACTTCTCTAAATCTTCAGGTTCAGTAAGATACCCTGGATCAATGACGGGAGCATCTTCAGGATTCTTTGAGGACAAAGTAACAGTTCCCTTACTTTTCAAGTGCATTAAGTTTGGCCACAACCAAAAAGAATACTTAGATTCAGGTGACAAACCTTTTAAGGTTCCAACACCTACACTGGTTTCTATGTCGATAACATCCCTATTGTTTTCTGTAGAGTCAAAGATAACTGCTGGTGCTAGACCGTAAGAATAAAAAGGCAAATCTCGATTAGTGGGTATAGAAAATCCGACTCTGAGAAAAAGGTCATCGTGAAAATTTTTACCGACTTGCGGAATATTCGCAACTACAGGAATACCAAGTTTTTTTAATTCGTTTTCGTCGCCGACACCTGAAAGCATTAATATTTTTGGACTTGCGATCGCACCTGCACTCAAAATAACTTCTTTGTTTACGTTAGCAAACTGTTCTTGATCATCTTTAATATATTTAATACCAACTGCTATTGAATTATCGAATAAGATTTGGGTTACAAAAGCCTGACTTAGCACGGTTACATTTTGATATCCCTTTGGTTGGAAAGTGCTATACGTGGTTTGTCGAATCAGACTGGCTGTCTTAATTATGTTAAATTGAAATTCAGCATATCCATATTGACTCGAATTGGTATTGTAGTCACAATTATAAGTCAAACCACTTTGATTGGCGGCAGCAAACAAGTTTTCAATGAACTCATCTCTTTCTCCTTTTATCACTTTCATGGTCTTCTCTACCGCCTCAAAATGTGGCCTAACATCATTCCATGACCAACCCGGCGCTACCTGTCCCCACGCATCAAAATCAGAGATGCTACCTCGCACGTAGACCATAGCATTATGTAGCGCACACCCTCCTAAAACTTTTGCTTGCGATAGGCTAATAAAACGATTATTTAAGTTTGGTTGGCTTACTGACTTATAACCCCACTCAATTTCAGGATAGCTAGTCAAAACTTCATACCAGTCACTTGGTGTCCACATTTGTGAGTTATTTGGACTGTCTCCAGCTTCGAGCAGGAGAATACTTATATTTGAGCTATGAGCAGCAAGTCTTGAGGCAACTATGCTCCCAGCGGAGCCAGCACCAATAACAATATAGTCATAAAATATTTCTTTCATTTTGCTTAACTCTTTGTCCGGTATGAAGATTATGTTAACCTTCGAGCGGACAGTAACCTTTTTTTTTAGCCACAATACTGCCATAATCAAGGCTCTTAAGAAAGTATTTAGTCTTTAATCTCATCCACCAATTACAGGAATCACTGACACTATTTTATCAGCTTCATCTACTGTTATCTGCGCTAGCCCAAACTGTTCAATTACTGCTGCATTTGTCGTCAAATGTCTACTCACCTCAGCCACTCGATACTGACTTTCGTGTGACGCTAAAGCAGCTGGCAATAATAATTGGTCTGCTAAATGTTCATCCACTGCTGCACCAGTTTGATGAAACTTGAGTAGTTGCTGACAAGCAATCTCTGCAACTGTTTCCGCCGACAACCGCAAACGCCCGAATCCACCAAAGCCAGTCAAGCTGTTCTGATACTCAGCAGTTAGGAAAATACCCGCCCCAGGTGCCACACCTCTTTCTCGCAAAGCCTGTACACTAACTTTCAAATGGGCTGACCGTAACAAATTCTCTGCACAATTCGCCATCCGTTGCGGAATATTTGAAGGCAATTCCGTTACTACTGCTAGTCCTCGCACCTGTTGTAACTCTCCCCGTTCTACCAAGTTAATCCCGCCGATTTTACCATCGCCACTCACCTGTAACACTACCTCTCCCCCACCTTGGGGAAACCACCCCCAAGCGCCTAACTTGACTTGAGCTTCTACACCCATGCGTTGCAATATTGGCAGATAAACTTGCTCAATGTACGTCACTGTCGGGCTAAAGTTCACATGAGTTCCACCCTTTAGTGTTACTTGGGAATTGCCCGATGCTAGTGCCAAAGGTAAGAGAATTGTCTGTAAAACTAGAGCGATCGCACCCGCAGAACCACCTTGTTGTGCTTTACTAACATCAAAGGTATAAATTCCAGCTTGCACAGCACTACCTGGGATGAATTCTAGCAGCATTGAACCCAAAGCATCACCCCGTAGTTGGGCATTACAAATTCTCGCCGCCGCCCGAACTGCTGTTAAGTGTTGTGCTGCTAATCCTGGCTTTTTACGTCCGGCGCGAATACCTGTAATTATTATGGGTTCGCCGGTGATGGCGGCTAGACTTAAGGAAGTGCGAAGAACTTGTCCGCCTCCCTCTCCGTAGGAACCGTCAATTTCAATCATGGGCGATTTTGGGATGTTGGATTTTGGGTTATCCCCACGGATTTTAAAATCAAAACACAAATTATAGACGCCTAGTAGCTAGCTTTTTAGAGGGAGGTTACACAAATATACAGAGAAAGTTCTGGTTGAGTCGATGGGGGATATTATTCCCCGCACCTCTCAGTTAAATCTGGGCGTGCGACTTTCATCGCACCCAGCTTCCGATGTTCTTAGCTTG
>NZ_JBALCS010000094.1:0-18392 GCF_036919555.1 Nostoc sp.
TCACTCATGAACGACAGTTTATACTACAGTTTCTTGGTTCTGCTTGTCAGAAATATTATCTACTTTGTTGAGCAACCTGCGGAATGTAGGTTTAATCCCTCTCTTTGGTAAGGAGAGGGACAGGTCTTACGTAGCAAAACCAATCTTTGAGGTTTCTTTGGGCGATTCGGTTGTACAGATGTACGCTCCTATAGCCGATTCATATATTGCTAATGTTACTTATCTGCCGGAAAATTCACAACTCTAGGTGGAAGACTGTTTTCGGTAGTTGGTTGTGCTTTGGTAACTACTGGTTGTGGATGCAAAGGTGTTGGTGTCAATTCACCCTTACCAGTTTGATTCCATAAAATCAAGGATAGTAGCCCATCCACTAAGCCGTTATTGCCGCCGTTACCGCTAACTAAGACATCTGGAATCAAGCGGACATTGCGATCGCCGATAATCTGCATTAGTTGCATTGCTGTATAACCTTGGGAACCCAAAGCTTCCACACCAGCACTGTATGTTTCAGCTTTGGCGTTACCTGTAGCCCGAATACCTTCAGCCTCAGCAATTGCCCGGAGTTTTGTACCCTCAGCTTCACCGTTCGCCTCTTTAATTTGGGCTTGGGCTTTTAGGTCAGCAATATGTACACTCTGCTCCGATTTCACCATTTCTTGCTGGATATTAGCCAGTGCCGTTTCCCTGACAAGCTGCTGCCGTTGGGTTTGCGCCATCTGCTGTACTTCATAAGTCTTGCGTTCTTCTTCGGCAATTTTCCGGTCTGTCTGTGTCTGCATTAGTGATGCTGGTGGCTGAATATCACCAATGAGGGTGTCGATCGCTTGCACGTCATAAGCCCGCAATGCTGTTTTAATATACTCAGCAGCCTCAGTTTGTCGCTCACTCCGAGCAGTCAGAAAGTCTAGTACAGTACAGTTTTGGGCTGAGTTGCGGAAATAATTACCAATAGTCGGTTCTAATACATGGTCTACCAGATTTTGCATTGCACCAACGCGAGAAATTACCTTCGGAGCATCTAAAGCACCCACATGGATAATTTGTGCTACTTCCAAATCAAAGGCAAACCCATCACGTGATCGCACTGTCAAGGAAGCTAGTTGAGCATCATAGCTGTGGCGTTCAGTACGACCTGACCAGTTTAAAACAATGTTGGTCGTTGGCACCAGTTCCATCTTCATAATCCGGGAATTAATCGGGTGCTTTCCAGGATATAGCGGTTCGACCCACACACCCTTATGTCCCTGATTAACCAAGTTACCGTGGGTGAAAGCTGCACCACTGACATCTTGATGCGCCTTACCCACGAAAGAAATCACCACACCCACATACCCAATGGGAATTTCCGTCATCGGCACTTGCTCAACTTGAACAAACCAAGGATTCAAGTTCCAAGAACCAGAAAGCAAGGTCTGCTCTTGTAAGCCTCGCCGTCCACCACCATCAATAAATTTCTGACCATTTTGGAAGTTATTGTGTTCGTCAATTATCGGGCCTGCGAGTTCACCAGCAGAAATTGGTACACCATCTAAGGTGGTGACGATGCCAACTTTGTCAGCTGCCAGACTATACACCCGCAACTGTTCTGGAGTCATGCCATGAGCGCTGGCATTTGCTGCCATGATGACTTTAAACAGGGCAGTATTCATCCGGTACGTACCAGCCGTGAGAAAACCCATTTGCCGCCCTTTTTCCCCACCTTGGGTAAGGAATTTCCGAGCATCTTGGAAGTTGTCACAAGTCACAATTTTACCCAAAATCCGCTCTGGTGGGTTAGATGCTCCATCTGCTGCCACAATCAAAGCGATTTCCCCTTGGGGAACGACAATTACCGACTCTTTCTTTACAGAATATTGCCAAGGCCAATAGCCCCAGTGCCAACCAGGAGCTAAAGTATCTGCCTGTAAGCCAGCCTCCCCCTTGAGGGCAATCAAACTTCCGGCGGGGAGTCCATGCCCAGAAAGGGTAAATTTCCTCACCACAATGCCAACTTCACGTTCGCCAATCACTACCAATCCGCCAAAGAATAGGGGGACGAATATGACTAAACCGCCCACAAGTACGATGGGAATCAGTACAAAAGCATCAATTCCAGCAGCTTGATATTGAGTCCTGCTAGTTTGTAACTGGGCAATATTTGGTTTGCCCTGATTTAGCTGGACAGTCGCCGAAGTGATTTCTTTTGCAGTAGTTATTTTTACTGAAGTAGCATTGCCAGAATGAATACTACCAGCGTTCGTCAAAGACGTTGGCGCAGCGATCGCTAGCGTTGCTACGATAGATGCTGCAAAACGAGCGACCTTATTTTGTTTACGTGTACCAAGCAAAGATGAAAAGCTTTTCATAACTTGTGCCCATTTGGACAACTAATTAGTTAAGTTAACACTTCATCAAGGCTGACCTCGATTTCTTAAACTTGGTGTAATTTTTTTAAAAGTTAATAAATATTTTGTAGGTTGGATTTGTAGGTTGAACATTGCCCAACCTACAAAGTTGAAATAGAAAGTTCAATTAGAGTAAACCGCCGGCGGCTTGAAACCGAGCGCGGGCGCGTTTGAAGGCTTGGGTTGCCTGAATTTGGGCTTGGCGATCGTCTCCTGTTACTTGATTCAGACGCGCTTCTGCTTGGTTGTAAGCAGCACGAGCTTCTTCAAGATTAATTTTGTCGCCACGTTCAGCGCCGTTAACCAGAATTGTCACTTCATTTTGTTCGATTTCGGCAAAGCCACCCAAAAGAGCGATGGCTTGCCAATTCTGATTTTTAGCGGCACGGACTCGCATTACACCAGTATCCAGGGCGGTTAAAAGTGGTGCATGTCCAGTTAGAATACCTAGTTGACCAGTAGTGCTAGGCAAAACGACTTCTTCAGCTGGGGCATCCCATACTGTTTTATCTGGGGAAATTACACGAACGGTTAATGTCATTTGTCTTTTGTCCTTTGTCCTTTGTCCTTTGTCATTTCTTGTTTGTCATTTGTGTCTTTCGCAATTGCCATTAGTCATTAGCAGTTGAACTAATGACTAATGACTAATGACCAATGACCAATGACCAATGACTAATGACTAACCTTTCATTTTTGCAGCTTTGGCGATCGCTTCGTTAATATCGCCAACCAAGTAGAAAGCCTGTTCTGGCAGATCATCCAACTCACCAGACAGGATCTTTTGGAACCCTTTGATGGTATCTTCCAACTTCACGTACTTACCAGGAGAACCTGTAAATACTTCTGCCACAAAGAAGGGCTGAGACAAGAAACGCTCAACTTTCCGGGCCCGCGCTACAACGAGACGGTCTTCTTCAGATAATTCATCTAGACCGAGAATGGCGATAATGTCTTGGAGTTCTTTATAACGTTGCAGAGTTGATTGCACTGCCCGCGCCGTATTGTAGTGTTCGTCACCGACAATGCTGGGCTGGAGCATGGTGGAAGTTGAACCAAGGGGGTCAACTGCGGGATAAATTCCCTTAGCTGCCAAACCACGAGATAGCAATGTTGTACCGTCCAAGTGGGCGAAGGTGGTAGCAGGTGCGGGGTCAGTGAAGTCATCCGCAGGTACGTACACTGCCTGAATGGATGTAATGGAACCCTCTGTAGTTGAGGTAATCCGCTCTTGCAGTTCACCTACGTCGGTTCCCAAGGTGGGCTGATATCCCACCGCTGAGGGCATCCGACCCAGTAGGGCGGATACTTCTGAACCTGCTTGTATAAACCGGAAGATATTGTCAATAAACAGCAGCACATCCTGCTTGCTCACGTCTCGGAAGTACTCTGCCATTGTCAATCCCGACAGACCAACCCGCATTCTCGCTCCGGGTGGCTCGTTCATTTGACCATACACAAGAGCAATCTTGGAATCATTGAGGCTCTCGTTATTGATCACCCCAGACTCAATCATTTCGTTGTAGAGGTCATTGCCTTCACGGGTGCGCTCACCCACGCCAGCAAAAACTGATACTCCGCCGTGCTGGGTAGCGATGTTGTTGATCAACTCCATCATGATCACGGTCTTACCAACACCAGCACCACCGAACAGACCAATCTTCCCGCCGCGTCGATAGGGAGTCATAAGGTCAACAACTTTAATCCCAGTCTCAAACACCGAAGGTTTGGTTTCCAGGTCGGTGAATTTGGGAGCAGAGCGGTGGATAGGTAAAGTTGCTTCAGCATTTACTGGGCCCCTGTTGTCCACAGGTTCGCCAAGGACGTTGAAAATTCGACCCAAAGTAGCTTTACCAACTGGCACGTTAATGGGAGCGCCTGTATCGGTGACTTCCAAACCACGCACTAAGCCTTCGGTGGAACTCATCGCAACAGTCCGCACCTGATTGTCGCCCAGCAGTTGCTGTACTTCAACAGTGAGGTTGATTTCCTGTCCAGCTTCGTTGGTGCCAATAATTTTCAAAGCGTTGAAGATTTGTGGCAATTTCCCGCCGGGAAATTTAACGTCTACAACTGGGCCAATGATTTGGGTAATGTAGCCAATGTTTGTTTTTTCTGCGGTTGTGACCATGCTGCGCCTAATGATTGAAGCTAGATTTCAGATAAGGTCGGAGAAGACATAAAATTAAGCAATGTCACCTTTCACTGTAGCACCGGATGGAGACATAACTCCCTTAGTAATTCCTTAAAAAGCAGCTTGACTGCTGCGGTTGCAACCCTCATCCTGACAAGCTCGCCTAAACGAGTGGATGCTTTTTCTTTATCCAGTTAACACCCTAGCTTTTCACTCATCTCATTTTTAAGCTGCGATCGCTCTAGTTCAAGCTGCTTAAATAGCGGCAATTTCCCCTAAAGGCTGTACACCGTTACGCGTGTCAACACAAAAAAATACTGTGTCTGACGATCACAGACACAGCGGATATCACAATAACCTCAGGATAAATTTAGGCTTTAGGTGCGGTGTTATTTTGCTGTTTGCGCTTTAGGGATGAAGTCGCACCAAAGATACCGAGTGCTAAAATCTCTAATATAGTAGTAGGTTCGGGAACACTTTTTGTTGGTAGACTAGAGAAAGTACCACCTTGAATAAACACAGCGGAATCATAAAGACTATCTCCTACATCTGCAATTACCAGTTTAATGGTATGGTTTCCAGCACTCAGCCCTTTGGCGCTAGCAGTAAATACTTTAGTGAAACCATCATATTGAAGAATGGGCCGCTATCTGAATAGATCATTATTGATAAAAAACTGAGGATTCTGGGCGTTAGTGCCTAATGGGTTGCCACCGTTGACATTATTAATGGAAACTGGCTGTTACCAGTGTTTTCCTCACTTGCTTATTTACTTAGATTATTCGGGAATTTATTTAGTGGCAATAGTTATTGCGTATATTCACATAATAATTATATTTGAAGTTAGATTAAATAACAGCTACAACCTAGATGTGATGCGGCTAACACACGCAGTATTACGTAAATATTTGACTAAAACTTTGTAAAATTAAGTTGTTACTTTAAAGTAAGTTTATCAACGTAATTATGCATAAATTTTGAATATGATGTAATTTCAAAATCGAAACGAAGCTATTACGACTTGTTTGACGCGGCGGGAATTAGTTGGAAGAAAACATATTCCAGATATAGAAATTTTTGTCGATGCCTTCAATGGTGGTGAAATAATATTTGCCCAAGATTGCGAGGGACGGCTGTCTCAACTTTATTAGCAACCTGTGACGCTACAACCAGAATTTTTAGCTGTAGTCAGTCATCGGCAATTTTTGGCAAGGATGCTGACAAATTTAAAATTTATTTACCTCAAACAACAAGAGTTAGAAAAAACGCTAGCAGCAGTTGAACGAATTTTGTTACTGATTCCTAATTTAACTTTAGAATTGCGCGGTCTGATCTATATATCAGCTCGGTTACTACCCCCAAGCCGTAGACGACTTAGAAAATTATTTAGCAAAAGTTCCTGATGCCGAGGATGCATCTATGATTCGACGGCTACTTGCTAAGTTGGGTAAGAATGGTTGAATCAAGTAAAAGGGACAGGGTGAGAAAGATACAATAGCTTTGATTGCAACTTAAGTATCAAAATCAAAAAAGCTGTGTCAGCAACATTGACACAGCAGTGGTAAGCAGGACTTAAACATTTTTGAGAGATAAACAAGCCTCAAACCCATGCAAGGCAAGGGAAATACACCAAGTACTCAAAAATGACCCAAACCCAGATATATCAATAAACCAAGCAAAACGATGTCAAAGTCTATCTATATATGGATTTGAAACTTTTTTCTAGGTGTTTTTTACCTAAATCCCATTAGTTAAATTAAACGGCTTAAATAAAAATTGATGCTTATGCCTTAACTGCGGCTTGTTGTTTACGCTTGCAAAGAGAGGTAACGCCAAAAGCACCTAAACCTAAGATACCCATAATTGAACCAGGTTCAGGAACTGATTTAGTCAACGTCACATTGTCAAGCAGCAATCCAACATTATCTGTGCCAATCCCCTTGAAATCTAATGTGGCACTTGTTACATTGGCAACGGTAAAACTTCGGGTAAAGTTTGTAAACGCTTGAGATCCGAGTAGTGAGAATGTTTCGCTAAACAAATTACCCAGAGATACGGTGACAGAATCAGTCACATTATCTCGTTGGTTCCCAGCAAGCTGGAAGCTGAGGTTAACTATGTTTCCTGCTTGAAAGTTAAATGTTGTTTTAGATGTCATTGTACCAGCTTTACCTGTTGATCCATCCAGATCCACATATAGTCCGTTAGCAGGAAGGAAATCATAAAAACCAACACTTCCAATCAAGTCAACACTTCCGTTTACAACATTCCAGTTGGCAAAATGATCGTAATTTAAAGCAGTGCTATTTTCTTGCTCAAAACTATCCTGTAAGAGGGTTGTAACTGATGCTGCGCTAGCAGAATTTGTAGTAGCGAATCCGATTGCTGTCAAGGCTATTAATGCTATACCGATTTTATTTAAGTTTTGGAAAACAATTGATTTATTCATGATTATACTTTCTTCAAAAATTCTAAAGGTGTGTATTCTTCCAAACGACAATTAATCACTGTCGATTAATACTGATAAACTCAACTGTGATTGCATTCAAATTTTGCAGCAAAATTAGGTATAAACTCCCCCTGTAATCAGTAAGGGTTTAGCCTTTCGCTACGAGCGCAGATATAAGCGCTAGTTAAAATGACTAGAATTTTGAACTTAGCTTTTGTCTTCTAGTTATTTAAGGAGGTTATTATCAGTGTTTTCCTCATTTTCTTATTCACTTAGATTACTAGCAAATTTATTTAGTGTCGAGAATATTTGCGTGTATTCACATAAGAAATACATTCCAAATTAGATTAAATAGCAGCCAAAACCTAGATGTAAGGCGACTTATATACGCAATATCAAGTGAATAATTGACTAAAACTTTGTAAAATTAAGTTTATCGAATAGTCCAAAGAAACCTCACCCTAGTTTTACTACGCAAAACCTGTCTCTCTCCTTGGTAAGGCTACGGTGTACACACAAGTCCAAAAAACCTAGTTTGATGAAGCTTGACTCGTTCCCAGGCGGAGTCTGGGAATGCATTCATTGAGGCTCCGACTCAGTACCGTACTTATTTCATTCAAATGCGTAAAATCGTGGCAATTGAGGGTTGAAATTTAAGCGCATAGGCGCTTTGCCCTCCCACAAGGTAGGAGCGCAGAGGCACGCAGAAAATTTGCTACTAAAGTTAGATCCGTTTATATTAACTCAGACAGATCGCTGACTTTGTGCGATGGAATCATGGGTAGGACAGCATCACCAAACCTTGTCCATGATAACTAGATGGAAAATTAGGGATTCACCTTTCGGTAGATTTAGATAGAATCATCAAAACTGTATATTTGGATGGAGTAACACATAATTTGCCACAAAACCTCATGCCAAATCAGTAATTTAAATCTCAACAGATGAAGTTTTAATTGAATTCTAATTAATTTGTTCCTTAAGTTCCTCATAAGCCATGACATCCCCTGAGCCTCAAACTGATTTTGGAGACAAACCTCCACAAACCTCATTTGAGCCACCTTCTGGAAAACGGCGGTGGCTTTGGCTGTTTTTAGCTGCACTACTATTGTTAGGGGGCGGAGCATTTCTAGTTTGGCGTTTGCTGACTCCGCAAAATTCAGCACCTTCAACCGCTAACGCTCAACCTTTAGGGGTAAGAGTCAAAATATCGACAGTACAAAGCGGCATAATTGAGGAAAGTTCAGATTTTATTGCTAGCCTAAAGTCCCAGCGCTCAGTCACGCTCCAGCCGAGGATTCAAGGCCGAGTTACCCAAATATTTGTCAAATCGGGAGATTTAGTCGCAGCAGGAGCGACAATTCTCCAAGTAGATTTTACGTCACAAGCAGCGATCGCTCTTAGCAATCCTATGCCTCAAGCATTTTTAGTGCAACTGGAAAGTGCCCGCGCTGCACTCAAATCTTTGGAAGCAGAACGACCATCCTATGTTACTAATGTGCAGCTATACCAGCAGAACTACGAAAAGTATGTCATCCTAGCTGAGGAAGGAGCCATATCTCGACAGACTCGCAATCAGTATGCTGATAGGCTTGCCACTGCTAAGACTAGTCTTGATGCAATTGATTCCAGAATTCAAGCACAACGAGCCACCATATTGCAAGCTGAAAAAGCTTTGCAGCAAGGTAATGTAAATACTGAAAAACCACAAGTCCAACTTCAGTACGACAAAATTATCGCTCCCTTTAGTGGCACGGTTGGCGACATCTCCGTGAAAGTTGGTGATTTAGTTAATACTTCCACACAATTAGTTAATATTACGCAAAATCGACCTTTAGAAGTCAATATCTCTGTACCACTACAGCAAAGTCCCCAATTGCGTAAGGGAATGCCAGTAGAGGTCATGAGCACACAAGGCCAGAAGCTTGGTAGAAGTAGGGTATTTTTCATTGCACCTAACGTCAGCAATGAAACACAAGGGATACTGATCAAAGCTCTTTTTAACAACCCTAACGGTCAGCTACATGCAAATCAATTGGTAAGGGCTAGAGTGTTCTGGAATCAGCGCCCTGGAGTTTTAATCCCCACAACAGCAATGACTCGTATAGCTGGGGACACTTTTGTTTATGTAGTTGAAACTGAAAAATCTCCCCAAGGTGTATCCCAACAAGTAGCTCGGCAAAAGCGAGTGAAGCTAGGCGAGATCAAAGGTAATAATTACCAAGTTATTGAAGGATTACAGCCAGAAGATAAAGTTATTATCTCAGGATTGCTCAATCTCAGGGATGGTGTTGCGATCGTTCCAGAATCTTAATTAAACGTGAGTTCGACGGCTTATATACTGTCCACTTAATTAGCTGAGTGACATGACTCCGACCACCAGGATGCGGAGCTTCTAGAATCACTTCAAAGATTTCTTAGTTGCTCCCTTACGGGTTTTCGACTTTGGCCCAGACTGATATATCTCAGTACAAAAGCAAACCGTCTGCATAGGCGTTTTGGATTCCCGACTGTCCATCGGTACTAATTAGTTAGTATCTTAACATATTCGTGGCAAATGCAATGCTGGTAAATATAAAGCCGTGCTAGAAGCACGGGGTTTTAAACCCAACTTTTCGATAAAAAGACTTTTAAGAGATTTTACTACGCAAAACCGTCCCTCTCCGAGTCGGAGAGGGACAGACTTGAACTTTAGTTCAAGACAGGGAGAGGTTCATCGAACTCACGCTAATTAAGGAGAGTGGAGAGCAGTCCTCAAGATTGTCTCCTACCAATACCCAAAGAAGAGTGTTAGCTATAGCACTTCGCCTTTGGATAGAATACACTCTGACCTCTCTCCTAAAAAGAGAGTATTCGTGACAGTTTAAGATATAATTCGTTTTGTCAATAGTGATTATGCTGTAAATTATCCATACTATCGAGTATCTATCTAATTAAGCTTTATACTAAGGTTTAAGGATAAGAATAAACGATGATTTTAAATATGACGGATGCGTAGAGGTAGCAACGCTTTCTCTACCAGACGATATGCGAACGGCATCGCAGGCTGAAAATTTGTGTTTCCAACCTCGCTTTTGACTAAATTTTAAGCGTCATTACTTATTGACAAATAGTTAATGGACTTAACCTGTCACCAACGGCTAAAGGTAAGCAATTACTTGATTACATAACGGAGATAAACAATTATGTCAGTGCAAATCATCCAATCTAAATGTGGTTTAGTTTTAACTTGTCTACTTGGACAGATAATATTGTTTGCTGCGCCAGTACAAGCTGGAGTGCAGGGCAAAAGCTACAGTGTCAATGTTAGTTCTAGTCGGGGAGATCCTTTTACTGCTTGTTTTCAATTTAACATCAACGGTATCCTACACTTTCTTGGGCAAGACGCTACTTATAACGTTAGTAACGATCAGACAAGTTGGCAAGCAGTCACAAAACCACCTTCACCAGTAGTAAGTATCGCACTTAATGGTGTAGTAGAACAAGGAGACTCTGTGATAAATGGTACTGCTATGAATTCCAATAATACTACTTTTACATTTAATGGAACACTCTTATCTCAGTCAATATGTCCGGCTGAATTACCGATAAGTCCAGGAAATCTTCAATTCGGGGTAAATCGAGAAAATCCCTTCTTACAATAACAGTACTTTAACGGTAGATAATCACTTTGGTGAACCAAAATAAAACTAGATTACTCTATGGCATCTTTAACAGGAGAAGTTGCAATTATCACTGGTGCATCGCATCGTAATTGCCCATCGCCTAAGTAAAATCTGCAATGCCGACCGCATCTATGTAATGGAAACGGGTCATATCGTGCAGGTCGGTACTTTTTCCAAATTAATCACGTAAGAGAGGCTGTTTCTCCGACTGGTAGCCTGACAGTTGAATTGACCGAACAATTCGCAATTCGCAATTGCGGACAAAATTGGAAATTGAAACATTGCGGATACAGAGCAACTAATTTCAATTATGAAAAAAAACTTGCACACGTAGTATCAATATTTAAGCCCCCGCATTCATGCGTGGGGTGTTAATTGCGAATTGGAAATGACCTCACTTCAGCAGCACTTAATTATGTATATAATATTACACTTTTAAAATTCGGATCAGTTTGACTAGGGAAGTAAACTAACTTTTCTATGTCTTCTGAAAGAGTTGGCAAGCGTTCCTCCCCTTTATAATGTGCTTTTGCACTTATGTGATCAACGCAAGTAATACCGCTTTTTAATTTACTGGCATATATTTACAGTTAGGTAAAATCAGGTCTATAACTCTTAATAAAAAATTACGCAGAGCAAACTCATGACACAGCCTAACTCACAAGATAAAAACAGCTTTCTTTACCCTCGTAGTCGATATTATGGGAAATTCCAGCCAGAGAACTTAGTGTTTAATGCCAATCTCCAAGAATTTGCCCAAAAAATTACTTACATTACTTGTCTAGAAACGGCTGGAAAACTGTCTCAGGAAGAAGCTTACCAGCATATTAGGGCGCTTTGGAAACAGTTAAAACATAGTAAAAACGAACTGGATATTGGTGTAAATAAAGAAGTTTAAACTTTTAATGCTATGTGTAACTTATTTAGGAGTTTCACCACTGCTCTGAAGCGCATTTGATTAAGTCGAGTTCAATCAGCAAAAAGACATATTACTTTTTGATTTCAGTAGATTTAGTAAGCAAAAAGGCATATTGCTTTCTCAAAATGCCTGTTTGCTTCCTCATTTCGGTGATTCAGCAAGTAAAAAGGCATATTGCTTTCTCAAAATGCTTGATTGCTTACTCATTTCGGTAGATTACGCATTCATTTTGGTGTATCTAGTCAAGTTAACGTAAAAAGGACGGTTAAAAACCTTCTAGCAAAGTCCAGAAGTAGCCATCTGGCGCAACAAAAGAAAAACTCGTCTCGCCAAATTCATTAGGAATGATGTCTGTAACTTTTTGTACAGTACTTGCCTTGATGCGATCGCAATACTCCTGTATTCCCTTAACCCGATAGGTATATAAAGACATACCTAAGCTACCTGGTTGGGCTGCCTCAAAGCGCGATTGTAAATTAATATCTTCTGGGAATCGAATGATATAAAGCCTACCACTGCGCGCAGCCATCAAGTCAGACTTAGAAGAACGGGGATCATCAAAGGTAGTGACAATAAACTTTTCACCAGGGTTAAGGTCAAAAATATCTCGACCTGCTGGCGAAGATTCATAGCTAGTTTCGACATCATCACGCACACGCAGCAAACCCAAAACTTCTTCATAAAACTTCAGGGTTTCTTTGCTGTCATCTTGAACGATGATCCCCAGATGGGTAAACTGACTAGCCTTGAGAGCAGCATTATGGTTAACTTGTCCGTAATGCGGTAGTGTATAGCCAAACCGTTGAAATAAAACCTGTCGAGCTAAGGGTTGGAGTAGCAGCATTTCTCGCACACCAACGGCTGGCTCAATAAAAGGACGGCTTTTTCTCTCTTTGTTGTAGATGATTTCCCAATAAGGGTTAGAGTGCCTAATAGGCAAACCTGCGGCTTTTGCATCCTCTATATGATTTAAAATATTTAAAACATCCGCCGTTAAGCTTGTTGCCCAGCGATTTCCCTTAATTTTCATGGACGCAATTCCCAAACCTTCATGGGTGGGGTTTTGCCAAACCATCAGCCGAATCAAACCATGATCTGCATTTTGGTGATAGAGGCGGATTGAGCGTAAAGATGAATTCACCCCATATAATTGATGGGCGACATCTGCGGTTAATTCGCCCACTTCACCAATGCGATAGCCAAATTGCTCCCAATACTGAATTGCAGAAATTGGCTCTGGGATGCCGATACAAGCTTCATAAATCCCTTCAATTGCGATTTGTTGTTCTTGAGTCATAATGAGTGTTGAGTTTCCTCGTTTCCAATCTATCTATGGAGTAGCGAACAAGTAAGCTGCGTAGCAACTAAATTTATTTTTAACGTATCGCGTAAGTCCCCATCTTCAAGGTACTCTTAAGATGGGGATTGTGAGCGGGTGATGAGGATTACATCTGGAATTGATTTTTTGCTTATGCAAAAACAAATTCCAGATGGATGACCGAAGAGGCAGGGGAGAAAGATTCTGGAATTCCCCTGCCAAAAGGGGTCTCATGTCATGTCCGCTTGATTGCTTATTAAACCCGAAGAACCCCACCCCGCCGGCGGGGTGGGGGATTGAGGGGTGGGGGTGGGGTGCAATGACTATGGGAATCACAACTAATTACCCGGACATGATATCAAGCCCCTAAATTTATTTATCCCAAATCTTAAATATTTATTTCGAGCGGAGAGTGCAACGAGAAATAATAGGCGGAAGGTTCAGCCGTCTCTGCTGTAGGAGGGGAGATAAGTCCTAATCTTGGGCGAAAGTCTAAGTTTAGGCACTCCCCTATGAGTATAGAAGCTCCTAGTTCAGCCGCAGGCAACTAGGAGTAGTTCACAATCTAACTTTTGAGAACAATGTTTACTAGGAAATTAACACCTTTTGGCTGTCGATGGACTCACAAAATCATGTAAATCTACATCCCAAATGCTGATGTAAATAAAATCACATTTTTGGCGGATAATCTGACCCTTGACTGAGCCATTCTTAAAACTAAAATTATCCCAATGGCGCTGTTGTACCTGTTTGAGTCCCTGCTTAATTTCTTCAGTAGCTTGCCCATCTAACAATCCATTCAAGGTAGTCTCCATTACTTGCGGATCTACGGATTGGGCAAAAGATACCTCAGTTTGACGCAGCACTTTAGAATTACGATCAAATAAGTAGCCAAGGTCAATTTTGTCTGGTACTAGTTTGTAAACTACAGCACGAGTATTGCCCCACGCGCCTTTTAAATCTTTACTTCGTTTGCCGAGGGTAGCTTCGACGATGTTTCTTGGTGTACCTGTAGGGAATGCCGGAACGCTTTCTCTGCCGGTAGTGGCAGCTAATTTACTGCGCGGTTTGTTGTGTGGTCTGGAACGCGTTTCTGGTGTGGGATTTACCAACGCAGGCATCGTCTGATTCTCGGGTTCTGGTTGTGGTGTGGATACTGGTGCTGGAGTATCTGAAATTACAGGTTCTTTTTCTGGTTGTGGTGTGGATACAACTGGGGGCTTAGAGGTTGGCAAAGGATCGGGAATTACTGGCTGTTGTGGTCGTGAGGTCGGTACAACTAGAACTGGAGAAGTTTGGGAAGAAACAGGCGGTTCGGGAGATGCAGAAGTGGGAGGCAAAGATTCAGGTGATGGGGTGGGACTTGTGGCAATAGTTGTTTCTGGTTGTTGCTGACGAGTGATGCTAGAAATTGCGATCGCACCAACTAAGCCGCCTACTACCAAACTACCAACAATCACAACAGGTTTTTGCCAGTTTCCCCTAGAGGAAGACGGGGCGATCGCCGAATTATTTTGCGGGGAATATAATGGCTGGGTTTGTCGAGTCGATATTGTAGTGGGAGACAAGCTTGTGGAATTAGTTTCAGTAGATTTTGGGGGAATATGGCTAGTAGACTGCAAGGCATATAGCATTTTATTAGCAGTGCTGTAGCGATCGCCAGCTTGAGGCTTAATTGCTTGATTGAGTACCGCCGCAAATTGGGAAGAGACGTTAGGGGCGTGCTGCTGCCAAAGTATTTCCCCAGTTTTCAGATCAGTTAGTAGTTCTTGCGGGTATTTGCCAGTCAGCAGATAAATCGCCGTTAAACCTAAGCTGTAGATATCAGTGGCGTAAACTGGGCGGCCAACGGCTTGTTCGCTAGGCATATATCCAGGCGTACCAATGACGACCGATCGCGTCGGATGTCCTGGAGAATTCACCACTGAACGAATTGTTTCTTTGACTGCACCAAAATCAATCAAAACGGGCTGGCCATCAACAGAACGGAGAATGATGTTATCTGGCTTGATATCCCGGTGAATAATGCCTTTACTGTGGACATAATCTAAGACTGAAAGCAGACTCAAGAGAATTTGCCAAACAGCAGTTTCACTCTCAAATCCTTTGGCTTCGACAATTTTTGTCAGGGTTTGGCCGTGAATCCATTCTTGGACGAGGTAAAACTGCCCGTTCTCAGAAAAGTAGGCGTAGAGTTTAGGAATTTGGTGACTACTTTCACCCAAATACTCCAAGGTTGCGGCTTCCCGTTCAAACCGTTGTTGGATAAGTTGGTAGGTTTGCGGGTCATTATTGGTTATCGGTTTGAGTTGCTTGATCACACAGCGACGGCGAGAAGGCATATGGACATCTTCTGCTAGAAAGGTTTCGCCAAACCCACCAGCACCGATTACCTGAATAACTTGATAGCGATTGTTCAGCAGGGTTATTGTCATGAAAAATTTCAAGCGTAGACACCCAGTACGAAGTCGGAGACTTCCTGTTTTATCCAGGCTTGTCGTCAGACATCTCCCTTTCCAAATTTTAATTGTCTTGGCGATTTTCTGGCGAGTAAGGAACACTTAACCCATGAGGGGGTATAGATTTACCACTTAATCCCAGTAATGCAAATAAAGCTACTAGATATGGTAGCATTGCTAAAAACTGATAAGGAATATTTGCACCAAAAGCTTGAATTCGTAACTGTAAAGCTTCCGTAGCGCCAAATAAAAAACAAGCCAGAGTAGTACCTAAAGGATGCCACCTACCAAAAATTAAGGCTGCGATCGCAATAAATCCTTTACCTGCACTCATCCCTTCTGTAAAAAATTTGATTTGTACCAAGGTGAGATCAGCCCCTCCTAAACTGACAAGACAGCCACTAAGTACTACAGCCGAATATCGCACCTTTGATACTGACACCCCAGCCGTTGCAGTAGCTTCGGGATATTCCCCCACCGCCCGCAAAGTCAGCCCAAAGCTAGTACGAAATAAAAAATAGATACTGAAAGCAACTAGAGTTATCAGTAAATATACAAAAACATCATGCCGGAACAACATAGCTCCAAGTATAGGTATATTCGCCAGACCAGGAATGACCATAGGCTCAATTCCTGGTAATCTTTGACTACTGCTGCCATTAAATACTAACCGCGCTAAAAACGATGTTAATCCCGTAGCGACCAGATTAATCGCTAACCCTGATACTAACTGATTAACATATAAAGTTACACATAAAAAAGCATGGAGTAAACCGACTAATCCCCCAGCGATCAACGCACAGAGAACACCAAGCCAAGGGTTGCCAGTATAAAAGGTAGCGGCTGCACTGGTAAAAGCTCCAGTTAGTAACATCCCTTCTAGGGCAATATTTAGCACCCCCGACCGTTCTGAGTACATTCCACCAAGGGCAGCAAATGCTAGGGGGACGGCTAAATGCACACTAGCAATAAAATAATCAGAATAGTCAATAGTCATTGTTAGTTGTTATTAGTTATTTCCTCTTAACTGTTGCTTTTTGATTCCTTGGTCGTGGTAAACATGAGTAAAATTTTTCAACCATTAGGAATTTGGTGTTTGCATTACTTTTAAGCGTCTTTCTACTGCCAGACTAATGGCAATGAATAACACAGTTAATCCTTGAATTGCATAAACTACAGTCACAGGTACACCAGCACTACGTTGCATGACATTCGCACCACTACGCAAGGCGGCAAAAAATAGAGTTGTCAACACTACACCGCTAATATTACCGCGACTTAAAAAAGCGATCGCAATCGCATCAAACCCATAACCAGGGGACACTTGTTCAAATAAGCGGTACTTCAACCCCATCACCTCAGATGCACCTGCCAACCCGGCTAAACCACCTGCTAACGCCATCACTAGAATGATCGTATTTTTTACCGAAATCCCTGCATAATGGGCTGCTGTGGGGTTAAAACCAACGGCGGCGATTTGGTATCCTAGAGGCGATCGCACCAATAACACCCACAATACTCCAGCGGCCATTAACGCAAGTATTATGCCAGCATGGGCAAGACTTTGGGGTAAGATAATCGGTAACTGTGCTTCTTTAGCAATTAATGGCGAATAAGGACTAGGTGCGCCTGGTGCTTTTAGGGGGTTTTGCACCAAATAGCTAACTAAATTCACTGCAATGTAGTTCAGTAATAAAGTAGTGATAACTTCATTGATTCCCCGCACAGCTTTGAGATAACCGGGTATCCAACCCCAAACCGCACCAAACCCAAACCCAGCGACAAGTGCTAAGGGAATGTGTATAACAGCAGGTATTCCTTGCACATATAACCCGATTAAAGTACTACCCAACGCACCAAGGTAAATTTGTCCTTCACCACCGATATTAAATTGATCAGCCCGTAATGCTACTAATACCCCTAAACTGGTGAATAATAAGGGTGTCATTTTGGTGAGGGTGTTGCCAAACCCAAAGTAAGTAGTTAGGGATTCTTGAAATAAAGCTGTGTAGGCAGTGATGGGATTTGCCCCAGCAAGTAATATGAGGATGACACCGACGATGAAAGCAGAGGCGATCGCAATTAGCGGTGATAGGATTGGTAGTAGAAGTTGAAAACGTTTATTTGTGATCATGATGCAATGATTGCCACCCCGTAAGTCGGCTTTTAGTAAGACAATACCCTGGAAATTTTGTTCTCATGCTGCATATCGATTTAGAAGTTATTTAACGTCCTTAGCCTTAAACTTTCGGTGTAGGAACTGATAGGATTAATCTTAGTTGAGCAGAGGGCTTAAATGTCTAAAGTAGAAGGCTTTAGGGTAAGAAATTATAGAGTTCTTCATGATGTCACCTTGGGCAAGCTATGGAACACGCAGAATGCCAGACCATTAACACCAATAACAGCCGTCATTGGTAAGAATGGTGTGGGAAAAAGTACGATTTTCGACACTTTTAGTTTTCTTGCAGACTGCTTGAAAAATGGAGTAGAGGAAGCGTGTGATTCTCGTGGTCGTGGTGGCTTTGAGAGAATTCGTTCCCAAGGACAAGAGGGAAATATTGAGTTTGATATCTATTATAAAGAAGATCATAATGCCCGACCAATTACCTATGAGCTGGCAATAGATATTGACTCCTCTGGAAGACCTTATGTAAAGAGGGAAAGACTCAGACAACGAAGAAAAGGACAAAGCAGAGGACAACCATTTTATTTTTTAATTCTCAATGAAGGTAGAGGAATAGCATGGAAAGGTGAACAAGAAGGTAAACAATTTGAAGAAGAGGAAGGGGATTTTGATTTGTCACAATTCATAGAAAAAATACAGAAAGGTGAAGCGGAAGAAGAAAGTAAAGAAACTGAAGTAGTTGAACTTGACGATAAGCGAAAACGGGGAATTGCAACTTTAGGTTCACTCAAGCAACACCCAAGAATTTCTGTGTTTCGTAGATTTTTTTAATCTAATTTATAAGGCTAATTCGTGATTATAAATTCCCGCAATTAAATTTGATCTTAAGCCAAAACGTCGGTGACGATTGCGATATCTATCAGACAAAATTTTAAAGATTTT
>NZ_JBALCS010000095.1:0-137380 GCF_036919555.1 Nostoc sp.
CTAGATGATTTAGGACGCAATGAAGAAGCGATCGCATCCTACGACCAAGCACTGAAATTTAAACCAGATGACCACCTAGCTTGGTGCAATCGGGGCATTGCGCTAGATGATTTAGGACACAATGAAGAAGCGATCGCATCCTACGACCAAGCACTGAAAATTAAACCAGATGACCACCTAGCTTGGTACAATCGGGGCATTGCGCTAGTCAATTTGGGATGCAATAAAGAAGCGATTGCATCCTACGACCAAGCACTGAAAATTAAACCAGATGACCACCTAGCTTGGTACAATCGAGGCATTGCGCTAGGCAATTTAGGACGCAATGAAGAGGCGATCACATCCTACGACCAAGCACTGAAATTTAAACCAGATGACCACCTAGCTTGGTGCAATCGGGGGAATGCGCTAGATGATTTAGGACGCAATGAAGAAGCGATCACATCCTACGACCAAGCACTGAAATTTAAACCAGATGACCACCTAGCTTGGTACAATCGGGGCATTGCGCTAGGCAATTTAGGATGCAATGAAGAAGCGATTGCATCCTACGACCAAGCACTGAAATTTAAACCGACCACCTAGCTTGGTGCAATCGAGGCATTGCGCTAGGCAATTTAGGACGCAATGAAGAAGCGATCGCATCCTACGACCAAGCACTGAAATTTAAACCTGATTTACACGAAGCTTGGCACAATCGGGGCAATGCGCTACTTAAGTTAGGACGCAATGAAAGAGCGATCGCATCCTACGACCAAGTACTGAAATTTCAACCTGATTTACATGAAGCTTGGAACAATCGCGGCATTGCGCTAGGCAAATTAGGACGCAATGAAGAAGCGATCGCATCCTACGACCAAGCACTGAAATTTCAACCAGATGACCACCAAGCTTGGTACAATAAAGCTTGCAGTTATGCCCTTAAAAGTAATATTAAGCAGGCACTAGAAAACTTACAACAAGCAATCAATCTGAGTCCTGATGAATATCGAGAGATGGCAAAAACTGACTCAAATTTTGATAGCGTTCGGGAAGATGGGCGCTTTCAAGCTTTAATTCAATAACCACTATAAATACTAAACTAATGTAGGGATTAATGTAGCGATCTCCTTCCCACTTTCACTGAAAATATTAACTGAAATTAAAAGCGATGCTTATGAATGAAAAATTAAAAAGTTAACCTATCTTGAAAAGAGGAAATCAAATGTCAGAAACAATCAATATTGAACAAGCGGTATTAGATAATCTGCGAATTCTCTCGAATGACAAGCAACAAGAAGTCCTAGATTTTGTTGAGTTTCTTGTAAAAAAAACAGTCAATCACCAACAGTTAGACACTGAAGATTCAAATTATAGTATCTCATCAAATCTCCAACAGCAACAACGGCTATCTATCCGAGAAATTGCCCGACTACCTGTAGCAGAACGTCACAAAATACTAGAACCTTTTATCGCCGCCACAGCCGAAGATTTTTTGAATGACCCAGAATTAACAGAGTTTGCCGTTCTGGATGGTGAAGACTGGGAAATTGAAAATGACTAATCCCAAAAAAGGCGAGATTTGGCTAGTGCAACTCGATCCAACCAGAGGACAAGAAATTCAGAAGACTCGCTCTGCTGTTGTGATTAGTTCTAATATGTTGAGTTCCATACCAATGCGGATTATTATCCCTGTGGCAACATGGCAACCTAAATTCCAAAATCGCCCTTTCATGATTCCTATCCAGCAAACTAGTGAAAATGGCTTAGACTCAAACTCAGCAGGTAATGTTTTGCAAGTTCGTAGTGTAACAACTGAGCGATTTGTCCGATGTTTAGGAAAAGTTTCAACAGCCGTTATGCAAGAATTGCTAGATGGTTTAATTATCTGTATTGATTATGCTGCTGAAACCAACGACTGAAAAAGAGTATTTTTGAGAAAAATACAATTCAGATGCAGCGATCGCCTTTGCACTTCCACTGAAAATACGAACTACAATTAAAAGCGATCGCCCCTAAATATAATTACAATAACATTATGAAAATCCTAACCAACAGTTATGCAAAATGAATTGACTACTCTGACTTATGAAATTGAACTAAAACCAGGGGAGAAATTGAATCTCCCAGAATCAATACTGGAAAATATAACTACAGGACGCTGGGTAATCACCATCCAACAAAAAGCAGAAGAACCCAAAAGCACCCGCAACCATGACGCTTTTTTGAACGGTTACGCACCAGAAGACGAAGGACTTTATGACGCATCCCTCAAAAGATAGACATGGCAGTTTAAACGCTATTGTAAAATATACATATAAGGATTCGGGGGGCCATTTAACTGGTCATAAACGCCTATAGAGACTATTTTTGGAAATCTCCAAGGTCTGAAATCCAGCCAGCTGAAGCAACTACAGCGGCTGTATCACCAGCGCATACCAGGCGATCGCATCACCACGCCTGACTTTTCCCAGCGTCTGGCAGCAATTAGCACAGAAGTCAATCAGCCTGTGTGCGCCTACATCAACCGTCGCGGACAAGTGATTCGCGTCGGGGTAGGCACACCGCGTCAAACGCAAATTCCACCCCTGGAATTACCCCGTTACGGTGCAGAACGACTCAGTGGTATTCGTTGTATTGCCACCCATCTGAAGCCAGAACCGCCCAACGAATCGGCGCTCACGGCTATGGCACTGCAACGCTTAGATGCCCTAGTTATCTTAAACATTACCGGAATGGGATTTACACGGCGGGGAGGCGGTGCAACTGGGTATGTCAAAGAAGCTTATCTAGCTCATCTGACACCCCAAGAGTCTCGCACCCTGATTACTAGTCCTGCTGCTCTCAAGGTAGAGGAAAGCCAAATCCAATCCCCAAGTTGGAATATATCGCCACCTCTGGGCTTGGATGATCTGGCAGAGCAAGATTTAGTAGACTTGGTGGAAAATCTGGAAGCGGAATTCCAGCGCGAATTTATCGCCCAGGAAGTAGATGCTGACCACGATCGCGTGCTGATTGTTGGGGTGATGACCAGTGAGATAACTCCCCTACAATTCCAAGACACCCTAGTGGAATTGGCACGTTTAGTTGATACTGCTGGGGGAGATGTATTACAGACAATACAACAAAAGCGATCGCGCGTTCATCCCCAAACCGTAGTTGGCGAAGGTAAGGTGCAAGAAATTGCCCTAACTGCCCAAACACTAGGAGTTAATCTTGTCGTCTTTAACCGGGATCTCTCACCCTCTCAAGTCCGCAACTTAGAAATGCAAATTGGTATTCGGGTGGTTGATCGCACCGAAGTTATTTTGGATATCTTTGCCCAACGCGCTCAGTCCCGTGCTGGTAAGTTGCAAGTAGAACTAGCACAGCTAGAATACATGCAGCCGCGACTGGCTGGTAGAGGTCGCACGATGTCCCGATTGGGTGGTGGTATTGGGACTCGTGGCCCTGGTGAAACCAAACTGGAAACAGAAAGACGTGCCATTGGGCAGCGCATTTCCCGACTACAAAAAGAAGTGAACCAGTTGCAGGCACATCGTTCGCGGTTACGGCAGCGACGGCAGCATCGAGAAGTTCCCTCAGTGGCTTTGGTTGGATATACCAACGCCGGCAAGTCCACTTTGCTGAATGCTCTCACGAATGCAGAAGTTTATACAGCCGACCAGTTATTTGCCACCCTCGATCCTACTACCCGCCGCCTAGTGATTCCTTATGGCGAAACAAATGAACATCAGGAAATTCTCATTACAGATACGGTAGGGTTTATACACGAACTCCCTGCATCGTTAATGGATGCCTTCCGCGCCACCTTGGAGGAAGTCACAGAAGCCGATGCCCTACTACATTTGGTGGATTTGTCTCACCCCGCTTGGTTGCGTCATATTCGCTCAGTCAGAGAAATCTTGGCGCAAATGCCAATAACTCCTGGACCGGCGCTGGTTATTTTTAACAAGATTGATCAAGCCGATAGTGAGACACTAGCTTTAGCTAGGGAAGAATTTCCCTTAGCGGTGTTTATTTCTGCGAGTCAGCGCTTGGGATTAGAAACCCTACGTCAGCGTCTTGCCCAGCTGATTGAATACGCCGTTGACTATGGTTAAAACTTGAGTAGCGAATTCCGCGTCAGCATCTTATTATTAGTGTCCTAAATTTTTAACTTTGGGGAAGGCTAAATCGCCTTCCCCTCTTCATTTCATCTTCATAAAATCTCGGCTCCCCAACCTACACTGGTTTTGGTTTTTGGCTTTAACCCAAGCATATTGATTTAAAACCCACACTTCGCACTTCAATTAGTAGTATAAATAAAATACATTTAATCAAAATCCAAAATTATAAATTTGATACGTAAATAACCGGATGTGTGTGAGTACAAAAGGCTACTTTATTGATATGATTGAGCATCCGCTAACACACTTCTCTTAGCGATACTCACAGCTTGGCTAAATCAATATGCCTCGGTTTCTCAGGTTAGTCATCAATATAATAGTCTTGGGCGCATTGTTACTCATATCCCAGCAAGTTTGGGCCCAAGATTGGCGTCCGGTTCGCGGTGGTATCCCTTTCGGTATCAGTGGTATGGCTTTGATAAAACAGCAAAGCTATACACTCGATTTTCTGATTGTCCATGACAACAAAAAACCCAGTCAAACCCGTTTAGCAATCATCAGCATTAAGGGTAAAAATCAACCTGAATATTTCCCCTTGAACTGGCCAAATAACATAGAATTGCCCATCGACTTAGAAGCTTTAACATCTGTTCCAGAGAAAACAAAATCCTCTTTTATCGCTTTAAGCAGTTCTGGAAAAGCTTATTACATCAGATTAGACCCTGCCAACAAAACCATCTCGGTTCTCAAGGAATTCAATCTCCCAGGAGTTATTCAAGGAAATAATTTTGAAGCATTTGGATTACAAAATATAGACGGCAAATTAGTTGCTATTTGGGCACATCGGGGTCAAGGAAAACAACCAGCAACTATTTTTTGGGGAGTGTTTGACTTGGGTAAATATCAAATTACTCTCGCAGGTTCTGCCAATCTGAAAGTACCGTTTCCATCTGGCAATGTTCGCCATATTTCAGATATTAAAGTAGACCCCGTAGGAATTGTGTACATCACCTCAGCAAGTGATGCCGGTGATGATGGGCCATTTCAGTCAGCTGTATATGTCGCTGGTTATTTGGGATTGCATGGTGACAAAATTGCATGGCGACAAAATCCTCAATTTGTTCCTCTCTACCGCTCTAACTACCACAAAATTGAAGGTATAGAACTTGTTCCCGGTGCGGAAGGCGGTGTGGTTGTTGGTACAGATGACGAGAATTTGGGTTCTTATGTATACATTGTGGGTGGAAGTAGCTAAAAAGTATGTCCTTTGATGGCACAGCAAGTCAATCGGTTAGCAAGCGCTCAACAGCAGGAGGTTTCGACCTACACGCAGATTTTAGCAGGATTAAAATTTAAAAAAGACTTGATTCGTTGAATATTTCGAGAGGGTATGATACGCAAGTCGGTTTTCTACCAACATGCGATCGCGGATTAAGCATGTAGGCAATGAAAATAAAAACTATTGCGTTGCCGATAAATTTTGGTTATCCCTGATATCGTAATGCGTAAGTAACAGCGATAGGCATTCTGGTTTGCCCAACTGGATCATGCGATTGATATCTGCACATTGTAGGAATAATTTGACTTAAACCAATTCTGAAGTTAGTTGTCAGCTTTATTGTCATGAGAACGCAATAGCTTTGGCACACTGATTTCAAAGATCGAGTCTATAATGCAAGCCTAACTCCTTGCATCTTGAATTGAACCAAGCAAAGTTGCTACTTCATCTAATTTTTTCAAGATGCTATTAATAGCAGCATAATAAAATTATGCTTTCAAGTAGCATGAACGAAGAGGAAAAAGAATACTTAGACTATGAAGATAATAATCCACTACTGTCTAAAGTCATACAACGCAACATTCGCACTCTTATCCGTCTTCGGGCCAAGGCTGCTAATAAGAGAAACTTGCAAGACCGAATTGCCGACGTTATTACCTCTTTTTCAGGACATATAGTTTTTGTTTACGTACATCTTGTCTGGTTTGGTGCTTGGATTATTTTGAACACTGGTAAGTTAGGTGTACATCCCTTTGATCCATTTCCCTACGGATTGTTGACAATGGTGGTATCGCTGGAAGCAATTTTTTTGTCAACATTTGTGTTAATTAGTCAAAACCAACTGAGTCAAGAAAGTGAGTATCGCGCCAACTTAAATTTACAAATTGCACTCCTGACTGAGCATGAAGTTACACGAGTATTGCAAATGCTAGATGCGATTCAAGATAAAATGGGCATTGAAAATGATGAAGACAGTGAACTTGCTGACTTAGAAATGGAAACTAAACCGGAAGATGTGTTAGTTGAGATTGAGCGACTTCAGCAGTTAGCACTTAAGAGAAAAAAGCTGAATAAACTCAACCACAGATCATAACTACGATTGCAATAAAGTAGTACGTTTCATCACACAATCGCAATAATTACTCCTTCTAAATGAAGAATATCTTGTGATCATTTTGAGGATTACTGGTTTATTTGCGATCGCCTCGCAACTTCCTTAACAGCAATACCCATATATCGAGGATTTTGTCAATGCTTTTAGGGCGATCGCAGTTAATATTTTTTATATTATGAAAAAGTGGCTCGTTTTTATTACAATTGCATTTTTATGTTTCTGTTCAATTTATATTGTTAATCCGTCTGATTCTGCCTTGATAAATTATGAAAAAAGTTGTAATTTCCAAGTGATGAGAAAGGGAGAAGGTTGTTTTATTTACAAAGTTAAATCGGGTAAATTTTATATTCCTATTTACTACTATCTGCCTGATAATTTACAGGAAAATACTAAAGTTTTATTTGCTATGCACGGTGAAAAACGTAATGCTCAAGATTATCGAACTGATTGGAGAAAGATTTATCAATACAACAGTGATCACCAGAGTAATTTTATTTTACTTGCTCCCCAGTTTGAACAAAAGTGGTTTACAAAAGCTGTAGGGTATAATCTTGGTAATATGTTTACTGAAGATTTAAAGATTTTAAATCCTAGAAATCAATGGGCATTTACTGAAATTGAAAATATCTTTACTTTTGTTAAAATAACCACGAAAGTAAAGGCTAACAAGTACTATCTTTACGGTCACTCTGCGGGCGCACAGTTCGTACATCGAATGGTTATCTTTATGCCCTATGCCCATATTCAAAAGGCTGTGGCTGCTGAGGCAGGTTCGTATACAATACCTGATGAAAATAGGGAATATCCCTGCGGTTTGAAGAAACTAACTGGAGAGCCACTATCATCTGTAGATTTGAAAAAAACATTTACCATACCAATGACAATAATTTTAGGTACAAAAGATAATAAAGTTCTACCTCCTGAACATGATTCTTATGCTTGCGATATACAGCAAGGTTCTAATCGTTTAGCTCGTGGCGAATATTTCTACACTCATGTTAAAAGTATTGCTCATAATAGAAAAGAAAATTTTAATTGGACTCTCAAAGAAGTTACTGCTACTCACATTGTTGCAAATACGAATCCTCCGATTGAAGATCCTATGTTAGTGTCATATGCCGCTTTGGAGTTTTTTCCTAAATTGACCTTCATTAATTGCAAATAGTTATTCAGCTTATACAGCGCTTCCCGCTATTATGCAATACAGTTTTTCTCCTTGCCCTCTCCTAGCATAGCTTTCAGCTTTGAGGATGTACCTCATAGCTGCCGGAAGTGCTGTATAGAAAATTTTTCATCTCTCTTTTTATCAAGAACTGCTGCGATCTCTCCGACGGGCTGTGACGCTCGAATGCGAACAGCGTGTTGTAGACAAGACTCGCTATCGGTGACGCGCTTAGAGCAAGGGTTTAAAACCCTCACTGTTGTGTCAGCTTGTCGCAAGGTACGGGACTGGCTGTGGCTCCAAATCATTCGCGGTCGAAACAAGATAGCTGATTTGTTCTTCCTGGCTCCTTAAATTCTGCACACTGTCAAATTTTGAATTTAGAATTGCAGGAGCGATCGCAATTTGGTGTAGGTTGACCATTATCTGATTGATAACGGTCACTGATTAATTACAGCTACACATTAAATCGGAACAACATTACATCCCCTTCCTGCACAACATACTCTTTCCCTTCACTGCGAACCAACCCTTTCTCCTTCGCAGCATTCATCGAACCAGTTGTTACCAAATCTTTATAAGCAACAGTTTCGGCGCGAATAAATCCCCGCTCAAAATCACTGTGAATTACACCAGCAGCTTGAGGTGCAGACATTCCGGCATTAATTGTCCAAGCGCGGGTTTCTTTGGGGCCGCAGGTAAAATATGTCCGTAAGCCTAGAAGCATGTAAGTTGCACGAATCAATGATTTCAAACCGCCTTCTTCCACACCTAAAGATGCGAGGAAATCAGCTTTATCTTCTTCTGGTAATTCTACTAATTCCGCTTCAACTTGGGCCGAAACGATGACAACTTGGGCATTTTCTGTCGCTGCAATTTGCCGTACTTTTTCTACAAAATGATTACCCGTTGCCAACTCATCCTCAGATACATTGGCGGCGTAGATAATCGGTTTATAAGTGAGCAGTTCTAGTCCCTTAATAATCTCTGTTTCTTCTTCATTCAAGCTCACCTGACGCACCGATTTACCTTCATTTAAAGCCGCAGCTAATTTTTCTAAAACTGAGACTTCAAACTGTGCATCTTTGCTGGTACGAGCTTGTTTGCGAGTGCGGTCAATTCGCCGCTCAATTTGTGATAAATCTGATAAACCCAGTTCTATATTAATGATTTCAATATCTCGCGCTGGGTCAATAGAACCAGCAACGTGGATAATATCGTCATTTTCAAAACAACGTACCACATGGACGATCGCATCAACTTCCCGGATGTGGGACAGGAATTGATTCCCTAGTCCCTCACCCTGACTTGCACCTTTAACTAAACCAGCAATATCTACAAATTCCACCCGCGCCGGGATAATTTGTGCCGAACTGGCAATCTTAGCAAGAACATTTAACCGTTCATCCGGTACTGCGACAACGCCGACATTCGGTTCAATCGTGCAAAAAGGGAAGTTAGCTGCTTCTGCTTTGGCATTAGCAACTACAGCATTAAATAAAGTAGATTTTCCGACGTTGGGAAGTCCGACAATTCCGGCTCTTAGCATTTTGGATTTTAGATTTGAGATTTTGGATTACATTACCAAGGTAATCTAAACAGGTTCCGGTATGGTTTGGGGAATTGGACCTGGAACTGTTTGAGGAATCGGAGCAGGTACTGGTTCTGGTACAGGTTGCGGACTCGGTAGCGGATTTGGTTCAGGATTGGGGCTGGGTAGCGGGTTCGGGCCAGGATTGGGAATTTGTGGTTCTGGTATAGAAATCGCAGTAGGATTAATCATGGTAAGTCTAAATGAAATTATTCAACCTTCCCAAACTAGATGACAACCTCAGCTGTTGACATCTCCCCAAAAGACTATACCCACGAACACTCCCTTTAATAATTTACCCCTCTTCTCATTAGAATTCTCTGCGTCCCTCTGCGTTTCCCTCTGCGGCGGCAGTCGCTCATGGGGAGCCACTGCGGTGGACGGGTTCCCCGGCATAAAGCAAGTGGCGTGGAAACCCCGATCGCTTTTAGCGTCTCCCCTTGGGAGAAGACTGCGCTGCCTTCCCTTTGCGTTTAAATTTCAACCCTCAATTCGGCTCTTTTACCTTTTCTACCACCTCTGGCACTGGATCGTAACCGCCTGGATGAAACGGATGACAGCGCAAAATCCGCCGAGTTGCCATCCACCCACCATGCAACACTCCAAATCGTTCAATGGCTTGAATAGCATACATCGAACAAGTTGGTTGAAAGCGACAAGTCGGGAGAAACAACGGCGAGATAAACATTCGGTAGCCGCGAATCAGCCAAATCAATAATAATTTCATTGCAGTTACCCAAATCTTATAAATTAGTAACAGAGGTAAAAATTTTCATTTTGTTGCATCTTTGTTAATTAAATTTTCTGACTTCACCTCAATTCCGGTTTTATGGCTGCAAATTGCGATAGCTGCAATTTGGGTGTTACTCATCCTCCTAATTGCATCGGTGGTAAACCGCTTTGGCGACAAGCCAGAAATCGTGCGGAAGATAGTTCATATTGGCACTGGTAATGTGATTTTAATCGCTTGGTGGCTCGATATTCCCGCCAGTGTAGGGATTACAGCTTCAATTTTAGCGAGTGCAATCACCTTATTATCTTACCGATTGCCCATTCTTCCTGGTATTAATAGCGTTGGACGCCAAAGTTTAGGGACGTTTTTTTACTCTGTCAGTTTCGGTATTTTAGTTGCCTGGTTCTGGTACTTGCAACAACCCCAATACGCAGCACTAGGAATTTTGATAATGACTTGGGGAGATGGATTAGCAGCCTTAATTGGGCAACGCTTTGGTACACATAAGTATAAAGTCTTTGGTGCAGAAAAAAGTTGGGAAGGCTCTCTAACGATGATGCTCGTTAGCTTTCTAGTCTGTAGTTTGATTTTAGTTGGAACTCAAGGAAACAGTTGGCAAACTTGGGCAATATCGCTGATAGTGGCAGTTATAGCTACAGCTTTAGAGGCTGTTTCATTTTTGGGTATTGACAATTTAACAGTTCCTTTAGGCAGTGCAGCCCTTGCTTTCTTTTTAAGTCAGTTAGTTTTGAGTTAGTAATTGCCTTGAGTACTATTCCTAATTAATCAAATAAGAGACAGTGCTAAAAATTTATCGTTAGTTAATAAATATAGCGCTTCTAAGTTGAGTCCAATACGGGTAAGCAATTTCGTAGTAAAGACTTTAGTCCTTATTTTCTAAACACTAAAGTCCTTACTACAAAACCTCAAAACCAACTTGACAAAGTACTAGGTGCGAAACTGATTTACTGGTTTAGCAGTCCGATCGCCATTTCAAGGTGTATCTTAGCTCTATGCAAGTTAAGCAGTCCCTCTTGGTCGTATCGGTCAGGGTAGCTCATAGCCTTACCCTCCATTGTTAGCTTAATCAGCGCCGCTTGCTCATCAGTGGGTGAGTTCATCTCATCTACCACTCCTTCAAGGAATTGAATAACGCTAAAACCTGGTGACTTCAACCCTCTTCCTTGCCTTAGTTGAGCGAGTGCTATCTGTGGGAATGCCATCAAGGTAACAATCCAACTGGTCTTGTACCCTCCATTCCCGGTAGGCTTCAATCCGTAACGCCTACACAAGTCTCTCAACTCAGCAGTGGTTTTGATTTCGAGTTCTGACCTTATGAACATAAAATAGAGTTACCCATTTGTAAAAGTGGTATCGGTGGTGAACTTGTTTTCTAGACTGGGTATCACCACCGATTTAAAAGTTTATTCTAATGGTTTCGTTAGTATCAAGTTATATTTATATTTCTCAACAATGCCTAATCCTAAAGGGAACCCTCAAAATTTTGAACCAGCGCAACCAAAGGGAGATAAGCCATTAACTGACCAATTGAGTTTTAGAGTCTCCAAGGAAATGAAGGAAGAGGTAAAGGCTAAAGACGACCCTCCTGAATTTTGTCGCCAAGCTATCCAAAAAGCACTAAATGAAGATAAGGAGAAATAGTTAAAAGTTATTGGACTAATAGTTCAATAACTTTTAAGAAAGCCTTCCTGTTAAAGAGGGTATTATCGCTAAGTCAAACTTTTAATTGAATTGAGGTCATGGTCTTATTACCAATTTTTCGTATCGGCTCAATCAACAAAAAATAAATTTTTTTGATTATATTCAATACGACCCATTACGTGAAGATTCTGCTGAGTCTATTACCGCGATCGCTCCAAAATCCAATCGAGTAAAATTGGATTGACTAACTCCGGTGCTTCATCTTGCGGACAATGCCCCACTCCCTCTAAAGGAATAAACTTTTCTACTTGCGGAAAGTTAGCTAATTCTCTACCTAACTTGATTGGTTCCCACGGATCAGCCGTTCCCCACAAGATAATCACAGGACAGGCTAACAGTGGTAAAAGTTCTTCAGGTAGTGGCCCTGTGGAATAAGAAGTAAAAGCCAGGAAAACAGCTCCAGCCCCCGGATCACTTGCTGGTGAAGTGAGAATATCTACCAACTCATCTGTCACCATCTCAGCATTAGCATAGGCTTGCAGCAGAATCTTCCGCACTGTTTTCGGTTTGGCGAGTTGATTGAAAAAGAACTCGCCCACTGGTTTGATAGATAACAGGCGTTGCAGTAGAGGCGCTCCGAAACGACGAGTCCAAGGTAAAGTTACCCGTTTGCGATCGTGCAACAGCCGTAAAGAACAGTTCAGCAAAGCAACTCCTAAGGCAATATCTGGGTTGCTTACTGCTGCTTGCATGGCTACAATACAGCCTATAGAATTTCCGACTAAAAAAGCTGGCTCACCTACAACTTCGCGGCAAAAATCTGCCACCTGCTGTCCCCAGGTTTCTAGTGTGTAGGCAATTTTTTCATCAGGTTGAGGTTTTGCGGAAGCGCCAAAACCAATCAAATCGATCGCATAAACCCGGCAATTTTGTGCTAATACGGGAATATTTTTCTGCCAATGCCACCAAGAAGCGCCAAATCCATGCACCAGGACAACAGCTGGCCCAGTAGTTCCTTGGGTTTGATAGCAGATAGGGAAATCTTGCCAAATCCAGGTTTTTGTAGAGTTAAGTGCTGTTTTGGAACTTGAGGTTGTCATAGAAAATTTGATGAAAACAAGGGTAAAAGCCTTTCAGCAGCAAAACGCAAGTAAAATTGTTTCAAATTTGAATAAAATTTATCAGATTTTCAAAGTAAATCCTTTGCTCTAGTGATAGCTTAGACGTACACCACGAAAGCTTCTAGGCTGATAACACTAGAGTTTTATCCAGTATAGAGAGTTTTCATCTTGTTAATAGAGCTAATTTACTCACAATTTAGATTATGTCAGTATTAGGAATCATCACTTTTGTAATGTGAGTAATATTTTTGCTATTTTTAGATGTGAGAGAATTAGCATCAGTGCTAGATTCAGTAGTTTCACAATTTACGACAGCCAATGCAAGTCTATAAAATTGTCGAATATGAGGCATCGGCTAAGGGGTGGTTTGCAACTGGAAACTGACGCTAAATTTAACAATATTTTTCTTGTTCTTAGTTCTGCGAGCCAGAAAACATGAATCTAGTAGAAACAATTGATACTCCTGTTGGGAGTTACGCACCAGATTTTGAAATACCAGGAATTGATGATCAAGTACACCATCTCAGGCGTTATCTTGAGAAGTTCCGAGCAGTGGGTGTCATTTCCATGTGTAACCATTGTCCTTATCTAGACCGGTATCTAGGCAGGTTAAAAAACATTCAAGGCGAATTTGCCCCAGAAAGCTTCACACTAATTGGCGTGAATGGTAGTAGTGGCGATCGCGACGCTAAATCAACCTTGGAAAATATGAAAGCTTTTGCCAAGGGTCACGACTTGAATTTCCCTTATCTATGGGACTCTACGCAAGATGTGACCCGCAGTTTTGGTGCGACAAAAACACCAACGGCCTTTCTCATAGATGCTAATGGTATAGTCCGCTACAAAGGAAAAATTGACGATCATCCCCAAGATGCCTCAGCAGTGGGAGAGGATTATTTGAGAACTGCGATCGCTTCTCTGCTTCAAGGTCAAAAAATAGATATACCACAAACAGAAGCAATAGGTACTACATTGATTTGGCGTAACTAGATATAGATTGTCCCTGTAACTGCTATCTTAAATTGGAGGCAATTGCAACTTTTCTGATAAAGCGTAACTTCATGGGAACGAATTACCGACGGGTTTTACTCAAACTGAGCGGTGAAGCCTTAATGGGCAACATGGGCTATGGCATTGATCCAGAAGTGGTCAAAGGAATAGCACAAGAATTAGCAGAGGTGATCGCCACTGGAGTTCAAATGGCCATCGTTGTTGGTGGTGGCAATATTTTTCGTGGCGTCAAAGCGGCGTCGGCGGGGATGGATAGGGCAACAGCTGACTATATAGGGATGATTGCCACGGTAATGAACGCCATGACGCTGCAAGATTCGCTCGAACATATAGGGGTACAGACGCGGGTGCAAACTGCGATCGCTATGCAAGAATTAGCAGAACCGTATATCCGTCGTCGCGCCATCCGTCATCTTGAAAAAGGACGGGTGGTAATTTTTGGTGCTGGTTCTGGAAATCCCTTTTTTACTACAGATACTACTGCGGCATTAAGAGCCGCAGAAATTGATGCGGAAGTGATTTTTAAAGCCACCAAAGTAGATGGAGTATATGATGCTGATCCTCATATTTATCCTGATGCGAAGCGTTACAATAGCCTCACCTACGCACACGTTTTAGCCAAAGATTTGCGGGTGATGGATAGTACTGCGATCGCCTTGTGTAAAGAAAATAATATCCCAATTCTAGTATTTGACCTAACGGTGAGAGGTAACATCCACCGAGCAGTCATGGGAGAATCCATCGGTACCCTTGTGGGAGGTTCTTGTGAAATTAGCTGAAGCTGAAAGTACGATGCAAAAAACCGTTGAGTCAACTCAACGAGCTTTTAACACGATTCGCACTGGTCGCGCCAATGCGAGTTTATTAGATAAGGTATTGGTGGATTATTACGGTTCGCCCACATCCTTGAAATCACTGGCAAACATCAGCACGCCGGATGCGACGACAATCTTAATTCAACCCTACGATCGCAGCAGTTTAAATATAGTCGAAAAAGCGATTTCCCTCTCAGATGTCGGTTTAACCCCCAGCAATGACGGTTCCGTAATTCGGCTGAATATTCCGCCCCTGACAAGCGATCGCCGTAAAGAATTCGTCAAAATGGCATCTAAGTATGCTGAAGAAGGTCGTGTTGCTATTCGCAACATCCGCCGCGATGCCATAGATGCCATTCGCAAACAGGAAAAAAACGCCGAAATTCCTGAAGATGAAGCACGGGATCAGCAAGACAAACTGCAAAAGCTGACAAACAAATACAGTGCGAAAATTGACGAATTGTTGGCAGAAAAAGAAAAAGACATCACGACTGTTTAAAGTCTAAAGTCTGAAGTATAAAGGCTGAAGGATGATGGATAAATTCTTCAGCCTTTATCATTTCTTAGGTATCTAACAAAAATTGATCTAGTGAATAATTAAAGTAGGGGCAATTCATGAATTGCCCCTACTCAATAGAAAATAAACTAATTGAGGAGCAAAAATTCAGCCATATGTACGACTGCATCATCGTCGGTGCTGGGCCAGCTGGTGGAACAGCTGCATATCATTTAGCCAAGCAAGGTCGCTCAGTATTAGTGTTGGAGAAAGAATCTCTGCCAAGATATAAACCTTGTGGCGGTGGTGTATCTCCAGCGATCGCTCAATGGTTTGACTTTGATTTTAGCCCAGTGATTTCGGTGAAAGCCGACTCCGTTCGCTTTACCTGGAAATTGGGCGACCCCGTGGAAGCGAAAATTGCCACAAAAGAACCAGTCTGGATGGTGCGACGAGATATTTTTGACCATTTCCTAGTACAGCAAGGACAGAAGCAAGGGGCTGAACTACGAGATAATACGGAAGTAATGGGTATTGAGTTTCAAAGTGATTATTGGCAAGTTAACACAGCCAATGGCTCAGTTATAGGTCGCTACTTAATCGCGGCTGATGGTGCCAAAGGGTCAATGGCAAAATGGTTAGGCTTCAAAGAACGTAAACGCCGTTTAGCGGGAGCCTTGGAAGCAGAAGTTCTCGCAACTGTCAAAGACAAATCCACAATTCATTTCGAGTTTGGCTTGGTGAAAAATGGCTACATTTGGAACTTCCCAAAAGCTGATGGTTATTCCATTGGTGTCGGTACGTTTATCGGCGGCGAACCTCAAGATTTTAAGAAGATTTTAGATGAGTACGCGCGATCGTTTAATGTAGATATCAAAACTAGCAAGCAGTATGGTTATCCCCTTTGCTTGTGGGATGGCAACCAAAAGTTGCATACTCAAAATGCAGTTTTGGCTGGGGAAGCTGCTTGTGTAGTTGATCCAATGACAGCAGAAGGCATTCGCCCGGCAATTTTTAGCGGTTTGATTGCAGCAGGAGCCATTAATCAGGCTCTTTCTGGTGACACTAACGCTTTAGAAAAATATACCGAAGACATTAATGAACAATGGGGTACTGAGATGGCTTGGGCGCAAAAATTAGGTGGAGCATTCTATCGCTTTCCAGGCATTGGCTACAAAGTTGGTGTTAAGCGCCCCTCAGGGGCCCAAATCATGGGTAAGATTCTATGTGGAGAACTACGCTATGGCGAGGTTGCCAGTCGCGCCTTGAAGCGTTTAATCCCTGATTTTGGCGGTTAAGGATTAGGTAACAAATCTCTAACAGACAAGACACCCACCGCACAAAAATTAATCATCTCTAAACTAGGGTTTTATATCATGTCCGCTTGATTACTTATAAAACCCCAAGAACCCCACCCCGGCAAAGCTACACTTTGTCTCCCCTCCCGAAGAGCGGGGAGGGGCTGGGGGTGGGGTGCAATGACTGTGGGAATCATAACTAATTATCCGAATTTGATATTAGTGCTCCAGTTCTATCTTAATTGTGCATGGCTTGCCCGTCTTTGCAAGATATTATTTGAAAGCCAAGCTTAGTTAGCAGGCTTGGCTTTCAAATATTGCACCTTGGCGCGAAATTAAAAATACCTAGATGAAAAGCCAGATAATCACTCCAGTTCCCAATATACAAATAATTCCCGCCAAGCCAGCTAGAGGTTTTTTATTCTTACCTGTGAACCAGTCAGAGACTTTATCTGTGTAAGTAATTAGTTCTGCTGTATCTAGGGTTGCGATCGCCCATATCCATCCCGCGTGCAGTCCCCAAGCTAAACCCAAATTACCGCTTGCAGCAAAGCGTGCCAACACTAGCACTATTCCCATCAGCCACAATCCAGGGAGTTGGGGTGCCGTTTCGCGTTGCTCCCAAACCAGGTGTAGCAAGGCAAAAATCAAGCTAGAAATTGCTGCTGCTAACCAAACTGGATAACCATGCGCTAATTCAGTGAACAGGAAACCGCGAAAAACTAACTCTTCTATCCCACCGACTAATAACGCTATCAAGAAAATCGGTAGCAAGATGGGTAGTACTAACTTGAAATTCGTCTTTTCAAAAGAACACCAACCTAACCCAAATTGCCCACTAAATACAATAGCTAGGCTCACTACTCCCAAACCGAAACCTAGTACTAAAGAACCAAGAGTTGAAAGATTCCCAACAAAGCCGTAATCCGAAAAAGATTTATTCCTCAGCCAACTAACTCCCCATAGAATCAGGGGAGCTAATAGATAGAGTGACGCCAATAACGGCATCTTTTGCTCTGGCTGCAAAGGTTTAGTGGGTTGCCAATTGAGCAATATTGCTGCTACTGCTGCTACTGGCAACCAGCAAACTATCCAGCAAATAAAAAATGCCATCACTATAACTAGTGGTGGTGCATTTTCCAGAAATGCCAGTAGAACGTTGACCGAAGACTCAAAGAAAGTTATCAAAATAAACAAAAAAAACACGATAGACTTCTTGCACTATAGATTTCTTGCTGATTAATCAAGACTCTACTAAATTTGGTGACTCCTGCAAGGGGTCTAATCGTATTTTTTACCTGAGACAAAATTTTCTCAATAGAGCTACCAGTTTGCCGACGGGATAAGGACAAGTTATCATCACCTGAAACTTATCCTTACCATCAGCAAATTTACTCTTCGTCTTCCAAATCTTCGTCTGATTCGTCAGAATCTATATCTTGTGAGGTTAGTTTTTTATCAGTTTCACCGAGTTGAATCAAGTGAATATGCTTGTATCCCAACCTAATTTCAAACTCATCTCCAGGTTTTAAGCCCATTGCCTTGGTATATGTAGCACCAATCACAATCTGACCATTTTGATGGACACTAACCCGATATGTCGGTTCACGACCACGACCATCTTTAGGTGCTTCTGGACTTAGAGGAATTCCTCTAGCCGATAGCAAAGCGTCATAAAAATCGGTGAGATTGACACGAACCTGGTTATTCTTAGTAACAGTGTAATAGCCACACTGTTTAGCTCTTTCTCGGCGCGGTAAAGTGGAAAGTTCTTTTACTTTAGCAAGTAGTGCTTTTCCGGTTAATGGCGCGGTTGCAGTTTCAGTCATTATGCTCAAATTTTCCTTACTCTCTCCAAACTGATAAACGATGTAGTCTTATGCTGGCATTTGACTTTTTAGCATTTGCATAGAGCTACTTCGGACTCTAGTGTAACGAGTGAATTCCTGCTGATAGGAGCCAAAAGCACTTCTATATATGGTTGTCCACAACAAATTAGAGGTCATAGTTGCCACAGACATTAATTTTGCTGATTTTACGGCACTTTTAACCATTATTCGCCATTAGAAATGAAATTGTTTTCTCTTTTGGCGCTACTGTAGCGGTGTAACTTCAGCCACCTTAACAAATTGGGTTGTTTCTACTACAAATAAGTCGTAGAACCAAGAAATTGCAGGTTTTTCACTTTGAGTGCTTGCCCTTCTGGCGAATGAGAAAGTAGAGTTTTCTCTACTCCTACTCTCAAGCTTAGGACAGCATAGTATTTCAATAGAGTCCTACGGGCTTATGCCCTTTTGTCCTGCCAGTAGAGACGCGAATTTTCTTGTCTCTACATTACGAATCAACAAAGCAGTAGTAGCCGCGCTGATACGGCTATTGATTCTGGTTTTGTGACTTAGTAATTTTATATTAAATACTAGCATGGACTAATAATAGCAAAATAATTGTTTAATTTTGAATTAAAGTTGCTAGTAAATTTTTATTTAAATTCCTGGACTTAAAGCTTGGAAAAAGCAGTGACGATTTTCCTAACCCTTGATTGTAAGCGTGAGTGTTGCCAGATGGCTTTTATAAAAACTTATCTAATATAGATGAGCAGTTTTGACCAATGAGTTAAATCCAAGATTTTCTTGATTGAGAGGAAGCAAAAATCTAAAAGTCTCGCGCATCAGGGATTCCCGGTGCAAGAACTTTTCTTTGAAAGTGATGAAGATTTGTCCTCGGTTTATTACTCTAAGCTCAAAAGCGCTCAGAGGATTTTGTACGTATGTCTATGGGAAGAATAAATATCTTAACATCTGCCTACCGCTTGATTGCCACTACTATATATTGAAGATGTGCTTTTACACTTCTATATAATCCAAAAATTCCGTCAAGCGGTAGCAAAGGCGGAATTTTCCAGCCAGGACTGCTTGACTCCAGTTGACATCAAGACGTGTCGCTAACTTGATATGCATTTAATTTGGATACGATCGCTAGGTCAAAGATAAACCTAAGTGCCTTTTTGAGCAAACCCCGTTTCCTTTACATTCCTAAACAGCGAAATTCAATGCAAAGCTGCGATTACATTTTTGGCGTTTTAACTCAGAATTTGACATAAATCTTGCCTAGAGCGCTACTACAAGTAAAATTTTAATGGTTATCCTTAAGTTAGAATCAGTTGCTCTTTCCTCGTCAGCCTATTAACACCAGGGTTTGAATTAAGGGCAAAAAAAGTATAGCTCACTTTTCACAACTACCTACCTTGACTCATGATTGTTGAGGCTGGTGAAGCAATTTTAAAATTTTGGTTAGTGGTCATGGAAGTTATTTTTAAGGTGATTCGACAGCAACAAAATTCCTCCCCTGTTGTGCAAACCTACCTTGTAGAGGCAGAACCAGGTAATACAATCCTGGATTGCCTCAATCATATTAAGTGGGAGCAAGATGGAACCTTGGCCTTTCGCAAAAACTGCCGCAATACCATTTGTGGTAGCTGTGCTATGCGAATTAATGGGCGTTCGGCTTTAGCTTGTAAGGAAAATGTTGGTAGTGAACTTGCCAGATTACAACAAATAGCATCATCCCAAAGTAAAGTAAATGCCATTGGCGAAATCACGATCGCTCCTCTCGGCAATATGCCCGTGATTAAAGATTTGGTTGTAGATATGAGCAGTTTCTGGAATAATCTAGAGGCAGTTGCTCCTTATGTGAGTACGGCAGCACGACTTGTACCAGAAAGAGAGTTTTTGCAAACACCACAAGAGCGATCGCGTCTCGATCAAACTGGTAACTGTATTATGTGCGGTGCTTGTTACTCGGAATGTAATGCTCGTGAAGTTAATCCAGACTTTGTAGGTCCCCATGCCCTTGCCAAAGCTTACCGGATGATAGCAGATTCTCGCGATCGCGACACCGAAAATCGCTTAGAAAGCTCCAACGAAGGTACTAAAGGCGTATGGGGCTGTACCCGTTGTTTATACTGCGATTCAGTTTGTCCAATGGAAGTTGCACCATTAGAACAAATCACCAAAATTAAACAAGAAATTCTCACCCAGAAACAAGCCAGCGATAGTCGCTCACTTCGTCACCGAAGAGTATTGGTGGATTTAGTTAAAGAAGGTGGTTGGATTGATGAACGTCAATTTGGTTTACAAGTTGTCGGTAATTATTTTCGGGATTTAAAAGGATTACTCAGTCTTGCACCCCTCGGTTTGCGGATGATCCTGAGAGGTAAGTTTCCCCTATCATTTGAAGCTTCTGAGGGGACGGAACAAGTGCGATCACTTATTGAATCTGTGCAACAAGCAGAAAACAAAAGTTAGGAGTGAGGAGTTAGGTGAGGAGTTAGGAGTTAGGAATTTTAACTTCTAACTCTAGTTCAACGCGGTTCTTGAGGTATATTTAACGGTTGTCCATTCCGGTCATATACTAAAACATCCCACTGACCGTTGTTACTAGACTCAAAAGCAATCCTACTAGCATCAGCGCTAATTGTAGGGTTGCGGACTTCCGCCTGTAGGTTATTAGTCAAATTCCGTGATTGACGTGTTTCCCGGTCGTAGAGAAAAATAGCCGATCGCCCCTGACGGCTAGCACCAAACACAACATAACGACCATCTTGTGAAACGCTAGGATGAGTTGCGATCGCATCAAAGGAATTTAAACCTGGCAAATCAACCAAATCACGAGTCACTGTATCAAACATATAAACATCTTGGCTACCCCGTCGGTCAGTAATAAAAACAATATATCTCCCAGAAATTTGGGGATCTAATTCCGACGCTAAACTATTGAGACTGCGACCCCCCGGATCAAAGGGATAATTCAAAATGCGAGGGTAGCCAAAACACCCAGTCAATAAACTTAAACATAAAAATGCAGGTATAAAAAAAATACGTTTCATACAATTTAGTCATTAGTCATTAGTCATTAGTCATTAGTCATTAGTCATTAGTCAATAGTCTCATAACTCCTAACTCATAACTCCTAACTCATAATTCCTAACTCCTAACTCCTAACTCATAACTCCTACGGAGGTGAACCAACGGTTGCACCGTTGGGAATATCTAACTCAATATTTGGCCCCCGATCTAGAACTTCAATATCCCACTGACCACGGCTGGCGGTTTCAAAAACAACATAACGTCCATCTGGGCTGATATTTGGTTTTCTGACCCAGCCACGATAGATTGGTGTGACGATTTGCGACTGTTGCGTAGCGCGATCGTAAAGCGCCACTACAGGTCTACCTTGGTCACTAGTAAGATAAGCAATGTAACGCCCTGTGTAGCTCAAACTAGGACTTTCGGCAATTGTTTCCTGTCGGTTTATCCCCGGTGTACTAATAAACAGTTGCCTCTCCAAATCGTAGACTAGTAGCTGCTGATTACCATTCCGATTAGATACAAACGCTAAAAAGCGCCCATTTCCACTCAAAGCAGGTTGCTCCTCGGTGTACCGACTGTTGAGGGAAGTAGGCCCTATGGGAATATCGTTAGAACCACAAGATACAAGCAAACTTGTTAAACCAAAAACCAGGCTCCAATGAATAGGTCTTTGGAGCCAAAATATAGGCGTAAATTTTTCCACCTCAACTGTTTTCCGTCGCCTCTAAATCTACTTCCACGCTAACTGTTTTAAACATCGTCATAATCAGTCAAATTCTCTGGCCCCTCATTTGGCTTTTCAATCGGGTTGTATGGTACATAATCAGTTGGTATCGCCTCATCATCTTCGCGCCCTCTTCGAGGAGTTGAGTCAGTGGGCGGACGACGCTTTCTCGGTCTGGGAGCAACATCATCTTCACGACTTTCGGGACGCCCAGACCCGTTATTAGTGCGGCGAGAAGGTTTTCTGACTTCCCCACCCGAACTTTCCCAATCATCAACTTGTCTAGATGAAGAACCCCAATTTTCTTCTTCAGAGCTTTCAGAAGGGCGATTCACCGGACGCCCAGAAGTACGGCGACGCGTTTTATCAGCTGGAGCCTGTTTTTCACTGCTGCTGTTGCGACGTTCTGAACGACGAGGGGGTTGCTCCTCGTAGTAGTCATCACGAGTTGAAATCTCATCCCTGCTACCCCGAATCCGGGCACGCACGGGGCGTTCTTCCTCGTCTTCATAAGGCAATGGATCTAAGTCTGCATCCATTTCAGCTTGATACTTTTTGCGATCATTGTACGAATAGTTTCTGCTTACCTCTCGCTCATCGTCCACAATCGGAGTGTTGCGCTTTGCTTGCTGGGTAGCTATACTCCGCAGGCGAATACTTTCAACTGCAAAAAACACCGTTGTGCCGACTAAAAGCAGTTGACCAAATTGTAGAATTGGGTCTAGCCGCCATCCTTGAAAGACGAGAATGAAGCCGCAGAGCAAGCCGACTGCCGCAAAAAAGATATCTTGATCCCGTGACAATTCTGGACGCACAGTGCGGAGAAAATACAGTGCTGCCCCAGCCACAGCCAGGAAAATTCCTAGAATACTGGCTGAGTTTGCCCCAAAATTTACCTGAGCCAGAAAACTGGCTGAGTTCAGCCCAAAATTTATCATTGCTGTTTTCCCAATATCAAATCTATGTTAGCGAGTCACAATTAAAATCACTACTCTAATTTGTCACGATATATTGAAGCTTCAAAGCCTCTGGCAAAGAAGCTCTGAAGCTATTCACCGAAAAGTAAAAAAACCTATGTCTGTCAGCTACAACTGCTTATAGCGGCAAACACTGCTGCTTTTGGTGCAATTATAAATACCTGACAGACAATCGGTTATGAGAGTAAATTCAACTCTCATAAGCATTATGAGCGCTGAATTTTATCTTTCTGGCTAATGAAAATTAGACCAACTGTAACGGGTATCACAACAATTGCACTACCCCAAGCCAAACTCCAAAGAAAATTTGCTAAAGAAGGCGTCATACTTCTCAACCTTTTTTTACACACTTCATCCTAATTTTAATAGTGTATTACTTTCTTGAGAAGCCTCTAAGTCTGAACTGCCAAACTTGGTAACTGCTTTCACCGGTTGTTGAGTTAACCGCGTCAGCGTGTTTGCTTTTGTATTCCAGAAAGAAATGCCAGCATTTGGTTAAAATGATCATGAGAGTGCTTTACAAAGCTTAAAATTTTTTGGCGATTTCTACGACGGGCTACGCCTACGCGAAGCGCGGCTTGCCGTTCGCCTAAGTTTTTTCTTTATTTACAGATAGATAGTAGCTGAAACCGATGACTGGTGTTGACCTGACTGCTTGGATTCTGGGACCTGTGTTAGGGCTGATAACATTTTTATTTATATTTCGGATCATTCTCACTTGGTATCCGCAAGTGGATCTGAATCGTTTGCCCTTTAATTTAATAGCTTGGCCTACTGAGCCATTTTTAATACCCTTGCGAAAGGTGGTGCAACCTATCGGTGGGGTAGACATTACACCTATTATTTGGGTTGGTATCTTCAGCCTGCTACGAGAAATCCTGCTAGGTCAGCAAGGATTGCTGACTATGCTATCTCGTGTAAATTAGGGATTGGGCAAAATAGTTCCGAGTTCTGAGTTCCGAGTTCTGAGTAAAGAAGTGAGATTCCCCACTCAGCACTCAGCACTCAGCACTCTCCTAACCGTTCATTTCCTGCACAAAATTTGTATAGACATTACCCTGCAAAAACTGTGGATTTTCCATAATTTTTTGATGAAACCCGATGGTGGTAGGTAGTCCAGTGATGGCACATTCCCGGAGTGCGCGTTTCATACGGTTAATAGCAGTGGGTCGGTCTGCTCCCCAAACAATTAACTTGCCGATCAAGGAATCGTAGTAGGGTGGGATTTGGTAATCTGTGTAAACGTGGGAATCAATCCGAACACCAGGACCTCCAGGGGGAAGATAGCCGCTAATGCGTCCAGGAGAAGGGCGAAAGTCGTGATCGGGGTCTTCAGCGTTGATCCGACATTCGATCGCATGACCCCGTAATACTACTTGGTCTTGGGTAAGCTTAAGTCTTTCCCCTTGAGCAATCCGAATTTGTTCAACAACTAAATCTATCCCAGTAATCATCTCTGTTACAGGATGTTCTACTTGAATCCGGGTGTTCATTTCCATAAAGTAGAATTTACCCGATCTATCCAAGAGAAACTCGATAGTACCCGCCCCAGTGTAATTAATGAATTGGGCAGCTTTGACGGCAGCTTGTCCCATTTTCTCACGTAGGTCTTGGTCGAGAGCCGGACTTGGTGCTTCTTCCAATAGCTTTTGATTTCGGCGCTGAATAGAGCAATCCCGTTCGCCCAAGTGGATAACATTACCGTAGTTATCCGCCAAAATTTGAAATTCGATGTGGCGGGGACGTTCAATAAATTTTTCTATGTAAACGCCAGAATTACCAAAAGCTGCTCCTGCTTCGCCTTGGGCTGCGAGGAAAAGTTTCACAAATTCGTCTTCAGAACGAACTAGGCGCATACCCCGTCCACCGCCACCGGCTGTAGCTTTGATCATCACTGGATAGCCGATATCCTTAGCGAATCTTAATCCTTCTTCCTCGGATTCTACCAACCCCTCACTACCTGGTACTGTCGGGACTCCAGCTTTTTGCATGGTTTCTTTGGCAGTGGATTTATCCCCCATCCGCCTGATAGCTTCTGGAGTTGGGCCGATAAAAGCAATATGATGGTCGGCACAGATTTCCGCAAACCGGGCATTTTCTGCCAAAAAGCCATAACCTGGATGAATAGCAGTAGCATTGCGCGTCAGGGCGGCAGCAATAATATTGGGAATATTCAAATAACTTTTACTGCTAGCAGGTTCGCCAATGCAAACCGCTTCATCAGCAAGTTGGACGTGGAGAGCATTACGGTCAACGGTGGAGTGAACCGCAACTGTCGCAATCCCCATTTCTTCACAGGCGCGGAGAATGCGAAGGGCGATTTCTCCCCGATTGGCAATTAATATTTTGTCAAACTTCATTTTTTAGTTTCGATATCATTACCAGTAGATTCACATTTTCTCTGATCCAACTTGAAACGACGCTTTCGCACTATTTAAAATTATCACAGGAGATTCGCCACCCTGATTCTAAGAAAACGCAAGGTTGCAGGTTGCTGCCTCTATAGTCTTACTACACTAACAACATTGCTGCTGTAAGTCTTGGCTAGCTTACCAAATTCGGCAGGGTGCGATCGCACCCTGCCGAACACAGTCGCTCTACCCTTTTTAATATCACTTGTGTAGCTGCTAGATTTCTGTCAGTCTGATACCGCCTTGAGAAAATTTATATTTTTGAGCAGCTGAATTTAGATATCACCTTACTATAATTATTTTCTTATGCTATAGTCTATCTTTAGACAAACCATGCGGATGTGGCGGAATTGGTATACGCGCACGCTTGAGGTGCGTGTGGCTTTGCCTTGCGAGTTCGAGTCTCGCCATCCGCATTTTTGCTTGTCTAGTCATAGGGTCAATAGTCAAGGGTCAAAACCTCAAACTATTGACCCTTAAATCTGAACCTAGCTCTAATACTTCCTTAAGGCAAGAATGCTTGCTGAAATACTAGTTTTTTATGTTTTTATAGAGATAGGTGAAGTTTTGTAAAAAGCATTGACTATTACTTTTACGCCGACAAATAACTTAACACTGCCAGCAGCTTGGCACCGCCTTACTCCGATTTGGCAAGGAGGGGAGGAAATAATTCAACAAAGTTTACCTCACACTCAGCTAGCACCTGCTTGGCAGCTAATGCTTTTGGGTGACGGCTCTCCAACACGTCACCTAGAATTGCTTACAGGTGAGCCTGTAGAAGTAGATGTGATTGATATGTCATTAATTGGCATGGACTTGGATGAAGCTCCTGAGTTAATCCAAGCTGTCCCAGGTCCGCGACTACGGCGACAAGTGTGGCTGCGTACTGCTTCTGGCCAGCGATTAGCCTATGCTACTTCGTGGTGGGAAGCCAGTCATGTAGATGAGTATTTGCAAAATCGTTCATTACCAATTTGGGCGAGTTTAGCTCGTCTTCGCACAGAGTTGTATCGGGATGTTCGAGGAATTTACTACGGTGACTCATTGGCGCTACAGTCAGGTTTTGATGTAACTGGGCCTTTTTGGGGTCGCCACTACTTGTTTTGGCATCATGGACAGCCACTAACCTTAATTTATGAAGTTTTTTCGCCTTATTTAACTAAATATTTGGGATCTATGCAGATGAGTGCTGTTAATGCTGAGGGATAATACCATTGAAAAATTAAAACGTGTTTTTAGCAGCAGCCTAGTACCGCTTATCTACGAGACGTTGCACATAGCCTGCTTCTTTGAAAAAATACGCTCCCATTCAAAATTCAATTAATTTTTAATCAAAAATTACCAGTTCCTCCTCAGCAAAAATAACAACTGTTTTGCATCAAAATGATACAAATTCCGAAAAATCATAATTCAGCAACATATCTGATTTGTAATATTGGTAATCCATACGAAATCCTGAACACTGAATTGATCTAGGTTAGATAAAGTCAATACCACAGATGGAAGTTATGTAAATAGAAGGCAGTCTGAGTTGCTGATGACTTGCAGCAATGCCCAAGTTAGTTATATCCTCAAAGTGCTTGAAATGACAGATTTAACTCTTGAAGAATTTCCGCAGAGGCAACCGTCTAAACGAGGTGTCCAGCGAAATTCAACAAAGCGTGTTAAAAAAGGTAACTAACCACGAAAACACCGCTTTTGAAACAGTAGGGAAGGTTGATTACGGAAATATCATCAATGTCTAGGATGGAGACATTCATGCAGTTAACTGCCCTAGATAACGGGAAACTTTTTGGTTAACTTAACCAATCAAACAAGTAATGAGTTTGCAAGTATGAGGTATAGGTTTTAATGGCACCGCCTCTTGTGTCTGTTCCGATGAAGAAAAATAAAAATAATAAACCGTCTCTGGTGCTGACGCTCTCGGCTGCTGGGTTATTGATTGGTGCCGGAAGTCTAGCATACTGGTTGTTAAGCCCGAGACAACTATCTTCTAGCGATTTGCTCGTAGGTTCAAATATTATTCCAGGTGATGCCCTGTTTGCGGTTTCTCTGACAACAGATGCCCAGCAGTGGCAGCAATTGCGGCAGTTTGGGACAAGAGAAACCCAAGCAGAACTGGACAAAAATTTAGTAGAATTGCGCGATCGCTTTCTGACTAATAATGGTTACGACTTCCAGAAAGATATCGCTCCTTGGGTAGGTAATGACGTGACGATCGCATTTCTTGCCCCAGACACAGCGAGTAAACCTGCACCCAAACCAGTTACCACCACTGAAGATCCTGCCAATGATCAGCAGTCGATGGTAATGGTATTCCCAGTGAAAAACCCAGAAATCGCCAAAAGCATTTTGGCACAACCCAAAACCCTTAAACAAGGCAAATGGATTGACCGGACTTATCAAGGGATCGCCATCAAACAAAATCAGGGACAAGCAGGAGAAAACTTCTGTGCAGCATTAATAGATGGGCGTTTTTTAGTCATAACTGATAATCCCAAAGCCACAGAACGAGCGATCGACGCCTACAAAAATAAAACATCCCTAGCTGCAACAGGGGGCTTTGCTGAGAATTTTCTGAAAATTGCCAATTACCAACCCTTTGCTCAGTTTTACGTCAATGTGCCAACAGCAGCCAAAATAGCCGCAGCTTCTCCAAACCGCCCTTTACCTGCTCAAGTTTTGGCTCAACTGCAAAATAACCAAGGTTTAGCGGGGACAATGACTTTAGAGCCAGAAGGAATTCGCTTCAAGGGCGTTTCTTGGCTAAATCCTAATAGTCAACGTGTGCTGGCGGTGGAAAACAAAGCTGGGGAAATGCAAAGCCGCCTACCAGCGGAAACCTTAATGATGCTATCTGGCGGTAACTTACAGAGGTTGTGGGGAGATTACGTTTTAACATCTCAGGGAAATCCCCTCTCACCGATCGCACCAGAACAGATCAGAGGTGGGATAAAATCTCTTACCAATCTCGATTTAGATAAGGATTTGCTCAGTTGGATGAAAGGCGAATTTTCTCTATCAGTGATTCCCACTACTTCAAAACAAGGTTCACCAGATGATTTTCGTGCGGGTTTAGTGTTCATGGTACAGGCAAGCGATGCCTACGGCGGGCAAAGCCTACGCCAATCAGCTGAAGCATCCATAAAACAGCTCGATGACGTGATGAGAAATCAATACCAGTTCCAAGTCCAACCGGCAAAAGTCGCAGATCAACCCGTTGTTAACTGGGTTTCACCTTATGGCACATTAACGGCCACCCACGGCTGGTTAGATGGAGATATCGCTTTTCTAGTAGTGGGCGCTCCCATCACTGATAAAATTGTTCCCAAACCCAATAACACACTAGCTAGCACGATCCCCTTCCAACAAACAGTTCCTACAGAACCAAATCCGACAAATGGTCAATTTTTCCTGGATGTGGAACGAACTGTGAAAAATTTCCCTTTACCAACTCTAATTCCCAATCAACAAACTTTGCTAAATGCAACGCACTCAATTGGGATAACATCTGCTGTCAGCGACAGTCGCAGTAACATCTACAACATTTTTATCGGACTAAAAAAAGTTACGAACTCGGCTGCCTTGCCTAGTCCAGAAAGCAATAAGGGCAACTCTGTTAAATAGGGAAGTGGGGAGTAAGAATTTAAGATTTTAGATTTGGGATTTTAGATTGAAATTTAATCTAAAAGACGTTCGCGGACTCGCTCTCTGTGGCCTATCGTCAATCCAAAATCCAAAATTAAATTGCCCTGTTTGGCCCATGCCCCATTCCCTATTTTCGATTTCCTCTGCTTCATGACCCTCTAACCATATAGGATCAGAACAGTCAGAATCCATATTTTAAATCATCCACGGAGAGAACACTTTATGAATCTAGTTGTACTCCAGAACTGGCTGGACAATGCCTCCTTTGCCATATTATTCCTGACAATGCTGGTGTATTGGGGAGGAGCGGCTTTTCCGAATCTACCTTATCTAGCCGCTTTGGGGACAGCTGGGATGGCGATCGCTAATTTGTGCATGGCGACTTTACTAGGGGCAAGATGGATACAAGCTGGTTACTTTCCCCTAAGTAATCTCTATGAATCCCTGTTTTTCTTAACTTGGGGAATTACCACAGTCCATCTAATTGCTGAAAGTAGTAGCCGTAGCCGCTTAGTAGGAGTTGTTACAGCTCCGGTGGCAATGTTGATCGCTGCTTTTGCTACCTTGACACTACCATCGCAGATGCAAATCTCAGAACCCCTAGTACCTGCCTTAAAGTCAAATTGGCTGATGATGCATGTCAGCGTCATGATGTTGAGCTATTCTGCTTTGATGGTGGGTTCGTTATTAGCGATCGCTTTTTTAGTTGTCACTCGCGGTCAAAACATCCAACTACAAGGTAGTTCTGTAGGTACTGGTGGCTATCGCAGCAACGGCTACCGCTTGCACAAAGCATCTGAGCTAATTTCTCAACCACCAGCCTCTCCTGTCGAAAATAACGGCTTTGCTCGTTTTGAAAGTAGTAGCAACGGCAACGGTAACGGTAACACTGCTGTTTTGAATTTAGTATCTACTTCTGAGCCTCAAACTGTAGCGTCTGCTGAACCCCTTTCACCTCAACGCCTTAGCCTTGCCGAAACCCTCGATAACATTAGCTATCGCATCATCGGACTAGGATTTCCCTTGCTGACAATTGGGATCATTGCTGGTGGCGTTTGGGCTAATGAAGCTTGGGGTTCCTACTGGAGTTGGGACCCTAAAGAAACTTGGGCATTAATCACCTGGTTAGTTTTCGCCGCCTACCTCCACGCCCGGATAACTCGTGGTTGGCAAGGGCGTAGTCCCGCAATTTTAGCCACCACCGGCTTTGTCGTTGTCTGGGTTTGTTATCTAGGTGTGAATCTGTTGGGCAAAGGTTTGCATTCTTACGGTTGGTTCTTTTAATAACCTCACCCCTAACCCCTCTGCGTTGGCAAAGCTACGGTCTACACACAAGTTATCTGATATACCCAAAAGTCCTCTAAAACCTCACCCAGTCCTATCTTTAATCCCTCTCCTTAGTAAGGAGAGGGACAAGTTTTACGTAGTAAAACCAGGGTGAGGTATCGCAGGGGCTATGAGACTTAACCGTAAATTGCGTTCAGAAAGACTTGATGTACATTGTAGGTTGGCAAAGAGGGAGAAAGGAGCAGATTTAAATTTACTACTATTTTGTGAGAATTATTTCGGATGAACTGCTAAATCTGTAGAAAGTATAGATTTAGTGAGAGGAGATTTTTATGGAAGATGGATTTGACAGATTAAATCATGATGAAGTTGTGTCTATAGAACCAGACACTTTTAATAAGTTAAATATTGCTAAAACTTTTAAAGTCCGTGATTTAATTACAGCAATTAAGGAATATATCGGAGCAGAAGAGACAGATGAAGTAAATTTGTATACCCAAGGATTAAATTGTGAAGTTTTGCAGTTTAGTACTCAGGGATGGAAAAAAGGAAAAGTTAGACTTGCTTTAGAATTTTGTCCTGATGAATCTGAATCACCACTGGATGAAATTTTTCAAAAACTCAAACAAGTGGAAAACTAATACCCAATGAGATTTTTATTACTTGGAAGTCCCTAAAGACTTGTCCACGAGTATTAAACACTCGTTAACGGAGTTCAAAGGTGGATGAATCGAGTTCAAATACTCGTTAACGGAGTTCAGAGGTGGATGAATCCAGTTCAAATACTCGTTAACGGAGTTCAGAGGTGGATGAATCCAGTTCAAACACTCGTTAACGGAGTTCAAAGGTGGATGAATCCAGTTCAAACACTCGTTAACGGAGTTCAAAGGTGGATGAATCCAGTTCAAATACTCGTCGGTGAGTATCAAAGACTCATTACAGCAGTTTTCATTTACTTAAATTACACTCTCGCCTTCTTCTCTGCGCCTCTGCGCCTCTGCGTGAGACAAAAATCTTTCAGTAATTACGAATTACGAATTACGAATTACGAATTACCCTATCAAGACTTGCACTCACACTTTCAGCATCCGGTGACTTCAATCGCTGCAAAATCTCTAAAGCTGGTTGCAAATAGGATATCGCTTTAGTGTATTCACCCTGTTGTTCTGCCAAATGTCCTAACCACCACAGAGTCATTGCTTTACCTCGGACATCTCCAATGCGTTCATTTATTTCCAAAGACTGATTGAAAAGTGCGATCGCTTGATCCACTTCCCCTTTGTTGGCGTAGATATGTGCCAGTTGGTGCAACGTCGCTGCTTTGCCTTGGACATTACCAATGCCTTCTTCTATTACCAAAGACTGATTGTAGAGTGCGATCGCTTGATCCACTCCCCCTTTGTTGGCGTAGATATGTGCCAGTTGGTGCAACGTCGCCGCTTGGCCTTCGATATCTCCAATGCGTTCATCTATTTCCAAAGACTGATTGAAAAGTGCGATCGCTTCATCCACTTCCCCTTTGTTGGCGTAGATATGTGCCAGTTGGTGCAACGTCGCCGCTTGGCCTTCGATATCTCCAATGCGTTCATCTATTTCCAAAGACTGATTGAAAAGTGCGATCGCTTCATCCACTTCCCCTTTGTCGGCGTAAAGAATTCCCAGTTGGTGCAACGTCGCCGCTTTACCTTGGACATTACCAGTGCGTTCATCAATTTCAAGAACTTGATTGTAGAACGCGATCGCTCGCTTCACTTCCCCTTTGTTGGCGTATAGAATTCCCAGAGATTGCAACGTCGCCGCTTTGGTTTGGACATCTCCAATGCATTCTTTTATTTCCAAAGACTGATTGAAAAGTGCGATCGCTTCATCCATTTCCCCTTTCTTGGCGTAGAGAATTCCCAGATGGTGCAACATCGCCGCTTTGCCTTGGAGATTACCAATGCGTTCAAAAACTTCCAAAGACTGATTGAAAAGTGCGAGCGCTTCATCTACTTCCCCTTTGTTGGCGTAAATCATTCCCAGTTCGTGCGACGTCGTCGCTTTACCTTGGATATTACCAATACGTTCAAAAACTTCCAAAGACTGATTGAAAAGTGTGATCGCTTCATCCACTTCCCCTTTGTTGGCGTAGATACTTGCTATGTTATGCAATGTTAGTGCTTTTGAATAAGCATCACCAATACGTTCAAAAACCTCCAAAGACTGATTGTAGAGTGCGATCGCTTCATCTAGTTCCCCTTTCTTGGCGTAGATAGATCCCAGATTGTTCAACGTCGTCGCTATGCCTTTGACATTACCAATGCCTTGTTTTATTTCTAAAGACTGATTGTAGAGTGCGATCGCTTCATCTACTTCCCCTTTGTCGGCGTAAATATATCCCAGATTGTGCAACGTCGAGGCTTTGGTTTGGACATCGCCAATGCGTTCAGTGATTTCTAAAGACTGATTGAAAAGTGCGATCGCTTCATCCACTTCCCCTTTGTTGGCGTAGATATTTCCCAGACATTGCAACGTCATCGCTTTGCCTTGGACATTTCCAACGCGTTCATTTATTTCCAAAGACTGATTCAAAAGTGTGATCGCTTCATCCACTTCCCCTTTGTCGGCGTAAATACCTCCCAGTTCGTGCAACGTCGCCGCTTTGCCTTGGACACTTCCACCAATGCGTTCATTTATTTCCAAAGACTGATTGTAGAGTGCGATCGCTTGCTCCACATCCCCTTTGTTGGCGTAGATACCTGCTAGATTGTGCAATGTCGCCGCTTTGCCTTGGACATTACCAATGCGTTCATTTATTTCCAAAGACTGATTGTAGAGTGCGATCGCTTCATCCACTTCCCCTTTATCGGCGTAGATTATTGCTAGTTGATGCAACGTCGAGGGTTTGGTTTGGGCATCGCCAATGCGTTCATTTATTTCTAAAGACTGATTGTAGAGTGCGATCGCTTCATCCACTTCCCCTTTGCTGTATTTCAGCATTCCAAAATGATGATAAATTGAAGCTAATTCTTGTTCGTTTTCTGTGGGACAAAGATTTAAAGCTTGTTGGTAATAGTTTAATGCTTGATCAACCTCACCCATTTGGTGTTCACAATAAGCAATTTCTTTGAGAACACTATGGTTTTTAGTTACTTCTAAGGTTGATTTGCACAGATGTATTGCTTCCCGAAATCGACTTTGATGCAACAAGCGGTTCGCCAATGAACTAGCTATTTTCGCTGCAATTTCTCCATCCTTCCCCAACAACCCCAACCGATGAATTTCTACTAACTTTTGTGCCTCCGTAGTAGTTTCCGCCTTTTCCCACCACAGACGATACAAAATTTGTGCAGCTTGTTTATACAACTCTTCACCCTTGGGGTTTTCTGGAAACTCTAGCAACGGTGACAAAATCCGGGGAACACGATACAACCTCTCTCCGTTGTTGGTGAGGGTAACTTCCAACAAACCCAAAATTTCAGCGCGTTGAATATGACTTTCCCAACTAGAGATATGCTCACAAATCGGGGAAATAGCAGCTTGAACAACAGGTAACTCATACACCAACAACTTACCCAGCATTTTCCGCAAACCTGGACTTTGCTGCTTCAGCAATTCCTCAACCAAGATATTCTCACGAAATTTTTCTTCTGCCACTTCCATCTTCTTTAAGATTGTGGCGAGATTATCTGCAATGTTTTCAGAAAGAATTTTATCCAACCATTCCAACAGCCGAGGATTTCCATCTGCTGCTTTTTTGGCGAGTTTCTGCAATTCTGCATCAATCACCAAAGTGCCATTAAACGAATTGAGACGATTATACTTTTTAATTAAATCTGCCCCACCCAGAGCACCCAGGTGTTCGCGGTACAGACGATGATTTAGTTCCGACAATTGGAAATCATAGCGACAAGTAATAATTACCTTGTGGGGAAGTTGGGAATTTTGAATCGCCTTCAGCAACGCCAGCAGAACATCTACAACTTGTGGTTGCAAGACATAAACCCCATTTCGTAATTCCAAATTGGCCTCAAAGTCATCCAGCACAAAAGCAAAGCGCTGTTCTTGGGTATTCAGTCCTTCTGTGAAAAACTTGGTGAGGCGCTGCATCAACGGTAACTTGCCATTGAGAATTTCATGCCCCCGTTCTGAAGTACATTGTTCAGCAAGGGTTTTGAGCAGTTTGTCTTCATCGAGTTGCCGAAAGTTCACCAGCCTGTGATAGCCAACCATCCTTTCTAGAAGTCGCGCAGTCACAGTACTCTTACCTACACCCCCCAGTCCGTGAATGAGTACCCCTAATGAAGTGCGAATAGCTTTGAGACAACGTTGCAAAGTCCGCCGTCTCCCAACAAACTCAGAGGGTTTCGCCACCCGCACCTGTTGGGTATCGGGATCTAAAAATTGTTCATAAGCAGGTTCCGGCGCTGAGAGTGGCAAATCTCCCAACACTTCCACCAACGCACCCGGACATTCTCCCTGAATATATAACCGCAACAAATGCCAGTCACGCACATTCTGTTTAAACAACTGCTGGTAAGTGCTAGCGAGTGCTTCAGCTAATTGATATCCGGCTGCCAATTTGCCGTAGAGGTGTGCGGCGGCGGCTGTAGCTGTCCGATCTTCCACGGGACGCCCCCAACTTAAAACCGCCCTAGCCCCTTGGGCAATTAGTGCTTCAGCCATTGAAGGGACAGCCCCTTTATCTGGTGCTTGTCCAGTCCGACACTCAGATAAAAACACCAATTTGGGAAATCTAAACCGGAAGACTTCCGCAAGTTCTGCCGCTGTGGTTTCGTGACGTTCCCCAATTTCCGTCTCAGTAACAAAATAAGGCGTATTCGCCTCTAAACCTTCCCCCCTCCTCGCTTGCGGGGAGGGGTTGGGGGTGGGGTTCTTTTCCGCTTCCGGAGGAGTAATTGAGGCGTGTCCTGTGAGGTGAAACACATCAAAGTCATCAAGATAGCGACTCCACACCTTACCCAACTCGCTGACGCAACCGCTTTCTTCCACCCGCAAATCTACAGCAAAATCTCGCGTATCAGCCAGAATTTTCGCCTCTTCCTGTTCAAACTCTAACTTTGGTTCCACGTCTTCCGGGTCGGTTGCCATAAACAATACTCGCAATTGTCGTGCTTCCACAGAAAACCCTTCCGTTTCTTTCTCAATCCAGCGCAGAGGCAAAACCACTGGATTAACGCGCTTAACCAAAAAATCCTCATCATCATGCAGCACTTCCCAAGGTAGATGTGCCAGTTGTTTATCAGTATCAATGGCAATTACCAACCCCTCACCGCGACAGTCAGCAATTCCCCGACTCAACCAGCGTCCATCGCCATCCAACCAAAAAAATAACTGCCGCCCGATTCCTGGTAAATTGGGCAGCAGTTTATAGTAATCTCGTTCTCCTTGGTTAAGAAAATTAGCGATTTCTGCTAATTTCAGACGACGTGATTCATAGTGATTTTTTTGAGGTAGCCAATACCTGAGTTCAACTGTTTCCTGCGTACTTTCCCGAAGTTGAATGCGGATAGTTTGCACTTATTTGCTGATAGATTTGAGGATTTCCGTGATTTCCTCTATAGTAGCTTCTTCCAGTAAAATCCTGTTTCCAGTATCAGAATCAAGGATTACCACATCAAATTGCTTTCCTGGATGGGATTTATGCCATTCTTGATACCATTTGCGGATTTGTTCAGCTAAAGCAGCAGCACCACCCACAATGCCGACAATAGTAGCAACGGCTGCTAGAGTCGCCTCTTTTTGGCTAGGAACTTCGTAGCTTCCCGATATTCCGGGAATTTCTAGCAAAGCCTCGGCTGCTGCTGGTGCGTTTTCGCCTTCAATACCAACTTGAATTTCAGCCATTAAATTACCTACGAATTTATCCAAGATTCCGTATATTATCCATTGAATTGGGGATAAGATTCACCCAGAGACGCAGAGAGGATTGCAAAATTAGTTACTTTGTGTTGCAAGAATTGCCTAAAATAAGGCAACAGACGCAAACCTGGAAACTCACATCTTGCACCTAGTCCTGGCGATTAGAAATCGCGGCTATACAAACGAAGTCCACCTTTCCTGCGGAACGCTACGCGAACGTGGACTAAGAGAAAATCAAAGGTTTTTAACCCAGGTCGGTGGGTTTTGTCTGTGTAGCCGCGACTTCTAGTCGCTGCAAGTCAAATCCAAAAACTATGAGAAGAAATGGTATGGACTCCCCTACATGCAAAAATACATCGCACCATCCGATCGCGCCACTTGTTTGAGCGCAACCAGCGGCTATTAATCGCTGTCTCCGGCGGACAAGATTCTCTGTGTTTAATAAAATTACTTTTAGATTTACAATCCAAATGGGGATGGTATTTAGGTATTGCTCACTGCGATCATCGCTGGCGTTCTGACTCCCAAGCGAATGCTAATCACGTCGAAAACTTAGCTAAAACTTGGGCTATATCCTTTTATTTAGAAACAGCAAACCAACCTATAAATAGTGAAGCTGCTGCACGCGATTGGCGCTATCAAGCTTTAAGTGCGATCGCTCAAGCAAATAATTATCAATATATAGTTACAGGACACACCGCAAGCGATCGCGCTGAAACTCTCCTCTACAACTTAATTCGCGGTACTGGTGCTGATGGCTTACAAGCCCTGACTTGGCAACGCCCTCTAACTACAGCCATTATGTTAGTGCGTCCACTTTTAGAAATCACTCGCTCACAAACAGAGCAATTTTGTCAAGAGTTTAAATTACCAATTTGGGAAGATTCTACCAATCAAGATTTGCAATATGCTCGCAACCGCATTCGCCAAGAGTTAATACCATATTTGCGGGAAAATTTCAACCCACAAGTAGAATCAGCCTTAGCCCAAACAGCAGAACTTCTCCAAGCGGAAGTGGAATATTTAGAAAAAGCTGCCCAGGAGTTGCGGGAAAAGGCGATGGAAAGGGACATGGGGCATGAAGAAGATTCCCTTACTCCTCTTTTTCCCTTGCGGTTAAATCGTCGGGTATTACAGAAAGCACCATTGGCACTGCAACGTCGGGTGATGCGTCAGATATTGCAGCAAATACTGACTGATGCAGCGAGTTTTGAACACATTGAGAAATTAACGGCTCTAATTATAGCGCCCAACCGATCGCAAACTGATCCATTTCCTGGTGGTGCGATCGCTCAAGTAGAAGGCGACTGGATCTGTTTGAAATAGTTATTTAAAGTCTTTTTGCGATCGGGGACGATGCATATTATTAGTTTTAGAATCTTAAGAAAATATGCAGAAAACCATGCAGATTGCCAGGAAGCATTAAGCAATTGGTATAAAGTTGCTACTAAAGCGAAATGGTCAAATTTAGTTGAAGTAGAGCAGATTTTCCTGAAAGCTGAAGCTGTTGGTAATTTTACAGTTTTCAATATTAAAGGAAATAAATATCGCTTAATTGTTAGTATAGATTATCAAGGGCAGTTAATTTATATTAAGTATATCCTCACCCATGCGGAATACGATAAGGAGAACTGGAAAGATGACCCTTACTTTTAATCCAGATAAATACAAGCATTTATTAATAGCTTATCCTCCCAAGCTGATAAAAAGTGAAGCTGAAAATGAGCAAGCTTTAGGGATAGTGGAAGATTTGATGCACCGGGAACGCACCCCAGAAGAAGACGAACTTTATCAGTTATTAATTACTTTAATTGAAAAGTTTGAACAAGAATATTATCAGCCAAGCCAGCAGAATAATCCTGTATCTATGTTGTTATTTATCTTAGAAGAATCTGAGAGAAGTAGAGATGATTTAGTAGCGGTTTTAGGGACAGAAGATTTGGTTAATAATATTTTAAATGGACAAGAGAAGATAAATACACAACAAGCGCGTAAGCTTGGAGAGTTTTTTCATGTAGAATCTACTTTATTTATGGAATAATCGCAGACTGATCCATTTCCTGGTGGTGCGATCGCTCCAGTAGAAGGCGACTGGATCTGCTTGAAATAGTCCGCCCTCTGCTCTTAGGCGGCGAATTCCGCCAATCCAAGATCCACCTCTGGCTCCACAAGAGCGATCGCCACTTCAACTTTGCCAAATCCAGAATAAAAGCGGATATCGCCCCAGTTGTTACAGAAACTAATAGTGTCCATGATTACCTCAGTGATAGTACTGATCTAGAATCAGCTTTATCCGAATATACTTGTTATTTTAATAATGTCTTTTAAGCTAAATAGATTTTCCCATTTGTTGGCATACAGCTAGCTAAAAAGACAAGTTTTGATTTAATTAAAGGCAGTGTATGGAAGAAGTAATTTTCACCTATTTAACATCAATCAAGAATGAATTAAAGGAAACTGGTAGAAAAAGAAAAAATCTTAAAATTAAAAGTATTCTTAACCAACTTGGTTGTCAGCGTAGAAGTCAGTCACTTATTGACAAATTCAATAACTGTTTAGCTGATTTGGGCTTAAAAATAATCCCAGCATTTAATATTGATTTATCATATGATGAAAGAGTCGCTATTTACTTTGATGGAGTTACTTCTACAAAAAATGAAGTAGAAACGATAGATTCTATCGCAGAAAAAAATAGTCTAAATTTCTTGAACCCTTTAAAAGTTAAACATGATTTATTCTATTATTTATTTGATTTTGATTCTGAGCAAGAATACGAGACTTTTCAAGCTTGTTTAGACTCAAATAAACCAGTTGGTTTATTCCTGATTCCATCCAAAGAGGATTTTTATTCTGATGTTGTAGCGAAAATTTTAACTTATGAACTAATTCGCAAAAAACAATATATAGGAGTGACTCCAAAATTAGTGACTTTCCATGCAAATTTTAATAGTTACCTTAATGAAAATGAAATAAATGAATCTGTAAATACTGGTGATAAATCTGAATTCCCATCCTCAAGTATTTTGCACTTTAGTCAGTCAACAATGACCAATGTAATACTGGGAAATACAAGTTTTGATCTAATTGAATCAGAAAAATTTGAGGAACAATTTAACGAGCTATCACTGTATACTAATAAATACTATTCAGAACAACTTTTCATTATATTTCATTGTCCTTCGCAAGCTGAGATGCATAAGCATCAGAAGCAGGATTTGTTTGGATATTTGGTAGATACAATTGCTAAAAAGCTACCATTTGTATTTACATTAAAGTGTAAGTATCCTGACGATAAATCAGTTCCTCTTGAAGTTAGGATAGACATACAACATCATCTAAGTATTTTATTAGAATCTCCAAATTATATTTCAGATGATGATAGTTTATCAATAATTGACTATTTTTTAGAACTACAGAAAATACAAGTTCAGGCAGAAGCTCAGTTACTCATTAATATGAAAAATGAGCATTTCAAAACTTTGGTTTATGGTTATGAGTCTGATGAACACATATACCTCAAATATTTTGCTATTAGAACTCTTGAATGCCAGGGTCATAATCTATCTCAAATTCGCTGTGAAGCAACAGTTAATCCTGACAGTAATGAGACAGATGGAAAATCAAAAGTCAAGAGAAGACCAGATGTTTATATTGAGAATAATACAATAGTTGAGGTAGAAACATTAAGAGGTAAGGCATCTGGAGAGAACGTTTTTCTTCATTTAATACAAGATATATCAATAAAAATAGATGGATGGCCTAGTAACGTAAAGAATGTATGGCTGGTTCTTCCTGGATTTGAAATTGCCCGGAATTACTATCAACTTAAAAAAACACAAGAAATTTTAGAACAAAAATTAATAGAGAAATATGATAAATCAGTGAGCTTTTATATTATGGCTCCTGATTATGAAAATCATCAACTCATTCCTGTATCGTTTGATTTGATAAGCTATCTACCCCATGAAATAGGAACAGTAGTTCATCCAGGTCCAAAACCTGGCCCTCCAGAACCACCAGTAATTAACTTTGAATATGTAAAGGGTTTAAATGAAGAGAAGAGTAGGCTTAATAAACTCTTAAAAATACAGTTAAAAGGAATTAATAGTGGTATTAACGGAATATTATTTTTTGGCTTACCTGGATGTGGTAAAACTCTTTTAGCAAATGCGTTTGCTAACGAATCTGGAAGATACTTCTTTAAGCTTTCTCCATCTGATATTCAGAGTGTGTGGATTGGACAAAGCCAAAAAAATTTAAGAGCTATTTTTGCTCAAGCTAAAAAGAAAGCTCCATCTGTCGTATTTATTGATGAATTAGATAGTATTGGCTTTAGTAGGAATGAACTATACGCACATACAGATCAAAAAGCGACGATTAATCAACTACTAATAGAATTAAATAATATTGGAGAGCATAATGTAATCGTTATTGCAGCAACAAACTATCCAAGTGGCATTGATAATGCATTGAAACGTTCGGGGAGATTAGATTGGAAAATACCTATTTTTCCACCTAATGCAACTGAAAGAACTGAGCTATTCAAACATTACCTTTCACTATCAAAAGTTTGTGATAATCTTTCAGTTACAACCGAAAGTTTGAATTTAATAGATTATGAAAAATTAGGGAATGAAAGTAAAATGCTAACTCCTTCTGACATTGAGCTAGTCTGCAAAGAAATTAGAAATGATATTTTACTTGAGGAAATTTCGCCTGAATTAACAACTTCATGTGTGGCTTCTTATATAAATAACCTTAGAGAAGGAAATTTAACACTAATACAATCCCAAGTTTCACAATTTATAAGTGAGTGTAAGAGCTTAAGTATAAAAAGTTATAAGCTTGAACAGCTAGAGAATGAGTGGAATCTTTATTGAATCAGATATAAATTAAAAATTAATACCAGACCCATTAAACTTTGGAAAGTATAGCGCCCAACCGATCGCAAACTGATCCATTTCCTGGTGGTGCGATCGGTCAAGTAGAAGGCGACTGGATCTGCTTGAAATAGTTATTTAAAGTCTTTTTGTGATCAGGGACGATGCACATTATTAGTTTTAGAATCTTAAGAAAATATGCATAAACCCATGTAGATTGTCAGGAAGCATTAAGCAATGGTCAAATTAAATATAAAACCTCACCCTGCCTCCGGCTTCCCTCTCCTTACTAAGGAGAGGGATTGAGGGTGAGGTTTGATCTTATATTTAATTACGCCTACCTACTTAAGTTCGTAGTTGGGCTTTAGCCTAGCTTAAGCCCCTTGTCTCACCAAAGCCCCAGAACTTGTTAAGACGCCAGTAATTCTGGCTGAGGCATTAAACTTTGAAGAGTATGACGCAACTGTGCGATCGCTTGCACTTGAGAGTCACCAGTTTCCTGGAATTGATCCAAAGATTCTCCAATTCCTTGCAGCTTTTGCCGTAAGCTATCCAGAGAATCCTGAATTGGTTGTAGTGCTTCTTCATAGAGATTCACTCGACCACAGCATTCAGCAATTGTTCTTCGCAGGAACAGCAAGTTTTCCTCGATCGCTTTAAGTTCTTGGCGTTTTTCATCCAAATCGTGAGTTTGATTGTCAATCATTCCCTGATTTAGCTCAATACCAGCACGGATCTGCTCAATCTCACGTTCCAACTTTTGGATTTCTTGTGAATATTGTTGTCGCTGGGTTTCAATTTGTAACAGAATCGGTTCTAAATTAATTTGGTTGTTGCTTTCTTTTTCATCAGCAACAGTATGTCCTTGTCGCCGTAACAGTACAGCTTGGTGTTGCTTGAGAAACTCCTGATGCTGTAACATATTGCGGCGTTGTCCCACTAAACTGGAGTTTAGCATCTGATAGAGGTCTTTTTCATCCGTTAGTTCCAGTTCCAAATTGATGTGGTCATGGTCAGATGCGTGATTGATTTTAGTTTGCAGTTCTTCTATAGTTTCTTGTTTATATTCCAGTTCTTGTTCTTGATCGTGAACAAAGCTAGCGTCTATTTCCATCTTATATTGCAAGTCTTGTACTATTTTTTGTAGTTCTTCTAAAGACTTTTTCTCCAAAGCTTCCACATCAACTTGCTGACCAAGAACTACATCACCAGATGTTGCAGCCAAAGACTGAACCTGTTGATATAACTCTTCTTGGTTTCGTAACTGCTCTTTGATTATCCGAGCATACTCTTGCTTGCTCGTAAGGTCTGCTGTATTCACCTGTAATTGCGTTATGTGCTGGGCTAGAGAATTTTGTGCTTGAACACAAGCGTTTTGGCGATCGCTAAAGTTTTGTAACAAACCCTCAACTTCTGCTTGCTGTTGAGCGATCGCAGTTTTTTGCTCCTCCAATTTTTGCCAGTGTGGGGTAAGAGTAGCTTGCTGCTTTTCGACCAATTCAAAAGCCAAATGGAGGTGTTCTCTGACTGTTTCCGTGGGAGCCGCATGACTAGACAAGCGATCGAGTAACTCACTCATTACCCGACTTTGCTCCTCATCCAAAACCGTCCCTTGTTTAAAATCCCCTTCACGTTCCTCTAGACGACGCTGCTCACCCCGCAAATGCTCCCAAGCGCCTTCCAACTCTTGGCGATTGCGCTCATTTTCTGTTTGCAACCGTTCAAGTTCCTGGCGCGAGGTGTCAACTTGCTGTCTTTGCTCCTCTAGGCGTTGCACCTCATCCTCCATTTCTTCCAACTGTTCTGATCGTACTTCCATGTCCATTTCACGGCGATTCAACTCTTGCGCCTGAAACGTCAGCGACTGCTTCCACTGATCAATCTCATCTTCCTTGAGCTTAAATTTCTCCAATTGGCGAGAAAAATTCTGCAAAATGTTGACTAGTGGACGCCCTGCTTCTTGAATCCGCTGCACTTGGCGATTCGGATTCAGTTCAACCAGTACCAAAGCACCATCATTTAATTTGCTTGCGTCCTCAGCAGCAATCACATCCTCCGACACAGTACTCCAATTCTGGTCAGTTCGCTGACAAGCTAGCAGTTTCAGTTCAGTTTTGGCGCCGCCACTGAGTAAACCACCTTTCTGTTTTTGTACTTCTGCTAAATACAGCACACCGTTAGTCCTTTACCGTTAGTCCTTTATTGATGCACTTAAAGTTCGTGTTTTGGGATATACCTGAAATAATTCTGTTAACTTGGCTCACTGAACCAAAGTTTAGGAGCATAAGACAGACAAAACTATAGACGCGAGATATTACGTCTTGGATACTTATAAAAGCAGACTTGATCGCGCCTTTATATTTTGTACTGATGACAGTGATGATGACTTCCGTGTTAACACTAGCTTTGTCGAAGTGTATTACGAAAGATTAAGGTTTATAGCTTAATGTATTCTGCCATGACAACAAAGCATAGGGTAATAATCTTTCCAATACTCCATAATCAATACTTAAACTACCTACTCAAAAAATGGAAAAATTGCGGGACACAACTATTAACAATTCAAAATTCACGCATTCAAAATTTAAACATTTTAGACAATTTCAGACTCTTATTTAAACCCGGACTGAAATTGAGCGGAGTCGGAGACACCGAAACTCCGAGCTACGTGTAATGGTACAGGTCTTCAACCCTTCGATTTCCGATAAATAATATTAACGGCATTACAAGGAAGGAGTACTTTTTAGATAAATGCAGGGAAATTTAAATGAAATTGATATTTGCAGTATCCTGCAATTGATTGAGTTGGGACAGCGAACTGGGCAACTATGGGTAGAAGCTCATAGCTCTCACCATAAGAACAAACTGGGTGGAGAGGGAGCAAGTATTTATCGCCCGAAACAACAGTCTTGGTTTGTCTTTTTCCTGAATGGTCAAATTATCTATTGTCAAGAAGGCGAGAGTAGTTTATCCAGAATTAGGGATTATTTACGCCATTACCGAGTTGAAATGCGGCTCACCGACAAACAAATTGCTTCCTTACCATCAATCGACGCGTCAGAGTATGCCTATCTTTGGGCACTCCTGGAACGGAATATCATCAACCCAAAGATAGCTGGTAGTATCATTTACAGCTTGGTGCATGAAACCCTTTTTGACCTGTTGAGCTTACACCAAGGTAACTTCATTTTCCATCAGGGTGCGGCACTTGCCCCGCAATTAAATACTTTCGAGATTGCTCCATTCGTTACAAAAATTACGAAACAGGTGCAAGAGTGGAAGCAATTCTATCCACACATTCAGTCTCCAGAACAATTGCCAGTGCTATCTGACAAAATTCAGCTCCAATCCTCGCTACCAGAAGCAACCGTGAATAAGCTACAACATTGGGCTGATGGTAAAACATCCTTGCGTCAACTGGCTCGCTATCTCAACCGAGACATTTTGACAGTCGCTAAGGCAATATATCCATATGTGCAACAGAGTTGGCTACAACTAGTCTATTCAGAGACAACTAAACCAAATGCCCACACGGATAACGGGGAATTGAAAGAAAAACACAAGGGGCGGATAGTATGTATTGACGATGCGATCGCTATCGGTGAGACTATAAATTCCATCCTACAACCACAAGGTTATGAAGCGATCGCCCTCACCAATCCCTTAGAGGCACTGAGTCTGGTTTTTCAACTCAAACCGGATTTAATTTTATGTGACATTGCCATGTCGGAATTGGAGGGGTACGAGGTTTGCGCCATGCTGCGACATTCAACAGCATTTCGGCTGATACCGTTTATCATGCTTACTGGTAAAGATGGATTTATTGATCGAGTCAAAGCTAAGATGGTCGGGGCTACAGATTATTTAACAAAACCGTTTACAGACACTGAGTTACTTATGCTCGTAGAGAAATATATCAACATAGACTCTCAATAGAGCATAGGGCAGAAGAATTTTAGATTTTGGATTTTGGATTTTGGTGAAGTAGCGCGGTCTTGGGGGTTTCCCCCATGAGTGACTACTGAACCCGGAGGGATTGAACATCTAAAATCTAAAAGACACTTGAGGACTGGCTAACGTGAATCCAAAATTGGGGAGGCATGGGGCATGGGGCAGATAAAAAGATCCAAGATTTGTTGATCTACTAAAAGATCAGGTAAAAGATGTTATCACAGAGTCAGCCTACTTAGTGAAAGATCAATATCCAGGAAAATAGTGAAAAACTAGAATTAATTTATACAGTTAATACTTGCGGAGGAATCAGGGAATGTTCCAAGTAGGAACGTTTACATCAGGAGGTAGATAGACACTTATGAGTACAGTTCTGATTGTGGAAGATAGTATCGCGCAAAGGGAGATGATTACAGACCTCCTGAAAGCAACTGGCTTAACTGTCACCCATGCCAGTGACGGATTAGAAGCATTGGAGGCAATTCAAATAGCACCTCCAGATTTAGTGGTATTGGATATTGTCATGCCCCGGATGAACGGCTACGAAGTTTGTCGGCGGTTAAAATCCGATCCAAAAACCCAAAATGTCCCTGTGGTGATGTGTTCTTCCAAAGGCGAAGAATTTGATCGCTATTGGGGCATGAAGCAGGGCGCAGATGCCTACATAGCCAAACCGTTTCAACCAACCGAGTTGGTGGGAACAGTCAAACAACTGCTGCGAGGATAAGGATAAAAGCAATATGGTCAGCAAACCGGACTTTTTAAGTGGTAGCGGTCAAGACCATTTCCGTCCTGAATTACAAGTAGAAAGTCCTGAAGGTGAGTTACATTTGAGGTTTTACATACCCTCGCATCAGGAGTTTGCACTACAAGCAACTGGTATCCGGGAGGTAATTGAACTAAGTCCTGATAGAATCACCCCGATTCCTAATGCTTCTCCTTTACTTTTGGGTACTCTAAATTTACGAGGTCGAGTTATTTGGGTGGCTGATTTGGGTCAATTTCTTGGGGAAGCAAGTGCATTAAACACGGATAGAGCTGAAATTTCGGTGATTGCCATTGAAGAGCAAGACACAATAGTGGGTTTAGCAGTAGAGGAAATCGGTGGTATGGACTGGCTGGATGTCCAGAATCTCATGCCACCAACTAATGTTCCCGATACTATGGCTCCCTTTTTACGTGGAGAGTGGTTATTACGTGCTAAAAATAATCAGTCTCTACGACTGCTCGATCAAATGGCAATTTTACGGAGTGCGCGGTGGGCAGGATGAAATTGGAGGAGGAAATGGCAGCAAGTATTGATAATCACGAGCCAACATATCAACAGGCGATGACCGCCTATGTCCAAAGGGATTATGAGGTTGCCGCTAGTTTAGTTGACCAAGTGGTGCAAAATTTCCCAAATGACCCTAACTCTCATTTGTTACGGGGTCACATCTACTATGTTTTGCAGCAGTACGATGTTGCAAAAGAACAATATCAACTGGTATTACAACTGAGCGACGATCAAGAAATTATTGGTTTTGCCAATAATGGAATTGAGAATATCAATCAATATTTACAGTCATTCAGTGGGGAGATTGATACATCAGGAAGTCAAGGGGAAATAAATTCCTCAGAGATGTCTGATCCACTGGTATATAGCAAACAAGAATTAGAAGATTTGGGCGCTAGTGAGGATTTTGACAGCAATAACCTTGATTTGAACTTTTTTGGAGAGGTTCAAGAAACTGTGAATGGCGTTGAAGAGGTATCTTCAAAAAGCCCATTTGACATACCTACAGAAGATAGTATTGGAACAGTAAAAATATCAGATTCTTCTCCAGTTTTTGGTGACGACCCTTTTGCCTTCAATGAAGAATCACTAGAACAAGAGTCAAATAGCAACTCGGAGGAGAAAACAGAATTGGAGTTGCCTGCTTTCTGGCAGGAAGATGTATCAGAAGATAGTCTGGAAGAATCATTAGTAAATAGTCAGTTTTCAGATAATGGGATAAATTCTGATCATGGAAATTCAGCTATTGACAATAATAACTCTTCATCTTCTAATTCCCAAACTGGTAATAACGAGAATAATTTCTCTGATTTGTTGAGTGAAGCAAAGTCTCCAGAGCTTGCTATTGGTAATTTAGAATATAAAAAATCTAGTTTTGGAGACGAAAGTTTACTGATTATTGAAGAAGAACTTAGAAATGGTTCGGCAACAACAAATAACTTGGAATCCAGCAGTCAAGAATATTTGCCAGAAACCGAGGCACATGATTGGTTAAAACCAACAAATTTGGGAACAGAGTCAGATTTTGTTCCTGATTTATCTGATGATTCTTCATCTTTTAGCAGCAATCTTCCTCTGGAAGAAAAGCAGTTAAAATCAGGTGAAATTATCGGGGGAAATAACTTTGATGACGATGAAAACTTTGATATGGAAGCATTTGAGTCGGCCTTTGGCTCAGAGGGATTAAGCTCTTATGAAGACTCAAACAATATACTAAATGGAGAAAGTTCTAAGAGTAATATCGAGTTTTTAGATGACTTTGAGGAATTTGACGATTTAGGCAACATTCCAGGGTTTGACCTGACGGAAGGAGGTTCTAACTTCGGTGATCTAGCAATGCATTCTGCTCCAGCAGAAACTAGTGGCAGTGGAAGCCCTCAAACCGCGGAGGCTTTTTTAAGTGATGCAGCTAGCGATCGCGATGAGGAACTATTCTCGATGACTGGTTCCCATGAATCAGTTCCAGTCTTTAGCCAAACAGATGTCTCGAAACTAGAACCCAATGTCAGCATCGAGCAAGGCTGGTTAGCACCATTAGAGAATGCCTCCATAGAAAGGAAACAATGGCTAATTGCTGGAAGTGTGGGCATTGTCTCGGCGCTGGTTGTAGCCACAGTTAGCTTTGTTGCCACCACATTTTCGCCAGCCCAACAACGAGAATCAGTCCGAAACACAGGTTGGGCAATGTCATTAGCATCTGGGATTGCCGGCTTTGCTACCGCCGGCTTCATGGGGAATCTGGCGCTTAAACAAATTCGGCGCACAACTGATGATCTCCAAACTCAGTTTGAGGCTGTACGTCAAGGAAATCTGAATGCTCAAGCCACAGTATTTTCCGAAGATGAATTGGGGAATTTAGCCACTGGCTTTAATGAAATGGCGCGGGTAATTTTCACGACCACAAGTGAAGTCCAACGGAAAGCCGATGAACAAGAGGAAGCCAAAGAAAACCTCCAACGCCAGGTGATTCGCCTGTTGGATGATGTGGAAGGAGCTGCTAGAGGAGATTTAACAGTCCAAGCGGAAGTGACAGCAGACGTACTGGGTGCTGTCGCTGACGCCTTTAACCTGACAATTCAAAACCTGCGGGATATTGTGCAACAGGTAAAAGTGGCAGCGAAGGATGTGACAAAAGGTGCAACCAACTCCGAAACCTTTGCTAGAGCCTTATCTGGTGATGCGTTGCGCCAAGCAGAAGAGTTGGCAGTGACGCTGAATTCTGTACAGGTGATGACCGACTCGATTCAACGGGTAGCAGAGGCGGCGCGGGAAGCTGAAACCGTCGCCCGCGATGCTAGTACGATCGCCCTCAAAGGTGGGGAAGCAGTAGAAAATACTGTGGCGGGGATTTTGGAAATTCGGGAAACCGTTGCCGAAACCACCCGAAAAGTCAAGCGGTTGGCGGAATCTTCCCAAGAAATTTCTAAAATTGTGGCGTTGATTTCCCAAATTGCTTCGAGAACTAATTTACTGGCACTCAATGCTAGTATTGAGGCGGCAAGGGCGGGAGACGCTGGACGCGGATTTGCGATCGTCGCAGATGAAGTGCGCCAGTTAGCAGACAAATCTGCTAAATCCCTGAAGGAGATTGAACAAATTGTGATGCAAATCCAAAGCGAAACCGGCTCGGTGATGACCGCGATGGAAGAAGGCACACAACAAGTAATTAAAGGGACAAAATTGGCAGAAGAAGCCAAGCGATCGCTCGAAAACATTATTCAAGTGGCGAATCGTATCGATATTCTTGTGCGCTCGATTACCAACGACACTGTGGAACAAACTGAAACCTCCCGCGCTGTCGCTCATGTAATGCAATCAGTAGAACTCACTGCCCAAGAAACCTCCCAGGAAGCACAGCGAGTTTCAGGTGCCCTACAACACTTAGTAGGTGTATCCCGTGACTTGATCGCCTCCGTTGAACGTTTCCGAGTGGAAACTATGGAAACTAGGTAAAAAAGTTAGGAGTTAGGAGTTAGGAGTTAGGAATAAAAATCACAACTTACAACTCACAACTCATGACTTGGAAAAAAGTTAGGAGTTAGGAGTGAGGAGTTAGAAATAAAAATCACAACTCACATCTCACAACTCATAACTTGGAAAAAAGTTAGGAGTTAGGAGTTAGAAATAAAAATCACAACTCACAACTCATAACTCATAACTCATAACTCATAACTCATAACTCATAACTCATAACTCATAACTTTTGCCATGCTGCCGGAACAACAACAGCGGATTTTGGGTTACTTTATCGAAGAAGCCAGGGATCACCTGAATACCATTGAGCAGGGGTTGCTGAATCTAGAGGGTACCTTGAACGACCCAGAAATGATCAGTGAAGTCTTCCGGGCGGCTCACTCCATCAAAGGAGGAGCGGCGATGCTTGGATTGACTAGCATCCAGCATACCTCCCACCGTCTGGAAGATTGTTTCAAAATTCTCAAAGATAATCCGGTTAAGATTGACGAAAAGTTAGAGTCTTTATTTCTCGGTGTATCTGATACTCTAAAAGCGCTGTTAGAGCAGTTGAGCGGGCCATTTGGTCTTTCTGAAGATGCGGCTAATACTTTGATGTCAGAAACTGAGCCGGTTTTTCAATGGCTGTATCAGCATTTGGAACTACTTGTACAACAAGCGAACAGTGGAGTAGCCAGCAGTCTTGACGCCACAGAACTACACACAACCTCTGAAGATAATGTCTCCACACTTACAGAACTTTTCCTGCGGCGAGATATTCCCGGTTTGGCAGAAGACATCCATCAGGAATCTCCAGAAATATCCTTCTCTGTAGCACCCCAAGAGGTGCGAGACGCTCGAGGACTCAGTAACGCTGGGCTATCGCCAAAGACGTTGGCGCAACCAGACGATCGCGGACTCAGTAACGCTGGGCGATCGCCAGTCACCGCTAAAGAAAATAATACCTGGAGCGAGTTTCAAGCTCAAGTGTTGCAAACACTGCGGGAAATGTTGAAACTGTTTAAGCAAACCACAACACCCTCAACTCGGGAAAACCTTCAACAATGCTGTTATCAGTTAGTCAAACTTGGTGAGACTTGGAATTTGTCCAAGTGGTGTGGTTTGTGTCAAGCAGCAGCCAGTGCGATCGGCAATCCTGAAAATACTTATCTCACGTTAGCTAAAATTGTTATTACCGAAATCAAGCAAGCTCAAGAATTAGTCCTGCAAGGTAGGGAAGCCGAAATTGCAATTAGTCAGCAACTAGAAGCACTTTTGAGCTTTGCAGAAATTGAGTTATTAGAAATTACCCCTGATTTGTTTGATGAACAGCTTGCGGCTTTGACAGAATTATCAACTGCCTCAGAGCCAATTCTATCTGGTGACACCCAGCCGTTAGTCATAACTAACCTAGCCCAGGCAACTGAAGAACTTAATCTAGACGAGGATATTAGCGATGGCTACGCCAACGTCAAGGACGAACGCCCCTATCCTCTCCAAGGGACACTACTAAACGTTGCAACTCACACTAGTCTTGCTTTCACTGCACATGACGAAGTACATCCAATCAGTAGCAATCTTGACCACAATGGGCCAGAGGTAGGAATAGCTGAGTTAAATACACTTGCCGATTTATTTGCAGGTGAGACTCCCGAACTAGATGAAAGTTGGCATCAAGAAGAAACCTTAAATATTGTTGCGATCGATGACTTTGGAATTGATTTGGGCAGCACTGAGGCTGAGGACGCTCATAACGATTTATTCGATTTACTTTCTTTTGATGAAGACATCAGCAAGAAGCAGCATCCAACAACCACCGCTGCGACAGAAGATTTATCCCTATTATTTGGCGACAATTTCTTAGAAAAAGAGAATTCAGAACCGCAAAATCAACAAAAATCTGCTCCGACTTTAGAGTTAAGTGATATTAACGTAGTTGATATAAATTTAGACTCTTCTTCTTCGGAAAATTTACAATATTTTACTGATGTTACTAGCCATACAAACCAGTCTCCTGGGGAGATTGTCCAAAATAGTGTCAATAAAAACGATGTCGTTGAAGATTTATTGACACTGCCACTAGATGATGATATTGAACTATTGCCTACAGGCGAAGTAACTCAACCAGAAACTGAAGCGATCATCGGTGTGGAACTATCTACCAACCAACAAAACAGTTTTGATAACTTATTCTTAGAAACTAGAAATGCAAATTGGGTAGAAGAAATTACCCCTAGTGACTATATAGAATTACCCCAACAAACAGGCTTGTCTTTGGATAGCCTGTTTGGTGAAATGGAAGAACAGACACTACTGCCTACAAGTGAAGCAGAAATTGGTGATTTATTTGATACATCTGCGGCAACAGCGCCTGAGTCTTCTGAATCAGAAAATGATCTGAGCAACTTCTGGAGCGAGGAAACCACAGAGGAACAGGACGAATTCGAGTCCTTAATTGAGCAGAATGTGGAAAGGGCGTTAGAGGAGAGTTTGTTTGCTGATAACATTTTTGCTGATAGTCAACAGCCCATAGTTTCTCCTATAGCCAGTTTTGACATAGAAGAAGATTTTGATCTCAATTTCCAGCGTCAAGAGCAGCTAGATTTACTATTCTCATCAGATTCTGGAAATGATTTATTTGATCAGTTAGCACCGAGTAACTCAACTATTTCCCCTGTAATCAATGATGCTTCCACAACTGAAACGCCGTTATTCGCGCCGCATCCAGAGGAGGAAATTCTCAGGCGATCGCAACAACCAGAAGCTTTAGATTTTGTTCCAGAATTTACTAATCAGCCCCCAGAGATATCTGATGTTGATCTGGAACTTAATTCATTCGGCTCTTTGGATGAACTACCGACTAGAAAAACTTCTCTAGATATCAATTTTGGGGAAACTTCAGATTTAGTATCACCCCAAGTACAGCCAGATGATTTGTTTGGCTCTTTCGATGAAAATCCGCAACTGCTGTTTGAGGATGTAGCCAGAGATGACTCCACCTACATTCAGATGGAAACCACAGATAATACTGTGGATGAACTACCGACTAGAGAAACTTCTCTAGATATCAATTTTGGGGAAACTTCAGATTTAGTATCACCCCAAGCACAGCCAGATGATTTGTTTGGCTCTTTCGATGAAAATCCGCAACTGCTGTTTGAGGATGTAGCCAGAGATGACTCCACCTACATTCAGATGGAAACCACAGATAATACTGTGGATGAACTACCGACTAGAGAAACTTCTCTAGATATCAATTTTGGGGAAACTTCAGATTTAGTATCACCCCAAGCACAGCCAGATGATTTGTTTGGCTCTTTCGATGAAAATCCGCAACTGCTGTTTGAGGATGTAGCCAGAGATGACTCCACCTACATTCAGATGGAAACCACAGATAATACTGTGGATGAACTACCGACTAGAGAAACTTCTCTAGATATCAATTTTGGGGAAACTTCAGATTTAGTATCACCCCAAGCACAGCCAGATGATTTGTTTGGCTCTTTCGATGAAAATCCGCAACTGCTGTTTGAGGATGTAGCCAGAGATGACTCCACCTACATTCAGATGGAAACCACAGATAATACTGTGGATGAACTACCGACTAGAGAAACTTCTCTAGATATCAATTTTGGGGAAACTTCAGATTTAGTATCATCCCAAGTACAGCCAAGTGATTTGTTCGGCTCTTTCGATGAAAACACCGATGAGAATTCGCAACTGCTGTTTGAAACGGTTATTCAGGAAGATGTAGAAACCTATTTGTGGGATCTAGGAGAGACATCTGAAGTTGCACCAGTATCAAAGGGAGAAAATGCTATTATTGCCCCGACTGAAGAATCGGCAACCGCAGAAACCATTGAAATAGTTGCTCCAGAAGATGAATTTGCAGACTTGGCAGCATTACTAGGAGAGGAAGTAGCACCCATCCCCAAAGCTAAGGAAATACCAGAACTAGATTTTGATGCCCTGGAAGAATTGCTAGGTACAGATAACGACGAGGCGGCTGCTATATCTAGCGATGTCTACGACGGGCTACGCCAACGCCAGCCCTTGAACACTCAACCAGTCTTGGCTAAAAATGCCCTTCCATCACCAGGCACAGATGAATTTGGTGACTTGGAGAAGTTGCTGGCAGAAGCAGATCAAACAATATCCCATTCCCCAGTAGTAAAATCTAACACCAGCAAAATTATACGCCCCTCCACTCGTCGGGCTGCGAGATTTGAAGAATCGATGAAGGTTCCAGTTAAGCAACTGGACGATATGAGTAATTTAGTTGGGGAGTTGGTGGTAAATCGCAATACCTTAGAGCAAGATAACGAACGGCTGCGGCAGTCACTAGATAACTTGCTGATTCAAGTACAACAACTCTCGGATGTGGGCGCAAGGATGCAGGAGTTGTATGAGCGATCGCTACTGGAAGCTTCTCTGTTAGCTGGACGCAAAAAGAAAGACTCCGGTTTGCCAGCCTCTGATTTCCATGCCGATAGGGGTTTTAGTGAGCTAGAAATGGATCGGTTTACTCCTTTTCATACACTCTCCCAGCAGATGATTGAGCGCATTGTCCGTATACGTGAATCGTCTAGTGATATTGACTTTGTTACCGAAGAAACCGAGCGAGTAGCGCGGCAGTTCCGCCAAGTAACCACCCAGTTACAAGAGGGATTAACAAGAGCGCGAATGGTGCCTTTTGCCCAAACTATCGATCGCTGGCGGCGAGGAGTGCGTGACAATGCGATCAAGTGTGGCAAACAAATAGAGTTGGTGATCGAAGGTGGTGATACCTTAATTGACAAGATGATTTTGGATCATCTGACCGATCCGTTAACTCATATGCTGAATAATGCGATCGCTCACGGTATTGAAACGCCAGAAGAGAGGCAAGCTGCTGGTAAACCACCTGTGGGAATCATTACTATCCGTGCCTTCTACCAAGGCAACCAAACTATCCTTTCTGTAGGCGATGATGGCGCAGGTATCGATTCCGCAAGGATTAAAGCTAAGGCGGTAAAGATTGGCATGATTACAGAAGCGCAGGCAAAAGCCATGTCTCGCCTGGAAGTCTACGATCTGCTGTTCCAGTCTGGTTTTACGATCAAAGATCAGGCAGATGAAATTTCTGGTCGTGGTGTGGGTATGGACGTAGTGCGCTCCGAAATTAGCGAAATTCGGGGGACAGTGACCACCGATTCGACAATCGGTAAGGGAACCACCTTCACAATTCGTCTGCCACTGACTCTGAGTATTTGTAAAGCTCTTTGCTGCGTCTCTGATCGATCTAGAATTGCTTTCCCGATGGACGGTGTAGAAGATACGCTGGATATACCAGTCAAAAATATTCAGCATGATGCTAATGGGCAATCATTTATTTCCTGGCGCGATACGGTGCTGCCATTCCGACCCCTGAGGGAACTTTTAACCTTCAATCGCCAGATCAGTCGCGGCAATGTCTATGGCGGCACCAGAGATGATGATATGGTTTCTGTAGTTGTGGTGCGATCGGCAAATACCATGATTGCTTTACAGATTGACCTGGTGTTGAGCGAACAAGAAATTGTAATTAAGCAATTTGAAGGCCCAGCGCCTAAACCCATTGGTGTAGCTGGTGCTACAGTCCTGGGTGATGGTCGGATTATGCCTATTGCTGACGTGCTGGAAATAATTGACATCTTCCAGGGACGGATTTCTACACAACTTGGTGGCAGTTCTTGGCAACAGAAAGCTACTCCCCCAGACACATCTGTTGCGAAGATTGACCCGACAGTGCTGATCGTCGATGACTCAATTACAGTTCGAGAATTGCTATCCCTGACGTTTAACAAAGCAGGTTATCGCGTAGAACAGGCGCGTGATGGACAGGAAGCTTGGGATAAACTCCGCTCTGGTCTGCCTTGCGATATCGTATTTTGCGATATTGAAATGCCCCGTTGCGATGGTCTGGAATTACTATCTCGCATTCAGAAAGACCCAAACCTCAACCACTTACCGATCGCTATGCTCACCTCGCGGGGTGCAGACAAGCACAGACAAATTGCAGCTCAACTCGGTGCTAGTGGCTACTTTACCAAGCCCTATCTCGAAGAAGCTCTACTTGAAGCTGCGGCGCGGATGTTGAAAGGGGAAAAACTTCTTAGCAGTACAAGTAATGTTTAGTGACACTAGTAAACTCAGCGAGTTCCGTGAGGAACTCGCTGAGTTTACTAATTCTTGGTTCATGCAGTCCACAAAACATGATTAGTTTCCCAATCAAACCCGTGCGAAGTTAGCTTTTCGCCCTACTCCTCTTGGGCATCAGGTGCGGGTGAACCCGGTATGTATTTGACTTGCTCGATCGCACCAGTGTATTTAAAGACCCCATATTTTTTGTAGAGATCCCATGACACCGGACTACGGGCATCTTTACCGATGTCTAATCCTTCATAGGGAAAGCCACCAAACGTTAGCCCCAGTTTCCCTGCCGCAACTTGCTGCCCGTTGAGGGAGAGTCTTCCAGACCCCTGGCGCTTGCCCAGTGCATCGTAATTCAAATCGATGTTAAGTTGACCCGGCTCTAGCGGGACGGCGGGAAACTTAATCGACTGACCATAGTTATTGTGTTCGTAGTACAGCTTACCATCCTCAATATAGAAGATATAACCAACTTCCTGTCCACCGTGGGCCAGAATCACCCCGCGATCGCCTGCTTTATACTGAGCCTTCACCTGGATAGTATAATCGCGATCGCTCACCAAGGGCAAAATGTCTGGTTCCAGTACCAACTCACCTGTATGGAATGTCTTCGGTTTCACTTTCTCCTTAATATAAGGCGGCACTCCTCCATGTTCCGGGGATTCTAACAGGGGATAAACTTGATACTTGAATGCTGCTGCATCAAAGGCTGCTGCCAGTTTTTTGACTTTCTCTGGATACTGGTTGGCCACATTGTTGCTTTCGGAGTAATCTTTGTTGAGATTGTACAACTGCCACTCGGAGTCACTAAATGGTTTCCCGGTCTGATGATCGGTGACAGCATACCAACCATCTTTGTAATACCCTCGATTGCCTGAATTCTCATAGTATTGTTCAGTTCTTTGAGAAGGCGTATTGGCATTATTCAAGAGATAGGCAAAGCTGATACCTTCGAGAGGTTTCGTGGGTTTGCCATTAAACCTGTCAGGATGCTTGATGCCCGTCAATTCTAGGAGGGTAGGTGTAATGTCTGTGATGTGCGTAAATTGTGTCCGTGTAGCACCCAAATCTTTGATTTTTGCTGGATAGGAAACAATCAATGGATTCCGTCTACCGCCCCCAAGGGTAAAGAACTTGTACAGCTTCAGGGGTGTATTAGAAACGGTTGCCCAGCCAATAGGATAGTGAGGCGCAGTCTGAGGACTACCAATCAACTCGAACCGACTGATATCTAGGGCTTTATCGTCTGGTAAACCGGAGTAATGTCGGGCTACATTCGTCGTACCATTTGCCCCACCTTCTCCAGAACCCCCATTATCAGAAGCAACAATGATAATTGTGTTGTTGAGTTGCCCGGTGGACTCTAGATACTGATAGAGTTTGCCAAAGTTTTGATCCAGGTTATCAACGAAGGCTGCATAGGCTTCTTGGTAACGGGCAAATAGCTTTTTATCCTCAGCCGATAGTGTATTCCAAGCTTTAACGCCTGGATTTGGGGGTGGTAGTTGAGTGTCGGCAGGAATTAGCTTTGATGCAAGTTGCTTCTGGTACCGTTGTTGGCGTAGTACGTCCCAGCCGACATCATACTTGCCCTTGTATTTGGCAAGGTCTGCTGGATGAATATTAAACGGTGAGTGAACAGCATTGTTGGCAAAATACAAGAAAAATGGCTTCTCTGGAGATTTAGTTTTTGCTTGTTTGAGCAATGCGATCGCTTTTTCTGTCCAGTAATCGGTGGTGAGGAAATTCTCAGGATAGCGATCGACTGAAATCGGCGTATTGTCTTCGTAGAGAATATGGGGTTTCTGGGGATGTTCCAATCCATCTAAGAACCCAAAGAAATGTTCAAACCCCCGTTGTAACGGCCAGGAATTTAATGAAGCGGTGGCCGTGCGATCGTAAGTTTGAGTCAAATGCCACTTACCTGTCAGCAGGGTAGAATAGCCATTGCTATGTAAAATTTCTGCCAGAGTCACAACATTGCTCTGAATTTCACCCGCATAACCAGGAAAACCAGGGTTTCCCTCAGCAACCCAACCGACACCCGCAGAGTGGGCATTTAATCCGGTCAATAAAGATGCTCTTGTGGGAGAACAAAGCTGATGCGTTGTGAAGTTATTAAACCGCAGTCCGTTAGCTGCTAATTTATCAATATTTGGTGTACTGATTTCTGAACCGTAGGGGCCTAAATCCGAAAACCCCAGATCGTCAATTAGGAAAACAACAATGTTGGGGGCCCCTTTTGGTGCTGCGGTGGTGCGGGATGAAGCCAGAGATTTGTCGCCTAAAACTGATGGAGGCTGTGGAGTCCACCAGGGCGTTGATTCTGCCAAAGTTCTGCCGATTTTGCCTTGAAATCCAGCGTAGGCTTGCTCCCTTGCATTGCCTGCTTTCTGAGCAGGGTTCTGAGCTAAACTGCTGGCGATCGTTGTGCCAGTAACCAGCAAGATGCTAAACACAACCAATGTTAACCAAGCAGTTGGTGAAACAAGTTTTTGCTTGACTTTTTGAATGAATGATGGATTTCGTTTTCTGTTCAACAAACCTGCCTCCTTACAAGCAATAGTACTTAAGCCAGCACAAGTGATGTGCTGGATCAAAAATTAATACAAACAAATGCGGATATTATACTCTATCTCTACCGAATTATCGTAGTATTAAGTTAAGTCAAAGCACGATACCCGATTTAGTCCTCTGTAAGGGTACTTCCAACCGCGTCAAGCGAATATTGAGTTTACGCGTAGGCGTAGCCCGTCGCAGACATCGCTACATCACTCAAACGACTAATACCAAGTCCGGTTAATTAGTTATGATTCTCACAGTCATTACACCCCACACGCCAGATGCTCCTACTTGGGGAGACCCCTCTGAGCGCTGGCTCCCCTTAATCCCCTCTCGAAGAGCGGGGAACTCGGGGTCCCCTCTGGGGATTAGGGGCAGGGAGAGAAAGCGTAGCTTCGGCGGGGTGGGGTTCTTCGGGTTTAATAAGTAATCAAGCAGACATGATATAAAGACCTATTGGTAAAAGCTTTGCAGAAATTTTAACTTCTGACCGATATGGTGCTTACAATTGGGTTGGCTCTGAGAGTTTTAAAGTGGTAAATTCTTATTAGATATAGGACTTACGCAAAACTACACGCCCTCTGGGGCAATTCATGTAGACGCAAAGCGGCTGACCGCAGAGTATTGCCCCCTACCTGAAAATCAGGGTTTTGGCTATTGTTTACGTAAGTCTTAAGATAATCGAAATATAATATACGTGCATTTTATTTGGCAAAACCAAACTAAGATAAGGATCTTTCCAAATTTCTGTGCTTTGGTTTGTACAACTTTTTTAGAGTAACCCTATTGGTGACAACTTAAGACATAATTACTTTTGTCAATGCGTAAGTCCTATTATCCTTGAACAGTAGTGGAAAATAAGGTATTAAATTCACTTCCGTACTGACTTTTCAGCACAAAAACATCATCATGGGTTTAAAGGCTAGCGATCGCCGATCTAAAAATTATGTTTTTTACCCCAGATTTGGGCTATATTTTAAGTATGATTGCTTATTGACAAATGAACCGAAACTTTAAGTTGTCACCAATGGAGTAACCCCTAAATATCTGAAAATATTGCCTAAATGGCAACATTGCTCTCCTGAGTTTAGGTATTGTCAGTGTTAGGTTTATCGATTGTGGATTCTACACTCAGACTTGTCCATTAATTACGTAAGTTCTGTATAAAAAGCTAAAAATAACCTACTTTATGACTGGATCTCAAATTTGCACTCTCATCTGCTCAACTTTATATATACAGGAGGAAGGGATTTGGTATACCTAATCATTTGTCTATAGCAAAACCTACGTTAGAAAGAGAACAGATCAAACATCTAAAAAAGACACTATAACGATGCAAAACTACGTTATGACCTCTACTAGCAGTGAATTTGGCTGCACATGGTCAAGAAAAACATAGTATGTAGCTTTTCTGTAGTTGACTAGTGGGAGATTTAAGTTACTCTTAAAGCGGATCGCTTCCTCTAAGAATCTACCCTGACAGAAGTGTATAAAGATATAGTTAAATTTAGCAATTCTGTCCGAGATTTTGAATTTGCAAACTGAATAGTTTGATACGGCGCTCAAAAGCCTGATCCACTACCCTAAACAAGGTAGTCAATTACATGACTCAATATCATCTGTCTGCTAATTGTAATGAATAGTTTACAATACAGTGGATGAGAAAATCTAAAGAAAATATAAAAGAGACTCAACTGTGGTGTCTGGAGGACAAAAGTGTTTCTGAGACTAGCACATCAACATCGACAATTCGTTCAAGACTTGGTAATGAACCTGCAAGCCTTGGCGGTTGTACTAGAGCGACGCGGGTATCTTGCATCCTGCTACACCTGTGGCGACCAAATGAATAGTGCATCGTTTATGGTTAGCTTGGGTGATAACCACCTGATTCGGTTTTTAGTGTCCGATTACGGGATTACTTGGACGGAAATGCGGGATGACCGCGAATTAATGAAGCTAGAAGGTGCGGAGGCAATCAGCCAACTAGACGAACTGGCTAGTCTTGTCAAGCAATCTATGCAAACTGATACAGGCTCTAAAACTCTTGCCAAGAAGTATTAAGGTTCCAAAGGTCGATGGCAAATTAGAAATTCCATATTTCTTTGTCTAACATCTGGTTACGCAGATCGTCAGATTAGATATGGAAGTAAAGCAGCCGTCGGTGTTAGGGATGCTCAAAATGTCTATGGAGATGAGGTAAGACCTGGGAATTTTTAGGTGCTTGTCGATGAGGTAGGAATCGCGTGACTTGTAGTGATGCGAGGTTCAATATCGGTAATTGATAATGATGGCTTAGTTAGCGATCGCTCTTACCTATTTGATTATTTTAAGTGATTGGCTCGTGGATAGCCCATCGCAGATTTTTTGTATCTGCCAAAACCTCACGAGCCGAATTTTGAGCTTTTAGCCGGAAGGTGTTAAAACATAGCAAAATCAAAGTTTGGGTAGTTAGACGCTGCTGTTTTCCCAAAATTTCATCAAAATGCGATCGCAGTTTTCGTTAATTATGTCTAGAATTTTTGGAGTAGCGATCGCCATTACCAAATCTTCTAATTTAGACGTTAGCCACAAGAAAAGAAAAAGTCATCCTCTGACAGAGGTGGGAATAATCAACACCTAAAGACAATTATATAATCATCCATTTGGGGTACAGTGATTCTGGGGTAGCTAAAGCTGTCGCCAGATTCTTTCTAGAGGTCCTTTTCTCCCCAAGCGCTAATCCCGGTGTGTCCCACCGTACTTAGATATGCCCCTAAAATATTCAGCGCTGCGTTATCGCCCCTGCTATTGAATGATTTGGAAAATTTATCGGTGCTGAGGAAATTGAAGATGTCAGAAGAAAAACCCAGCCAACCAAAACTACCACTAACCAGCGCCCTTGACAATCCATCAAGTCATGAATTTGGGAATTGGTTTGAATATCCTGTCAGAGTGCAACCCCACCACACTGACTATGCCACTAATGTGTGGCACGGTTCCTATCTAGCTTGGATGGAAGAAGCACGGATTGAATGTTTACGATCTATAGGGATTGAATTTGCTGATTTAGTCGCTATAGGTTGCGATTTACTAGTTGTAGAACTGTCTGTGCGCTATCACCGGTCAATTCAATTGGGTATGGCAGTGGTGGTAAAAACGCGTATGGCTGAGGTGACTGGCGTCCGAATCAATTGGGATTATGCCATTGTCTCAACTGATGGACAACAATTATACGTCACTGCCAAGGTGACATTAGTAGCTTTAGATCGCGAAAGAGGCAAGATTATGCGTCAGTTACCGGCGAGTGTTAAGGATGCATTAGCCAAGATTTCAGCATTCAATAATAATTAACTAAGAAAGGTTGTAAGTAAGTGAGCAAGATTAACAATTCAAAATGACGCTCGCGGACTCGCTAACGCGACGCTAACAAAATTCAAACATTTTAGACAATTTCAGACTCTTATTTAAACCCCGATGGTTCCTTCCCTGTCGTTCGCGTAGCGCGTGGTCTATTTACCTGAAAATAGCTGTAAAAATTTTGTCATTTCATATTTTATATCATGTTCGGATAATTAGTTATGATTCCCACAGTCATTGCACCCCACCCCCAGCCCCTAAGAGCCGGCTCTTAACTCGGTGTCCCCTCTGGGGATTAGGGGCAGGGAGACAAAGTGTAGCTTTGGCGGGGTGGGGTTCTTGGGGTTTTATAAGTAATCAAGCGGACATGATATTATACTTCACCTTTGATTAGCAAAAGTGAAGTATAGATTTTTACTTGCTACTTTGGATCTGTGACAGATTTTGAGCAAACTGCGTTAGGTAATGCCAAATATCTTGTGGAGTAATGCCAAAACCAATATTTAATAAAACAAGTATTGCGGCAATAGTCAATGCACTACTCAAAGTTGCTTTCAACAACTTCCACAATATTATGAAGACTATCCAAGCTACAATCAGCGTAGCAATCATATATATTAATTCCTTAATAATTGCCCTTGTCTGAGAGTGGGTTTATTCAGAAAGGGTAAGTTTTTGTTTTGCTAACAATCACTGGTATAAAAGATGCTAAACCCAATTTTTAATATCCGTTAGAATGGGGCTTTTTGTGATAATTAGCTTGGGGATATTCTAGCTAAAAATAAGATAATTATTTATTTAATATGCCGCTTTTTTGCAAAATTTTTGTAAAGATTTTTAATTTTTATTGGTAGATAAATTATAGATATACATAAAATTGATGGCTGATCAGGAAGCCACTGACTATCTTCAATAGAGTTTAATTGTAGTTTGGCGAGTACGTCTTTGCCATCAGGTGAAATGATTTCCATATTAGTTGGATTAGAGGCTGGGGACTAGGCATCAATTTCTAATCCCCAGATCAATCCGAACTGAAGGTTTTTATCGCAGAGAAATTATCCGCGAGTCAGTTTCTAACTTTTCAGTCGCTGTTAAAACTTCTTGTCTTGCCCATTTATCTGCTGCCAAAATGTCATCTAAAGAGGGATTAGCACGGTTATCATTTTGATGGCGATCGCACACCGATTCGATACACCGGGGAATATCTAAAAACCGAATTTTTTCTGCTAAAAATAAAGCCACAGCTTGCTCATTGGCGGCATTCAACACAGCTGGCATCGAACCACCAGCTTTACCCACAGCATAAGCCAACTGCATACAAGGATACTTTTGGTGATCTGGTTCGCGGAAGGTTAAATTTCCAGCTTTGACTAAATCTAGTCGTTCCCAGTTGGTATAGATGCGATCGGGCCAAGATAGAGCATACAGCAAGGGTAAGCGCATATCCGGCCAACCGAGTTGGGCTAAAACTGAAGTATCTTGCAGTTCAATCAGCGAGTGAATAATGCTCTGGGGATGAATGACAATTTCGATATCGTCATAATCCAATCCAAACAAAAAGTGAGCCTCTATTACTTCCAGTCCTTTATTCATCAAAGTAGCAGAATCTACAGTGATTTTACGCCCCATCGACCAATTAGGATGCTTCAGGGCGTCAGCAACGGTGACATCTGCTAACTTTTCTACATCCCAGTCCCGGAAAGCCCCACCAGATGCAGTGAGTAAAATTTTCCGTAAGCCTCCTTTTGGCACACCTTGCAGGCATTGAAATATTGCGGAATGTTCGGAATCGGCTGGGAGTAATTTGACACCATGTTTTTCGACTAAGGGTAGAACCACAGCTGCCCCAGCAATCAGGGTTTCTTTGTTCGCTAAGGCAATATCTTTACCAGCTTCAATAGCTGCGATCGTGGGTAGCAAACCAGCACAACCAACGATCCCAGTGACAACGGTTTGGGCATCGCCGTAGCGAGCGACTTCTATCACTCCGGCGTCACCTGCCAGTAGAATCGGTTGGGGATCTAAGTCTTTGATCGCTTCTTTGAGTGCTGGTAATTTCTCTTCTGAGCAAATTGCTGCTATTTTCGGTCGAAACTGCCGAATTTGAGCAGCGAACATTTCAACATTGCTCCCAGCTGCCAATCCCACAATCCGAAACTGATCTGGGTACTGAGTAACAATATCTAAAGTTTGAGTACCAATAGAACCAGTGGAACCAACGAGAGTAATCGCTTTCACAATTGCTTAAGGATTTACAGACAACTCCCACTATAAATTGCTTGGGACTCTTTAATAACAGCAATCACCATAATCGATACATTGATGACGAGGAGGAGAGACGCGGTGAGCAGTCCGTTGTTCGCGCAGCGTCTTTGACAGGAGAAGGAACTGCGAACCCTGAGGGAAAAAGCAAAGTCTCCCCGTGTGTCTATATTCTCTTGTCCTCGTCCCTGCGCCAGCCCCAATCTGTTAATTTCAACTCGATAGACTGCTAGCTATAAAGTACTAAAGTTGCTTAATTTTCATATAACTAGACAAAAATTGTATTTATAAATACTATCTTTTTAAAGATAAATTCTGAGAAAATTGGCAAAAGTAACCAAATAGGAAATAATTTTAATTAATTGCTAATCTGTCCAGTTTGTCAATTATGTAGATGGAGGATTTAATATGCAAAATATTACTCATAAATTGCTGTGTTGCAGCCATAGGTGAAAGGATGCATAAAGGAGTTTTTTGAAGCAGTCAACCTTATGGCCAAAGTTCAGATAGTTATAAAAAAAGTTTTATGGAAAAATGATTTCCTGTTTCCAGCAGCAATATGGCTTGCCAGCCGAATATTCATCTGGACAGCTATGTTGCTGGTTGCGCCAAAACTACCGTTACCAGCAGAAGAATTTTTGCCCCCTTTTGGCTGGGGGGTTTTTGATGCATGGGATAGTATACATTACCGAGCGATCGCTACTTCGGGATATGAATTTGTGAATGATGGCAAGCAACATAATCTGGCCTTCTTTCCCTTGTTTCCCTTAAGCATCTGGGTTTTGATGAAGTTGGGCTTACCGTTTGAATTAGCAGGTACGTTGGTAAACAACTTGGGATTTTTTGCCGCGCTTTACTGTTTGTACTTTTGGATCAAAGAGCATTATGGCATTAGTACAGCGCATTGGGTGACTGCTGTAGTTTCCTGGTATCCATCTTCTATGTTTACAGGGGTGGTTTACACAGAAGGGCTGTATTTGTTTTTGAGTACGGCGACTTTGCGGGCGTTTGATCAAAAGCAGTATGGCTGGACTGCCCTTTGGGGTGCGATGGCGACAGCAACACGTCCTACAGGTATGGCACTAATTCCAGCATTAGCGATCGCAGCGTGGAAAGAACGCCGACCACCCATTGCCTATATAGCTGGTTTTACTACCGCTATTGGCATACTTCTATTCAGTTTGTATTGTGCGATTTATTTTGGCGACCCTTTAGCTTTTATCGAAGCACAACGGGGATGGCGACCAACTCTGGGATTTGATTGGCAGGGTTGGTTAAATATGCTCATGCAAATTGCAGTTGGTAGGAAAAATTGGCAATATGGTTGGGTTCAAAACTCCTCTGGCGGGATTCAAGACCCCTGGTATCTCTTGTTGTTTGGTGCGATCGTTGCCAGTGGCTATCTTTTATGGCGTTTTAGTTCTGCGAAATTAGTCTATGGCTTTTATGCGTTAGTCTTATTTTTGTTGATTCTGGCGAGCGAACAGTGGATCAATAACTTGCTCAACTTGTTCATGGTCTTGGGTGGTGGCTATGTGTTGTGGCGCTTACACACGCAACTCACCCCAGTTACAGTTATTTATGGCTTTTGTGGTATTGGTTTGCTCCTAGCCTCTGGAGGCACCATCTCCTTAAGCCGTCTCGCCTATGGTATTGTGCCTTTGAATGTAGCCATTGGTTTGCTGCTATCTCGCCATCCTCGTCAAGGATATTTAATATTAGGCGCTTTTGTGATATTACTAGCCAAAATAGCTGTAGGATTTGCCCAAGAGCACTGGGTTGGTTAGAGGGTTTGATCCATATATTTAACGTGAGTTCGACAAACCTCACCCCCAACCCCTCTCCTTATTAAGGAGAGGGGGGATAAAGAATAAGCTTTATTGGGGTGAGGTTAAGCTGTACCTCAGTTGCTTAAGGATTCGCTATAGCAATTGTATTCAGATACCAGTTCTGAAATTTTCAGCGCCCAACTTGAACATCTTCATGATTGCTAAGTTACTTCACTTCACTGGGTTCAAACTTAGCCACCTTACCTTTCTTAACGGCGACAATTACATCATAGGTTGAACAGTAAGAGAATGTGACATTATTGGCTTTGTTGTAAAGGTTAACTACATGACCTGCTCCACCTGGCTGGATACCGATTGGCTCCAAATCCCCAAAAAAGAAACGACGTAGCTGATCGCCACTACCAATTTGACCCTTACTTTTAGTGAGTAATGCTATTTTCTGATTTACAGACAATTCTTGAGCTGATGCCTGAACTAATGCCGGATTGATTATTTTCAATGGTGCTTCCCAAACCGTTAAAAAACCAGTAAAGGCAAGAGTTGCGATTAAGGGGGCGAGTTTCATTTGTGGCTCCTAGTATTTAAGTATCTCGAACACCCAAACTATCTCACTTGGCACTGAGAACTTATTGAAACTAAGCCATAATTTTCATGAATTTATTCTTTGATAAAATTTAGTTAATTCTCAGCATTTTCTCAGCAAATTATGGTATATCAAAGTCGCACGATAATTTCAGCCTTCTCTCAGCGAAACCTCATTTTTAACTGAATAAGAGCAACTTAGAATAATGAGTAATACCTTCATTGTAGTGGTGTTATTGTGACTAGACCCAAAAGGCCACATCGCCCAATTTACAGAATTTCTGGACAAACATATCTCTGGCTAGCAATCCTCATTTTCGGAGCCTCTAGTGCAGTTACTCGCAAGCTCACAGAAATTGGTGCCCAACACTTTATCGGTGGTCGTAATCCGATTTCTTTGTGTAATGTTTTATTTGTGGGAAACCTTTGTGCCTTGATGCTTTTGATCCTAATCTATGGACGACAGTGGAACAAAGCTACTTTGAAACAAATATCAAGAAAGGATTGGGTTAGTCTAACAGCAGTAGCGATCTTATCAGGAGCGCTAGCCCCTGGCTTAATTTTCCAAGCACTGGCACTCACAGGGGTGAATAATGTTATTTTAGTGGGACGCTTGGAACTACCTCTAACTCTGGCTTTATCAGTTTGGTTGTTAAAAGAACGAGTAAGTATTTGGGAGTTTATCGGGGCAGTTGTCGCTTTTGTTGGCGTTACCCTAACTATTGTCCTTCAGCCTTCAAGCCAAGCGATGATGAATATGGGAGGTTTACAAGTGGGCTTAGGGGAACTTCTGGTAGCAGTAGGATCTCTGGCTGTAGCTGTTTCCACAATTATTGGCAAAAAATATCTCTCCCAGATCCCTTTAGGGATTTACAGTATCTTTCGTACTACCTTGGGAACCGTAATCTTTTTCTTTTTGGCTTTAGCACTTTATGGTAGTGACCATTTTGCTGATGTACTTTCACCGTTTCTGTGGCGGTGGATGTTCCTTTATGGTGGGTTGATTGTGGTGGTAGGTCAGTCATTCTGGATTAAAGGCTTGAGAACTTCCACTGTATCTACGGCTTCCTTAGTTGGCTCGTTTACTCCAATTGCGGGTATTATCGCAGCTTATTTAATTTTGGATGAAGCTCCCACTTTACCTCAATATATCGGCGGCAGCGTTATTTTAGTTGGCCTCTTTTTGAGTCAACTTGGCAAAATGCAACAAACTTCTGGCAGAGTCGCGTTTTCTACTCAAGCAGAACAAGAGGTAGACAATGGGATGGGATTTAAGGGGATTTGAAAGCACTCAATTTTTCAATGAGATTGGGCAACCATCCCGGATTATCATTATTTTTTAAGCGTGAACTCTTGATTTTTGTTGAGTAATTTATTCTTTGGAAGTCCCTTATTGGTAAGTAGTTGAATTTAAATTTCCTAATGAATGTATCCAATCAAACGAAGATAGCCCTTGCTTTATTATTTCTAGGTGTAAGTGCCATATCTTTTGGATCTATTTTCGTGAGATTGAGCGAAACTGAACTCAGCCCCAATGCCACTGTATTTAATCGCCTTTGGGTTGGTAGTGTGGTCTTTTTGCTCTGGTATGGATACAAGGCGATATGTCAACGACTTTCCTTAGAGAAACCTGTAGAACAGCAGCCCTACACCAGTCAGGATCTCTGGCTATTGCTTGGTGGCGGTATTTTTTGGGCTGCTACTTTAGTCTTGTTGGCTTGGTCGCTGACTGAGACTAGCGTCGCGATCTCTAGTGTCTTACATAATCTTGCCCCCATATCTACTAGCTTAGGAGTGTGGCTATTATTTCGTCAGGGTTTTGAGAAGCAATTCCTGATTGGGATGGCGATCGCACTTGGGGGAGTGATCGCCATTGAATTTGAGGAACTGCAAATCGCCACAGATGAAGTTCAAGGAAGCTTGGCTGCCATCGCTTCGGCGATTTTCTTGAGTGCATACCTGCTGATCGTAGAAAAATTACGAACCAAATTTTCTCCGGCCACAATCCAGTTGTGGATCTGTGCGATCGCGGCTCTAGTCATCTTCCCCATACTTTTGTTCACTCAAGATCAGGTTTTCCCTTCTACAGTCAGTGGGTGGCTTTGGGTCATTTCCCTAGCCCTGATCTGCCAAGTTTTAGGTCATGGGCTTTTGACCTATAGCCTGGCCACATTTTCCTCTGTAGTTGTCTCCTTGGTGCATCTGTTAGAGCCAGTATTTAGCTGCATTTTTGCTCTTGTAATATTTTCGGAAAAATTAACTTTCTCGAATTGGATAGGTTTCACTGTAGTTTTAATGGGTTTATACTTAGCCGTATTTAGCCAAGCTCGTGTTAATTACCCGTTTCAGGAATCAGTCAAAAGTATAGTTAACACTTTCGTTAAAAGTATGACGATCAAACTGTCATTACTAAAGCAACAATTCTCCGAAACACAAGCTGTCCTGGGAACTGTCTCATTATTTTTTGCCCTAATTCCTCTATCTTTGGCACCATCTCTTACCAAATTGTCCGAACAAGAAATTGGTGCAAATGCCATCGGATTTCATCGCAGTTGGATCGCCGCAGTCGTCTTTGGACTCTGGAATGGACTTGAGGCTTTGCGCCGCCAACAATCTGATCATCAACCTATAGAAGAGAAGCCTTTTACAAAACAGGAGGTGTGGCTATTGTTGGCAATGGGAATTGCTTCAACGACTTCTCTGCTGTTGTGGGCTTGGTCGCTGAGTCAAACTAGCGTTGCTAACGTGGCTTTGCTGTCTAATTTGAATCCTTTATTTGTTGCTGCGGCTGGGTATCTGTTATTTGGTCAGCGCTTCGATAACAGATTTCTTATTGGTCTGGTTATGGCGCTTTTAGGTGCGATCGCCTTTGAACTTCATAAGATGCAATTTGCGAGTCACCAAATACTTGGTGATGCGCTAGCATTTATCAGCGCAATTTTTATCGCCACGTATCTGCTGCTGATCGAACGACTGCAAACCCGATTTACTACCGCAACCATAATGCTCTGGCGCTGTGGAGTGACTACAATATTTCTGTTGCCCATCCTCCCATTCATTGAAGAGAGATTGTTTCCCTATTCTGGGATGGGGTGGTTTTTCATCATTTTTCAAGCTCTCTTCTGCCAAGTCTTGGGTCAGGGACTTATAACTTATAGCCTCAGCAGACTCTCGTCAGGCGTTGTCGCCGTTACCCTTCTCCTAAATCCAGTCTTGTCCTCGATTTTTGCTTGGTTCATTTTTTCAGAACAAGTAAGTTTATTTGACTGGTTGACTTTTGCCGTAGTTTTAGTGGGTATCTATCTAGCCCAATCTAGTCAATCCACTGTTCAAGTCACCAACGAAGGATCATAAGCTGTTCAGGGCTATTTCATTCTCATCTAGCCCGCCTCAGAATGAATTCTGAGTCTAATAGCGAAAGTCGTCTTTAGACGACTGAGACAAGGTTATAGTCCAATACGCTTGGGTTAAGGATAATTGTAGGTTGGGTTGAACGTAGTGAAACCCAACAAAGTACCGAAAATGTTGGGTTTCGTCCCTCAACCCAACCTACGCTGGTTTTGGTTTTTGACTTTAACCCAAGCGTATTGGGTTATAGTCCGTTTTAACGGACTTTAGCTATAAGCCCGGAACTTTAGTTCTGGGCGGTTTATGTTTAGAACGAAATAGCCCTGTAAGCTGTTCCATATTTAACTTGCATAATTAGGGCGCTCATGTTGCCCACCCCACAAGAATTATGTTTAATTCGGTTATGCAATTAGATATTTTTTAACTTATTTTGCGACTTTTAAAATATCCTCTTAACTTCTGGTGAAATAAGTGTAAATCCTTTCGCTGTTCCGATAATTTTACTACCAGTCAAATTGATTTGCTGTAAAGCCACATTATCTAATAGTAAATAAGATTTATTAGATAACATTTGTTGTAAAAGTGGCACAGTTGCGGTAGTTACCTTGCAATCGCTGTAAAAGTCTAAACTAGGACGCCCATAAGCAAAAGAAGTATAAATTTGGGTTCCTGGTGAAACATTTGCCCGAATTAAGTCCGCTACTGGTTTAACTGGGAAAGCTTCCTTTAATTCCCAAATCCATGATTGCGAACTCATCAACAGTGCTAAAACTAAATACATGCCAGAAAATAACACTGGAATAAACTTGCGATCGCGTTGTTTAATTAGCCATGCTGCGGTGGCCATACTTATTGCCAAAACAATGCTCATGACTATTAAAATAGGCTCTTTATTTGCGATAATAAAGTAAACACAACCTCCGAAACCAGCAAGAGAAATAATAGCCAGAAATATTGTCCAAATTCGCACCCTAAAATCACCGTACTGCCAAATTTCGCTAAGTTTAGCACCAATTGCCAAAGCTAAAAATGGATATACAGGCATAACATACCACGGGAGTTTTGTTCTCATTAAAGAGATAGTTCCTAAATAAACAATTGTGCCAATAATAATTAGGCGACTCCAGGTAGTCTGACGTTTTTTCCAAGCTAGATAAAAACCTCCCGGTAAAAATAATAGCCAAGGGAAACTATACTTAATTAACTCAATTAAATAGTACCAAGGAGGACCACTATGACCTTCAACAGATTGTGCAAGGCGATTAAAGGTTTGTGCTTGAAAATTCACTTGCAAGAAATTTTCGCCATAATGTTGCCATTGAGCAGCAAACCAAGCGATCGCAGGTGCATTTCCTAAAAACATTCCCACTAATAAATAGGGGCTTGTTAACAAAGCAAACTGCCGATCTGCAATCAGGAATAAACAAGCGATCCCCCCTAGCGGCAAAACTATCATCCCTTTAGTTAGAGTGATTAACCCTAGACAAAATCCCACACCTAGAGCATACCGACGATTCTGATGTGCTTTTAGTAAACAAAACAACAACAGCAAGAAAAAGGTAATAGTTGTACCATCTAGCATTGCTAGGCGTCCGTGACGCAGCACGGGCAACATCGTCAAATAAACTAAAGCGGCAAACAGAGCTGGTAAACTTTGGTTAAAAAGCAAACATCCCACCAAGTAAAGCAAAGGCACTCCCAAGGCAGTTAATACTGCACCTGCTAAACGTGTTGTCCACTCATTCACACCTCCGATGGAGTAAGTCCAAGCAATTAGCAAGTGCATCAAGGGTGGCTTATTATAATAAGGTTCACCTCCCAAAGTGGGATAAAGCCAACGCATTGAACCAAGTGGGGCACGCCAAATTTCACGGGCAACCTGTGCCACAGTACCCTCATCCCAATCTCGTAAAGGGGAGTTTCCCAAAAATATTAGCCATAGAACTAGAGATATTACCAGTAGGCTAAATAACCATTCTTTCTCTCGGAATAGACGCATATCTAAAATCGGGATAATCATCTCAAAAACTGTAAGTTAAAAGTTCAAACAGCGATAGGTAAATATGGTTTTTCAGTACACTAACGCATTTGTCACCATAGCATCAGTTAATTGTGAGAAGTTAGTGAATTTCTATACTAAATTGCTGGAGCAAAAGCCAGTTGTTTTAATTCCGAATGTCTATGCTGAGTTTAATTTGATTAGTATGCGATTAGGTATTTTTAAACCAAAGAACACAAACGAATCGGAATTTGAAGCGATATCTAACGACAAGCCGCTTTGCGTCTACTCCAAAAGTAAGATAAGTTTGTGTTTAGAGGTGAGTAACTTGGAAGATGCGATCGCTCACCTAAGGGCTTTGGGCTATCCCCCGCCAGGAAACATTTCCATCGCTTCCCACGGCAGAGAAATTTACGCCTATGACCCTGATGGCAATCGTCTGATTTTACATCAAGCCATAGTGAATGATAATTGATAAGTGATAAGAATTTATTTGGTAATTGACTATGGCCATAACTCAAAATTATAGATTAAACCTGATTCAATGGTATCCAGGTCACATTGCGAAAGCTGAAAAGAAGCTCAAAGAACAGCTGAAGCGCGTAGATGTGGTTTTTGAGGTAAGAGATGCCCGGATTCCCTTAGCGACTCACCATCCCCAAATAGGGGAGTGGGTAGAGGGTAAGGCACGGGTGTTGATACTTAACCGAGTAGATATGATTACGCCGCAAATGCGATCGCTGTGGATAGATTGGTTTAAACGTCAGGGAGAAGTCCCTTATTTTACCAACGCTCAACATGGTAAAGGTATAGCAGAAGTGGCGCGGGCAGCGCAAGCCGCCGGGGTAGAACTCAATCAAAGAAGAAGCGATCGGGGGATGTTACCCCGTCCAGTGCGGGCTGTGGTGATTGGTTTTCCCAATGTCGGTAAATCAGCTTTGATTAACCGCCTTTTGGGACGGCGAGTAGTGGAAAGTGCAGCCCGTCCTGGGGTAACTCGCCAACTACGCTGGGTACGAATTTCCGAACATTTGGAATTGCTAGATGCTCCTGGTGTCATCCCGATAAGATTGGAAGACCAAGACGCAGCATTGAAATTAGCTATTTGTGATGATATCGGCGAAGCATCGTACGATAATCAGCTAGTAGCAGCAGCCCTAGTGGATTTATTCAACTATTTGGAAGCTGTAACTACAGATTTATTACCGAAAAAACCATTACAGTCCCGCTACCAACTCGATTCGATATCCGACACTGGAGATACCTATTTACACGCCTTAGCAGAGCATCGTTACAAAGGTGATATAGAACGAGCGGCAAGGCAACTTTTAACAGATTTTCGCAAGGGTTTGTTAGGTGAAATGAGTTTGGAATTACCACCCAATTAGCGCTCTTTTATTACTCTGAAAAAATAAAATATTTGTTGGTTGGGTTGAACAAAGTCAAACCCAACCTATCCTAGATTTATAAAAACTAATTAGGGTTTGCTGAAAAAGAAAGAAAAGCTGACATACTGCGATTATCAGACCAAAGAAGTATATTCAGGTGCAAGACAAGAAAGTAAAATAGCTCACAATCCTTGCATTTAAGTGACTAATACTCAGGAGTGTGTCATTAGTAACCATGTACCGAAAACAGGGTCAGGTGGCAATCTCACCAGAAAACTTTGAACTTGCATTTTCTCTTAAGTTATGATCAGATAATCGTTGGGTAGTTCTAGCTTCTTTAATACCCTGGACAGAATTTGAAGAGGAATATTCTTCTGAATTCTCTACAGAAATGGGAGCGCCCGCAAAGACATTTAGAATGGCGTTAGGCGCATTAATAATTAAAGAGAAACTAGGGATAAGTGATAGAGAAACTGTAGAACAAATAAAGGAAAATCCTTATCTACAGTAGTTTATAGGGATGTCATCTTATAGCAATGAAGCTCCATTTGATGCATCAATGTTAGTCCATTTTCGTGAAAGAATCAGTGTCGTTCTAGTCAACAAAGTGAATCAAGGAACGGTAAAGAAGATGCTAGAAACAGCATCTTCGATTAGCACCGAAAAAAAAACAGAAGAACCAGGAAAAGAAGATAGTACGCTCAAAAATCGGGGAAAATTGATATTAGATGCGACCTGTGCGCCAGGTGATATCAGCTATCCGACAGATTTAGAGTTGTTAAATCACGCGAGAAAACAGACAGAAAAAATCATCGACTTACTTTATGAACAGGTAAAGCTTCAAGTAGATAAAAAACCAAGAACGTATCGAGAAGTAGCAAGAAAAGATTATTTAGAAGTCGCTAAGAAACGTCGCGTATTAAAAAAAGAAAGAAGAAAAGCAATCAGGAAACAGCTTCAATATATCAAAAGAAATTTATCTCATATTGACCAGCTAATTAGATCAGGAGCATCTCTTTTAAATTTAGCTAAAAGACAATATAAAATGTTGCTTGCAGTCTTGTATAATTAAAATTCATCATCTTCGTAGTTGTAGACAACAAACGCTTATATTTGACTTTGTTTGAATAACTAGTCAACCCTCCTCTTACTTTTTTACTACTTTTTCAGCAAACCCTAACTATATTGATGTGATGTCGGATTACGATCGCTTATTTCAAATTATTGAAGAATTAGTGATGCACCATTCTCCTAGTGGTGCAGAAACTGAGATTAACCAGTTATTGATGCAACGATTTGCGGCGCTGGGTGTGGAAGTATGGTGCGATCGCGCCGATAATATTATTGCGAAAATTCCAGGGAAAAGTCCAGACCGAGCGATCGCTATCACGGCACACAAAGACGAAATTGGCGCAATTGTCAAGAGTCTCGGTGATGAAGGTCGTGTGGAAGTTCGCAAACTCGGCGGTTCTTTCCCGTGGGTTTATGGGGAAGGCGTTGTCGATTTATTGGGAGACAACGAAACCATTAGCGGTATTCTCAGCTTTGGTTCCCGCCACGTTTCCCACGAATCTCCTCAAAAAGTCCAGCAGGAAGATATTACTGTGAAGTGGGAAAATGCCTGGATTGAAACGAAGCTCACATCTGCTGAATTAGAAGCAGCTGGTATTCGACCTGGAACTAGAATGGTAATCGGTAAGCATCGCAAGCATCCAATTAGATTAAAGGATCATATTGCCAGTTACACCTTAGATAACAAAGCCTCTGTTGCGATTCTGTTAGCTTTGGCTGAAAACCTGAAACAGCCAGTTGTTGATGTTTATTTAGTAGCTTCAGCAAAAGAAGAAGTGGGGGCAATTGGGGCGCTATTTTTCACCCAAAATCAGCGTTTGGATGCTTTGATTGCTTTAGAAATTTGTCCATTATCTAAAGAATATCCTGTTAAAGATGGGGAAAGTCCTGTACTTTTATCTCAAGATGCCTATGGGATATATGATGAGGGGCTAAATGGACAACTGCGCCAATCTGCCAAGCAATTTGATATACCAGTACAGTTAACGATACTGAGCCAGTTTGGTAGTGATGCATCTATTGCGATGAAATTTGGTCATGTTGGGCGTGCTGCGTGTTTGGCATTTCCTACCCAAAATACACATGGATATGAAATTGCTCATTTAGGAGCGATCGCTAACTGTATTGATTTGTTAAAAGCTTTCTGCGAAACTGAGTTTGAGTGATATATCTAGGCTTTGATTTGAAGAGCGATCGCATATCAAGCACTAAAATAAGATCATCAAATTCATAGTTTGTCATATTCTGCATCATCAGGGTTATCCCAGATTTTGAGCAGAAGTGGTTCAGAAAGTTTTGCTGCTGCAAAGGTAAGGCTATGGTCTGTATTTTGCTGATCAAGAGAATCAATAAAATCTTCAACTAGCAAAACTTGTTCGGGAGGTAGCTTTTGAATTTTTTCAAGTAGCCTTTGCTCTGAAATGCTATAAGCCTGCATTGTTTAGATTCTCCTAACCTTGCCTTTATTGGTTGCGTTATGCATTAATTATAGTTTTTGGTTGTCTCTACCGACGAAGGCGATCGCTAACTGTGTCGATTTATTAAAAGTTTTCTGCGAAACTGAGTTTGAGTGATAATTCCAGGCTTTGACTTGAAGGAGCGATCGCATATCAACCCAAAATAGCGTGAATTTTTCTGGTTGTCGAAAATGCGCGATCGCACAGTAGAATTATTTCTACTGTTGATTTTATGTGAGCGCGATGCCACAATTTGTGTTTATTTTCCAAATGTCCTAAGTGTGGGGCTAGGTTTAAAATCCCTGTTCTGTTTTATGGGAGTAGGGGCGTTGCGATCGCTATTGCTTGACGTTTGGCGAGATGAAAGATTATCAAAAAACTATTTTACTTAAGCCGTTTTCTTGATTACCAACTCAAACCGACACCGCTTTGTTATAATTTTTTTTCATTCTTCACCTAAAATCATCACTTCTACTTCTTTTTTTGCTCGTTCTAAATCTGTTTTAGCTTCTTGTTGGAGTTGTTTGACTTGATGGCGGATAGTGATGATGTATTCAACAATTTCGGTTTGTTTTTCAAGTAGTGGTAGAGGTATGGCAAGAGATTTATATTCTTCTGCATTAATATTTGGTTGTCCAGTAATTCTTTGCACTGCTTTAACCCATTGTTTATAAGGCTTTGATTGCAAATAATAGAAAATATAATCAGGTAATGATTTGTTAGTATCAATAATAAATCTAATCATGTATCCTGCAAAAAAGCATTCATAATCTACATTGTCTGATTTGTGTAAATATGATTTACCAACTGTATTTCCACTTCTAGCAATCAGTAAATCATTATTATTCAATATATGCTTTTGTTCAATATTATTAGCAGTAACTCCTAATCCTTGAATTAAATTACCTGTAATATCAATATCAGTAATGCGAATATATCTTGGTAAATAAACAATTTTCTCTTGGTATTCCTGCCTCATTTGCTCCATATTGAGGATTTTGGACAAGCAAATGCTTTAATTGTTTAGGATTAAATTTAGAATTAATAATTTTTTTCTTATATAAAGCTAATTCTGGATCAAACCTTCCTCCTGAAATATCGCCTAATTTACAGTAAAAGATCCGATTTTGATTAGTGTTTTCTTCTGATTCTGGTAGCTCAATTCTCAACTCACCAAGCAAGTAATCATCTATACTGTCTAGCAACCGTTGTGCTTCTGCCTCTTTTTGTTTTTTAGTTATTAGAGCTTTTTTGAGCCTCTGATAAATTTTTCTATCGTTGATTATAGGAATAGAAAATAAAGCTGGATAATCCAAAGCAGGACGAGTACCACCTGTAGCTCGCTTGGATGCAAGTTTTTCAATACAATCTAAATTAAGGAATGCTGCTAAATTCTCACTGATTTCTTGTGAGCCTGTACGAATAACGACTATATGTTGATTTATATTTCCTTCAAATCCTTTTGGTGCGACCGAAGCAACTGCCATTCTACCAACACCAGTAATTTTCACTAATAAATCATATTCTTGAACTTGACTTCTTTTTAATAGATTTTTGTGAGTTTCTTTAGTAATATAAACCAAATCGTTTTGATCTAATTCCCCAGTTACAGATAAATTTTGAACTCGAACAAAAGGAATTCCATTCTCTTTGCCAGAATAATAATTATCATTGCTTTTACTTGGAGTTGCTCCGCTTGAATGGAATTTTGAAAAATCCTTTAATCGATATTTAGTCAGTAATTTTATTGTATTATCAAGTTGCACGAGTTCAGGAATATAACAAAAAGGATCAAATCTCCCTTCTAAGTCATTCTGTTTTATCAAAAAAATCTTATTTTTATCTAAATCATAACTTAAAAAAAAACTATCTTCTCCTGCTTCTATAGCTTCAATAAAGCGAGCAAGTTCTTGACTAATAAAATCCAACTCATTATTACTAGTCTGCTTTCCGGTCGCGTCATAGCCTATATCTTCAGCTATAGACATAAAAATAGGATAATCGTCAAGTATTTGTTGTTTTTCTTCAAAATACTCTTCGCTCAAAGTTTCTTTGAGTGTATCTATTTTTTCGCTGTACTCTGCATTAACCTCTTTTCTCCATTCTTTATAGGCTTCTGAATCAGCCAGAGCTTTGCCTGTTAAACCTTGCAGATTATCAAAACCGCGCAGTTCTTTAATGTATTGATTCTTTTCTTTTTCTATTTTCTGCAACTGTTTTAAATAATCATTTCTCTGCTTAATGCTGTCTTGCAGCGCAGTCTTTTGATTTTGAATTTTTTCAGTAGTTGCTTTACTATGCTTCTTCAAAAACAAAATAGAACTTTTTACCCCTGCCCCTGTTGCCTTAAAAGCAGTCTGAGGTAAAGAAACTACTGCTAAAATTCGATATTTTTCTTCAATGTCATCACGAACATATTGCTGGCTGGAATTAGTCAAAATACCATCAGGTACAACAATTGCTAAATAACCACCTTCAGTTAAAAACCTATGACATTGTTCAATAAATAGAATTTCGGTGTCTTGCGTTTCTCTGGGTGTAGCTTTGCTCTTGGGATTAAGCCAGTCCTTTGCTTTCATTGCAAAGCCGTATTGGTTCATGTAAGCTTGTTCAGTTTGTTTGATCACAGAACCAAAGGGCGGATTAGTAATAATAAAATCAAAATGGTTATACGCGAAACCATGATTGTTTGTTTTTGTTATTAGGTGGGAACTATCGCGCAAGCCATCCGATGCAATGACATTGGTATGTCCATCATCGTGAATAATCATATTCATTTTGGCAGTCCTGGCAATTTGCTCGTTAATTTCAATGCCAAATAAATTATTTTTTGCAAAGTCATGCCAATGTTTATAGTGCTGATTAGATTCTTTTGGGTCTGTCTTGTAATTAGGGTAATATTCACTTGCTTGTTTCCTAACTTTATCCAACGCATTAAGCAGGAAGCCGCCACTACCGCAAGAGGTATCTAGTACTAAAGAATTATGGTTAATCGGTAAAGTATCTACAATAAATTTAACAATGGTACGAGGGGTGAAATATTGCCCAAAATCTCCACGAAAAAACGAACCCATAAAGGTTTCAAAAGCACGACCTTTACTATCAAGGTCGGTGTCGCCTAAATTGATACTTTCAAGATAGCCAACAACAGTACGTAGCTTTTCAGGACTAAGACGAATATCATCTTTAAAAACTTCAGGATCTTTTTTGCGCCCTTCTTCGTAGAGTTTGTTGATGCGGTTGCTTAGTTCTTGGCTAGTTTTCTCTTCAGAACTTTCGCTGAAAATCTGAAAATTGTAAGGTTCACCTAGTTTTCTAGGCTTACGCTCATCCCATATTTTACAAAAAATGAGCTTATCGAGTTCGTCAAACGCTTCTGATGGGTTGAGTTCCCCGCCTCCCCAAAGTGATTGATGTGCTTGCTTAAATCTACGGGTTAGTTCATCTTCAGTAACAATTTCTAACTCAAATAGTCTTTGCCCATTGGAAGAACCACCGCCTTTAGCATATTTGTATTTTGCAAGTTTATCAACCCCATACTGCGGTATGTCTGGTATAGATATACGTTCTTTGGGCTTCTCTTTCGGAACTTGATAATAGTCATCCTTAATACCCGATGTTACCCAGACATACTTTGCACCTTCAGCAACTGCGTAGCTAAAAGCTTGTTCAACAGCTTGGGCAAATTCTAACTCTGAAACTTCCTGTTTTTTACACTCAATGACAATATGAGGAGATAGGCATTGAGCATCGTTGTAAACAATAATGTCTGCTTCCTTGACATCTGACCCCATTGTTACAGATACAAACTGACGAATACGTTTTGTGTCATAACCATATACTAAAACTAGTTTAAGAAATGTCTCTGCCTGAACTTTTTCTTCTGGGTTAGCATAATTTCTTTTTTTATTCTGATGAATATAAATAATATATTTTCGCTCATCATCAAACTTGATTAAGCCTTTTTCTATTCCTTGTTGTATTAGTGTCATTTGGTTTTTCTGTTTTATAGCTTATTTGATAATGAGGTTTACACAGCCCTTCTACTAAGATGATTTTAAGAGGTTTAATTGTTCATCTGCTACCAAAGGCTCGAAGATTTTCCTGTAACCGTTGGGTGAATGTGCTGGCGTAGCCCGCACTTCGACAAAGCTCAGTGACCACCGCAGGCATCGCACCAGAAAGGAATCACAGTTTGTCCCTGACAAAGTAACTCTAATGCTGCTTGCTTGTCAAACTCTACGAGTTGCAAAGGTTGTTCATGCGATCGCCCAGTGGTAGTTTCAGGTAAAACAAGGGTGCGATGCCTGGATTGGGCTACGCCAACGCAATTGTGATTTCGGCGATGCCTGCGGCGGGCTACGCCAACGCAATTATTATTTAGGCGATCGCTATATCTCCCAATCCTCAATCAACAAGTTATTAATGCGTTGGAATTCTCTAGTGTTATGGGTGATGAGGGTTAAGTTATTTGTCAGCGTGATAGCGGCAATTTGTAAGTCATACGCGCCAATGGGAGTACCTAATGCTTCTAGTTGAGAGCGAATTGTTCCAAATGTCGTTGCTGCTAAATCGTCAAAGGGTAGTGATGGAAATTGGGCTAAAAATTGTTTTTTTAAAGTAAGATTCCGTTGTGGATTGGCACTTTTCATTGCACCATAAAATAGTTCAGCTTTTACGATTGAGCAAACGGCAATATCTTTAGTAGCAGTGGATTCTAGTTTCTGTTTTAAAGTGGAATTTTTACCCCGCATATAGATAATGCAAGTGTTAGTATCGAGCAGGAATTTCACAGGATTGGTTCGCGTTCTGGTTGTTGTCCTTGGGGATGACGGAAGAAGGTTTCATCTTGGATACATCCATAAAATTGAGGCAAGGGATATTCTGTTATTTCGGTTCGAGTTGCTGGTTGTAGGGACTCAATGAGGGTTTTTAGTAATCGAGTAAGGTCAAATTCTTCGGGTAATTCAGCCACGGGGGATTGACGGAATAATTCTGATATTTTGCTTGTTTGCACAGGCTGGGTGTTGTGATTGTATGTAGTCAGGCTTTGTGCCAGGAGTTGGATAATATACAATTTATCGTCAGGTGAAAGCTGAAGGAGTTGTTGTTCGAGTTCTGGGACAACCATGATGGGGCTGAGGTGGAGGATAATTTTATTTTACTTTCATAATTAAAAGTTAATCTAGCTATGCCTGGGTTGGGCTACGCCAACGCATTTATATAGCGGTTCTCCTTTGGATGCAATACAGTCTGACCTCTCTCCAAACCTCTCTCCTAAAAGGAGAGAGGCTTTCAATCTTACTCCCCTTCCCTTGTAGGGAAGGGGTTGGGGGTTAGGTCTGTATTGCACTCAACCCAGAAGCGCTATAGATTTGGCGATGCCTGGGTTGGGCTACGCCAACGCATTTGTTATTTCCGCATACGCATTTATAGATTTGGCGATCGCGTTTGTTATTTCAGCGTTCGCGTTTGTTATTTCGGCATACGCATTTATAGATTTGGCGATCGCATTTGTTATTTCGGGGTTCACATTTGTTATTTCGGGGTTCGCGTTTGTTATTTCGGGGTTCGCGTTTGTTATTTCGGCGTTTGCGTTTGTTATTTCGGCGTTTGCGTTTGTTATTTCGGGGTACTCATTTATTATTTCGGGGTATGCATTTATTGCTTTTGTCATTATTGTTGCTGATTGTACTTATTCTAAAACAACAAATCGATATGAAAAATGAGTAATAACACAGGCAAACTCGTAATTATTTCGTTGAACTTTTAATGAAATAAATCCACAAAAGTACCCATCTCAGGCAAAAGGATACTCCACTATGTTGAAAAAGGAATTATTAAAAAAGGATGTGTTATGTCTTTAAAAACTCGTGGTTCTGCTGCTATTGACAAAGCCCAACTTCGTCTCGCCTTGCTTAAATCCATTGATGAAAGTCTGGATTTAGGACATGGGTTAACTATTGAAGCCTACAACCACCTAATCAACACTAGCCGTGCGATGCTAGAAGCTAATAATACGCTGGTTTCCAATCTGGAAGAATCGCGTAAAACAGTAACCCAGATGGATAAAGCCCTCTCCGAAATGTCTGAACGAATGCTAAGTGGAGTTGCAACTGTCTACGGCAGAAACAGTATAGAGTATTCCAAGGCTGGCGGCTCTAATCGAAAACGAAATAAACAATCTAGTTCAAAAGTTACTTCAGTTGTAGCGGTTCTTACTACTCAACCTACTCAAGCTGCAATTGCCAATGCGTCAACTAACGGTAATGGCACAACTCCTTTGCTGCAATAATTCACCTGCCTTAAAAATGGGAGTAGGGATGTTAAATCAGTACTGTAGGCTGCGTTAGGATGAAATCTGTAACGCACCATTCGTAAGGATTTGATCCCGTACTCTCGCCGATAAAACAACGCCAGTGACGCTCCTGTGTCGCTACCGCTCAAGTCGGGAAACCCGCCCACGCGACTGGCTCCCCTACGTATCTTTTCAATAATCAAATAGTAGTCCCATAATAGGGGTTTAAATCTATCTAAGCTCCATATATAAATTGTTGCTTTCCAGAAAGATGACAATAATTTGTCACCAATACATACGGAAGCGAATTACTAGGTTTGATGACAATAATTTGTCACAACTACATCAATGTGTCACTGACGACAGATAATTAGTCACTGTACATTGATTCATGTCAAACTTGACTATTGAGTAATGCTTTTAGCAAAGCCGATGATGGGATTTGAACCCACGGCCTGCTGATTACGAATCAGCTGCTCTACCACTGAGCCACATCGGCGTACACAATCTAGGAGTATAACACGATTTAATCATGGTAGATCAAAATCCTAAAAATCGGCTTAACCCTGAACAATATGCCAGCCTTAAAGCAGAAATAGCCGCTCCTTATCGCGGGTTACGACAATTTTTCTACATAGCTTTCGGTGCTTCTGGCTCACTCGGCGCATTCGTATTTTTTTTTCAAGTGCTTGCTGGACGGGATGTTGAGAGTGCTTTGCCTAGTTTAGCTCTCCAAGTAGCGATCGTTGCCCTAATGGTCTTCCTCTGGCGCTGGGAACAGCGTCGGCAACGAAGCACCCAATCGGGTAAAAATTCTAATTCCTGAAAGGAGAAATTTTAGCTGTTAATTTTTTTGCTGCTTTCCTTTTATATATCTTTAATATTCTTCAAGTTTATTAATGCTTTTATCAAGATTAAAATATCAAGAGAGAAAAAAAATTATTAGGAAATCCCAAAAAACAAACATTCCTGAGAAACTAGAAATCGTTGAAACGGGGTCAGCCAATATAAAGACCCTGACCATAAACCTAATCACATTCAAATGGGGTCAGCTATATTTATAGACCTCAAATTTTATGTTTAAAAACTCCTAAAATTAATAAAATTCACAATATTAAAAGCGCCAGACTGATGATTTGTTAGTCTGGCGCTTCTAATTTGCTAACTAGACATTATTTACTGAACTGTTACTAAATAGGATGAAGGAATTGGTTGAGCGCGTCCAGCATTGACGAGTGCTTGGTAAACAAAGGCAGCAACTTCGGCTCTAGTCGCTTCACGAGTAGGATTGAGTTGCTTCACTGTGGGATAGTTGATCACTAATTGCCGTGCAGTTGCCGCAGCAACAGGTGCGATCGCATAATTAGGAATCTGGGCAGCATCGGTGTAAAAGGAAAGGACATTCTGATTACTCGTAGTTAAGCCCAAACCATTAGCTAAAGCTACTAACGCCTGCACTCTGGAAATTTGCTGCTGTGGCTTAAAAGTTCCATCAGGATAACCAGAAACAAATTGACTCTGGTAAGCAGATTGAATAGCAGCGTAAGCCCAGAAATTGCTTGCTACATCCTTAAACTTAATGACTGGGCGTTTGGCTGGTGATGTTAGGGCTTTAGTGACAATAGCGGCGAATTGAGCGCGGGTTACAGGCTCATTGGGTTTAAAACTACCATCAGGAAAGCCAGCAATAATATTTTGCGAGGCTAAAGCTTGGATGTAGTTTTTTGCCCAGTAATTTGCTGGCACATCTTTAAAGGCACCAGTCCCTCCAGGAGGTACGTTAACACTTGCAGCAACAAAATCTACTGAGCCAAAAATCTTTTTCTGATTAATATCGTTGCCAACAGCGAGAATTTTACCGGTTTTGGTGGCGTTGTTCACATCATAACGAGTGTTATTGCGAATAAGATTACCACCAGGATTTTCGTTAGTGCCAAGGTCGGGTAAAGCATTAACAGTTGCTACTACTCCATCCCGCTTATTGTTCTGAATGACATTCTTACGCAATACGGGCTTCGCTGACTCCGAGATAAAAAGACCGTCTTGGTTTTCGATAATTTGGTTTTCCACAATTAGGGGTGTGGAAGTGCCACCGATCGCTAAACCAAAACCAGTATCCTGAAATAAGTTATTGCGAATTTCTCCTTGGGCAGCTTTCGTAATTGAAATGCCATTGCCTTTGTTTTGCACAAACAGGTTACTTTCAATTTTGGGATTGCCTGTACCCGTGACAAAAACGCCCTCTCTGACACTGTTAGTAAAAGTACTGTTTTTGATAATGGGATTAGTTGACTCCACCCACACACCCGTACCCCGGCTATTTGGGTTGGTAACGCTGACCCCCGTGATCGTGGTATCTTGCTCGGCAAGGATGGTAATATCCTGTCTGGCAAAGGAGCGACTAGTGTAGAAACCTCCACCTGTAATCAATATCGCCTGACCTTTAGTCGATTCATCACCCCGCAGTGTCACCCCAGGTTTAAGCAAGAGGGGGAAGCTTTCGCCACTTTCTTGGTTATAGTTCCCAGGTGCTAATTGAATAACTGCACCTGATTGGGCTTGACTGAGAGCGAAACTGATGCTTTTGTAGGGTGCAGTTGACGTTGTACCAACACCAGCACTATCTGCACCAGTTGCGGGATTAACGTAAATGACTGCGGCTGTTGCAGGAGCTTGCGCTGTGAGAGTTGGGGCGATACTTTCTGGGTGAGTCGCACCAGCATTAACCTCACCCGGTAGTAGTATTGACCCACTACAAACAACAAGCATTGCCGTTAGTCCGGCTCCCACGCGTAAAGTATATCTAAGATGACTGCTAGAAAGAAGGCGAAAATTTTTCGCTAGAGAAATCTGAAAACCCCGATATTTCATTTTTTGAGTCTGTGATGTGCTGAATTAAGGTATGTCGAACAAGGGTGAAAGTAGCAGCCTTGTAGCTGCTTTAAAACCCATGCAAAACTATACTGGATGATTAGCACTGATTCAGCTAAATTCCCTAGATCCATCACAGAACTTATACATTAGTTATATTCTGAACTACCCCATCCCTAAAGGGCTTGTCATTACCCACATTTTCGTAATAGTCAAGGTGTCGCACAGACAGGCAATCCCGCCCAGAACTTAAGTTCTGGGCTGATAGCTCAAGTCCACTTAAGTGGACTGAAATTTTCCCTTTCACAGAGTTTACCTATCCACATCGCTTAAAATCTTAATATTTAGTCCTCTTCAGAGGACTTGAGCTATTAGCCTCGGAATTTATTCCCAGGCGGGTTAGTAACGAAGCGTCAGATTTAAAAAATGTTGGTAATGATAAGCCCTAAAGGGAGGGGGTTCCAATTCACGGAGTGAGTTTCGTTTACCCCGCTACTGCTAACAGCACTCAACACTGTTTCGGTGAATTGTCAATTTGTCTGTAATTTTAGCGAATACCTAGATGAAACAACTTTCATTTTCAAGTTCGTAAATTGCACGATCGCCTTTACCAATTCTCGCTGTTCTGGTTGTAAATTCAGTGTTTCTAGGGCTTGATTTATGTTCTTACCAGCGCGGAGATTGTGAGTTAGTTGGACACGTTGCGATGTGTTTAAAACTACCTCAATTTCCCTGTTTCTTCTCTGACGCACAGCCTGGAGTTGTTGGCTTTGTAGAGGAGTCAGGTTAATCTCCGACGAGGTGGAGTAGCTTGCAGTTTTAGTAGTTTGAGCGAAAATGACACCAGAAGTAGTAGGGAGTTGAACGGGTGCAGCTAAGGCAATTCCCGGCATGAAGAGAACAAGGGCAAGAATATTAGCGAACACAGAAAGCCGTTTTGTCAAGTGAATTGCCATATTGATAAATGCCTACATCTAATTTAATGTATCGCGGAAGTCCCCACCTCCGGTAATTCGGGAGCATCTCAATGAGTGTAAAAAGCCTTGTAAAACCTCACCCCAACCCTCTCCTTAGTAAGGAGAGGGAGCAAGAATCTTGTTTTTCATCTGGTATATTTGCAAAACTGAGATGCTACCCGGTAATTCTTCCTTAATTACGAATTAGTATCATTCCTTCTCATTCTGTCGATTTCCCGTTGTAATTCTTCAATCTGACGGCGTAAAGTTTCTGTTTGATTTTCGGAAGATTCGGCTGCAACATTTACTGCTCCTGAAGCAGGCGATCGCTGATAATTTCCGCGGCGAATTTGCTGATATTCTTCGGATACTGCCCATTGCCGTAAGTAATGCAAGCGTTCTACAGGGAAGGGATGGCTCAACATCATACCCTGAGCGCCACTGTACATCAAGAATTTATACACCTGATTCAGTCCATCTTCATCCAATGCCTGATAATTTTCTGACTGCTTGATAAACTCTTGTAAACTACATTCATTGGCATATTTGTTACTACCGCCAGAGACTTTCATCATCAAAGACATCACCGGATTCAAGTCATCCATCACCAGTAGTGCGGCGCGATCTGACGATAACTCCGCTTTCCGCCGCCACTCAAAAAAGGCGTAAATCAAGCCCTGAGAGACAAAATTGCCAATGCCGAAGGTTAATTCTCCCAAGGCAGATGCAGCACTCATCGCCCACATCGCCATTTGAATTAAAATAGTATGACCACATTTAATATGCCCCAGTTCATGGGCTAACACCGCCCGAATCTCGGCTTCGTCTAGTAAGTCTAGTATCCCTGTATTTATGACTATGTAAGGATTCTCTTGTCCCAGTGCATAGCTATTTGCTTGGGGATTTTGCGAGACAAAGAGTGTCGGTTCTGGGTAAATGTCCAAATCTCGGACGCATTCCCGAAATATCTGGTAAATAGTGGAATATTGACGCGGCCCAACTTGGATGGTGTTACCCATTAAATAGACTAATTGAGGGCGTTCGTAGATAAATTCCACAAATTTGCGAGCGATTAAATCAAATCCCGGTAAATTTCGTAAAGCTTGCTCGGCTTGGCGATCTAGTGGATGCCTGAAGGCTTCGCTGGAAATTCCTGTGTAAGTTGGCATAATTTAGGGTAATTGGTGATTAGTGATTGGTCATTAGTCATTGGTCATTAGTTTTGGACAAAGGACAGATGACACATGACAAAGCACAACATAATAGAAATGGGGCAATTGGAAGTAAAAGTCACTTTGTATGGGATTAAAAGCGTGTGATTGAGGCAGAAGTTCATTTGTCACTACATAACTTTTTGCGATCGCAAGCGGGGTTCCCTTCCTGGCCCCATCATTTGACGATGGCACGGTTGGTAGCACGCGCCTTGCGCCTGGGACGTAGCGCCCTAATTCAAGTCGGGGCAGTTTGTGGCTATCAAGGGCGGTATCGTACCAGTTTCGTAGCATCAGCCCTGATGTGGCATGGCCCTGTAATTATTGTTGCTCAAGAAGCGGTGCAGCAACTTCTGCTGCGGGTAGAAATTCCCCGGCTACAGCAGTGGCTACCAGCCAACAAACCGATTAGAACGGGTGACGCTTGGCCTGGTGCCGAATTCCAAGGGCTACTGTTGACCTCCCCAGAAGCTTGGTTAAAAGGACAATTTGCTGGTGGCGATCGCTTTCCCCAAGGCATCCCCACAATTATTGATGGGGTAGATGATCTCGAAGATTGGGTGCGTACTCAGCTTACCCAAGATATTCAACCCCATGATTGGGATCAACTCATCCTGGCTTGCCCAAACGAAGCTGAGGCAATTCATGAAGCACGGATACAACTGACACACGAACTTTTTCAGCATCCTCCCAATCCCTATGAGTGCTATCTAATTTCCCAGCCAGAAATAGAAATTTTAAGTCGTCTCTATTCTACTTTCGAGTCAGTACAAGCACTGCCAGAACCTTGGAAACAATTCTGGCAACAATTTCAAACCCTTGATGAAAATCTTTCCCCCCCTGCCTCCCCTGCTCACCCTCCTCTCTTCTGGGCGACTATTGCCCATCGACAAGGTTTATTTTCTTTACACTACGCCCCAATGGAATTAGGCGAAATCCTCTCCCCCATTTGGCAGCGACAACCAGTAGTTTTAATTGGCAGCGCTATCGAACCGGAAACTGAGGCTCCTCTTTTCCAACAGCGCCTGGGTTTGGACGATTTAACTTGCCTGAATTTTTCTTCGGAGAGTCAAGCGGAAGCAATTCAACTGTATGTACCCTATAAGTTGCCCCTACCTAACACGCCAGAATTTCAAGCGGCATTTATTCACAAAGTCCGCACACTAGTTTGTCTAAGTGCTACAGCACCAGGATTAACGGTTGTCTTAGTCGGGGATGTCCCACTCAAGTCTCAAGTTGCGGCAATTCTGGCCTCAGAGTTTGGTTCGCGGGTGCAAGTAGAAAAAACTTGTTTAGATGAAAATGGTATTTTGATTAGCGGTTGGGAATTTTGGCGAGAACATCAACGAGTCTTGCCTGCACTCCAACTGTTAATTATTGCTACTTTACCTTTACCATCTTTAGAAAATCCCCTAGTAGCTGGTAGGGTAGCTCGTTATAAGCGATCGCATCAAGATTGGTTTCGTTTATATTTGTTGCCATCTGCCTTGAATGAATTACAACGGGCGATCGCTCCAGTCAGAGAAAGTCAAGGCATTGTTGCTTTACTTGATAGTCGCGTAGTTAACCGCAGCTACGGCGCTCAAATTCTCGCAGCTTTAAGTCCTCTGGCACGCATTAACTATCTCGATCCCAGTCTGTTTTCTAACACTGGTGAAGAATAATTCAGCTTAAGGTGATTTGTCAATGCCCAATGCCCAATGCCCCATGCCCAATTTACATTTTATGAAGGTGATGCAATTCATTACCTTTCTATAGCCATGATTTCTGGCAAGATAAATTTAGAACCTAAGTAAAATTTGAGTTGCTGATTATGGGTGAAGCAAAGCGTCGTAAAACTACACTAGGGGAAACATACGGTCAAGAGACTCGAATCTTGCCTTGGCTTCCCATCACAAAAACTCAATCCGAACAATTTGTCACTTGGACTACTCGTGGTGCCTGGATAGGCATTATCCTGATGGTTGTCGGATGGGCAACTATCCGTTTTCTCGGCCCAGCCTTCGGTTGGTGGCAAGTAGTCTACTAAATCCTGCTGTTAATCCTCTCACTCGGAAAGACCTTGAATCTTACTCCCCTTCCCTTGTAGGGAAGGGGCTGGGGGTTAGGTATCTATCTTTGTAGTATATAAAGAAGCACTTTTGACCTGAGATTATGCCCTCCTCTGAAAAACCCCTCACCTACCCATCCAGCCACAAGAGCAATCAAGTCGATAACTACCACGGTACTTTAGTCGCAGATCCTTACCGTTGGTTAGAAGATCCTGACTCGGAAGAAACAAGGACTTGGATTGAGGCAGAAAATCAAGTTACTTTTGGCTACTTGAGTGAAATTCCTACTAGGGAAAAAATTAAACAACGCCTCACCAAACTTTGGGATTATGAAAAATATGGTATCCCTTTTAAACAAGGCGAATCTCTGCCAGACGGTTCCAGCGATCGCTACTTTTATTTTAAAAATGACGGGCTGCAAAATCAAAGTGTCCTCTACACTCTGAAAACCCTCGACGACCAACCCAAAGTTTTACTCGACCCCAATAAACTTTCAGAAGATGGCACTGTTGCTCTTTCAGGATTGTCTATAAGCGAGAATGGTAAACTTTTAGCATACGGTCTATCCGCCTCTGGTTCTGATTGGCAAGAGTGGAAAATACGCGATGTTGAAACTGGCGAAGACCTGCAAGACCACCTGAAGTGGATTAAATTCTCTGACGCATCGTGGACACACGATCATCAAGGTTTCTTCTACAGTCGCTACGATGAACCGAATGAAAAAACTCAATTAGAAGATGTTAACTATTATCAAAAGCTCTACTATCATCAACTAGGTAAACCACAATCAGAAGATATACTAATTTATCATCGTCCTGACCAAAAGGAATGGGGTTTTAGTGGCGGTGTTACTGAAGATGGACGCTATCTAATAATTTCAATTTGGCTGGGAAGTGACTCCAAAAATTTAGTTTTCTCCAAAGATTTGACTGACCCTAATGCTGAAGTTGTAGAACTGATTAACCAGTTTGAGGCAGATTACAGCTTTATCGACAATGATGATAGCGTCTTTTATTTACGCACAGATTTAAATGCACCACGCGGACGAGTAATTGCCATTGATACCAAAAACCCTGCTAAGGAAAATTGGCGAGAAATCATTCCCCAATCTGCGGAAACTTTGGAAAGTTTAGGCATACTCAATAACCAATTTGTTGCTGATTATCTTAAAGGTGCTCACAGCCAAATTAAAATTTTTGACCTCAAAGGTGCGTTTGTACGTGAGGTGGAACTACCTGGACTCGGTTCAGCCGGAGGCTTTGGTGGTAAGCGGAATGATACGGAAAGTTTTTATAGTTACACCAGTTTCACAACACCAGGAACTATCTATCGCTACGATATGATAACTGGGAAAAGTACTATTTTTCGCCAACCACAAGTAGATTTTAATCCTGCTGATTACGAGACTAAACAAGTCTTTTATCATAGCAAAGATGGTACTAAAGTACCCATGTTTATTACCCACAAAAAGGGCATTAAATTGGATGGGAATAACCCCACTTATCTTTATGCCTATGGCGGTTTTAATGCCTCAATGACACCTGGTTTCTCTGTGAGTCTTTTGGTATGGATGGAGATGGGTGGTATCTATGCTATGCCCAATATACGCGGTGGTGGAGAATACGGCGAAGAATGGCATCAAGCAGGAATGAAGGATAAAAAGCAAAATGTCTTTGATGACTTTATTAGCGCAGCTGAGTGGTTGATTGCTAATAAATATACTAAGACTGATAAGCTAGCGATCGCAGGTGGTAGTAACGGCGGTTTATTAGTGGGTGCTTGTATGGCGCAACGTCCCGATTTGTTTGGTGCAGCTTTACCAGCAGTCGGTGTCATGGATATGTTGCGGTTCCACAAATTTACCATCGGTTGGGCTTGGACTTCCGAATATGGTTCAGCAGATAATCCAGAAGAGTTTCCAGCGCTATATGCTTATTCGCCACTACACAATATCAAACCAGATACAGCTTACCCAGCAACCTTAATTACCACAGCCGATCATGACGATCGCGTTGTCCCTGCTCATAGTTTCAAATTTGCCGCAGCTTTGCAAGAGGCTCACGCAGGTGATGCGCCAACGCTAATTAGAATTGAGACTAAAGCCGGACATGGTGCTGGTAAACCCACGGCTAAAATTATCGAAGAAGCCGCAGATAAATGGGCTTTTTTGGTGCGTACTTTGAATGTTGAAGTTTAAGGGTTGATTTATTTGTAGGGTGCGTTAACGCAGTGTATGTAACGCACCACATTATTTCCATAAGCTCAATTATTTCAGTGCATCTAAATTCAGAACAATTGAGGGAGCATTAGTACTGATCAAGTTACCACCTTTGAATAAAAAGTCGCCAATTACATTTTTTGTCTGTGGTGCATATTTCTCCCAAGGATCTTGTGCAACCCAAACTACCCGAACTAGGCGTGTCCACATCTCATTTGTCTTCTCAGCAGTGGAAATAACAGTCATAAAAGAATTACGTAAGAAAGCAGGAGTGAAAGCTACAGTTATATAGTTCCCTATAATTCTCCCCAATTTGCAGTAGTAGGTATTAAAAGTCAAACTTCTTTATACTGCTATATTTCCTCTATTTCTCGATACTGCTATATTTCCTCTATTTCTCGGAGATCAGCTGATCGGGGTGTGAGTTGCCTAACCAGTGCAGTATCAACCATCCAAAATTCCGCAGACGCACTCTCAGCGCAAGCAATAAATGCTGCATCATAAAGGGTAGATAATCGGTATTTATCGGCAATTTTCCAGATTATTGCCTAATTGCCTCTTCTTCAATGTAATCAATAGGCAGTTCTTGCATGAGATTTTCGCTATCAATCAACGGAAAATGTCTGCAATCAAAGTGTCAGTCTCAATATTAATAGATAATATCATGTCCGCTTGATTACTTATAAAACCCCAAGAACCCCACCCCGCCAAAGCTACATTTTGTCTCCCCTCGCCGCCGGCGGGGAGGGGCTGGGGGTGGGGTGCAATGACTGTGGGAATCATAACTAATTATCCGAACATGATATAAGTTAAAATTAAATCAATGACTCTAGGCAAATATTAACTATGAGATGGGAAGAAGTTTGTGAACATAAACAATTACAAGATTTACCCTTCAAAATCGAATTAAATAAATGGGGTCAAATCGTAATGAGTCCAGTCAAAATTAAACACTCTTTTTATCAAGGAAGAATCCAACGTTTATTAGAATCTTTATTGAATGCAGGAGAAGTGATGCCAGAATGTGCTATCAACACATCAGACGGTGTGAAAGTTGCTGATGTTGTCTGGTGTTCAGAGGAACGATTTTCTCAAATTGAAGATGAAGTCTCAGCATCTATTGCACCAGAAATTTGTGTAGAAGTCAAATCCAGTGGTAATACTTTGGAAGAAATGAAATTTAAAAGAAATTTATATTTAGAAGCTGAAGCTGTGGAAGTATGGTTATGTAATGAACAAGGTCAAATGAAGTTTTATAATGAGCAAGGTGAATTAGGTCAATCTTTGTTAGTTCCTAACTTTCCTAAGCAAATTAAACGGTAATTGCAGATAAGATGGGAGAGAGCGTAGTTTACCTCCGTAGGCATCGCTTAAATTACCTATTTTTAAAATACATCTTAAAATTATTCATAAACTCTACTTCGATGCCCAATCAAAAGAATCGTTACTTGATTTAAGTCATCATCTATTTGATAAATAACCCGATAGTTACCTACGCGATAACGATAATAACCTGATAACTCACCTTTCAAAAGTTTTATATTATAGCGTTTCCTAATCAGATGAAGTACATTATAGCTCCCTCCTCGCCTGCGGGGAGGGGGTTGGGGGTGGGGTTCTTGTACCTCACTCAACCGAGAACCGCTATAGGAGAATTACGAGACTCAATCTTTAAACGTTCAAAACAACGATCTAATTTTTTTTGTAAAGAAGCAGAATAAAACTGGAAAAATTCTTGAACATTAATACTAATAATAACAGTATACTTAATATTTTCGTTGGAGTTGGTCAACAGAAATTACCTTACCTTCTTTAACATTCTTCTTTGCTTGAGCAAGTGCTTCTTTAAAACCCTCTATTTTCAACAATTCTTCAGTTGCTTCATTCTCGTCTTTTTCTGCTAAATACGCCAAAAAATCAGCAGCCACTAAGAATCTCTCTGGTGAGAGTTTCTCAACATATTCTTTAATTTGCTGGCGAATTTCTACTGAATTCATAAAGTTTTATGAGATGTTATAAAGATTATCTAAACACAAAACTCTAGTCACGTCGCCCTTCGTACTCTCTGAGGCTGCGAGTCAAATCTGTAGAGGCTGCTTGTATCCCAGTTTTAGCTTTAACGGTTTCGCTACGGGCAATTATCCGTTGATGGGCAGCCCATCCCCTGCGGCGGCTCACCTCACGTTCTAAAGCCTCAACTACCAAATCATTCAGGGATTCGCTACTCTCCTTAATTTTCTTAGCTTTGACAAGTAAATCAGCCGGAAACCGAATCGTTAGGGCTTCGCGTTCCATAGCGATCATTACAACCAAATATTGATACCATTTATTATAACCGAGTTGGTAAATCTCTTGTAATCAGTCGCTAATCTACTTCTGAGGCTTTGATAAAAAGATGTTATCACCCAGATGCCAACTTAAAAGGAAATCAAGTTAAGCAATAAAGGTGAAGAAAAACAATTACTTACCTTCACCCTTACTGCTTTCCTCCATCTGAGCAAGAAGTTTAATTTTTTTAACTCTCTTGTGCTTAAAACGCAACAGATTGGGCTGTCCCCTTCAGAGAGATTGTTGTATAAATTTGTTTCTGCCCCTGGTTGAATTGAGGAATCACAGAAAAGCGGTTTATTGTGGTGATTCCTTTAGTTTCAACTTTTACTTCGTTGCTATATACAAGGTTTACACGAGGTATGAGCAAGGTAAATGTGGTGTTGCCAGTATCTACTGTCTTTTTAATAGTCACAGTCACTAGTGTACCAATTTCCGTATCTACAGTACGGATCTCATCTCCCGCAAAGTTTAATGTCTGTTTCTGCTCTTGATAGTTGAAAAGGGGCTTACCAGTAAAACTTGACGTTGAGTAATTAATACTGACTTTCTCGCCTTTGGAATTATACCCTATGAAATTATACAAGTTCGGTGTTTTTTCTTCTAGAGCATGAGATTGTAATACAGGTATTGCTGCTAAGGTTATACCTAATGTGAATGATGCAATTAAGTTTCTTGTTTGCATATTTAAAAAAGTTATTGCTAATTTGACCAAGATATCTACCCTGATGGGATGACAATAAGAATGAAACCAATTATGAAAGTGGATATTCCGGAAAACTTGTCAAATGAAACACATCGCAATCGTTGTTAATATACTTGTAATAATTTGTAATAGCGCGTAAAGTTACATTTGTCTTGAAAATCGAGAAGAAGTGGCAAGAAATAAGGAAAGGGATTTTTATACCCTCGTTCTGGGCTATTGCTCGTAGGTGTCTTGCAAATAGGTAAACTTGAAAACCGACTATTACAGCATCGCGGAAATAAAGCTACCATTGAAAATGGTAAAAAAGCCGGGAATGTAAGTCTTTTGACTTTTTCAAACCGGTACTAAGGTTTTGTTTTATAATTAGAAATTTTGCATTTACCATTGCTTATGAAGCGACGCTCATATATGCTTGTAGGGTTTTTTCTTAGCCTCCTGCTAAGTATTGTGCCTTTTTCAGGCAATTTCACCAATGCTGCAACACCGACAGCAGTCGCACCTGTATCTGCTCTTTCATTCACCCAAGGGGTAAAAAAAACGGTATTGGACAACGGCTTAACAGTACTAACTAAAGAAGTCCATACCGCCCCAGTAGTGAGCGTGCAAGTTTGGTATAAAGTTGGTTCACGTAACGAGGTTAAGGGAGAGAATGGCATTTCTCACCAGCTAGAACATTTGATGTTCAAGGGTACAACTGCCCGTCCAGTGCAGTTTGGCAGGTTGTTTAGTGCCTTGGGTAGCCAGTTCAATGCTTTTACTAGTTATGACGAAACAGCTTACTTTGGCACAGTGCAACGAGACAAACTCGAAGCATTGTTGACACTGGAAGCCGATCGCATGGAAAACTCCTTAGTTGGGAGTGAGCAACTGACAAGTGAAAGGCGGGTGGTGATCTCCGAGTTACAGGGGTACGAAAATTCACCAGGCTATCGTCTGAATCGGGCAGTGATGCGAGATGCTTTCCCTAGCAGAGCCTATGGCTTACCTGTGGGAGGCACAAAAGCCGATGTAGAGAAATTCACGGTGCAGCAGGTGCGGGATTATTACCAAACCTACTACAGCCCAGAAAATGCGACGCTGGTGATTACAGGGGATTTTGCCACAGAACCTGCACTCAAATTTGTGAAAGAAACTTACGGTAAGTTGCCAAAACGACCCAAGACGGCTGTAGCTAAAAATTCCGCCCAGGTGACTGCTCCTACCTCTGTTGCTAAAAAAGCGGCGATCGTTTTGAAGCAACCTGGAAGTGCGGCACTGCTGCAAGCGGTGTATCCGTTAACAGATATCAAGCATCCTGATGTCCCGGCAATTGATGTGATGGATGCCATCCTCACAGGTGGACGTAGTTCTAGGCTTTACCAGGCTTTGGTGGAATCTGGACTCGCTAGTTCAGTGAGTGGCGGTGCTGCCGAACTCATCGAACCCGGTTGGTATGAAATTGATGCTACGGCGGCTCCAGGTCAAGAGTTGGGGAAAATTGCCCAGGTACTCCAGCAATCTTTAGCAAAATTGCAACAGCAGCCTGTTACCACAGAAGAATTGAACCGGGCGAAGACGCAACTGCAAGCCTCGTATATTTTGGGTAATCAAGACATCACTAGTCAAGCTACCCAACTGGGGTATAACCAAACTGTGGCGGGGGATTATCGTTATATTGAACGGTATCTGGCTGCGATCGCTAAAGTCACCCCAGATCAAGTCCAGGAAGTAGCAAAAACTTACTTAAATCCGGCTAAACAAACCATCGGCTTCTTTGAGCCAACTCAACCAGATGGTAAACCAGGAACTTCTAACGCTGGTTCTAGTCGCACGGTGGAAAATTTCAGCCCCGGTAAACCTGTTGATCCAGCAGAACTGGCCAAATATCTCCCACCTGCTACATCAGCTACAGATTCGGGCAAACAATCACTACCAGAAGAGTTTACCTTAAATAATGGTTTGCGAGTTTTGCTCTTGCGCGATCGCAACCTCCCTACCATTAACCTGAGTGGACAAATTAACGCCGGTACTGAATTTGACGGCAATCAAAAAGCTGGATTAGCGAATCTGACTGCGAACAACTTAATGAATGGGACGCAGACTAAAAATGCTTTGGACTTGGCAAAAACCTTAGAAGACCGGGGAGCCAGTTTAGAGTTCAGTGCTAGCCGCGAGGGAGTTAGCGTTAGTAGTCAGGGGCTTTCCGCAAACTTGCCGATATTAATTCAAACTCTGGCAGATGTCTTAGAAAACGCCACTTTCCCAGCCGATCAGTTAGAACTGAGTCGCCAACGGGCCCTGACAAGTCTTAAAGTCCAGCTAGATGACCCCAAAGGACTGGGACGACAACTATTTCAGCAAGCAATTTACCCAGAAAATCATCCATTTCATAGCTTTCCCACAGCCGAGAGCTTAAAGAGCATTACTCGTAATCAATTGCTTGGCTTTTACCAGACACACTACCGACCAGATGGCACGACGATCGCTTTAGTTGGAGACTTTGATCCAGTTAAGGTAAAAGCTTTGCTAAATCAGGTGTTTGGTAAATGGCAACCCACAGGTAAGTTACCTGTGCTGAAAATAGCATCTGTGCCATTACCGCAAACTTTGACACGTTTAAACAAACTAATTCCTGGTAAAACAGAGGCTGTTACCTACATCGGCTACAACGGCATCGCTCGGAAAGACCCGCGTTTTTATGCAGCCCTGGTGCTGAATCAAATTTTGGGTGGTGATACCTTATCGAGCCGCTTGGGTACAGAAGTGCGCGATCGCCAAGGTCTGACCTACGGTATCTATAGTGGTTTTGCTGCCGGAATCAATCCCGGCCCGTTCTTGATTCAGATGCAGACTGCTCCTGGAGATACCCAAAAAGCGATCGCCAGTACTCTCGCTTTACTCAAACAGTTGCGCGAACAAGGAGTAACTGAGGCTGAATTCAACGCGGCAAAACGCTCAATTACCAATAGCTATCCCGTGGATTTAGCTAATCCCAGTGATGTATCAAGCATGATTTTGGATAATGCTGTCTTGGGACTTTCACGATCAGAAATCCGAGACTTTCCTCTGCGGATTCAAGCAGTCACTATGGCTCAAATGCAACAGGCAATTGAGGATTTAATTAAGCCGGAAAATCTGGTGATTGTCACCACCGGGCCTGAAGATAGTGTGCCCAAGATTGGATCGTAATTTCAGATAAAGGTGCAAAGATGTACTTTGCACCTTTACGTATTGACTGAGATTAGACCTTTTGCTTTTATTTGGATTTTTATCAAGAAGTCTATTGAGCAATACCATTTGGGTTAAGACTTCAACCTAGCGGATTGCCATATATTACTAATTGCGATCGCCTAAACTTTATCAAAACTTTTTTTAGATTAAATTATCGGGAAGAATTAAAAATATCTGAAGTGAATTCATCTCTAAAATTAAGTAATTAAACTGGAAAGCAATCATTTATATTAAGTTAGAAATTGATAAATTTTCAGTGGAAATATCAAAGACTAAGCTATAAAATTGCGTTATTGTTAGAGCGTCCGCATACAGTCAATCACAATTATGAAAAGTCGGGAACATATTGATCCTATTTTTGAACGACTTTTTTCTAAGATTAGTCCTAAAATAGCAGATTCTTTCACTGATGAGCAACTAAAAGCCATACAAAGGGGTTTCGGTTCTCAAGCTGGAAGCCGTCATTCTTTAGATATAAGAGTTTCAGTACCTATTCCCGGACTACGATTTTATCTAGTTTTATTAGCAGGTTCGGAACGTCGTTCGCAACAGCGCTTGCAAAATGAAAAAGGCAGATATCCTCTTTTCAATGCAGGCAATATTATATTCTTAACAGGATTTTTAACCATTTTATTGAGTTGTAGCTTCACTATTTTTCCTTTTTTATGGTCTTCATTTACTTCACTTGCTTCATTTACTTCCATCTCTACTTCGCCATACCCTACATCTATTCCTTGGATTTTCGATAAATCTGAATGCGAACACACTAACAGAACTTGGAGTAATCAAAAGTGTTGGGATGATCAACATAGTCCAACGTTTTGAAGCCTATTCACACCGACAATAAAAACAATATGCCTAGAAATCGTTTAACTAAATATTCGTCCAAAAATGACACTTTTCTACAACAGTTTTTCGCCTGCATTCCTTCTGAAGTAGCAGCTACCTTTAGCGATGCCCAATTGACAGAATTACAAAAGGTATTTAAGGAGCGGGTTAGCAAGCGTCATGCTGTGGATATCAGGCTTTCTATCCCATTCAATAAAAAGCGCTTTTATGCAGTTTTTTTACTTGGCAAGGAAAAGAGGTCAAAACAGAACCGAAAAGATACAATTTTCACACCTGTAAATAGTATCTTACTAATAAGATATTGTCTGGGATTAATAACTTTGTTGCTTGCTGCGCTCTATATAATTGAAATGGTGTTGGGAATTAATACCTTTCCCAATAAAGAAATCCAAGAGTTTGTCAAATATTTAATCAGCATTTTTTCGATTTAGGATCGGTGCATCTACCTTTTAATATAAATTTTTCAGATATTATGTATATAATTGACATCCAAAGAGGATTAGAATAATTATTTTAATTATATTTTTCATCTAAAACTCAAAATTCAGAATTTTAATTCCTTATACAGAACGCGAACCGCCAAGCCCTATTTCCTCAAGAGCATTTGGTAATTCGGCTTGTTGAGCAACTCGAATAGCTAATGCTGTTTTTCCACCGTCAAAGGTAAGTTTCAAACGATTTTTCATTTGTTAAAAATACTGACTACTGAAGTTTTTTATCTAGGGCTACTAAGCTCGACTTTATCCATTTTTTAGGCTAAAAAGCTTATGAGATAAAGAATGCAACAATTTATGGTAGAAAAAGATCGGTCTAGTTTTGTCAAGAAGACCAATAAGATTGATAATATTACCTAAATTCTACCAAACACATCTCTAAAGTCAACTAAGTACTGCCGAATATCTCTTGCTGCAAATTTTGATTATTGTGCTGCAATCGATTAAAAAAGTTAGTTTAGAAGCTTTGGCCAATGCTTTAGCAATTCCGATCGAATTTGAAAGTAGAAGAAAGAAAGTCCAGAGATTTTTTCATATACTGAGCTAGTCTCCACAATAGGCTCGGCTGTTGGTGTTGCTGATGGTGAGCCTTACTGGAATGCATACTGGGGCGGTGGCAGGTCTGGGTTAACTTTAAAGGCGACGTTAATGTAGTGTTGTATGCTCGATTTACTTCTTGGACTGACGCAAGTAAGTGAATTCGCCAGTTATTTAGCACAACTAGACTTAGACTATTACGTAGAAAATTACGTAGAAAAACTAGATGCCTATACTGTATGAAAAAGTTTATAGTTATTGCGTGGTGTAAAGTTCAGCCTCGCTAATCTTTACTTAATTACCATTTGAAGAGTTAACTTGACTTGAATTCTGGGAACTATCATAGTAACGACCAAAATCTATTAGAAAACAACATTCAGACAAGTATTAATGTTCAAATTAATTGCTCACATCCCTGACTATAGTATTACAAGTTTAATTTATGAAGCTGCTGCCACAGTAATTTATCGAGCATACTCCAAGGCTAACGGACACTCAGTTGTTATCAAACTGCTCAAAGCAGAGTATCCGACTATCAAAGAGATTGCTCAACTCAAGCACGAATACGAAATTATCCAAAACTTGAATATTGCAGGTGTAATTAAGGCCCATGAATTAATCAGTTATGACAACGGCTACAATAATGGTCTAGCACTGGTTTTAGAAGACTTTGGTGGAGAAACCTTAAAACATCAGATATCTACTACAGGAGTTGAACTTACAAAATTTATTAACATTGCCGATCAAATTACTGAAACTTTGGGAGAGTTACATACCCACCACATTATCCATAAGGATCTTAAGCCCGAAAATATTCTTTATAACCCTAATACCGAAAAAATAAAACTGATTGATTTCAGCATTGCTTCGCTGTTATCAAAAGAAAGCCCAGAAATTAGTAGCCTCAACCTTCTAGAAGGAACACTGGCTTATATGTCGCCAGAGCAAACCGGACGTATCAACCGAACCTTAGATTATCGTACAGATTTTTACTCATTAGGTGTCAGTTTCTACGAAATGCTAACGGGTCAGCTTCCCTTCCACAATGCTCAAGACTCAATGGAGTTAGTGCATTGTCACATTGCAAAAATTCCTATAGCTCCTCACGAGATTAATCCTAATGTACCATTGGGAATCTCTGCGATCGCCATGAAGCTCCTGAGCAAAACTGCTGAAGAGCGTTACCAGAGTGCTTACGGCTTAAAGGCTGATCTAGAGCAAGCAGCAATACAACTACAAACAAAAGGAAGCATTGACCTTTTTAGCTTAGGTCAGCAGGATTTTTCACATCAATTCCAAATAGCTCAAAAACTTTACGGTCGGGAAGTAGAAGTGGCGGCTTTAATGGCTGCCTTTGAAAAAGTTAGCCTTGGTTCAAGCGAAGTTGTGATGGTAGGAGGATACTCTGGTATTGGCAAATCCTCACTAGTTAACGAAGTTCACAAACCGATTGTGCGGCAACAAGGTTACTTCATCGGTGGCAAATTTGACCAACTTAAGCGAGATATTCCTTATGCTTCTTTGATTCAAGCATTTCGAGAATTGATGCGACAACTGTTAACTGAAAGCCAAGCCAGAGTTGAGGTTTGGAAAAATAAATTACTACAAGCATTGGGAGTTAATGGTCAAGTTATTATTGATGTCATCCCGGAAGTAGAATTGATTATCGGACAGCAAGCACCTGTACCGCAGCTGGGGGTTGCTGAGTCTCAAAACCGTTTTAATCGGGTGTTTAAGCAATTTATTCATGCCTTTACTGCTGCTCTCCATCCCTTAGTACTGTTTTTAGATGACCTCCAATGGGCAGATGCTGCCTCTGTGAAGCTGGTCGAGAACTTGATGACTGACCCAGAAAGTCAGTATCTATTGCTGATTGGGGCTTATCGAGATAACGAAGTTAGTCCCACCCATCCGCTGATGCTAATGCTAGAGGCAATTCGAGCATCTGGGGCAACCGTTGAAGAGTTGCTCTTGAAGCCATTAGCAGCACCTCATATTACTCAACTACTTAGTGACACGTTCAATTGCGAATCATCTCAGGCAGAACCTTTAGCCGATTTGCTATTTCAAAAAACCCAAGGTAATCCTTTTTTCTTGACTCAGTTACTAAAAGTACTACATCAAGATAATCTCTTGACATTTGATTATCGTTCCGGTTTCTGGCAGTGGGATCTCAACCAAATTCAGGAACAAGCCATTACCGATAATGTAGTCGATTTAATGGTGAATAAAATTCAGAGATTGTCATCACCAACTCAGCAAGTTTTACAATTAGCTGCTTGTGTTGGAAACCGGTTTAATTTAGAAATTCTCGCTGTAGTCAACGAAAAATCTGCATCAGCAACAGCAATTGATTTATGGTCAGCTTTGCACGCGGGATTAATTCTACCTTTAAGTGATACTTACAAAATTCCTCAGTTGTTGAACCCGTCTGAATTGGCAATATACTGCGATACTGTGGTAAAAGTTGACTATAAGTTCTTGCATGATCGCGTTCAGCAAGCTGCCTATTCTTTAATTCCAATCGGTCAGCAACAACAAGTACACCTGAAGATAGGAAAATTACTATTACATAATACTGAAAAAGCCCAGTTGGAAGAGCATCTTTTTGAGATAGTTAACCATCTCAATGCTGGAGAGTCATTGATTTTTGAGCAAGCAGAAAGATACGAACTGGCAGAATTAAATCTGAGAGCAGGTCAGCGAGCAAAATCATCTTCGGCATTTGTAACTGCACTAAAATTGCTGAAAATAGGGATGAGTTATCTACCTGAAAATAGCTGGCAAGATAAATATTTACTGACGTTAACTTTATATTTACAATCTGGAGAAGCAGAATTTTTAAATGGTGAATATGAGCAAGCTTTGCTGATTTTGGAGCAGACTTTCACCAACGTTAAAACTACTCTTGATATGTGTCGCGTAAATGAATATCGGATTATGTGCTATCGCATGGAGAATGACTTAAACTCAGCCTATGAAATTGGGTTAAACACTTTGGAACTTTTAGGCTTGAAGTTTACAGCTTATCCTGATGATGCATATCTGTTGGAAAAACTTAATCAAACAAAAAAAATTATTGGCGATCGCTCAACTTTTAGTCTTGCAGAACTACCACAAATGCAAGACGAAGAGAAGTTAATGGCTCAACGCATCTTAAAAGAAGTCTGGCCCATTGCCTACTTTTTAGGATCTAAAGCGTTGCATATCACATCGATGAATATAACTCAACTTTCAGTGCAGTATGGCAACTCACCGATTTCGGTATTTGGTTACATGCTCTATTCCTTCAACTTAGTATTTCAATATGGTGAAGTAGATTTAGGCTATGAGTTTGGTGAGCTATCTCTGCGTTTGCATGAAATTTTAAGAACGAAGGAATTAGAAGCGAATATTTTGAATATGTGGGGAGGTTTAATCTGTCATTACAAAGACCATATTAGCGAGGGGAAACCTTATTTGTTGAAGGGATTTAATAGTGGTTTAGAAACAGGATCTTATCAATGGTCTGGTTATTGTTCAGTTAATTTTTTATGGCAATGCTTATTTGGAAATGAATCTTTGGAAAAAACCGCAGAAGTCGCCGAAGATTTTATTCCTACCCTCCGCAAGATTGACAAAAATATGTTGAACTACCATCTGCTGGCTATGGAAGCGATCGCTAACCTGACTAAGCCAACAGACAAGATTGACGAGCTTGTTGGAACTTGGGCAGATGAACAGCAAGTGTTAGAGTTTGCGTTGGCATCTTCGGATATGTTGAGTGCATTTGTAGTTTACATCTATAAACTTGCGCTCTGTAATTGGTTTGGAGAATTTATCAAAGCTGTTGAGTATGGAGAGAATGCCGAAAAATTTGTTGGGGGAGCGCGAGGGATTTTTATTAATCCTGTTTTCTATTTTCACCAAAGTATTGCCTTATCAGGGGCTTATGCGGAGGTAGATACAGAAACTCAAGTGATTTATCTAGATAAACTAAATGCCAACTTAGAAAAATTCCAGCAATGGGCAATACACTGCCCAACCAATTATCAACACAAGTTCCTGCTGATTCAAGCTGAAATTGCTCGGATTTGTAAAGAAGATTATCAGGCAATGGAACTGTATGATCTAGCGATCGCTTCTGCTGCCGAAAACGGTTATTTACAAAATGAAGCCTTGGCAAACGAACTGGCATTTCGATTTTACTTAGCTAAGGATAGGAAAAACTTTGCCAAAATTTATTTAAAAGAAGCCCGCTATGGCTATTTAAAGTGGCAAGCTACGGGTAAAGTTCGGCAACTGGACGAACAATATTCCCAAATTTTTAGAGATACAGTCGAGCGGCGTACGGCTACAAAGCAGATTCAGGACATTTCTGAAGCTAAAACCCAAACTCTAGATATCAGCACAGCGATTAAAGCATCCCAAGCACTCTCAAGCGAGATGGAGCTAAATCGGCTGCTGGAGAAAATGATGACGATCGCGATCGAGAATGCTGGGGCCCAAATGGGTTATCTACTTGTAAAACGGGAGAACCAGTGGGTGATTGAAGCCGAAGGAAACATTGATCGAGATCAAGTGACAGTGCGATCGTCCAGTCTGGTGCAAGTAAAGCATAAATTGCCAGTTTTACTGATTAACTATGTTGAAAGAACAAAAGAAAATTTGGTTTTAGACGATGCTAGTCACACAGAGCGTTTTGTGAGTGACAACTATATTATTGCCAATCAACCTAAATCAGTTTTGTGTTCGCCTTTTGCTCATCAGGGTAAGCTAACTGGAGTTCTTTACCTGGAAAATAACCTCACCACCGGAGCCTTTACCGCAGAGCGACTAGAGGTACTGAACTTATTGACTTCGCAAGTTTCCATCTCTATAGAAAATGCTCGCCTCTACACAAATTTACACATATACTCCCAAGAGTTGGAAATTTCGGAAACACAAGCGCGTGAGAAAGCAAAGCAGCTAGAGCACACACTTGATGAATTGAAGCTCACCCAGTCCCAGATGGTGCAAAGCGAAAAAATGTCTAGCCTCGGGCAGTTGGTGGCAGGCGTTGCTCATGAAATTAATAACCCAGTCAGCTTTATCTACGGCAACCTGACTTATGTAAATAATTATATCAAAGACTTGATGAATGTAGTACAACTTTATCAGCAGCAAAACCACAATTTACCACCTAAAATTCAGAATGAAATAGATGCAGTTGACTTAGATTTTTTGATGGAAGACTTACCTAAACTCTTGGCTTCAATGAAAGTGGGAACTGATCGTATTCGCCAGATTGTATTATCTTTACGAAACTTTTCCCGCTTAGACGAAGCTGAAGTCAAAGCCGTTGATATCCATGATGGCATTGATAGTACCCTAATGATTTTGCAAAATCGGCTCAAACCCCAGCCAGACTCTCCCGGAATTCAGGTAATACAGGAGTACGGCAACCTGCCACCTGTAGAGTGCTACCCTGGACAACTGAATCAGGTATTTATGAATCTGCTCGCAAATGCGATCGACTCTTTAGACGAATTTAACAAACATCGGACTTATGCCGATATCGCACGTCAGCCAGGCATCATTACAATTCGGACTACTGTTGAAGGCGATGTCGCCGTCATTCGCATTGCTGACAACGGTTCTGGTATCGGTGAAAATGTGCGATCGCAACTCTTCACACCCTTTTTTACTACCAAAGCTGTTGGTAAAGGCACTGGTTTAGGGCTATCTATTAGTTACCAGATTGTAACTAAAAAGCATCGAGGACAGTTGGAATGTGTATCCATTTTAGGACAAGGGGCTGAATTTATTGTTTCTATCCCCCTTCAGGCAAGGCTAGAAGCAAGAAGTGTCTAATGGGACTTAGACAAAAAACACCCAGAAAAAAGCCTCAAATCTATATACAGAGAGACTTTGACATCGTTTTGCTTGGTTTATTGATATATCTGGGTTTGAGCCATTTTTGAGCATTTGGTGTATTTCCCTAACCCTGTATGGGTTTGAGGCTTGTTTATCCCTCAAAAATGTTTAAGTCCCGTTAAGTTAGATCAAAGTTATGGTGCAGTAGATGTAACTCAAAATGAAATGAAGTGAAGCGGTGCGTTAGCCTTTGACATAACGCACCCTACCAAAACACTAAAGAAGTAGAAATTAATAAGGAGTTAGGAATAAATAACTCCTAACTCTTAACTCCTAACTCCTAACTTTTTACATCGCACAACTTAACTCATCAGCTTTTTGGCTAAAGCGGTGATTCTCTCGATAATCTACGGGACAATCTATTACGGCTGGTACATCTTGAGCGAGGGCTTCTTTGAGGGTGGGAATCAAATCTAAAGCTGATTCAACTCGGTAGCCTTTTAAACCCATGCTTTCAGCGAATTTGACAAAATCAGGATTGCTAAAATGCACAAAAGCTGAGTTTCCTTTGCCAAAATGATTTTCTTGCTTCCACTCAATTAAGCCATAGCCACCATCATTAAAAATTATGGTGACAAAGGGAGTACCGACACGCAAGGCTGTTTCTAATTCCTGAGAATTCATCATAAAGCCACCATCGCCTGTTACAGCAACGACTTTGCGTTTAGGATGAACGAGTTTTGCTGCTAAAGCACCAGGAATGGCAATACCCATGGCCGCGAACCCGTTGGAAATTATGCATGTATTGGGGCTATGGCAATGATAATGACGGGCCATCCACATTTTATGTGCGCCAACATCAGAGATGACAATATCATCTGGGCCCATCACTTGCCGTAAGTCATAAATTAACTTTTGCGGCTTGATGGGAAATCCGTCATCATGGGCATACTGTTCGTAATCAGCGCGAATCTCTGATCTTAAGCTGATGGCAAAGGGATCGGGTTTACCTTGTCTGTCTGCTAATTTTAAAATTTCATAAAGGGAATCTGAAATATCTCCCACGACTTCGGCGTTGGGAATATAACTACTATCAATCTCTGCTGGACTTACCCCAATATGCACAATCGGAATTTCACCATTACGATTCCATTTTTTCGGGGAAAACTCAATCAAATCATAGCCGATCGCAATTACTAAATCTGTGTTATCAAAGCCACAGGTAATAAAATCTCTTTGCTGTAATCCCACTGACCACAAAGCTAGTTGGTGTGTGTAGGGAATTACGCCTTTACCCATGAAGGTATTGGCAACAGGTATATTCAGTAATGTGGCAAATTGCGTGACTGCATCACTTGCATTAGCGCGAATTGCCCCATTTCCTACTAAGATTAATGGGTTAACTGCTTGGCAAATTGCGGCTGCTGCTGCCCGAATGCTAGCAAAAGATGCATAGCTTTTTTCACTATTATCCTTACGCAAAGGTTTGCCTTCGACGGGCATGGCAGCAATATTTTCTGGCAAATCGATGTGAACTGCACCAGGTTTTTCAGATTGCGATCGTTTAAATGCTTTCCGCACTACTTCTGGTGTAATACTCGGTCGCACAATCTGTTTATTCCACTTGGTAACAGGTGCAAACATTGCCACCAAATCTAAATATTGATGGGATTCAATATGCATCCTATCTGTTCCCACTTGACCGGTAATCGCCACTAAGGGCGCACCATCGAGGTTAGCATCTGCTACCCCAGTCATCAAGTTGGTTGCCCCAGGACCAAGAGTAGAAAGACATACTCCAGCTTTTCCTGTTAGGCGTCCGTAGACATCGGCCATGAATGCTGCACCCTGTTCATGACGAGTCGTAATAAATTTAATCGAAGAATGTTTTAGTGCTTCCAAAACGTGCAGGTTTTCTTCGCCGGGAAGTCCAAAAATATATTGTACTCCTTCATTTTCTAGGCACTGCACCAATAATTCTGCTGTATTCATTTTATTTCCTAACTAGCAACGAATAAGACTTTAGTCATTTGTTCTTTGTCATTAGTCATTTGTCCTTTGTCCTTTGACTAATGACCAATGACTAATGACTAATGACTAATCATTTAACCCACACAGTTTTAACATTGACAAACTCATGTATACCTTGGATACTCAATTCTCTGCCATATCCAGAACGCTTGATGCCACCAAAGGGCAAGTGGGGATCAGATTTGACCATACTGTTGATAAACACGGCACCTGCTTCGATTTCCTCAACCAAGCGATCGCTCTCTTGGTCATTGGTTGTCCAAGCACTTGCACCTAAGCCAAAGGGACTGTCATTAGCAAGTTTAATGGCAGCATCGATATCCGAAACACGGAATAACAAGGCTACCGGGCCAAAAAATTCTTCTTTTGCAATTGGTGCCTCAGGCGGAATATCTATGATAATCGTTGGCGGATAAAAGTTCCCTGGACGATCTGATAAAGGATGTCCACCGGTGAGGACTTTACCACCACTGCTGATGGCATTTTGCACTTGTTGATCTAAATCCTGGAGAATACCAGGAGTCGCCAGTGGGCCTAAATCGGTATCTGGTTGCATGGGATCGCCTACTTTCAGCGCCTCAAATTTTTCTAAAAGCAATTTTTCAAATTTGTCTGCGATCGCTTCTGCGATAATAAAACGTTTGGCTGCAATACATGATTGCCCGTTATTCAACATCCGCGCTGTAGTAGCTGTGACAACTGCTGTCTCTAAATCAGCACTTGCTAACACAATAAATGGATCACTTCCTCCCAATTCCAAAACGGTTTTTTTAATTTGTTTACCGGCGGCGGCGGCGAGGGATGCGCCTGCTGGTTCGCTTCCTGTCAATGTGGCAGCTTTTACCCGATCATCAGCCATTAAATCGGCAACTTTAGCAGCGCCTATTAATAGAGTTTGAAACGCACCTTTAGGAAAACCTGCGCGTCGGATAATATCTTCAATTGCTAAAGCGCACTGCGGCACGTTGGAAGCGTGTTTGAGTAAGCCGACATTTCCCGCCATTAGTGCTGGTGCAGCAAAGCGGAACACTTGCCAGAAGGGGAAATTCCACGGCATCACCGCGAGAATTGCGCCCATTGGTTGGTAGCGAATAAAACTATTGCTAGCATCGGTTTTTACAGAAACATCAGCCAAAAAACTAGGGGCGTGTTCGGCATAATAGCGACAAACGACGGCGCATTTTTCGACTTCAGCGATCGCAGCTTTGAAAGGCTTACCCATTTCCAAAGTCATCAACTTAGCAAATTCTGCTTTGTCTTGCTCTAAAATATCAGCAGCCTTTTGCAGCCAGTGCGATCGCGTCAAAAAACTAGTCTGACGGTACTGTTCAAAAGTCTGATTAGCCAAATCGAGTTTAGCGGTAATTTCTGCATCATTGAGCGCCTCAAAGGTTTTAAAAGTTTCCCCAGTGGCGGGATTAATGGTGGCGATCGCCATTACCTGACCTCCTCTTAAAAAATAGCTTCATGTAAGCTTCCTAATGTTATACATATAAATTGGGGAAGCTACTACCCAAATTTTAGTCTTTTAACGAAGAATTAGTTGTTTAATATGACAATTTCTCAATTATTTTTGAAACAAAAGATACAACTTAACTATGTATTTATCTTGATAAATTTGTCATTTGTTAGTTGTTTTTCCAATACCCAATGCCCCTGATCAGTGCTGAGTTTTGAGTGCTGTTAGCGGATAGCTATGGTTTAGCCCGTGCTGAGTGAGGAATCTCACTTCTTTACTGGCAACTCAGAACTCGGAACTGTTTTGCCCAATGCCCCATGCCCCATGTCTAAAGACTAATGAATGGACTAATAATTGTTGGCATTTGGTGCAATTGTGTCTTATAAACCTTAACTAATCGCTCAATACCTTTAAAACGATAATCTCCCATTTCCTCGAAGTCCGAGGGGTGTGAAAGCATTTTATGGGTGACTTCACTAATCACGCATTCACCAGGGGGACAAACTGCTTCCATGCGAGCAGCAAGATTAATCGTCGCGCCTAATGCCGTATAATCTACCCTTTGGGAACTACCGACATCTCCCACAACAGCCTTACCGCTATTAATTGCAATACGCAATTGTAGGGGTTCTTGCCAAAAATCATTGGCATTAAGATGTTCGAGACGATAGAGCATTCCCTTGGCAGCACTAACAGCGCGATCGGCGTGATCTGCTTGCGGTTCTGGAGCGCCAAAAAATGCCATAATACAATCGCCAATATACTTATCTAAAGTGCCACCGTAACCAAACACTTCTTTTAGCATTTCTTCAAATAAATTATTTAATAGTTGAGCGATCGCAGTTGGTGTTAACCGTTCAGAAATTGCCGTAAAGCCAACCAAATCTGCAAACAAAATACTGATTTCGCTCTCGGCTGGCGCTAAACGACCACCCGGTAATCCGCCTACAGATATCAACTGCTGTACAACTGCTGGAGAATGATAACGTTCTAGTCGGTGACGAATCATCTCTTCAGTTTTGAGTTTCTCTACCAGTAGCCAACGCTGCACACTAGAAGCCACAAGGTTTGCTAAAGCTGAAAAAAAGCTGAGTTCTTCTTCGCCTTCATTTGCCCAATGGTAAGAAGAAAGATTGGCATCGGCATACAGTACGCCCACAACTTTATTTTCATCCCATAAAGGCACCGCCATCGCGCTACGAATGCCTTTTACCAAAATACTCTGTTCACTAGCAAACCGTTCATCCTGATGAGTATCAGCAGTTTGAATCACAACTTTTTCGTCAAATACCTTTTGACAGATACTACGACTAATCCAACTCCCATCAGAGGGGAGATGTTTCTGTTGAGAAACGTTTCTAGTGGCAGCATTCACTAACTCTAACTGTCCGGAACCATTGACATCAATTAATAATGCCAAACGTTCGATACTATCAAGGTAACGAAAAACGACTTGCTGCACCTGAGAAAAAATCTCTTCTATAGATGCCGCTGCACAGAGATTTTTGGCTATGTCTACTAAGTCTTTGAGACGGGCAATGGTTTTGTCCTTATTATTATTGATGTCGCCATCTTTACTATCAGCTGCGATCCATTGCTGTTGTAATTGTTCGACATTGTGAAGGATTGTTCTTTGCTCATTAATGTCCGAAGTTCCAAGATACTCAGGTGTCGATTGTGGAACAGGGCTTGTGAGCAACACTACCAGGCTAACATTGCCCAGCCAAAGTACATCGCCATGATGTAACTCTTGGGGACACTTAACAAGATATTTATTCACTTGGGTGCCGTTTTTGCTGCCCATATCCTCAATAGTCCACACACCTTCAGCCGTTTTCACTAGGCGAGCATGGTTGCGGGATACTCCAGTAAAAGGTAGGTACAAGTTACATTCCGGCAAACGGCCAATTGTAAATACATTTTGGTCAACTGCGATCGTTCTCTCGGTATCTCCCTCTTGTACGCGTAGCGTCAGTTCAGTCATGAGTGTGATCGATCCATTGAAGCTATGGGTGCAGACAACTCTAAGGAAAGTTATACCCTACAGGTTAACCTTCACCTTGTCTTTATGACACTGTTAACTGCATTCTGACAACTATATGTGACGGATATTACATTGAATGAGGCAATTTTGTTAGAGTTTAGCTTTCAATCAACCCCTGAAGCTGGAAGTAAAATAAATGTATCCTCACTTAACCGCATCATGGCTATCCAAGAAATCGAACGGCAACTCCTTCAACTTTCTCCCCAACGATAAACTGTATATTATTCAACTTCTAGCCCAAAGCCTGACCACACCCAGACCAACCAAGTAAACTCTCAGAGTTTTTCCGTCAATTTCCCCTGGCTAAACTCACCACAGAACTCGACTTGAGCCGAAATGGCTGGTCATTGCTCAAAACTCTCATCGATTCTCTACAACCAGAAACCCAAACCGAAACCCCAGAATATCCCCTGACTCAATTCTATGGATGTATCCAAGACGAAACATTAGACTTCTTGCATAAATCAGAAATAAGAACCCCACCCCGCCAAAGCTACGCTTTGTCTCCCTGCCCCTAATCCCCAGAGGGGACCCCGAGTTCCCCGCTCTTCGAGAGGGGATTAAGGCTGGGGTGTTTGGGACTTTTGCAAGAGGTCTATTTTTTCGCCATCCCCAAGGACAACAACCAGAACGCGAACCGATTCTATGAAATTCCTGCTAGATACTAACACTTGCATTATTTATATGCGTGGTAAAAACACAACCTTAAAGCAGAAACTAGAATCCACTGCAACTAAAGATATTGTCGTTTGTTCAATCGTTAAAGCCGAGCTATTTTACGGCGAGATAAAAATCAGAAACCTTTGTTGTAATTAGGGTTTGCTGAAAAAGTAGTAAAAAAGTAAGAGGAGGGTTGACTAGTTATTCAAACAAAGTCAAATATAAGCGTTTATTGTCTACAACTCCGAAGATGATAATTTTTAATTATACAAGACTACAAAAAAGTTCTATTTTTGAAAAATAGACATAATAAAAGCACAAAAAAGCCGTGACAGGTGAGTAGAAAGATTCATCACTAAAAAAGTAATAGCAATTGCAGTTTGAGAAGTATGAGATAGTTTAGCCATGACTCTACCCAGGCTAAATCTTCTTTTACCTTGCCCAAATTTTCCCTCAATACAATTACGAATCCGAGAGGATTCCAAATCTTGTTTCTTTTTTTCTTTACTAACATTGTTCTTGGTTTTTTATCTACTTAATGTCTTTGCGGGCGCTCCCATTTCTGTAGAGAATCCAGAAGAATATTCCTCTTCAAATTCTGTCCAGGGTATTAAAGAAGCTAGAACTACCCAACGATTATCTGATCATAACTTCAGAGAAAACGCAAGTTCAAAGTTTTCTGGTGAGATTGCCGCCTGACCCTTTTTTCGGTACATGGTTACTAATGACATACTCCTGAGTGTTAGTCACTTAAATGCAAGGATTGTGAGCTATTTTACTTTCTTGTCTTGCACCTGAATATACTTCTTTGGTCTGATAATCGCAGTATGTCAGCTTTTCTTTCTTTTTCAGCAAACCCTAGTTAGGAATGTGAATTAAATAACGTCCAAATATGGTTTTTAACCTCACCCCGCCTTTGACATTCGCCAAAGTCTCCCCTCTCCGAACTCACGGAGAGGGGTTGGGGGTGAGGTTTTGTATTTTATTAAATCCGCGTTCCTTAGTTTAGTTTTCAACTATTGTATGAGACAATTTTCCATCAACAACCCAACTTGCTGACCTTTTTTGTTGACGCTTCAGCGCTCCTATCGCACCAAAAGCACCAAGGGCTAAAATCCCCAAGTTGATCGAAGGTTCAGGGACAGACTTAGCCTCAATCGCCGCCAGTGCAACATCTGCTATCACCTTATGAGCAGAGGTCGTTGGGTGGAAACCGTCCCAGCTGAGAAACTTGTTGTTACCTGGGTTACATATATCTGGTCTAGATAAACAAGACTCGGTTACATTCGTAAAACCCAATGCACTTGCCTGATTAAATAAAGAATAAGTATCAATCGAGATGATGTTAAGATTCGGATTTTGATTCAAATCGCTCACAGTTTTTGCTAAACCCAAGTTAAACTCATTAGTAGATTTGCTAAGGGTTGTAGGGTTGCGATCGTTGATTTTCGCTGCTGGTATCTGTCCCAAATCTGGCAAGTTAAACACCAAAATATTTTTCGCGCCGACTCCTACCAGAGTATTCAACGCCAGAGATATATTACTGATTGGCGTGGCCGAGTCTTCAGGGTTAAGAAAAAAGAAATCATTCGCACCTCCCCACAATGTATAAAGTGCATCTGGATCAGCAGTTTGATTATTTGCTTTCAGAGTTCCAGCAAAGCCAAGGACTTGTTTGAGTACTCCTGGTAAATTTTGATTGGGAACGACAGCATTATCTAAACCAGAGCTAGCACCACCGAAAGCGAAGTTTATCCCTTGGGTAGGAATTTGTGTGGGAAGAATAGTAGTGAATAAAGTAGGCTTTAACCCTAGCTGATCTCCGAGATAATCCACCCAGATTGGGCCATCGGAAAAACGTCCATCAAAGTAAGGTGGGCTTTGAGGGTATGTTTTACCCGTAGCATTATATATATTGCCTGTATCGGAAAGACTATCGCCAAATACATAAAGCTGATCAAAACTCGCAGCCGAGGCTTTGGTCGGTAACATGAAAGAAAATAGAACAAATCCGGCTGCGATCGCTTGTTTTTTCATATTCGTTTTACCTGTGGTATTCCTTAGTACAATATTTCATTAATTCGTAGCGAATTCTCTGCGTGCTTCTGCGCTCCTAGCTTGCGGCAAGGCGAAGCGCTTATGCGTTTAAATTTCAACCCTCAATTCGGGACGATTTTACGCAAGCTGTACTTACTCTGTTTAAAAGTAATCAAAGGCGGATAGTCAGTTACTTCAAAACTAAGTACTCCTATTGAGTTAATTTACGTTGTTTTACTTAACTATCCCTCAAAAATTCATCAAACACGGATAAAAACGCTGTAAATACTTAGATTTACATTTTCTTGATAACAAATCGGTATATTACAAAGAAATAGCAAAATTTACATCATAAGGGGTGGTAATTGCCCACTTTTATGCTCTCGATGGACTAACCGCAACAGAATCGGGTAAACCATCGTAGACATTGCTTAAACTAATTCTGGCGGTTTAAGTCAACAGCAACTAATATCATGTCCGCATAATTGCAGCCCTCCCCCAACCCCTAAGAGCCTGCGGGGAACTCGGGGTCCCCTCTGGGGATTAGGGGCAGGGAGACAAAGCACAACTTTGGCAGGGTGGGGTTCTTGGGGTTTAATAAGTAATCAAGCGGACATCATATAACAAAACGTTCAGCGATCGCTCAGTCAAGTCGCGGCAAGTTTTGTGACTCTTGTCTTTATCACCGTTACGAATTACGAATTATTTTAACTTCGCTTTAATTTCAAAGCCTCAGCAGCCGATACACCCTCACCCTGAGTGCCGAAGTACCACAAAATTGTAGCAGCCTCAGCACGAGTTACTGGTTTTTTAGGTTGAAACAGAGTCGTATAACCAAATACCCGGCGAATATTCGATTGTTCGCTATTCTGGTAATCAGCCAAGATTGCTCTTAAAGCCTTGGGGTCAATTCGGGCTGCGTCTTGGAAACCCCAGGTTTGTTTGACAGCATCTAAGTTAGCAGAGGGTAAAGCTTGGCGAGTATCTAAGGGTAATTTCCACAGCAGCAACTGTTCCCGCGTTAGGGGTGCATCAGGACGAAACAAAACTACTGTAGAATCTCCAGACAATGGACTGGGAATTAACCCAGCTTCGGCTAATCCCTGAATTGCTGGAAAATCAGGGTCTTTTGCCGACACATCACTAAAAATTGGTTGAGTACTTTCTGATGCCAAGCGAATTTGTTTAGCGGGATTGCTGGCATAGATAGCATTATTAGCAGCAATTAGCCAACGGGCATATTCCCGATGTGTAACGATTTTACTGGGTTCAAACTGGTTAGTTGTGGTAGTAGAGTTACTCTTAGTTGCCTTTGGTTCTAGAGACAAAACACCTAATGCAGCCAAGTCTTGGATATGTTGCCGCCATTCTTGCGGTGCTTTATTCAGATCATTGAATGCCTGAGATTCGGCTGTGGCTGTAGGAGTTGTTTGATTATTAGCCGTGCTTGGTGGCTGTGCTGCCAAATTTGCAGGTGGTACCGGGCCAATGAACTGTGGATTACTTGGTTGAGGAACGGCGTTATTAGTTTCGCTAGGATTTGTATTTGGGGTAGGTTGTGCCGTTACAGTACTATTCGGTAGGTACTCAATCAATAATTCAGTGGCTGTTTGGGGTTGATTCGGTGTGGCATTAGTAACTGATTTGGGCTGAATAGAAACCTTCAACAGCAAATCGTTACGACGTGCCTCAAATGCACCTCCCGCATCATCTGTTGGCTGTTGCAAAATCTGCCAGTTATTTGTTTGAAACTGGCTGCGATAAAAGCTAGCAATAAAGTTGCTGGGATCAGAACTCAACCAACGAGTTGAGATTCTGTTTTCTGAGCCGCTAGCAGGTGTAACTTCCTGGAGTTTGGCATTGGAATATAGTGGGATATCTTTGGGAAAATCAGCTGGTAACTTAATTGTTGATTCGTTTGGCTGTGCTTGCGGTTGGTTAACCTGAGATTCTCCAAAGACAGCTGGATTGTTTTGCAGCTTAGGATCTGCCGCCAAAGATTGCTCAAGGTTTTTGGCGACTGGACTGTTAGCACAGGCTGTTAACGAGGTGAGTAGAACAGCCCAAATTAGAAATACAGCTGGACGTTTACAGGGAAGCACAGGAAATCACAAATTGAGTTTCAATTCCTACCCTAGCGCAGACTGTTCATTAAATGGGAATCCGAATAGGGGATTGGGCATTGCTCTCCTCCAATCCCCTACTTCTCTGCTGTTCTTCCTATTGGTGAAGATGATGATATCTCAAAAAATTAGTAAACGGTAGCAAAAAGCTACCGTGTTGTCTTTGTTTTACAGCCATTAGGTTTTGTTCCCATGCTTATTTATAGAATTCCCTAAAATTCTGGCAAACTAACATTTTCGGAAAAAAATATAAACAAATCTGGAATGCTTGCTAGATAAGAGTTTTGTGATCTTGGTGCTGTCTTTAGTTCTGAGATCAGGGTTAAAGCCACCCACTAGGAACTGAGCAAAATTAATCTGGCAGACTACTAGATCGTGAATCAATTTTTCAGATAGTTCTCTAAATATTCAATTACCAGAGCGGATAAGTGATTGAAAACTCGCCAAAGAACAGTTTAGTTACCAAAAGCTTTAATCTCCTTGCACATGCACTATTAGTCAGGCGATCGCCAACCAACTGAAGTGATAGACTAGGACTAAAGCCCCCCTTAGCCTCACCCAAGGAGGGCATCGCTAACGTTGGCTTACAATCGATTCTGGAAATTATTCATCTAACGATGGTAAGCTTAGTAAGGCAATAGCTGGAAAATGCCAGTTTTAAGCAATTCCAGCAACTTAGCGTAAGTTCGTTATTCTTGGCGACTGGGGTTATATGCAAAGCAATCAAGTATTGCAGCAGTTTCCCTAGTATCTGTTAGCTATGGCTGTTTCCCAATCATTAGTAGGATTGGGTAGAGACAAAAAAGACACTTCATCGGATGCACTGGCGGTTGAGAAACCCTCTACAAACTTGGTCTGAACAGTTAACAGCTTCCTGATAGATTAGATACAATTAGGGTTTGCGTTTGATTGGGCGATCGCTTGTTCAAAGCGATCACTCGGATTGACATGGTGCTGCACTAGCCGATTTGACATAGTATTAAACCTTTCATCTGCTGGCTCTGACGAAAATTTTGATTCAGGGCAATTAAGACTTATATTCAAGGGCAAGGGTGTTTCTTGGAGATGAAGTTAGCCAAAAGGGGCAAAAGGCAGCAAAAAGATATGTCTGATGTCAAAAACGCCGATCTGATAGAAGTATGAAAATCTAAAATAGATATTAAGAAGAAAAAACAACGACCATCGATAACCGCCAGTCCATTTTACTTTCTGTAAAGCGTCACCGGGTTGTTACGAGTGCTGAAACACGATTACATGCAAGTTTCCCAGGATCAGCCTATTTATTCTGAGGCTCCACTCCAGCTGTTACTGTTTGTCGATGGACGCCCCAAGTCCCGACAACAGGTGCAGCGAATACGTGCTTATTTAAAAGAATTGCAGACTGAGTATAGTTTTGAACTTCAAATTATCGATATTGGACAACAACCTTACTTAGCAGAACACTTTAAATTGATCGCAACGCCAGCTTTAATCAAAATCCATCCTGAACCACGACAGATTTTAGCTGGGAGTAATATCATAACGCAATTGAAAAACTGGTGGCCTCGCTGGCAAGCTGCTGTGGAAACCTACTTAAAATTACAGTCAGACTTACAAGAACGTATAGACGACAATGCTAGAGTGACATCACCCAAATCCACTATCCGTTCAGTTGCTGTTTCTGCTGAACTAATCCGACTCTCAGACGAAATTTTTCAGTTGAAGCAGGAAAAAGATCATCTCCAAGAGCAGCTACATTTTAAAGACCGGGTGATTGCGATGCTGGCACACGATCTCCGTAATCCGCTAACTGCTGCCGCGATCGCCATAGAGACTCTCCAATCTAACTACAATTTAGAGACAGGGAAATTCCAGCGCCTCAAACCACCCTTGACGGCACATTTATTAAAACAAGCCCGTAATCAAACTAAGATCATTGATCGGATGATTGCCGACCTTTTAGAGGTAGGTCGTGGCAAAGATACAGAATTCCCGATTGTACCACAAAAAGTACAGCTAGGTAAACTGTGCTTAGATGTACTAGAAGAATTGGGCGATCGCTACACCGCCAAAGCCCAAGAGATAGAAACGGATATTCCCAATGACTTACCTGATGTATATGCTGACCCAGAACGCATCCGCCAAGTGCTAATGAATCTGTTGGATAATGCCATAAAATACACCCCAAAAGGTGGTAAGATTAGCATTGGTGGATTGCACCGCACTACCCAAAAAGTTCAGTTTAGTATTGGTGATACTGGGCCTGGTATTCCTGTAGAGAATCGCGATCGCATCTTTGAAAATCACTTCCGCCTACAACGGGATGAAGGTACAGAAGGTTACGGCATTGGTCTTTGTTTATGTCGATCCATCATCCTGGCACATTATGGCCAAATTTGGGTAGACTCTGCGCCCAATAACGGAGCATGGTTTCACTTCACATTGCCAGTTTATCCTTCTTAGGGATTGGTCATTCACAAATGACAAATGACAATTAAGAACTTGAGACAAAGCGATCGCGCCCCCCGTCCTTTGCTTGGTAGAGTGCTTTATCTGCCAGCACAATCAAATCTGAAGGTGAGGATTCCCAAGTGGGGACAACAGTTGCAATGCCCATACTGAGGGTGAGATACTGACTCACCGCAGAACCTTCATGAGCAATTTGCAAATCTTTGATTCCCGCTTGTATCGCTGCGGCAACGTGAAGTGCGCCAGATGCAGGGGTGTCTGGCATAATTACAGCAAATTCTTCGCCACCATAACGCGCTACTAAATCATGATGTTTTTGTGCCTTAAGTCCTAAGAGAGCACCCACCTTTTGTAAACAAATATCCCCAGCTGGGTGGCCATATTTATCGTTATAAAATTTAAAAAAGTCGATATCACACAAAATCATTGACAAGGGAGATTCGTCTTGTATGAGATTAATCCACTGAGTATGCAGATAATCGTCAAAGCGGCGACGATTTGCCAAATCAGTTAAGCCATCTACATTGGCAAGGTGATGCAAAGCTTGGTTTGTTGCCTCTAATTGTTTGTAAAGTTGTGCTTCCTTTAGCAGTCCGCGTAACCGATGGCGCAATACAGCGAAGTTAATTGGCTTAGTGACGTAATCAGTCGCCCCTACTGCAAAAGCAAGGTTTACGGATTCTTCGTCGTCCAAGCATGTGATTATCAATATGGGAGTGCGATCCCACATGGGGATGATAGTATTGTTAAGGATCGAGTCAGTATCAAAGGTTGCAACGGCTGATATTCTATTATTCCTGGCAATCTGGAGCAAGTGCTTACAGCAGGTAAAGCCATCCATCACAGGCATTACAGCATCTAGTAAAACTATATCAGGTTTGATAGTCTCGTAAGCATCTAAACATTGTTTACCATCATTAACCTCGACCACTCGATAACCTTCTTGTTCCATAGCTTTACGCAACAAGACTCGGGTGCTTTTCTCGTCATCAACCACTAAAATCAGTGGTGGTTGCTTAGAATCAGTAAATTGGCTTATGCCTGACATGAGTTGCCTTCTACTTGCGGGACTATCTTGAAAAAGGCTGTGCAACTCAATCGCATGGGGGCGATCGCTCTTTTCATCAATGCCAGAATTTGCGGCAATGGTGGAGCTGGCTTCACAATCAACTGTTTTTTGACAATAGACTGCTGAATGTTAGTGAGCCAAGCAAGCGGTAGATAACTAAGTTGCATAGACAATCTATAATTGGAACACGAACGCAATTGTTACCTTTTTGTTCAACTATGGTTATGAGAGGAAGCATTGCTTTTATATTTCCCCATTGTTCAAGTTAAATTGCAATTTTCAAAAAAATTGCAAATGCACACCTTAATTATTTAGTTTTGGAGTTAGTTTATAAACCTATTGAGACAGGGCAAAGCAATTGCCAAAGTGCGCTCATAAGATAGCTAATACTAATGTCATTTGACTTAAATTTATTATTTTGAACAACTAAATCCTATAATTACTTCACAGACAGCACATAAAACCATCACCTTTTTGGCTATGCAAACAATCAGAAGTTCTTACAAAAAAAATCAAACCCTATTTAGATTCACTAAAACTTTAAAATGCCAGACCCCTTAATGTACCAGCAAGATCACTTTGTTGTTCTAGAAACAAATCAACCAGAACAATTTCTGACACCATCAGAGTTATTAGAAAAGCTCAAAACAACTCTCCAACAACTCCCAATTCAAGATTTATCACCTGACTTGCAAAAATTTGATGCTGTGGAAGCTCAAGCACAATATTTACTCGACACTAGCTGCGAATTAGATATTGCTCCTGGGCAATATTTACAGTGGTATGCAGTTCGTTTAGAAAAGTAACTTTTTAGTCAGTGGTTAAGAGGAAATGTGTTAATTCGGCGATTAGTTAAAAGTCTGTCACACAACTCAAAGCAATGGGTAGTTTACCATACTCAGGGCTGTTAGCGAATAGCTAAGGTTTAGCCCGTGCTGAGTGAATTAAGAAGTACTCAGTTCAGATAAAAGGATGCCTACAAGCACTCGTACCAAATCTTCTAAACCTTCAGGAACACGGTAAAGTTTAATATCTTCTGCAACCCGCTTATCTTCTCTATGAAGAGTACCAAATTTCCAGTCATCTCCATTGGTAACTGCTCCATATAAAATAGCTTTCTCATGATCTAGGAATTGATCAAGAGCGATTAATTCTACTGCTAGCTGTGTAAACCCTCTTCTGATATCTGATTGTTTTGCTTCAACCACCAATAGGGAGTTAGATTTATGTAAGTAATAATCAAAAGTACCTTTGAGTTGTTCATTAACATTAATCGGATACTCACTATATAGTTGAGCTTTTGTATGAGCGCATATTTCAGCAAGGATAGGTGCAATTAAAAATTCCCGTATTGATATCTCAGCGATTGGGTTAAAAAGCTTGATATTGCGCTACAAATAATTTTGTAAAAATTCTAAATAGCTCAGTTCAGGCAAATATCTTGGTAATTCTAGCTCTGTGCGATCGTAGCTATACTCAAACTCAGCCAGTATGTCTATTGTTGGGTTGGGCAACAAAAAGTATTGACTAAAAGTGTAACTTTGCTCCGGTTTTAAAATTCTATATTTGCTCATGATTTTTACTGTCTATGAACCACACCGGAGATATTATGGCCGAATAATTATTAATTCATAATTAAAGAATGGGTACAGAGCCAATACTGAATTAAAGCCGAGCTGAGTCGAGGCTTTAATTCAGTGGTCTTAAATCAGTGGAGAGTTCAGGAGCTAACACTGATTTAAATTATGAATTATCAATTATATTGACTCTTTTTGAGTATTAATCAGTGCTAGCTCAACTGTATTTTCAGATGGCTGCGTTATTTGAACTTTCAATCCAGGTCCAAAATAGTTGGTCATTTTTTCCTGCTTTTTTTGCCACACATCAAATGGTATTAGCGGCGAATCAAATTCTAAAATTAGGGCATAGCTGCCATTAATTTCTGTTTCTCGCAATCCTGTGACTGTTGGCCGTTCCTGGTCTGTGGGACTCAAACCTAGAAAAGAAAGTGTTGTATCTAGATGAGCATCTTGACCGTAGCAATATCGGGTGATGTCTTTGCGAATTTTATTTTGAGTATCAGTTGCTTGCTGTTCCCGCAATATCAATGCTGACGGTGACGTAGTTTCGCTAAATGGTACTGGCTTAAGTTCATTAGCTTTCAGCGCCAGCCCTCCCAACAATAGAGGAATCCCGTAAAAAAATCCGACAAGATTGAGTGTGGGATTATTAGCAGCATAGGCGACAAAGCCAATGATGGTTAAGATGCCGCCGATAGTTAAACCGAGTGTTCCCAAAGAGATTTGGCGTAGCATGAGCTTAAATTAGTATAAATTATTAATACCTCAGTTTTATTATCATCGGCTATGACTAACAAATTAGGGAAGATTATTAACTTAAGTCAGTAATTAGGTGGTATAAATAAAGGAAGTACTTGGATACCCAATTTCTCTAAGAAGTCGCGGATCTATCTCCTGAGCGTTTGATATTTAATTAGGTTGACCTACTTAGTGCCCCAGAATGTTGGATTTTGAGTTAACTTTAAACTTAAAGGTAGTTAAAGATCGGAAAAAATAATGGATATACAGACTATAAAAGAACGAATTGTCGCAGTTCAAATTAAACGCGATTACCTGTTAAGTCTACTGGAACAACCAAACCTGGGAACTTTGAGAGTTGACGTAAATCAGGCTTTGGAAGAACTGGATGAATTAATTGATGAATTTAGACGCACCATTCCGGTAGAGTAGAAATTATCAAAAATTGCGTCGGTTTAACCGTCAACTTCAGGGTATACCGACGCTCCTCAGTACTATCATGTCCTCAAATCCCCAGAATTGAACTAAGGCTGAGTTGGCGAAACTACATACCTGGATCATTTATCCTGCAACTGGAGCATTTCCTGTACGCTGACCTAACTGCCTAACTAAGGCAATAAGTTCGGTTGTAGGTATATCTTTCTTGCAAACGTCATCAAAGCTAGACATTGCCTTTGTCCCCTGAAAATTTACGTCTTCCACTGAGGAGTAAGCAAGAATCTGGGTGTTCGGAGATATAGCTTTAATGTGATTAGACGCACTCCAACCATCCATGACTGGCATTTGTAAATCTAGAACAATTACGTCAGGATGGCAACGTTTAACCATTTCTATAGCTTCTTCACCATTACTGGCTAAACCTACTACATGAATATTTTTCTGGGAAGAAAAAACCAATTGTAAGGTTAAACGAGTCAGTTCGTGGTCATCAACTACTAGAACACGCAAGGTAGAAAGCTCACAGGATAACATTAACATTTAGGGGAAAGAGGAAATTATTCAAAATAACCTCTCTAGTTTATGAGAACAAGTGCCAGCACTGACATCTATCCTATGGTTGAATAAGTTGTCTGAACTCATGACAAACAACTTATATCAGGTTTGGTTAAACACTTATAATATCTGCTTTGTTGGGTTGAGGAACCAAACCCAACATTTGATCCTTGTTCATGTTGGGTTTCACTGCCGTTCAACCCAACCTACATTGACAGATTTTATTATAAGTAATCACCCGAACTTGATATTAGATAACTTCTCAAAAATTCAAGTTTTCTAATAAACTAAGTTGAGCTAGTTGTCAAGGTAGAAATAACTTATTTTTTAATCAATCAGGTTTGAGGCTACACCAGTTGAGCGTAATGCCATATTCATGAGAATTTTTTGTGAATTAGCTTCTGGAGAATCATCATAGGGACGGCGTTGAATGTAAGTGCCATCAGCTTGTAATTCCCAAGCTTGGCGATTATCTGCGAGCATAATTCCCATGATTTCTTGCAAATCTTTAGCAATATCCGGGTCTTTAACTGGAGTAATTACTTCGACTCGGCGATCTAGGTTGCGGCGCATCCAGTCGGCACTGCCGATATAGATTTCCTCCTGTGTGTTGTTATGAAAATAAAAAATGCGAGAGTGTTCTAAAAAGCGACCGATAATGCTGATTATGCGAATGTTTTCACTAATGTCTTTGAGTCCTGGACGCAAACAGCAAACGCCCCTGATAATTAAGTCGATTTGCACTCCGGCGCGGGAAGCTTCATATAAAGTGGCGATAATTTCCGGATCGACTAGGGCATTCATTTTGGCAACAATGCGTCCAGAAAATTCATTTTTAACATTTTCGATTTCGCGGTGAATTAGTGCCAAAAAGCGATCGCGCATATTCACAGGTGCAACCAGCAACTCTCGATAAGACTTTTGCAGGGAGTATCCTGTTAAGAAATTAAATAAATCTGTGACATCAGCACCCAATTCTTCACGGCAACTGAACAATCCTAAATCTGTATACAGCCGTGCCGTTTTGGGGTTATAGTTACCAGTACCAATATGCACGTAGCGACGTATCCGGTCTTTTTCGCGCCGGACCACCATCAGGGTTTTACTATGGGTTTTCAGCCCTACTAGACCATAGACAACATGAACTCCAACTCTTTCTAGTCGTTTTGCCCAGTAAATATTATTCTCTTCATCAAATCGCGCCTTTAATTCCACCAGTACAGATACCTGCTTACCATTTTCGGCGGCGGCAATTAAGGCGTTAACGATGGGCGAGTCACCAGAAGTCCGGTAAAGGGTCATCTTGATGGCTAACACATTCGAGTCATAGGCAGCATGGGTAATAAAGCGCACCACTGTAGCCGAAAAGGATTGATAGGGATGGTGTACTAGCAAATCCTTTTCCCGAATCACAGCAAAAAAGTCTTTTCCTTCGTCCGTCTCCACGACATCTGGATTTAAACTCGCTTCCTTGAGTCGTTGCAGGCGTAATGGTACAACAGATTGGCGTGGTGGATCTTTGAGTTCCGGCAGTGGCAAGGACATAAAGTACATTAAATCCCGCAGTCCTAAAAGACCGTCTACTTCGTAAAGATCACTTTCTGTTAATTCCAAATCATGCAATAAGCGCGATCGCACTATTTCAGGAGTTTGGGACTGAATTTCTAGCCGGACTGGACTCCCACCCAGGCGCTGTTTTCGCAGTTCCTGTTCGATCGCTAATAACAAATCATCTGCGTCATCTTCTTCTAATATTAAATCGGCATCACGGGTAATGCGGAAGGGATGATATTCTTGAATGTTCATCCCTGGAAATAGAGATTCCAAGTTATGAGCGATCGCTTGTTCTAAAGGTACTCCAGTCCAATGGGCAGGTTTTCCCTCGTCCACTGTTCCCAACTCAGGCGGTATCGGCAAAAATCGTGGTAGAACACTGGGGACTTTAACTCTGGCAAAGAATTCTTCTTCGGTGTCTGGGTTCTTGACGACAACAGCCAGATTCAGACTGAGATTAGAAATAAAAGGAAAGGGATGACTGGGATCAACAGCCAGGGGGGTCAAAACTGGAAAGACTTGTTCTTCAAAATAACTGTTGAGATGAGTCCGTTGTTTTTGATTTAAATCTATGTAATCCAGGATATGGATGCCATGATTTGCTAATAAGGGTCGAAGTACTTGCTCAAAATGTTGGTGCTGTTTCTTTACATGAGGAGTCAGAGTAGATCTAATATCATCTAGCTGTTGTTGTGGTGTTCGACCATCGGGAGTTAACAGGCTGACTTTCGCCTCTACTTGTTGCTTTAAACCAGCAACGCGCACCATGAAAAACTCATCCAAATTAGAGTTGAAGATTGCTAAAAACTTGAGGCGTTCCAGAAGGGGCGTGCGATCGTCACAGGCTTCATGTAACACCCTGCTATTAAATTCTAACCAGCTTAACTCTCGGTTAAGATAATATTGTGGATCGCTGAGATTGATGGGAGTAGCGCTTTTCTTAGATTTTGCCATAATGACCTAAGGGCAGGCAGATGTAGCCCATTGAGCTGGGGGACAATAAACATATTAAGTTAAATGGTGCTTGAGCATAACGCTGAGGCGATCGTTAGCCAAACAAAAACCTTACCCAATCCTGATGGACATCCCTCTCCTTACCAAAGCAAGACTCTCGGCGGTAAGAATAGTCTTGCGGTATTTAGTCACGCAGACCAAGTGAATCTTTAAGTGTGTAACACTGTGTCTTTGCCGACGGAGACTGGCTGACATTCTGTGCAGTCCAAGCTATATTTTCTGTACAGACCAACCTTTTGCACAAAGGGGTGAAAGCTAGATATCAATACCGATTCTACCCAACCGACCAACAACGAACGAGCCTTGCTCAGTTGTTCGCCTGCGTGCGTGTAGTTTGGAATGATGCGCTGGCTTTGTGTAAACAATGTGAAAAGCTGCCCAGGAATGGGGACTTGCAGAAGCTTGTACTAACCCAAGCCAAAAAGTCTGAGGCGCGAGAATGGTTGTCTAATGTTTCCTCGATACCATTGCAGCAATCGGTAGCGGATTTAGGAATTGCCTACAAGAACTATTTTGATTCCTTGAATGGTAAAAGAAAAATTTAGGACACTTTGCGAGGCTAAATCTGAAAAATACAGCAGAACTTTCCATGTCATTAGTCGCTGGGAACCTACTAGCCAAGTCTGCAATGCCTGCGGGTTTAAATGGGGAAAGCTTGATTTAAAAGTGCACGAGATTAAATGCCTGAATTGCGGAACTGAAGACGACTGAGAGTGCGATTCGTTTAATCGAAACCGAGTAATCGGGGGATGATTAGCTTCTACAGGGTAATCCATGAGGATTGAGTTCGCACTTTAATCCCCGGTAGATGACAACTGAATGACCATGAGGGTGACTCTAAACAGAGAAGTCCCTCCCCACAGGTGCAGTGGTGACAGCATCACCCCCAGGTTCGAGACTAGCCATCAAAGCCTGAAGCGGGGTGAAAAGGAGGTAAAGCTGACAGCCTAAGTCGGTTTCCTTCAAGCATGAACTCATGGGTAGCGTAAGCAAAGATGCATTTGAACCATCGATACGTGTTAACCAGCGAAATAAGGTTTTTTGCGCTGGGAGTCCCAAAAGGGCAAGGATAAGGAGTTAGCAAACTTCTCGATTGACTAACAAGCACCTCCTATAAACCCGGTGGAGAGCATCACCCTAAAAGTTCAACCAATGGTCACTCGGAACGAAGTAACCTATCGTCTTTCTCTCAGGGGGTCGATACCTGAGTAGGTGCTAACCGCATGAAACGATAGGCAGGATTGAGTCAGAAGCTAATGCTTTGTTGTAATGACAAAGATATGCTGACGGATTCACGATGAATTGGAATGTAAAGTCACAACTAGTAATGAATAAGTCTAAAACGCGAGAAATCAATCCCGAACCAATAAAACTGGTCATCCCCCCGGATAAACCAAGTTTAACGGCAAAGAAAGACGAATCGACGGTGGAATGGAAACACATTAACTGGCGAAAGCTGGAAAAACGTGTTTACAAGTTGCAAAAGAGAATTTACAAAGCCTCTATTCGTGGAGATGTTAAAGCAATACGCAGACTGCAAAAGACGCTGATGAGGTGATGGTCAGCAAAGGTTTTATCGGTTAGAAGGGTTTCACAAGACAATCAGGGCAAGAAAACGGCGGGGGTTGACGGTATAAAGTCGCTGACTCCAAAGCAGCGTTTCGCTCTAGTTGCCAAATTAAAATTAGGCTCAAAAGGTCGCCCAACTAGAAGGGTATGGATACCCAAACCTGGAAAGGATGAGAAACGACCATTGGGCATCCCTACAATAGAACTCTTGCATAAATATTTTGTGATAAAGTAGGGGGTTTACTAATACCAGAATTGGTGAAAACTCATCCGGTAAGCTGAAGTTCGTAGTTGTAGAGTGCAGCAATCAGATTACAACGTAGCCCAAATCGCCGACGACGGTTACGATAACGTTCACGAAGAATCTTAAAAATCTTTAAGGAACGATTGACATGCTCACTGATAACTCGTTGTTGAGCTAACTGACGATTGAAACCCTTGTCTGACAAGCTTAACTGTCCACCTTTAGGTTTCTTTTTCGGGGTTTTGCTTTTGGGATGAAGTTTGGTAATCCCTTGATAACCAAGGTCAGCCAATCCTAAAGTTTGAGGATGAAAGCGCACTCGACTGTGTTTGAATAAACGAAAATCATGGTGTTTACCCTGACCATGCGCGGTGCAAATAATTGCACCTGTATTCAAATCAACGATAATTTGTGATTTCAAAGTGTGGTGTTTCTTTTTCCCACTGTAAAATCGCTTCTGGCCATGTTTGGGGCGTTCTATTGGCGATTCAGTCACATCAAAGGCTACAGTTTCTGGATTCTGCTCTTGTAGAAGAGACTTTTTTCCTGGGAGACTGAACCTTCCTGAACAATTTTGGTGTTTTCTACTTTATGAACAGTTCGGCAGACCGTTGATTCCGACACGCCCCAATCACTAGCAATATGAAAGTAAGTGCGATATTCTCGCCAATACTGTAAAGCCACCAGTACTTGATCTTCTCTACTCAGTTTTGGGCTATCGGAAGTTTTCTTGAGTTTGATGTACTGACGCATCACGCCTACCATTTCTTCAATTGTCTGTCTCTTTACCCCAAACAAGCGTTTAAATTCCCCCTCCGTTAAGCTTTTGGTTTGTTCGTATTGCATATTCTCTCAAAATAGGTACTGGCAAACCCCTTAACATACCATAAAATATTTCTGCAAGAGGTCTAATGTACAAGAAACTGAGAGTATGGGCAAAACAGCGCCACCGTAACAAAACGGTAAAATGGATAGCAAAAAAATATTGGCAAGCTATCAGTGGTGATAATTCGGTATTCGCAACCAGACAAGAAGGTAAAAACCCAATGCAGTTACTTAAACATAGCAGAACACCTATAGTACGCCATGTAAAAGTCAGAGGCGGAGCCAGTCCATTCGATGGCAACCTAATTTATTGGAGTTCAAGAATGGGAACACACCCCGAAGCAACAATAAGGATGTCCACACTCCTTAAAAAGCAAAAAGGGAAATGTAACCACTGCGGATTGTACTTCCGAGAGGAGGATGTACTGGAGATTGACCACGTTATCCCCAAAATTCTGGGAGGCAAAGACGATTACAAAAATCTCCAGATTTTACATAGACACTGCCACGACACGAAAACAATCGATGATGGTTCGGTTGCAGGTACGCATGACAAGCGCCAAATCATTGAGGAGCCGGATGAGGTGAAAGTCTCATGTCCGGTTTTGTAGACGAGCGGTTCTCGTGAGGGAATCGCTTAGTTTAACTGGGAACGCCGCCAAAAATATAAACAAAGTCGGGATAGGGCATTGCCACGACTCTAAATGCACGTCGAGACGGAGTAAAACCATTCCGGTGGTATCTGTCAATGAAGCGTGAAGAATCACCGTCTCTTTAGAGCCGTGAGTATGTCAACGTAGAACAACTCTACTTCTCTCTAAGTTGAGATGTGCAAGCTTTTCAAAATATAACTAGATAACTCACAAAATCCTTCCCCTTCGGCAGCAATGGTAATATAAGCAGGGTGATATTTCAATTGATTCGCATATTCCAGCACGTTTGCCACACCTACAGAAACAGGAAAATAACGCCGATTAAATAAACTTTCATCATTAGGACTATCGCCAACAGTGACAATTTGTTCTGGTGAATACTGAGGCAAATATTCGCGCAATACCTGCAACAATCCCACAGCTTTATCTTGGCCTTGGGGTTTAATGTGGCACTGCACATTGCTATAGGTAAATCCCCAACCCATTTGTTGACAGAGATTGTCTAAGGTTTGTAGTTCGTCTTGACTCAAACCAGCTACATCAAAAGTCCAGTCGGTGATGCGAAAACGATTATCAGCAGATTCTTGGATTTGGGGAAATTTAGTTTGTAAATTCTCAAAAGTCGTAGCCAAGTGCTGGCGATGTTGAGCTAAATCGGGAATGGGTGTTAAGACTACTGGTTTGTGGTTCCCAGGTGGAAAGTACAAACCGCCATTTTCTGCGATCGCGCCGGCTACTGGCATAATCGCACTCAATCCACTCACCCACCCAGCAGAACGTCCGGTGACAATCAGCACCTTAATGTCAGCTGCCGCTAAATCCTCTAAAGCTTGCAGCAGTGCGGGAGTAAATTTTCCTCGTCTAGTCAGAGTCCCATCCATATCTGTGGCTATCAGGCGAATATTGCTCAGGCTAGTAGATGAAATCTCAGACAGGGCAGGGAGGCTCTGGTGTCTGGACATACGCGGTTTGTAAAAGGCTGTAAAGAAAGAATATTAATCATACAGCAAGATGGCATTGAAGATTTGGGCATCCTAAACATCAGGAGTCAAGTTTTTCAGTTTCTCAACCATGCCCACTTCGATCTTTCTTGCCCTACCCTCCGGGACAAAGACTAAAAAGCCATCCCAGGAAGTGCCAGCGAGTAATCCTCAAATAGTACCATTATTGGTAGTAAGCTCTGGAGGACTGGCTTTAGCCGTCATTGCTTTGATTGTGTATAGTAAGCTCCAGATGAATAAGCTGGAGAAAAAACTTAAGTTTGAACAATTCCGTGCGCGAGAACTAGAGAAAAAATTTAAGCTGGCGCTGGAAACAATTCGCAAAATGGAAACTAATCCCGATTTGGTTAACTCACGGGACTTTAACCTAGATTATCTGCGAATGCGGATGGCAGAAGAGGTGTTTCATTTTGCAATCCTTAATCAAGTGAAGATTCAGATCAAAGATAAAATTACTCAAGCCCTGCGTCCAAATCAAGCCCAACAAGGAGCAATCGGAATTGCTAATAGCGCTGGACGGCAAGTAGATGAAATTTTTGATGTAGAGTATGAAACTGGTAGTCCAGGGAATTCTGCCAAGCGAGTGCTATTTCGCATTCAAATCCGGTTAACGAAGTTACCGACGCAAGCAACTTCTGCGACTATTAGTCAAATTATTGACTGTATAGAAACTTACCTAAGCCCGATAGAAGGCGAAGATAGTTGGCAACCAATAATTCAAGGTCGGATTGCTACCATGCATTGGGATCAAAAGGCTAAACCTACGCCTCTACTGGTGCTGGAGCAATCAAATGAAGGGGTAAATGTGACTTTTCGTACTAGTCGCCAACCAAATACCCCAACTCCGCCAAATCCACCTGGAATGAAAAAATCAGGCTCGACTAGATAATAAATTATGGCTGTCATTAGTCATTGGTCATTCACAAAGGACAAATGACTAACATCATGACTGAATAGCTGTATTAGGGGAATTACGGGTTAAAAGACCATCTTCCATTTCAACGATGCGATCGGCTATGTCTAAAATGCGGTTGTCGTGTGTCACTAATAAGATAGTAGTTCCCTGATTTTTGGCTAGACTCTGCATTATTTCCACAACATCGCGTCCTGATTGTTTGTCTAATGCTGCTGTTGGTTCGTCTGCTAGCACTAGTGGGGGATGATTCACTAGGGCGCGAGCGATCGCAATTCTTTGTTTTTGTCCACCAGAAAGATTGTCTGGGTAGTAATCCACTCGTTCTTCTAGACCAACTGACCCTAGCATGGCTTTTGATTTAGCCACTGCTTCTGTTTGAGAAATATTATTATTCAATTCTACCGCCATTTGCACATTTTGCTTCGCTGTCAAGAACCCTAGCAAATTGTGAGCTTGGAAAATATAACCAATGTTGCGTCGCATCTGCACCAGTTTATTTTGATTGACGCCAACGAGTTCTTCACCTAAAAATTTTAAACTTCCTTCTTGTACAGACCGCAAACCACCAATTAAGCTCAGTAATGTTGTTTTACCTGAACCTGATGGCCCCGTCATAATTACAATCTCACCAGAATAAATGTTTAGGTTGATATCAAATAATATCTGTTTTCTCAATGCGCCTTTACCATAGTAGTGATTGAGATTTTTAATGGCAATTACAGGTTCTTGTTTCATCATAAACTTGTTAGTTATAATTTAGTAGTTTCGAGACGGAACTGTAGGAACTGTCAGAAAAAATTAAGGCTTCTTAATTATTAACTTTAAACTAGGATGAACAACAATATCTTTTAATTAATATTGAATTAACTAAAAGATATCTGCTGGATCGGCAGAACGTAATTTTCGGACTGCGATCGCACCAGAAATAATGCACATCATCATAGTCAAAAACAACACCATTACGGCGCGATCAAAACTCATGAAAACTGGTAAAAGTGTTGCTTTTCTGGCACTATCATACATAAAAAAAGCAAATGTAATTCCAGGAAAATAGCCTAAAACTGCTAATAGTAAAGCCTCTTGAAGGATGACTGTCAATAAATAGTTTTGTGTATAGCCTATTGCCTTGAGAGTAGCGTATTCAGCTAAGTGATCTGCAACTTCTGTATAAAGGATTTGATAAACAATCACAGTTCCCACAATGAAACCCATGACAGTCCCTAATGTGAAAATAAACCCAATAGCTGTACTATTTGCCCAATAATTCCGCTCAAAATCAATAAATTCTTGCTTAGTTAAAACATTTACCTCATTAGGTAAATACTTTCGTAATTCTTGGGCGACAACGTTAGCATCGGCTCCCGGTTTTAATCTAATCAACCCAATATCAATTAATCCTGGTTGACGATTGTTGAATATCCGTAAAAAATTAATATCACTCGTAATTAAATTACCATCTGCGCCGAATGATGCCCCCAATGTAAATAGCCCTTCTACTTTAATTCGCCGCCTTCGCACTTCTGCGGTTACAGTCTTTCCTTGCTCATAGTTAGCAGTAATTGGCCCATACTCTACCCTAGAAGAACGGTCAAATAAAACTACATCAGGTAGTTTAAGTTTATTTAAATTCTCCTGAACTCCAGGTAAGTTAACTAGGTTAGTTTCTGGGTTAAATCCAAATATTAGGATACTACGAGGACGACCTGTTACAGGATTTTTCCAGATTGTAAAGTCCAAATATATCGGATGTACTGATTGGACTGCGGGTAAATCTAAAGCTTTATATAATCGCCGTTGAGAAAAGCTTCTCATCGCCAATACAGCGCTAGATTGACTGTTAATTAAAACAATATCGCCTTGCAAGCTGTTATGGAATCGAACGTTACTATAATACAGAGCATCCCGGAAACCGAGTTGCATAAACATTAAAATATCAGCAAAAGCAATTCCTGCTAAAGCTACAGCTAGGCGAGTTTTTTCTCTTGTCAGTTGTAGCCAAGACAGAGGTATTTTTTGATTCATTTTCTAGGCATCCAAGCACAGTTAGTGATTTGAGATTTGAGATTTTTCCTTGAATCCATGCGGGTGACACTCATACCTATAACTTGATTAGTTATTAATTTCGACAATAACTTTAGCGTAAGTTAAACCAGAAACTTTCTGGCTATCTGCTGGAGGTAGAGCAATTTTTACTTCTACGACTCTGGCATCCACATCTGCTGCTGGATCTGTATTCAGCACATCTTTTTTACCAATTTTTCTGCCGATTTCAGTGACAGTTCCCTTTAATTCGCCGCTAAATGCTCCATTGTCGCTGGTGATAGTAGCATTTTGACCAATACGCACTTTAGCAATGCTGTCTTCGGCGATTTCAGCAATCGCAAACATTTGCTTGGTTTGGCCAATTTCAGCAATGCCATTTGCACCGATCGCTTCGCCTGATTTGGTGTAAACTTTTAAAATCTCTCCAGCGATTGGTGCTTGAACGTAGCTTAATCTCAGTTCTGCTTCGGCTTTTCTGACATTTGCGATCGCATTACTAACTTGGGCTTGCGCTACTTGCACATCGGTAGGACTAACATCTAAAATTTTGCTCAGTTTGGCTTTTTCTTCATCGATTTGTCTTTGCAAAGTTGCTAAAGTTTTCTCGCGGTTAACTTTGGCTTCGATTAACTGCTGTTGCAAAGTTGCTAAATTTAGTATTTGGTTAGCTCTAGCCTCAGCAAGTTGCTGTCGTAGAGTTGCCAATGTCTGCTTCAGCGTAGCTTGACTTTCAGCAACCTGCTGATTAGAAGTTACTGCACTCAAGCGTCTTCTGTCCCGCTCTTGCTGAGAAATCGCACCTTCTCGGTATAAATAATCATAGCGTCCGGCATCGACTTGGGCATTGCGCTGTTCGGCTTGGACACGTCCGATTGTCGCTCTTAAGACATCTCTTTGCCCACTAAGTTCAGCTTCTAGGCGATTCACGGTTGCTTGTTGGACGAGTTTACCACCACTTAACTGAGCTGCAATCCGCGCGATCGTTGCTTGTTGAGCATCCCTTTCCCCAAGTAACTGCGCTTGTAGGCGAGCAATAACTGCTCTTTGGGCTTGAATATCTCTTGGAGATCCGGCTCTAACTTGCGCTAAATTCGCACGGGATTCTTGCATTTTGGCTTTTGCCTCTTCTAGTCCGGCTATTTGGGTATCGCGGTTGTCCAAAATTGCGACAATTTGACCTTGCTTTACCTGTTCACCTTCTCTCACCAAAAGTTGCTGAATTCGTGACGATGGTGCTAATCCTGATGATGGGGCGGACAATTTAACAACTTCGCCTCGCGGTTCCAAACGCCCTACAGCACTAATGCTATTGGTAGATGGCATTATGGGTGCGGATGTAGTTAGTTTTCTCAACTGCTCGATTTTGGCTGTACCTAGTATCCCAGCAGCGATTACTACTGGCACAGCGACAGCGATACCCCACCAAATCTTAGGTTGTTCACGATTAAGTGTCTGCTCACTTGGGTTTGGCTTTTCAGTCACCCTTGACATAGTATGTTGCCCGTTTACCTGAATTGTGCTGATGGAAGTAAAAATAAAAGGGTTTTTAATCAACAGCCAGCCGCTTAGGACAAACAACAGTGGTTTAAAGCTGGGTATGGCTTAAAATCCATTGTGTGATGAACGCTCAACACTATGGCTTTGTAAAATGGTGTTTTCTATAGCGCTCGCTCGTTTGTATGCAATACAATGACCTCACTTCCCTTGCTCTTAAGGGGCTGTTCTTATTAGGTCTGTATTGAAACTAAAAAACGCTATAGTAGCTGGCTATTCAATAACTCTGAGTATTATTGAGACATGAGTGCAATGGAAGTTAGCAGAATTCACAAGCAGTATGAATCTAGATGTAGAGATGCGATATATAACAATCCTAAATCATTCGTGAGAGAGATAATCGCTGAAAGGCTTTAAAATACGTACTTTTAATCTCAGTATTTTCTCACATTTCAATTCTGATTGCTATATCACGTCTCTACACAAAATCCTAAATTGGTATGATGCGGTACTCTACTGCTACATTCACTACGGCTACAGTTAGTCACAAAATTGAAAAGAAACATCAAAAATAGACTGTTGCCAATGCTTGATACAATGTTGCTACAAAAGTGAGTCTTCCTTAAGTCAATCAACAATTAACTAACTAAAAAATATCTGTCAACTTGAGCATTTCTAACATTAGAGTTTCCTTAACTTTCTAATCAATGAGTTAGCTGTCCTAGTTGCTTATAGCGTTTCCTAAGCAACTGAGGTACACCCAAATCTTTGTTACCAAGGTTAGTAGCTTTGAAAACGTACCTCACCAGATCGGGAACTGCTATACACCTACCAAGACAACAAACCATTTTGTGATATTAGCTTCAAAGACCTTACTATTCTCCCTGCTGCTGTTTTGGGACTCCATTAAACTCTCGTTGAATGAATTCTACATTTATCCGTTATAGGAAAACGTAACAGAGCCTACAGATGGGGAACTGTGAGTCTCGCAAACCAAGCAAAGTTAAAAATGATTTCAAAATTGCGGTTGCTACTTACGGTTGTATCCAAGTCGAGCGATCGCATTTATGATGGGCTTGCAAATCTGCGGGGTTCTTGTGTAAGAGTTACGACTATTTACGTCGGGGTAATCTGACGACTAAGCAACTTGAGCAACTTCAGACTGATACCTTTACGGGTAAGAAGAAGAAGAGTCTAGCTTATGTGATTGCGATCATGAATATGAATAATGAAGCGATCAGCTATGCTTGAGTGTATGTTAACCTGCATGGAGTTTCACGATGCCCCAAGCTCTGAAAGCAATTTATCATAACGGTGCATTCGTCCTGCAAACAGCGTTTGAGTTGCCCGAAGGAACTGAGGTTGAATTGTTGATTCAGCCCCTTCAAGTTATCTCGCCACCCATTTCTAGTACAGAGACTAAGCGAGAGTTTCTCAAATCGCTAGTTGAGCGAATGCAACACAATCCGATTCCACTCAATATTAAAAGTAATTAAAGCGCTTGAGGGTTTTGGATTTTCAATAGTCAGAGAATTAGAGTTAAAATATCATGCTGTTGAAGAACTAGGGAGCGTTGCGAATATCAGTGAAGTGTTTATCCGGTTTCAGCAGTATTTGTATTCACAGGACATGGCAGCTTAATTTGGCAGATCGAATAGAACTGTGGTCATGTAATGTTCTGCCCAAGCTGGGCCAAAGGCTTTTTCTAGTACGCGGCGGGTTTTATCATTTTGCTGCTGTTTGGTGCAGTAGTTGTGTTGTCCGGCGAGATTTTGTGTGACTTGTTCAACTGAAACAGGATGTGAGGCGATCGCTTGGGTGCAATGAATGTCTAAAAATTCTCGCACCCGCGAGAGAAACATTGTTTCTTCTTCTGGGGAACTGGGGCGGACAAAGATGCAAAAATCCGAAAAAATATTTCCCCATTCAGGTAATTCACGGGGTTGGGAAAAGTTAAGCACTGTTAGCTGTGTTAGTGCAGAAGTATACGATTCTGGTAAGGTGCGCTCTACGTGAATCGGTGAAAGGTCGGCGATCGCAGCACTAATTTGACCTCTACCCCCAACTAAATCGCAACCAAACATCGGCAGGTTGTATTCTGGACGGGGAAACATGACGCAGTGCAAAATATCCAGCATATTTCCGATTTTTGCCAGTTCCAAGTGCATTTTCCGAAACTGGGGCGTTTGATAGCAGCGATTTTCAATCGTCAGTTTTTCGCCTTCTAGTCTACCTTCCACATATCCCAACTCATCAGGCAAATGGTAGGGCGATAGATCCAGGTGTTGATGCCAAGCTGCCTCAATACAATCAGCTAGCTGACGAATTAGGGGATGTTGTTGTTGACGCAGCGAGGGCATAGAAGTAAATGACATATTCTAGTTGGGAATGCGATCTAGTAGCCAGTCTACAACCTGTCGTGCCATACCTGTTGTGGTCTGCAATATTAAGCAAACACTTGATGGGCATTGGGCATTGGGCATTGGGTATTGGGCTATTGCCAGAAATCAGTGACATCGTATCCTAATTCCCCTAGCATCTGCCGTAACAGGGGTAAACTGAGTCCAATTACATTGCTGTGACAGCCTTCGATTTTTTCCACGAAGAAACTACCAAAACCCTCAATGGCAAAGGCACCAGCACACTTGAGGGGTTCACCTGTGGCAACATAGGCTTGGATGGTGCGATCGCTCATTTGAGCAAAGTAAACTCTTGTGACTTGAGACTTGACTAAAGTGCGGTTTTGGTGTATATCAATTAAGGAATGACCTGTGTATAAGTCACCAAAGTTACCTCGCATTATCTGCCAACGTGCGATCGCTTCCGAGATGTCTGGTGGTTTACCGTAAGTTTCACCATTGATTGACAAAACTGAATCACAACCCATAATCAAAGCCGATTCAAACTGCGGGGCTACAGTTTCCGCCTTGTATTGGGCAAGAGCTTTGACTAATTCTGCTGGTTCACTTAGTTCAATTTGCGACTCATCAAAGTCACTGGGTCGAACTATCGGTTCAATACCAACAGTTTGCAGCAAGCGGCGACGGGCTGGGGAAGCTGAAGCAAGTACAAAAGATGGAATTTTCATGATATTTCTGACAAACTTGGTAATTGGGTATTGGGCATGGGGCATTGGGCATTGCTTATTCACTTTGTCCCCTTGTCCCCTCATCCCCCCACTCCCCACTCCTTATTCCCCACTCCCCAATTAATAAACAGAAAAAGAATTGACAACCTCATCAATCATTCGTTTAACTCTCTGCCAGCGTTTTTCAGGAATTGAGGCGTTGAGGGTAAAAAGTTTACCACGGCTAACAGCGACGCTGGCGATATTATGTCGTTGCTGTTGATTGGGGAGTTTAACCTCATACTCTAAAAGGTAGTATATTTTACCGTCTACTTCTCGCTCTGCGGCATTGACTAATTCAGCCGAACGACCAGAGTCAGGAGGTGCCAGAGCTGCTTTTCCTAATTTATATCCTACTTCTGTTGGGGTTCCCAATTCTGACAAAGTTTTGCCTTCTGGAACTGGACTAATCACAACCGAAACATTTTCCGACACCTCAATCAAATCGTGGAAAACCACATCTGGCCCGTTGGCAACTTTAACTTGCAGCCAGCCGTTAGGATATAAAAACTGATAGCCATCACTACTGTCTACAAAGCTTTTAAGTCCAGCCGCAGTCGCTACACCAGAATTACTCAGGCTGAAGCTCAACACCAATAGTAAAATTAATACAATTCTTTTCCACATTTCTACAGATTCCTTTGGGCTGGAGACAACACCAGGCTTGCATGATTTCTCGTTATTATTCTCCCACCAACCGGGACACTTCGGATGACGCATTAGATGATGATCAAATGCCGGCAAATACTCCCTGGTGTATCGCCTTACTGATGAAGCGGTGTGAAATGCGTAAGCATAGCTCGTCGTAGACATCGCTTACCCGCCTCGGAATTCCAAGGCTAATAGCTTAAGTCAGCTCAAGCTGACTGAAAGATTTTTAAGCATTCCGGGAATACTAGAGGTAGTAAATTGCATCAAAAACAGCACGTATAGCAACCGCCAAGGTGGTTTGGGCATAAACTAGAAGTAGTCCCTTTCGTTATCCTGCAAAACGCGATCGCTGTAAATATGCCCAAACCCTA
>NZ_JBALCS010000096.1:0-97152 GCF_036919555.1 Nostoc sp.
CGACTTACTCCAGTCATACGCTTAAATTTCTTTGAAGTAAGCTGTTTGGCTTTCTCTATTTTCACTGCGATATCATTGTCCTAATCACAAATGGTTAAACTTTTCATTGTACCACAAAAGACTTTTGCAAGAGTTTTAGTGCTTATTTATACTTCTCATTCCTTCCGTGTTTTTTCCCGCCTTAAGTTTATACTTATACTATTTATCACCAAATAATACAATATTTGACAGCTACAAAAAGAAAGAGTTATCAAGTATATATAGGACTAGTATTTGATTTCTGAAAAGATACGTAGGGGAGCCAGTGCGTTGCGGAGGTTCCCGACGCTCGATGACTCGCTAACGCTGCGCTATCCGTTGTAGCAACTGGCGTTGTGTTAGCGACAGCAGAACGCACCATCATCAAGGGTTTGGTGCGTTACGAACTGCGTTCTAACACACCCTACAATACCTAATTTTGTTCAAAAATCAAATATGATTCCTATAGTTAATTGCAAGCAGAACTAAAGCTGCAAGATCGTACACAAACATAAATGGATGCACTCAAATGGCAGGCGATTTGTACATAGAACAGCTAACTGATTTAGAATTAGCGGCATTACAAGATGTAGGTGCAATTCTAGATCCCCATGTCTATCATTCAGACCGAACTAATGCTGAAGCATGGAATAGGTTGTATCAGCAATTACAAGTAATAGATCCAAATCGAAGAAATAGGGCTGGATTACCAGCGCACTGTTATGTAAGGTTCAACGGCGTTGAAACTGCCAAGAAAGTGCGAACAAAATTGTCTCTCAAAAATATATTAGAAAAGATTACACGCCCAGGGGGAGTGGTTGCTCAACAAGCGATCCTTAACAATTGGAATGTTACTCATGAGGAAGCAAGGGTTAACTTGTTTGCTGATGCTATTGACGATGCACCAAAAATAATCGAGTTTTATAAATTAGGAATATCACCTGTTCATATAGCTTATAGTCGTTTTATAATGCACCGCGAATAATTATAACTATTGCAGCCATGATAAGGACAAACGGAGCCAGTAACAGCATAGCTAGACTGCTCTGCGTCCTCTGTGCCTCTGCGGTAGCCTGCGGCTTGCCGCTACACGTCTACGTTATTGTGAACTTATAACTTCTTGCGCCAACTCAAATAAACAATGCAATTAATTTTATACAGTAAACCGGGCTGTCATTTATGTGAAGGCTTGCAAGAAAAGCTAGAAAAAATCCAAAATCTCAGTTTCGAGTTAGAAACTAGGGATATTACGACTCGTGAAGATTGGTTTGCTGCGTATCAGTATGAGGTGCCAGTACTTTATTTATCGAACCACAGAGGCGCAAAGGGAGAAGAGAGGAGTGAGAAATTATTGCCGCGTCCTTCTCCTCGTGCTAGTGTGCAGCAGTTGGAGCAAATGTTGCGTAAGTATTTAGCCAATTAGAAAAAAATAATGCAGAATAAGCGCAAGATTAAGAATCTGACGAGGTTCACAAGATGAAATTGCGGGAATTACTAACGGCGGTAGACAGTGTTGAGCAATTGCCTAGCTATCCTACTTTGGAGGATGTGGAAGTTAGGGGTTTAAAGACAAATTCCCATGCTTGTCGTGTGGGAGATTTGTTTATTGGGATGCCAGGAACACGGGTTGATGGTGGGGAATTTTGGCAAAGTGCGATCGCATCGGGGGCCGTAGCTGCGATCGTTTCTCCGGAAGCTGCACAGAAAAATCCTCCCACAAATCAGGCTGTAGTCATCAGTGCAAGTAACATAACTCAAGCTTGTGCCCAGATAGCCAGTGCTTTTTACGGTTATCCGGGACAAAAACTCAAGCTGGTAGGCGTGACTGGTACAAATGGCAAAACTACAACTACTCATCTAATTGAATTTCTGCTGATCAAAGCTAATCTAGCTACAGCTTTGATGGGAACTCTCTACACTCGTTGGCCAGGTTTTGAGCAAACTGCTACCCACACTACGCCGTTTGCGGTGGAACTGCAACAACAGCTAAGAGAGGCTGTAAATGCTGGTAGTGAGTTCGGGGTGATGGAAGTAAGTTCTCACGCTTTGGCCCAAGGTAGAGTGTTGGGTTGTCAATTTGAGGTGGCGGTGTTCAGTAATCTTACCCAAGATCATCTCGACTATCACAGCGACATGGAAGATTATTTTGCCGCCAAAGCGTTGTTATTTAGCCCGGATTATCTCAAGGGACGGGCAATAATTAATGCTGATGATTCCTATGGCAAACGGTTAATCGCCTCTTTAGATTCCGAAAGGGTTTGGAGTTATAGTGTCAACGACAACAGCGCTGATTTATGGATGAGTGATTTAAGTTACGAGCCGAATGGTGTCAGTGGTACATTACATACACCTCATCGTGACGTGGCTTTTCGATCGCCACTAGTCGGACAATATAATTTAGAAAATCTTCTCGCAGCCGTAGGAGCAGTTTTACACTTAGGGCTAGATTTGCAGTTACTCGTATCTGTGATACCTGAGTTTCCAGGAGTTCCCGGACGGATGGAACGGGTGCAGATTATTCCTGAGCAAGATATTAGCGTGATTGTGGATTATGCCCATACACCCGATAGTTTAGAAAATTTACTGAAAGCTGCACGTCCGTTTATACCTGGAAAGGTGATTTGTGTATTTGGTTGTGGTGGCGATCGCGATCGCACTAAGCGCCCAATAATGGGTAAAATTGCCGCCGAATTAGCTGATGTGGCGGTGGTGACATCGGATAATCCCCGCACTGAAGACCCAGAACGGATTTTGGCAGATATTTTGGCGGGAATTCCTGACACAGTGCAGCCAACTATAATTTGCGATCGGGCGATCGCAATTCGTACCGCTATTTTACAAGCACAACCAGGTGATGGAGTCTTGCTTGCTGGTAAAGGTCACGAAGATTATCAAATTCTCGGTACTGAAAAAATCCATTTTGACGACCGAGAACACGCACGCGACGCTTTACACCAAAGATTGAACATCCAAGTCTAATTCCAAAGGTAGCACAGCTGTGCTACCCTAAAATGTGTATTCCACACAATTAAAATTGCCCATAATTGATTGTTCCTGTTTCTTTCCGTGGCTATTTGTAAAAAATGCACACATAAAGGTGAAAATCGAAGACAGAATTATTTCTTGCTTCATCCTTGTTGTGCTTGACTCATGAATGTATCTCTGGCTAAGGATCTGTCTGTTTATCAACTGGTTATGGGAGTGCAAGTGCCTCCTAAACCATTGTCCCTCAGTCCTGCTACTCTGCTATCACTGGTGAGAGCGCAAATTGACTTACTAATTGAGCAGCAAATTGCAGCAACTTTGTGGGTGAAGCTACCACCGGATAAAATTTGGCAATCAGAATTAGCGCGTTATAAATCCTCAGTAGGTGCGTCTAGTCTCATTTATACTTGCCAGATTGAGGAGAGCCAGAAAGGGGGAGATGAGAGAACAGGTAAAGAAAATACCGCCTCATCCTCTCATCATGTCTCTCTTTACCTCCCAGCAAATAGCCAACTGCGACGGGAAAACTTTCTGATGGTATTATCGCCCCAGTTTTGCAGTTTAATTTTGGCTCATCGACCACTTAAAAAACGCAAAAATCAGATATCGGCGAAGGTAAATACTAATAAAAACCAGCCGTTGCTGATTATAACTACTGTTGAGGGGAGAGTAATTCAGCAAGTATTAAATGGTATCCAAAAAGCGATTACACCAGAATCATCCCCAATTTTACCTGCTAGTTTTATTTGTCCAAGTGCGCCCCAAGCCGCACTTATGAATCAACTGTTGGCAAAACAACTTCTGCGACAAGATGAAATTAATCGTCAAATCATCACAGTACGCACCACCAAGTTGGAGCAGCAAAATCAAGAACTCCACAACAAAGAGCAACTCAAAGATGAATACCTGAAAAATGTCTGTCAGGAATTGCGTACACCCTTGACGCACATGAAGACAGCACTTTCGTTATTGAATTCCCCTAATCTTAAACCTCCCCAACGACAACGTTATTTACAGATGTTAAATACCCAGTGCGATCAGCAAAATTCCCTGATTACTGGTTTGTTGGAACTGGTGCAGCTAGAACGGAATTTGGAGGGGAGGGCTTTGGAGTCGGTGCGTCTCTCAGATATTGTACCTGGAGTAGTCAGTACCTATCAAACAGTAGCCCAAGAAAAAGGGATTATCTTAACCTATACTGTACCCACTGAACTCCCATCTGTTTGGTGCGTGAGCGGTGGTTTGAGGCAAATTGTGATAAATATACTGCACAACAGCATTAAGTTTACCCCGATTGGTGGTCAAGTATGGGTGCGTGCCCGTATTCAAGGCGATTATGTCCAATTAGAATTCCGCGATACAGGTATCGGTATTGCCGAAAATGAGATTCCCAAAATCTTTGATCGGTTTTATCGTGTGCGTACAGCCGCAACTGAAGATTATGGTGGTGCTGGGTTGGGGTTAACAATTGTAAAGCAATTGCTGCTGCGCTCTGGCGGATCTATTTCTGTAAAAAGTAAATTAAATGAAGGTTCCACATTTACAGTGCAACTGAGAAGTGTTGGCGATACGCCAAGAGCGATCGCTACACAAAATGAGTGATCAGTTATGACTGGAGTTTAGACTAATATTTGAACTACATCTGTCGTAAGGCTACAGCAATGCTGTGCCCCTAGTGCGTTGTCTATTTACCTGAAAATAGCTGTAATATCATGTCCGTTTGATTAGTTATTAAACCCGAAGAACCCCACCCCTTAATCCCCTCCCGAAGAGCCTACCGTGTATACACAAGTCTAGTTGGCAATCAAATGGACAGAAAAGAACGGAAAATTATTTTTAAAATCCTTGATTTTCCGTTATGCCTCTATCAATAATCTGACACTATTGATAATCAACTTGATCAAATCAAAACCTTGCCCATTAAGGCTTGTATCTTACCAGGCAAGGATTTTAGGACTTGTGTATACACCGTAGCCCCGCCGGCGGGGTGGGGTTCCAAATATTATGCTTAATAGCCCGGAGATCATATAACTCCAAACTCCTAATTCCTAACTCCTAACTGCTAACTGCCGGCTTCTGCTTGCTAACTTCTAAAGGTAGGAAAATCGTCAAAACTTCCCCATAATGTGGACGCTGGCGCACAATCAGTTTTCCACCGATCGCTTGAAACAAATGCTTAGTTGCAGCGATATTCAAACTAATCGTACCCGTCTCTGGTTGGAACATCAGCAGTTGACCTAGAGCTTTCCGAATTGGTGGCGTTGCAGGTGTGGCGGCTTTATTGGAATCTTTGCACCCGAATTGGGGCGATAATTGTAATTTCAGTTGATCTCCAGCCGGGATAACTTGAACTTGAATATGGCTGCCAGCAGGTAAGCTGCGAGTGAAATTCTCTATCAAACCAGTGAGTACCTGATCCAGCATCGTAGGATTACTCACCACTGTTGGTAATTGCTGGGGTAAAACAACATTTAAAGTTAAGTTCCGCCGATGCGCTGCTTGTTCCCAACGGGGAATGCTCTGCTGCAACACTTGATCTAAAGACATCGGTGTGAGTTGAGTTTTTGAGGATTTTGTTGAAGCAGTAGTTTCCAATTCTGCTGCCTTAAACAGCAACTCCATGCGGTCAATTTGCTCGGTACACTCGTGATCAATAATTTTTAAGCGATTGATCACGCTGGCATCTAAGTCTCGCCGCTTCAAAAGCAGACGAGTCATGGTGCGAATAGTTGTTAAAGGTGTGCGGACTTCGTGAGCGAAAGCTTGGAGCAATTCTATATCGGGATTTGGGGATTGGGGATTGGGGATTGGGGATTGGGCATTGGGAATTGGGTATGGGTTATTCTCCTTGTCCCCGTTGTCCTCCTTGTCCCTAGTCTCTTCGGCTTCTGTTAATTCCTGAAGCAACAGCTGGCTAAACTCAATCATGATGCGGTAATCTGGTGCTACCGGAGAATACTGTTCTACTAATGCGTCTAGGCGGGCGAAAAATTCTGGATTAGCCAGCATTACCCTTGCTCCTAGCGATCGCCAAGCTTGCTGCACTACCTCTGGCTCAAAAGAAAATGAAAAGGTTTTTTTACCGTTTTTGTGGGTTGCTAAAACCAGCACTAATCTAAATTTATCTGTGAAAACTAAGCAAAACTGCTCTGCCCCTAGCGGATCGGCGGGTAATAAGGGAAGTATCGATTCATGGGGAGCGATTTCTTCATTTACAGATGCGTTAGCGTAGCCCAACCCAGGCATCGGATCTGGCATCTGAAATGGCATCAGCGCCAAGGGATTAAATGGTTTTGCCGTAAAAGTTACTGTTTGTAAGCTTTGAGTCAGTTTTGGCTGACTAAATAAGGGTGCTGGTGCAGCTAAAACTAATCCTTGGGTTGTGTCAACTGAAGGATCTGCTAAAGTATTTAATAGCAAATGTTCTGTCGCTGCTAGGCTGACACGCCACTGCCGCTCTGCTTTCGCAGGGGAACATTTAGCGACACTTGATTGATTTTGGGCCAAGATTTCGCTCAGGCTTGGCAATATCCATTTATACACAGGTTTTCACCCCCTTAATTCAAGAGCGACTAACAGCGTCTAGGCTAGACATTTCACTACTACCTAAAAGGTTATAGCTATTTGTGTACTGGTGATAGTGGTAGAACCGAACAATTCGGGCGCAATTTCCCCTATAAGTGCGATCGCAGATTAAACATCTGGTGAAAAAGAATGTAGAGACGTAGCAGTGCTACGTCTCTCTACAAAGGTTCTGGATAACGCATATTTAATTTCTGGAGATATCTATTGATAATTGTGCTGATTTCACTGCTCGCATCGGGATTAGAATTACAAACTCTGCACCCTGTCCCAATGATGAAATGCATTGCAAAGAGCCACCATGCTTTTCAGTAATTATCTGGTAGCTGATCGATAATCCCATACCAGTCCCCTTACCAACTTGTTTAGTAGTGAAAAAAGGGTCAAATAGACGCGACTGGATTTCTTCTGGAATTCCTGCTCCATTATCAGCAATCCGAATGATGACATTTTCATTTACCTGTTCTGAAGAAATGCGAATCAAAGGATTTGGACAAAGTTCTTTTTGGAACCCCTCTTCTAAAGAATCGATTGCATTTGCCAAGAGGTTCATAAATACTTGATTCATTTGCCCTGCAAAACACTGGATTTTAGGCATTTCACCATATTCTTTGACCACTTGAATTTCAGGGCGATTATTTTGTGCCTTGATTCGGTGTTGCAAAATTAACAGAGTACTGTCGATTCCTTCATGGAGATTAGCCGTTTTAAACTCAGCTTCATCCAAACGAGAAAAAATTCGTAGACTGAGAACAATTTCACGGATGCGTTTAGCCCCCATTTTCATTGAGGTTAACATCTTAGGCAAATCTTCTATTAGGTACTCAATATCCGCTTCTTCGTTAGCATTTTTAATTTCTGGCTCTGGGTAGGGATAATAATTTTGATAAAGCTTAATTAACAGCAGCAGCTGTTGAATGTAATCATCAGTGTATTGAAGATTGCCGTAGATGAAATTAACCGGATTGTTGATTTCATGGGCAACTCCCGCCACTAGTTGACCCAGACTCGACATTTTTTCAGCTTGAATTAATTGGACTTGGGTTTTTTGCAGGTCTTTTAGAGCTTGGTGAAGTTCTGTTTCTGCCTGTTGGCGCTCAACAATCTCGTCTCGTAATTGTTCGTTAGCCTTGACCAACTCATCTCTGGAATGTTGCAGATCGTCCGCCATTTTGTTGAACGAGATCGCTAACTCGCCAATCTCATCCTGGGAGCGAATATTAACTCTGGTATCCAGCTTACCTTCAGTCAGATATACCACAGCTTGCTGGAGTTGTTTAATCGGTTTTGAGATGCTTCTGGAGAGCAGATAACCTGCTGCTAATGCAAATATGCCACATCCCAAACTGATAACCGACGTGACAACAATATTTTTATGGGCTGTTGCTAGCGCGGCTTCGTAAAGCGGTGTATATTCCAGAATTACTGCGCCAATTATTTCACCGTTGCTAGTCTTAAAAGCAACAGCAATCAATTGAATCCCCTTTGGGTACTCAGAACTAGTCTCAACATAGGTTCTTGGTATGCCATCGTGAATAGTTTTACCAACTTCATTGTTGCGATCGTGATCTAATCGCGTACCGATGTCTTCGGCAACTACATCTGCCAGGATGATTTTATTACGGTCTACAATCTCTAGATCACGCTGATGTTGCTTGTGTAGTGCTTGAACATGATTTTGCAAATCGGCTAGTATCTGATCTCGCGATCGCATTTCGTGGTATTGAAACTCATGACTTACGAAATATCCAAGTAGTCCAGCAACTTCTTCAGCCTCTTGTTGAGCAAGATACTTAGCTATCTTCAATTGCTGATTAGCATTAATCGCACCAATCATTCCTGAGAGAGTAACCATTCCTAGAATACCCGAAATTAATTTTTGACTAATTTTCATTCCTTGCTCGAAACCTCAAGTACTGGCTGGCTACTGTGCTGATTTAGATACGACTTAGGGAAAATTGTCTCAAAAACTTGATTTGTCATAGCGGTAATTCATGAATTACCCCTACTTCAGAACTTTTTTGCATAAATCCTGTTAGATTTACGGAGTTTACCCTGATCCTAAAATTCCCACTTATCAGCCTGAAAGCTACAGAGCAAAACTAAATAGCCAAAAACCTATTTCATTGGTGATTGTAGTTGGTCAAAAATCGAGGTATAATCGGCGAAATAGTCGAAAACCAAGACTAAACACCAAAAAGTTAGAAAACCTTAGTTAGCCTTTAACTAAGAACTTATCTTGCCTTATCAGTTTTATTTCAATTCTCACAAATCAAATAGGATTGCCATAGACTATCTCACAGGTACTTTATGACTTCTTTTGAAACGTCAGTTGAAAATTTGGTACTAGTTGCTGGTGCTACTGGTGGAGTGGGGCAACTGGTCGTAGGCAAGCTGCTAGAGAAAGGCTTGAAAGTTCGTGTCCTGACACGCAATGCCGCAAAAGCTGAAGAGATGTTTAACCAGAGAGTGGAAATTGCCGTTGGTGACATCCGCCAGCCAGCTACACTACCAGCCGCAACGCTAGATGTCACCCACATCATAAGTTGTACCGGAACCACTGCCTTTCCCTCTGCGCGATGGGAGTTTGACCAACCCCCGAACTTGATTGAATGGGGAATCACTTACCTTAATCCCAAATCTAGTGAAGCAAAAGCAAAGAATAGTCCAGCAAAGGTCGATGCCCAAGGTGTCAGCAACCTAGTGGCAGCAGCACCCCGGAATTTGCAGCGATTCGTTTTCGTCTCTTCCTGCGGAATTCTGCGTAAAAATCAGTTTCCTTTTAGTATTCTTAATGCGTTTGGCGTGTTGGATGCCAAACAAAAGGGCGAGGAGTCTATTATTAATTCAGGATTACCCTACACTATTATCCGTGCAGGACGCCTCATTGACGGTCTATATACTTCATACGACCTCAACACCCTTCTTAAGGCAAAAACAGGAGGTAAATACGGTGTGGTCGTAGGTACTGGGGATACACTTTCGGGTGATGCTAGCCGGATTGATGTAGCCAGCGCTTGTGTAGAATGTCTTTTTCAGCCAAATAGTTCCAGACAAATTTTTGAAATAGTTAACCAGGGACAAAGACCACCTGTGATTGACTGGGAAACTCTTTTTTCCTCGCATTCTTAAAAAAAAATGCCCAACTATTTTTTTACCTATACTGCAAACTCTTGCAGATGGGGGAGATTGAAAAACTACGGCTTACAGCTATTTTTAGGTAAATAGACCACGCAGTAAGGGCACAACATTGTTGTGTCCCTACCTGTGTACCTCATTTACCTGAAAAACGCTGTATATCTTAGTGCAGATTAATAATAAATTATGACAGGATGTGGGTTATAAATGATGCAATATAAATTATTTAGCCGCATTAAAAATCTGCTGTGCAGTTAAATTTAATTGGGGAAAGGTAAGAGATGAAATCGCGGTGTTACCTTGAAACGGTGTCATTTTATATTCACCATCAACTAATTCGCATACAAAAATAGTGGGTTGTTTGGGATTGCCGATGAACTTTTTTGCACCCAATGCAGCATAATCAGCAATCCAATATTCGGGAATGCCCATTTCTTCATAATCCCTAAGTTTATTGTAGTAATCATCTCGTCAGTTGGTTGAAACAACTTCAATAACTATTGGAACCGATGCTGCTTGGTTTACTGTTGACTGTTTTTGAAAAAGCGGTTCATTGTCGAGATTATCAAGATTTAGCAGCAACACATCAGGCGAATAAGCAGATTCGGCAGAAGGAGTTTTGACCAATGCAGTTTTGGGAATTCCGTAGGGTAAATTAAGACGATCAAACTCTACGGTTAATTTACGCGACAAAAACGCAATAACTTTCTCATGCGCTCCGGTTGGGGCGAAGATTTCAACAATTACTCCTTTGTGCAATTCATAGCGTTTACCATCATTGAGATACTATTCGATAAATTGATTGAAGGTGAGTAATTTGGGCAACGTTTGGGTCATAATCTTAACTCCATATAGGGCAGAGAATAACTAATGACAAATGACTCCTTCTCATAATTCTTCTGCTTGGGGAAGTGGGAAGATTTCACCAGCCAAGTAAGCTTGAAAATGCTTTTGGAAGTACAACCAGGAAGTCATATCTTCCCCATCTATCAATGCTTTTGGGGCTTGTTTATATAAAGGAATACGGTTATTAATTTCGTCTTGCAGCAGTGGCGGCAGTTCTGTTAAACCATTGATTTTGCTGCCAGTAGCACTGTAGATCAGTTGACCGGGGCGATCGCCCATTTTCATCCAGGGAAGCCATTGACCAATTCTATCCCAACTCAGCTTGAGTTCAGAAACTGAGGGAAGTGCTGTGTTGAATAAATCTGCGGTTGGCACTGTTAATTTAAATAATTCTGCTGCCTGATAAATTGGATTTGGGCTGTATTCGGCAAATTTTGGATCGTCTGCTAAAGGATTGGGGTAATAGGGAAATATATCAAAAACGAAGGTTGTGCTGTCACCATCTACTTGTGCGGGGAAATTTCCCTCAAACTTACCCTGCACAGGATTATTGGCAACGTGAATCACCGGAACTGTCTCGCCCGTCCAAGGATTCTCCCATTTGGGTAAGACTTCATCTGTTTTTGGGTTGAGATAGTAAGTCAGTTCTCTGGAAGTAAAATCCCAAGTACCTTCTCCTGTGGGAATACATCGGCTAACGCTCAATCCCAAAATCTTAAACAGGAGTTGTCTTTTCTCACCGGGAATAAAGGCGTAAATTTTACCTTTCCAAATCAGGAAAGTGGATTCGCTAGAGTCGAGGGAAGAACGAGTTTTAATCCAGTGCTGCGCTTCAAGTTCTTGGATTTGAGCAACCATTTAAAGCATCCTTAGTATTTGAAAGGGAGTTAGGAGTTTTATCTCCGGTTATCTAAAAGTCCTTAAAACCTCAAAGAGTCCTGACTTTAATCCCTCTCCTTACTAAGGAGAGGGACAGGTTTTGCGGAAGCAAAACCAGGGTGAGGTATCTCAGGGGCTATTCGATAAACCATAATTAAACTGGTTCTGAAAGTTTCTCATCCAGACGGCGAAACAAAAATACCCAAAGTGGTAGGGAACTATTAATCGCAATTAGTCGCACTAAATGACCAGTTGTGACAATTTCAACATTATGATTCAATGCCAGGGAAACCAGGATCATTTCTGCTGATCCTCCCGGTGCTGTAACTAAGAGACAGGTTAACCAGTCCCAAGAAGTTAATTGCATCGCAAGTATAGCAGCGATCGCTCCGGCTACGAGGGTCATGCCTACAGACATCAAGGCATAGCCGATAGTCCGCTTATTAAAGTTGGGTTTGTCTCCCCAATACTCACCAATAGTAATTCCCAGGAGCATTTGACCCAATAAGTTAACTAAAGGCGGCGGACTAAAGCTAATATCACCCATAAAAGGCAGCCAATGTAGCAAAGGATTAAACCCGATACCAATCAACAATGCACCAAAGAAATCGCCAGCAGGAATTTTAAATAATATCGCTGGATAAACTACTAAACCAGTGATTAGCAGTACTAACAAAAGTAATCCTAGTTGAGATGGATCGAGATTCAGCCAAGCAGCGTTGATTGGCAGGGTTTGGGGATAGTAATTACCAGCTGATGTCCTAGCAATCAGGGGAATTAGAAAAACTACTGAGGTAACGCGAATCGCCTGAACTAGGGCAACCAAGCTGACATTTTTATTGTAATCGGCGGCGATCGCTGCCATAATTCCGACACCACCAGGAACAGTAGCCAGCATTGCTGTCAATAGGTTGGTTTTGCTGACGCGGGAGTAAATGTAACCGATACAACTACCACTCAGCAGCATAAACAAAGTCAGAAAAATAAATATCGGAATACCAGAAGCAACACTAGCTAGATTAGTGTGGGCATTGGAAGCGCCGACAGTTAAGCCTACAAGTGCCATTCCCACTTTTCTAGCAGTGGGGTTAGGTTGAGGGGAATATTTATAAAAAATTCCACACCCTTGAAGAACCACTGTACCAGCAGCAATCCCGCCAAAGATCCAGGCAATCCTACCAATTTGAAACTTTGCCAGGACTAAACCCAGAGAAAATGCTAGAAGTATTTCCAAGACAAGGACAATTAGTTGTTTTACAAATAGCTGTTGTTTGGTGACAACAGGATTTTCATGAGTGTGTTCTTCCAGGTTGGTAGCAACACTTACACTTTCATTCATCGATACAAGCTTTTTTATTAATTTAACTTATGTACTCAAGCTAATGCGATCGCACAAGATACAGCGTTTTTCAGGTAAATGAGGTACACAGGTAGGGGCACAACATTGATGTGCCCTGACAATAATCTGTACAGAGGCGCTTGTTGCAATCTGCTGTAACTAGTACAGCACGGAGTAAATCCAGCTATCCTCTCAATTAACCAAACAACTTGTTAAAGATAGGCAAACTTCCATCGCAGTGTACTAAGTCTAAATTTACCGCGTGTTGTATTCAAACAAAAATGCCTATAGAGAGAGGATAGGGGCACAATAATCACTGTGCCCCGACAAACAATTGGTATTTCTTTCAATGATTCAGCCGTTTAATCTTCGTCAAGGGCTGGGAAAACTTCCTCAAGCTCCCACAACCTATCTTTATTTTCAACAAACCAAATACGAGTTTCTGGAGTTAATTTACTCCAAATGTCTTCAACAGGGATGTGAGGAGATGCATATTGGTACTGTTGACCAAGTGATTTGAGATTATCCGCCACATCATGGGGAATCCCGAATTGTTCCCAGTCAACTGTGATATTTCTTCCCGAAACTCCGGCTGTGGGGTCAAAAATCAATTGTGCTGATCTGACTAAATCGGCAAAGTGTTTCGGTTTGAGTTTGGTAATCTCCTGAATTTGGAGTAATTCGTTATGATCTTGAGACATGATCGCCGCAGTGGTAAAGATTAGTGATGTATTGAACTTACTGCCAGAGATTTTTATCCCAATATATTTTAGTTTAGCGCAGAGCCGCTAACTTGATCATGACTAAGATTATGGGTTAGGGATTAAGCATTGAGAAGAATTCTGATTCTAGTTTCTAGTCCTCAATACTTCTCTACGAGAGGCTGCGCCAACGGCAACGCTACTTCGACATCGCTCAGTACAAGTCAGTACAAGTCCCCAGTCCCTATTTTAGTGACGAGTGTAGGAACGCTCAAAATGAGTTTTGAGTGTCTGAGCGATCGCGGACATTACAACTGCTACTATAGAAAGGGATATTGCTGTTATTCGGATTCTAGAATCATCTGCAAGTATTGCGACAAAAGTTAGAGCGATCGCTACCCCTATACAACTTTGTTTGACCGTATTTGTCACTTGATAAGCTCGATTGCAAGAACTACAAAGAAGTGTATGTTGCGAGAATCGGTCTAACGTGATCAACTTTTGATCACACTCGCTACTACCAACATTTTTTGAGGTAGAATAACCTTGATAAAATGGCAAAGATGACCCAAATTTATCTAGCCACTTGCGATACTCAACCACTAAAGTATCAGATGTTTTGAGCGGGAAATACACTTCTTTGAGATTTTGTCCCAAACGCTCAATTTGTGCCTTTTGTTCAACGACTAATTGCAAATCACCTTCCAAGATTTTGTTTCGGATCAAGATGTGATCTAACCAGGGAGGCATCAGCTTTATTTTTTGGCTAAAGAAGTTACTATAATTTCTGATTAGAATTCGACATCTATCCTTACTTAGTGGAATTGAATACAAAGCTGTACCCCCAAACTTACCTTGCTGTTCATTACCAAATTTGTAGAGAATCAAATTAGGAGCAATGAAATCTAATGAAATCCAAGGCCGATTGGGTGTGCGTGTTTGCCGCCACCTTCCCTTAATTCCCTGAATGTTGCTGTCAATGACTTCTATTTCCAGGGCTTGGGCATCTTTTCGACTTCCCATGATGCCATCATGGCTGATTGGAACGTGAGCTGGGTCAATAACGTTTTCAATAAAATAGCTTTGGTCGTAAGGTAGGTCACGTACATAATCTAAATTGAAGCAGTCCGGCTTTTTCCAATCTGGTAGAGATGGAATTAGCTCATCAATAGCCGTTTCGGCTTCCCCTGCCCACATCCAAATGATACCTTGAAGTTCTAAGACTTTAAACGATGACACGCAAGCATTTACCGGAATTTTGGCATCGGTTGGTAATTGAGGAATGTGCAGACATTGACCATTATTGCCAAACTGCCAACCGTGGTATAGGCACTCTATTTTGCCGTCAATAATTTGTCCATCAGAAAGTCTAGCTGCACGGTGGGGACAACGATCTGTTAAACAGATAAACTGTCCATTTTGGTCTTTGAACAAAACCAAGGGTTCATCGTACAAGGAAAAGCTATAAGGGCGGTTAGCAGGCAAGTGTTGCACGAAGGCAATGGGATACCAGCATTGCCTCCAGTTAAATTCTTGCTTCTGTTCTGGTGTCTCAAAACTAGAAGTTGGTGTTGTCGCCTGTAGTGTTTTTGTTTCTAATGACATAGTTTTCTCCAGGTTTCTATGATTTTATATCTTTGTATTAGAAAATGCTTAGTCCCAGAGACATAAGACTCCCTCAGAAATAAATAGTTGTCACCCTAAACGTCAATACGCTTGGGTTAAAGCCAAAAACCAAAACCAGTGTAGGTTGGGTTTCCTCCCTTAACCCAAGCGTATTGCCCTAAACGTAGAAGCTATCGTTACTAAACTCGCTATTTTTCCCTAAACTCACAATTTTTTCCGTTAAAGTCGTGATTTGAGTATTTTCTTATTTAGAAGTCCCTAATGCGATCGCTGACAAAAAGCTAAGATATACATCTATGTGGTAGCAGTTAGACTAAATTCGATCTGGGGCGTTCAAAGTAATCAGAAGCATCCAAAATGGCAAAGAATAATCAGACTGTTCTGGCACTAACCTTACTAATCACAGCAAGTCTTATCGGTATATTTGCTGTTTTAAGCTGGATTGGCTATTCGTTAACGCGGTCTAAGTCTGAGATCAAAAGTCCAGGAAGCAGTGATTTAGTTAACAAAACTACTAATTCTAGCTCATTTAAGCAAGTAGAAATTACCACAGCCCGCAATGTCGATTACAGCCAGTTGCAGAAATATTTGCAAAGTAAAGATTGGCAAGAGGCTAACCGAGAAACTTACCTGAGAATGCTAGATGTTGCAGGGACTAAGGCACAAGCGGAGGGTTCTATTGGGAAAGATGAAATGAATACACTTTCGTGTGTTGATTTGAAAACCATTGACAGGCTTTGGAATACAGCCAGTGATGGTAAGTTGGGCTTTAGCGCTCAAGAAAAGATTTTGAGGGAACAGAAAAACGACTATCGCAAGATGTATGACGCGGTTGGATGGCAAACGTTAACAGGTGAGTGGCTGATTCAGTGGAACTATAATCAGCAAACTAAAAGATATGAGTATAAACCTGGTAAGGAACCAAACTTTAAAACTTTCCCCCCAGGACATCTGCCAACTGTGGAAAGAGGATATAATTTTGATGTTTCTCTTGATGCGGCACTCACCAAGTGCGGTATTTAAGTTAGCATAACTTGAAGCGTTTCTTGCGAATTTAACTGCAACTGTAAGTGAGCATTGCCGCTATTAATGGCAATTTCTACCCAGCCGTGACTGCCAACTAAAGCGATCGCCTCTCCAACCTTAACATCACTATAAGTTTCACAGCCTGGTATACTCAAAAGTGCGGCTTGCACATACCAAGTTTTGTCTTGTACATAACTCCCTGGAATGTTGCTCACTAAGTTACCAAAGTGATCAATATATTGAATGTAACCCACTACACCAGTGGTTGTCTGCTTGCACTCGCCTACATCCAGTTTTACCAAACTTGCTGGATCTATTTCTTGTCCTAGCTGTTTGAGAAGGACACCACTAGCAAGACTAGCTCCCACTGGTGCAAAGATATCCCTACCGTGAAAAGTCTTGCTTGGTTGAGGAGTTCGCCAATAGTTAAGATTTGTGAGTTCGACGGCTGCGATCGCTGGACTTTGACTGAGTACGCCACTGAATATACCATTATCTGGGCCTACCAGAAACCCTTGAGCAAATTCTACTGCGATCGCACGTCGCTTGCCTCCCACACCCGGATCTACTATTGCCAGATGCACTGTCCCAACTGGGAAATAGGGATAAGCATTCATCAGGCAAAACCGGGCTGCGGCGATATCTTGCGGCGGAATTTGGTGTGTTAAGTCTACCACCGTCAGTCTAGGGTTAATTTCGGCTATGACTCCCTTGATTATACCTACATAAACATTGCGATCGCTAAAATCGCTCAGTAAAGTCACGAGTGGTTGTTGATTTATCTGATTCTTGTACATAATTCTTAGCCAAATTCATTATATAAAAAAATATTTTTCTGTAGCAACAGCTACAAAATGTGTGCTATGTTAAGAATACAAGACATAAAGCGAAAAATTAAAAAGGTAATCAGTATGAGTCAAAATAGACTACAAAGTGTGAGCAAAGGACAAGAAACGCACAGAGCGAATATTCAAAAAAGCCTAGAGCATCGCTTGCAAGTAGCCAGAGCAAAGGGTGACGAACAACTGATTCGTCAACTAGAAGCTGAGATGAGGTATTCCAGCTAAATCAAGTTTTCAATGTTCATAGTTTTGTTGTGTAACCCGCTACGGCGGGTTTTTTGTTTTTAGGGGGTTTCCTCGCAATTTCGCTCTTACAGCGTTTTTCAATTAATTGGGTTGAGTCGATGGCGGATATTATTCCCCTTCTTTCACCTTAGCAGTAGATTTTCTACACCTACTGTTGTCATCGTAGTTGCTACCTGGATAATCCTACTGTATTGACATGTGTAACTCCATACAGATTAGGAAGAGGATCGTTTTTGCGTGAATATCGGCTCAATCCCCATAAGAAACCCCCTCTGCTTTCGTCATAGTAAAGTGATTACAAGCCAGAGAGGGTTCATTTTTTATTTTTGATAGGCAGATTTTAAGGATAATGCTGGCAAAAAACCAGTTTGTCTGATTTAAAACTTGCAAAAACCTATGTTGTGTTTATTTTAACCTGCCTACTAAGTTCAGCCTATTTCCAATCGGGTATCTCGGCATCTTCTCCACCAATACCGATTCCAGTGTTATATATTTTCGCATCAGTGAGATTGAGATCATTCATTGATGCTTGATAGACATTAGAATCGTTAATCGTAGCGCGAGTAAAATTTACCCCGTTGAGATTGGCTTGCTTTAAATTCACATTGGTTACATAAGCGGATGTTAGGTTAGCACCTGCCAAGTTTGCACCAGTTAAGTCAGCACCTTCGAGGTTAGCCCCTACAAGGTTGGCTCTTTGGAGCTTCGAGCCTCTCAAGTCAGCACCAATTAAATGAGCGCCACTGAGGTTAGCTCCCGATAGCTCACACTTAATACATTCCCCAGTTGAAAGCAGCTTTTGTAAGTCCTGCGGATTCTCGGCTCTAACCGAGCTAGTAAACAATAGGGGAGTTGCTAAGGCCATGGCCGCTAATAGCTGGAGTTTCATAAATTTCCCCCTTAATAATCAAGTTGCGTCCGTTCTGTCCCTCACAACTCTATTATCTCACTAAACTTCGTGAGGTCAATCTATCTCTGCTCTCAGAAGTTGGTTGTGATCTGAAACAGCTATGATAGGGAGCAAAAAAATGCTATTTATTCTCTTTTTGGGCGATTTTTAGTTGATAAACCTTAAAAAACTGCCCGTGTTAAATCACTGTTAAACCTTTTTAAAAGTTTGCACTACTCGCCATAAATTGGCTATTTTGATAAGTATTTATACTTGATAATTTATAAATCACATATAGCATTTCCTAATCACATGAGGTACATCATAGCCCCCTCCTCGCTTGCTCTTAGGGGGTGGGGTTCTTGTACGTCACTCAACCGAGAACCGCTATATGAGTCCAATAACAGGTACTGAAGAAGCTTAAAAACAATTAATCTCTAATGAGATATTTATACAAATAGTTTGTTTCAAGAAAGATACAAATTAAATTAAATTTACTCATGTGATATTTCGTTCAGTAATTACATTTAAGTAGTAAGGAACGTGGATTAAATAAAATGCAAAGCTTCATCCTGTCTCACGATCCCTCTCCTTTATAAGGAGAGGGATTGAGGGGAAAGCAATTTTTAATTTTTGATTGAAAAGAGCAATCAAGTCAGGGGCAAGTCATTTAATTTTGGATTTTAGATAATAGAATTATTCTCGCGAATAAAACGCTTGCTCTCAAACATACATTAAATTTTGGATTTTGAATCTTCTTTTCCATTATCCAAAATTTAAAATCTAAAATTCGGTGAGGTAAGCTAGTGACAGAAATTGGATGTTTTTAATTCTTATTCCTAAAAATATAGTCTAAAACTTTATAAAAACTGGAGAAGCCTACAGATGAAGCGTAATGCTGAAACTAGAGGCTTGATCGAGGAAAAATTTTAATCCTGTCCGCAAAAAGGCTAATAATAAAATTGCGTTAAGTCACAGACACCTAAAAAAATTTGGTATGTTACTCATGCTCAAACGCAAAAGCAGCCGTAAAATATTCTTGGTGGCTATGCTTGTACTTGTTATATGCTTTACTCTGGTAAATGTGCGTTCATTTGGGCAAACAATTATGACATCAGCACCCCAACTGCTCACCGACCCATTTTTGCAATTGCCAACTGAAACCTCAGTGCGAGTAGTTTGGTTTACTGAATTTGCTGGTGTTAATCACACAGTAACCTACGGGGAAAATCTCAAACACACTGCTAAGGCAAATACTACCAAACTCAGTCGCACGTGTGAAGACCAAGAGTCAAGAGTTGCAAACCAAACCAAAGACGGTCAAGTTTATCAAAAACCCGTCCAGCGTGATATTTGGCGACATGAGGCTGAGGTGACTGGATTAACTCCTGGTTTGCGGGTAAACTATCTTGTCACGAGTGTGCGAGAAGACCGCGAGAGTGCTAACAGTGATGTTTTTAGCCTCGCAGCAACTCCAGAAGCCGATACACCATTAAAAATTCTGCTGACCTCTGACCATCAGTTAAAGCCGATGACATCTGCAAATCTGCAAAAGGTGGTAGAAACGGTTGGACGAGTTGATGGGGTGTGGTTTGCTGGTGATTTGGTCAATGTTAGCGATCGCGCCTCAGAATGGTTTGATGATAATAGTGGTGGTGCGTTGTTTCCCGGTTTACAAGGTCGTGCCAAATACGAAATGACGCACGACGGTGTTAAGACAACCTACACTGGTGGACAAATAATTCAACACGCACCCATGTTTACTTGCATTGGCAATCATGAAGTGATGGGGCGCTTTGCCAGGACGGGAAGTTTAAATGGTGAATTTGATGATACAATTCCCCGTGTCGTTGCTCAAAAAATCTACCAAGACAAATCTTTAATAGATAATTCTTTTAATACTAATACCTACGAAGAGATTTTCTCTTTACCAAAAAGTAAAGAGGGTGGAAAAAGGTATTATGCAGTTACTTTTGGTGATGTGCGTTTGGTGGTACTGTACGCTACGAATATGTGGCGCACTCCCAACTTAGATGCAAAGCGTAAGGGTAGATATCGAGAAGCAGAAAACGATTTAAATAATCCTGAAAATTGGGGTTATGGACAGTTGATTTATGAGCCAATTGCTAAAGGCACCAAGCAGTACAATTGGCTAGAGGCAGAACTGAACAGCCCTGAGTTTAAACAAGCAAAATACAAAGTTGTGATGTTTCATCATCCGCCCCATACTCTGGGTGATAATATAGTTCCTGCTTATACAGAACCAGTACAGATAATTGAACGGGATAACAGCAATATCAAAGCAGTGCGTTACGAGTACCCCAAAGACGGAGATTATATTATCCGCGATGTTGTCCCTTTACTAGAAGCAGCTAATGTGCAATTGGTATTCTATGGGCATTCCCATTTGTGGAACCGCTTTGTTAGTTCCAGTGGAATGCACTTTCTGGAAACATCTAATGTGGGCAATACTTACGGTGCTGCTTGGGGTAACAGAAAGCGAGAAGTGCCAATCGGATATCAAGAGGATTATGTTAAGGTTGGTGATCCCAATGGTTTAGAACCGATAGTGCCAACAATTTCTCCCTTGCTGGGTGAAGATGGGAAGCCAATGCCTTATATTACGAGTAATGATATTACGGTTTTCAGTATCTTTGATACGGGGACAGGTACGATAAGTAGTTATCGCTTTGATACCCGCAAGCCTGATTCGGAAGTATTGAAGTTTGATGAATTTAAGCTGAATCCCCAAAAGTAACGCGATCGCTTTTTGATTGATCCAAACATTTTAAACTTATAAAATTGCATTATCGGCAGATTCACCATTTCTGTAACCAGAATCAAGTAAGGAACAGTGTCAGTGTTGTATCTGTCCTATCCTGGAGATGGGTAAATAGTGTTGTGGGTGATAGTGTGTTTTTCAGCATTGTGATACCGACTTATAATCGTCAACCAATTTTAGAAAAGTGCCTCCGCGCCTTGGAGATGCAGCAGTTAAGTCAGCCAAGTTCGGTTACTAATTACGAGATTGTTTTGGTGGATGATGGTTCTACTGATGGCACATTGGATTGGTTGACAGAACACAAAGAGGAGTTTCCCCATGTACGCTGGTTTCAACAAGACCATGCTGGCCCAGCTGCAGCTCGGAATTTGGGGGTAGAACAGGCGCTAGGAAACACAATTATCTTTATTGATAGCGATTTAGTGGTGCTGGAAAATTTCCTGCAAGCTCATGCTAATGCACTAATGCAGGGACAGGAGAAATTGAGGAGCGATCGCTTTTTCACTTACGGTGCAGTTATTAATACTTGTAATTTCGACAACCCAACGGCTGAACCCTACAAAGTAACAGATTTTTCAGCAGCTTTTTTTGCTACTGGAAATGTAGCAATTCCCAAACATTGGCTAAAGAAAGCCGGACTTTTTGACACCAGTTTCCAACTCTATGGTTGGGAAGATTTAGAATTAGGCGTGCGGCTGAAAAAACTAGGTTTGACACTAATTAAATGTCCAGAAGCCGTAGGATATCACTGGCATCCAGCATTTAAATTAGAGCAAATCCCCCGATTAATTGACCAAGAAATTCAACGCGGACGTATGGGAGTTTTATTTTATCAAAAGCATCCTATATGGGAAGTGCGAATGATGATTCAAATGACTTGGCTACATCGCTTACTTTGGGGAATTTTGTCACTAAACGGCGCACTTAATGAACGGACAATGGCTCCATTTTTGCAATGGCTAATTAATTTAGGTAAACCTCAATTAGCTTTAGAAATTGCCCGAATTTTTCTTAATTGGTACAACGTGAAGGGTGTTTATGAAGCTTATGCTCAAATGCAGCAATTATCATGAGTTTGCGCTTCATTTAGGCATAATTTTTGTTTAAGTCCCACTAAGAAAAATTATCGTCAGTTTTATAGCAATCCTATTTGAGTCGTAAACACCGAGAGGCTCAGATCCCCGACTTCTTGAAGAAGTCGGGGATCTTTTTATTAGTAACTCCTGCAAGGATTGCTATATTTATCAAAAATGGGGAAGCAAAGCCTATGATATCAACAATTCAAATACAAAGATATTAACTAAAGCAAAAGATGAGCAAACCATGCACGATCGCCTTGCCAACGCTCCTTGGATGATGCTCACAGCAAGACTTCACCAATGACGGAATTGGGAGCTATTTCTTTATAGGCCACGTCTTCACTCCTTGTGATCAAAGTCATCATCTACCTCATTGTCCAATTTCTCGCTGGTTTCTGCATCAAAATTGTTTTTTAAATCAACGTTTTCAAAATCATCTGTATTGCAGCCATTTTCCATGAAATCACTAATGTCCTCTTTAATGGCTTTGCTCATCTGGATAATCGCTTTTCTACAGTCTTTTGCATTTTCAATCATCTCCATTTGCTGATACAGCTTAAAAGCTTCTTCATAAGCAGAAATAGCATCTGAATAATGGTGTAGAGACTCTAGAGCCAATGCTAAATTAAACCTACCATTAACTTCAAATTGATTATGATGACTATGGTGAGCAGCTTCTATTCCGCGCTGAAGGAAAGAAATAGCTTGTTCATACTTTTCTAGCTGGCAGTATGTGTCGCCTATATTAATTAATGACCCTGCTGCTCCTTGAGGATCATTAAGCTTTGATTTAACTTCTAACGAGAAATGATAATAATCAATAGCTAATTGGTACTGCTTAAGTTTACTGTAAATCAAGCCTAAGTTATTGAGTGCATTCGCTTCAAATTCTCTGTTACCAATTTCTCTGGCGATTTCTAAACCAAGTCGGCTATAATCAAGTGCTTCTTCATAGTTTTCTAAATAAAAATAGGCGAGACCCAAATTTACAAGAGAACCAGCAATGTTATCTATATCATCAATTTCCTCAGCAATTTCCAAGCAATTTTGATAATGTCCAATGGCTATTTCGTGATTTCCCATCCGATCATGAGCATCGCCTAAACAAGCAAGTGTAGTTATAAATTCCCATTTTTCGCCTTTTCGGGGAATCCAAGATTCTATTAATCGCTCATAAAGAGCAATTACGATATTTAAGTACCCATGCGAACTCAAGAATTTATAAACACAATTTTCATAATCATCAGTATCAAAAATTGTGTAAAAAGCTTTTGTATAATTTTCAGAATTACAGAGATTGTGAAAATTATCAATATAGGGTTGAACTTGCTCAATTGTCTGCCATGTGTACTCTTTAATTAGGCTTATATCTTCTATGTTTTTGTTGACTTCATAATTAGGTTCATCTTTTTGATCAAAACTAGAAACACTTGATTGAGAGATTTTTTTATAATTACTAAGAATTAGATAACGAGCTTTTGTAGGTGTCATATTTCCCTCTGTAGTTTCATCCGGAAAAAGCATTTTAATAAGATCGTAAGGCTTCTTTAAATAGTCCGTTACTGCCGTAGTTGCAATGTTTAGTTCTTTAGCAATCTGATCGTGAGGTGAGCCAATAGCAATAGCTTTTAAACATCTGTGTTGTTGACGATTCAATCCATCTCCACCATTGCAATTCAATAGATCCTGGTAAAATCTATCCCATTCGTATAACTGGTAAACCTCTGATGAGTCTTCCTTTAACTTATCTGTAAACTTTGGCATCGGTTCAATGTCTTTGTATTTACTGCTCAAGGTTATCAATTTCTTTGGATGATAGACCACCCACAAAATTACCCACAAAATTGCCCACGTTTGTGGGGAGACTTAGTTGGGGTTTTCCAGATAGGTTGTAAACATATAAATAAACGAATCTGGAGAAAGTTAAATGACGGATCATTACAACGCAGTCTACACTAGCTATGCAAAATCCAACCAGGCAGATTTTCACCAATCTGAATTCTTTAGTGGAGATAAGCATTTCTTCACTGCCGACTTTGAGCGAGGAGAACTGATAAGTGGTTACGCCCTATCTATCATGGAATTGGTGCGTGGTATTTTGGGCGAAAACTACTGGTACTTCGCTGAATTTCCTTTGCAAATAGCCTGTCCTAAACGGGAAGGGGTTTACTTAGAGGACAAAACCTTGTGGCAATTCTGGGTTAACTCTAGGGTAGACATTATTGTGATGAACCCTAATTTGGGTGAACACTGCCGTAAAGCTTGTCTAATGTTGGAATGTCAGTCTCCCTGGCATGATCTGGAAGATACTCAACGGCGCGATCGCACCAAATTTGATATGATCGCCTCTACAAAAACTCCTCTAATTTACGTTCGTTATGCCGACTACCCTAGAATTTTGCGTTTTTGGAGTCAGGGTAATAGCGATGAGGTGTTTTATAATCCCTTTACTCAAGACGGGAAGACACAGTTGAAAGAATTCTTCACACGCTACTGTCTGTGAATTTGGAGCGATCGCTGAAGTTTAACTTAACGCTTTCCTCTCCACTTCTAGCAATGTGCCTACGTTCGCCAGTAGTTGGATTGTGCTTATCTTTTTCCCAACTTGGTTGCACCGATTACAAATTGTATTCCTGCTCCAACTTGCGAATTACCGCTTCACTTCTGCGATCGTTCCAGCTATCAGAAATTGTAGTGCCATCTATATCTAGTAGCTGTTCATCACCAAGACAAGATAAATTAAGTCAAAATCGCCCCACCCATCAATCGCTCATACCGATACTTCAACTCTTCTTTCATCAAATACCAGCGCTCTAAAGTTGCATCCATCTCTATTATTTTCTCAGCTGCTTGCCGCGCTAAAAGTAAAACTTCCTCATCCTCAACCAAACTCGCCAAGGTAAAATCTGGCACTCCAGATTGCCGAGTTCCCAGTACTTGCCCTGGTCCACGAAAACGCATATCCATCTCAGAAATGAAAAAACCATCCTGAGATTGTTCCAACACTTTCAGCCGTTGTTGAGCATCAGGACTTCTAGAACTGCTCATCAACAGACAGTAAGACTGAGCCGCGCCACGACCGACACGCCCCCGCAGTTGGTGCAGTTGCGATAAACCAAACCGCTCTGCATTTTCAATGAGCATTACTGTAGCATTAGGTACGTCTACACCAACCTCAATAACGGTAGTAGAAACCAAAATTTGCGTTTGGTTATCACGAAATTTGGTAATCGCTTCATCCTTCTCGGCTGAACTCATGCGACCATGCAGCAGCCCCACTTGAAAGTCGGAAAAAATGCTTTCTTGTAGCTTTTGATGCTCGTCAATAGCCGATCGCAAATCCAGTTTTTCTGATTCTTCCACTAACGGCAAAACCACGTAAACTTGTCTATCTTGGGCAATTTCTCGGCGAATCAGGTCGTAAGCATGGTTGCGTTGCTGACCCGACAATACTGTTGTCTGAATCTTTTGTCGCCCTGGTGGTAACTCATCAATTTGGCTGACATCCAAATCCCCGTGTATCGTCAGTGCCAAGGTTCGGGGAATCGGGGTAGCTGTCATAGTTAACACATGGGGTTGCTCGCCTTTTTGCTGCAAACGCGCGCGTTGTTCTACACCAAAGCGATGCTGTTCATCAATCACCACTAACCCTAGTTGCTGGAAATTTACGGGGTCTTGAATCAAAGCATGGGTTCCCACTAACAGGGGCAATTCACCAGTTGCTAACTGATAATGTATTTGTCTTCGTTTAGCAGTTTTAGTAGAACCTGTCAGTAATTCCACTGGTAAATGCAAGAGATTAAACCAGCTAACTAACTTGCGATAGTGTTGTTCTGCCAAAACTTCCGTGGGAGCCATCAGTGCCGCTTGGTAGCCGGATTGAATTGCCGCGAGGATAGCTAGCACGGCGACGACCGTTTTACCAGAACCGACATCACCTTGCACTAAACGATTCATTGGTGCGGGTTTTTGTAAATCGTTGAGAATGTCGTTGAGAACTCGTTGCTGTGCGCCAGTGAGTTGAAAAGGCAGTATTTCGTGGAATTTCTCTACAAGTTGACCGCGTGGGACAAGGATGGCGCTGGTTTGAATCGCCCTTGCTTGCTGCTGACGTTGCAGTAAACCAAGTTGTAGGTAGAAAAATTCATCAAAGACTAGGCGACGACGGGCAACTTGTAGGGCGGCGCTATCACTAGGAAAATGGATATTAGCGATCGCATCTTTCAATTCCATCAAACCATACTTCTGTCGCAAACCACTTGGCAAGGGGTCTTTCATCTGAGCCGCAGCAGGCAAAGCCGCAATTACCGCCTGTCGTACTGTATTCGCCACCACGCCCTCAGTCAGCCCATAAATTGGTACCACCCGCCCAATATTCAGCGACTCAATCGAATCTCCTGGATTTGCCAAAACCTCTAGTTCTGGATTATCCAGTGTCAAGCCGTATTTACTTTCTTTCACCAACCCACACGCCGCCAGAATACTACCTACTGGATAACGGCGTTTTAAACTTTCTTGCCAAGCTCGACTGCTAAAGCGCGTACCTGCGTAAAAACGACCAATTTTGATTTGACCACTGTTATCTTTGACAACCAGTTCTAAAATTGATAATTTCTGATTTTTAGGGCTACTAAAGCAGTTGCAACGCTTCACAGTTGCCACTAGTGTCACCGTCTCACCCGCCTGTAACTCACGGATATTCACCTGACGCGCATAATCAATGTGGTCACGAGGATAGTAAAAAAGTAAGTCGCGGACGGTGTGTAAACCAAGCCGTGCCAAATTATCAGCTTTTTTGAAGCCTATTTCTGGTAAATCGCTGAGTTTTTGTTCAATTTTCGGTGCAAGCCTCCGACTCACCTCAGCAACGATTGGGGATTTTGGATTTTGGATTTTTTTCCCCTGCTCCCCTGCTCCCCTACTCCCCTCCTCCCCCTGCTCCAGTTGGGAGAGATACCTACGAGTCTCTGCTACTAAGTGTTGTCTTTCTTCCAGTGCAAGATGTGGATAACTAGCAAATTGCACCGCTAGTCCTTGCCAACGGCGGCGTTCAGTTTGGGGTAAGCCTGTTGGGAATTTGCCCAAAGTTAGGCTCAGAAATTCACTGAAGCGGTATTGTCTGCCCACCAAGTCTATAAAGCCACGTTCGGCTTCTATTGCCAAGGCTTTGTGCAATCTTATCCAGTCTGGTTTTTCATTAGTCATTGGTCAGCAGAATTAGGAGTTAGGAGTTAGGAGTGGGGAGTTAGGAGTTAGGAATAAATAACTCATAACTCATAATTCATAACTCATAACTTTATTCAAACCAACTAGCACGCCATGCAGCTTCAGCATCAGCGATCGCTCTTTCTCGATGTTTCTTTTGATACTCTCGTCCTAGCTTGTTTAGCTGAACTAAAATACTGCGGATTTGCCTGCGCTCAGAGGAGAGTGTCACATCAGCAAATTCAATTTCCCCTAGCCGCAGGTTAATAGCCATGATTTGCGTCAGTCCCGAATCTTCTGACTGCTGCTCATTTTCAATTTCAATTACTAAGTTTAATAAGTTGGGTGGTCCTGGCATTACCTCAGCAGATGCTTCTGATGCAGCCGCAGCCGCAGCTGCTAAAATCGGTTCTGGCAATTTTTTGGGCAATATCCCAGCTTTTTGTAATAAAAGATTAGCATCATGCGAAAGTTTTTTCAGTATCTCTTGCGTTACCTCTTCTAAGTTCTGTTGCCATTTTGCCAGTTCTATAGGATTAGAGGTATCGGCGGTAAGAGGCTCAGGGGTAGATGTGCCCAGAATCACAGGAGTTACTCCTCCATCTCCCTCATCTTCCTCATCTCCTTCATCTCCCTCATCTTCCTCATCTCCTTCATCTCCCCCTGTTTCCTCACTTTTAATATAAGTGAGCAATTCCTCAGATGCCAGTTGACCCAACTTGCGGATTGCTTGTTGCAATTGTTGGCGCTGATTCAATGATAAATGCAGGAAGTTTTCGGGATACCCCTGAGTACAAAGGTGGTAACTCGCCAGAATCAACTGTTTTCGTACAGCTAGCCCCAAGATGTTTAGATAACTACCATAAGCGGTTTGTAGTTCTGTTGCGATCGCCCGAATCGCTTCTTTGAGTGCTGCAATATCCCGTTCAATTCGCTCGATTGCTCTTGCCATATCTTTTCGTTCTTGCCCATGTGAACTATTACATAGTACAAATGTACGAATTTATTTTAGTATAACTTTCCAGAGGATTTTAGATTTTAGATTAAATGGGATATTTCGCGTCTCTACTAAAAAAAACACAGGTCAGGCTATTTGCTTGACCTGTCCTTTAAGCAGTTAGGAGTTAAGAATTATGAGTTATGAATTATCAAGCTAACTTCCTATTAACTCCTAACTCCTAACTCGTAACTAATATTACATGCTCCCAATTTGGGCAGCAACTTCATCAGCAAAGTTACTTTCTTGCTTTTCAATGCCTTCGCCCAGTATATAGCGGACAAAGCGACTAATTTGAATGTCTTCGCCTAATTGCGCCTTCACTTGCTTCACCAAGTCTTCCACGGAAATACTTTGATCGCGAATGTAAGGCTGATCGAGCAAAGCCAATTCTTTCAAGCGTTTTTCAATCCGTCCCTGAACAATCTTTTCTTTGATGTTATCTGGCTTGTTCGCCAAATCATCCTTGCCCATTTCAATGTCTTTTTCTTTTTGGGCAATTTCGCTAGGGATTTGGTCTACACTCACATACTCGACATTTGGGCAAGCTGCAACTTGCATTGCAGTGTTCCGTGCCAAGGTTTGGAACTCTTGATTAGCAGCCACCCCCTCAGTTTGGGAACCCAGTTCTACCAATACCCCAACTCGACCGCCAGTGTGAATGTAGCTTTCTACTATACCTTGCGTGCCTTCTGCTATTGCAAAATTGACAAAGCGACGCACTTGGATATTTTCACCAAGCGTGGCAATGGTTTGCTTGATAAATTCTTCTACAGTCACGCTTTCATGATCAATATAGTGTTGAGCCAACAAAGACTCAACACTATCGGCTGTCGCTGCTTGCTTTGCTAGGTTCTTAACTAAAGCTTTAAAAGCCTCGTTACGAGCTACAAAGTCGGTTTGGCAGTTGACTTCTATGAGTACACCCACCCGACCTCCGGGCTGAATGTAAGTGTCTACTAGACCTTCTGCCGCAATGCGATCGCTTTTTTTCCCCGCCGTAGAGATGCCCTTTTTCCGTAGCCAGTCTACGGCTTCTTCTATGTTGCCGTCAGTCTCTTTCAGCGCATTTTTGCAGTCCATCATGCCGGCACCAGTTTTTTGGCGTAGCTCTTGGACGAGTTTTGCAGATATTTCCGCCATGTTGCCTCAATTCCTAACTTGACCTCGAGTTGTAATCGCTCACGGGTGTTGAGTATTTCTATCTTACTCAGGGCTGGGGGAGAAAAAATAATGAAGTTATAAGGTATGAGTTTTTTGACCTATACCTTAGCCTACGAGTTGCCGCAGGCTAGGGCGGCTTGCTGCTATTCTGCCAGCCACCGCCCTCCCTCGGACATTTGCTTCACCCCTGCTTTACTTATTCCTCTACTTCCTCGTCGGGAATTACGGCGTCAGTATATTCGCTTTCTTCGTAGTCTTCGTCATACTCACCGCCTTCGTAATCTTCGTCATACTCTTCAGCATCCAGCTGACCGTGACGACCTTCATAAATGGCATCCGCCAATTTTCCGACTATCAGCTTAATTGACCTGATAGCATCGTCGTTTGCTGGGATGGGGATATCTACTACATCTGGATCACAGTTTGTATCCAGCATAGACACAATCGGAATATTCAGCTTTTGGCATTCTTGAACTGCGTTATATTCCCGCCGTTGGTCTACAATTACCACGATATCAGGCACTTTCCGCATTGTTTTAATGCCGCCCAAGTATTTCTGAAGCTTCGTCATTTCACGACGTAGCATTGATGCTTCTTTTTTCGGTAATAAATCTAGTGCGCCAGTTTCCTCACGGCGTTCTAAATCTTTCAGACGGTCTACCCGTGTTTTGATGGTTGCCCAGTTGGTCAACATTCCGCCCAACCAGCGTTGGTTAATGTAGTGGGAACCACAACGGGTGGCTTCTTGGGCAATAATTCCAGCTGCTTGCCGCTTGGTGCCGACGAAAAGAAATTTCTTCCCTTGTTCAGCGTGCGATCGCATATAGTTATAGGCATTATCCATCAACTGGGCAGTTTGCACCAAGTCGATAATATGCACACCATTGCGGGAAGTGTAAATGTAAGGAGACATTTTTGGGTTCCAACGCCGGGTCTGATGCCCAAAGTGAACCCCTGACTCCATCATTTGAGCCAATGAAACGACTGGCATATATTTTCTAACTCCGATTCGGGTTAAACCTCCATCCAAGTGCATCTCCCAACTGGGAAACACCCGAATTCTTAGATGTGCGAGATTAGTTAACCATACTAGGTTAGCACATTGGTCAGAGTTGTTGTTGGTTGACAGAGTGAGGGCGAGAAAATAGCGCTGCCCACTCAACAATTGAGCAGGGCTATGGTTATAGTGATGAAAATCTTGCTGTTTTAAACGCCTTCAGCAGCGATCGCCACACTCATTTATAGTAAAAAATACTCAGTAGAAAAAGCTTTCCCCTTTCCCCCTCTTTTTCATACCCTGGAATTACTGAATATTATCGGGGTCTACATTGAGCGATCGTAATCTTGCCTTTAACTGATACTATCTGCAATTCTGCCTGTTCAGCTCGTTGGCGTTCCTGTTCTACCAGTTCTTCTGCCTGCTGTCTTCCTAAAACTTCCTGCCGTAAAGCCTGTACCAGTTCATCAGGAATCAGTAATTTTTCCCCTGTATCCTCTCGATAAAACCCAATTAGCATTCCCTCAACCACCAAGTGCAGTTGTAACGGTTCACTGCGTCCATCTTGTATAGGTTCGTAGATTTCTCCCCGCAGGCGATAGCCACGTAACTGTTGTTCCACCCACTCGCCTTTAGAAAAGTGAGTTACTTGTAATGTAGGGATATTCAGTCAAAAAATATGTTTCAGGCTACTCGCCGCCGTCTGGCAATTTGGTATACTGCCGTCACTGCCGTATTACTACTACTGTTTGCCAGTGGCGTTTATTTATATGTCCGTAGTACACTGATTGAGCGGATTGATGATACCCTTAACCATGTAGTGGAAATAGTCGAGCGATCTTTGGTGATTGAGCCAATCAACAACCATGCTGATCGATTCCGCATTAATGTAGAAGCTAGTTTTCGTGACAATACCGGCACTGTAGAAGATGACCACATTGACCTAGAGTGGTTTAGTCCGACTGGTAAGTTACTTTGGTCAACTTTATCCGAACCTTTAAATATTCCCATTCATGCCAACCCAACTGGTGAAACTGTCCGCGTAGTCAAGGGAGAGAGTGAAAATTCAAAATTCCTCACTCCCCATTACCCCTTATCCCCAGAGGGGACCCCACCTTCCCCACTCCCCACCCCCTACTCCCCACTGTTATTACGCCAAGTCACACAACGGGTAGAAGTGAGACGACAAGTATTAGGATATCTGCGTGTTAGTCATCCCTGGTTTGAAGTCACTAAACCCAGTCGCCAGTTAATTTTTGATTTGGCGCTAGGTATTGGGTTAATGGTGCTTTCTGTCGGCGCAAGTGGCTGGTTTCTTTCGGGTAAAGCGATGGAACCTGTAGATGAGTCTTATCAACGCCTCAAACAATTTACTGCTGATGCTTCTCACGAACTTAGAAGTCCCATTACTTTGATTCAAACAAATGTGCAAGTTGCCCTTGCTGACTTGGATTTAGCAGAGGCAGAAGCGACTACTTCTTTGCAGTATCGGCAACAATTAAAGATGGTGGAACGGTTAACGCAGCGTTTGGGTAAGTTAGTCAATGACTTACTGTTCCTAGCACGGCAGGATAGTGGTATTAGCAAAGATACTTTTTCAGCTTGTCCGATGGACGCTTTGCTAATGGAGGTGGTTGAAGAACAACAATTGTTAGTCCCTGAAAAAGAAATCGCCCTTTCTTTAGACTTAGTTGATCCTCCCGCCTCCGAAACTAGTCCCGAATTACTAGAAAATTGGTTTACCCTTGTGGGCAATTGGGATCAACTGGTGCGGCTGTTCACAAATTTAATTGCTAATGCCTTGCATTACAGTCCAGCAGGTGGGCGGGTGAAAGTTGAATTGGCGCGGATAGAGGGAATAAATCGCGTTTCTGGATTACGTTACACCAGCGCCCAATTGCAAGTTAAAGTGAGTGATACCGGAGTTGGAATTCCAGCGTCAGCACTACCACGCTTGTTTGACCGCTTTTATCGGGTAGATCCGGCACGTACTCATACAACTGGGAATACAGCTACAGCCAGCGCTACTGGTTCAGGATTGGGATTAGCGATCGCTCAAGCTATTGTCGAACATCACCAAGGCCATATTCAAGTTGAAAGTACCCAAGGCATTGGTACAACGTTTACTGTCACTTTACCAATAACTCTTGAGTCTTAATTCGGTGAGAAATTTTTGTTTCCTGTGATAGATGTAGAAAAGTAAATAAATTTACTACTTTATATAACAACAGTTGCAATGTTTAGCCATTTATTGAATTGCTACAGTTTGATATTTATACTCTTCCTTATTTGCTGGGGTAGTTATAAACGCTGATATTTTATTTTGGCAAATATGCATCTATCAATAATAATATTTTGGAGGGTTAAATGCCAACTTCTTCCAGTGAGATAAAGGAAAAAGATATACCATTTTTGGAAAAAGTCAAGGCTGAAAGTGGTTTGCCTGATCTTTACGATGCTAGGGACATCACCGAAGTAGTATTCCGGGTAATGCGCGATCTGATGACTACAGAAGCTGCTGACCGAGTTGAGGAAGAACTGCAAAAACCAGCTGAAATCACCGATGATAAATCGCTGCAAATGGATATTGCAGACCTGTGGCACGATACAAATCCAATTGTCGGATTTTTAAGTCGAGTGCGTCCACCTTGGCAAGGTCCTGGCATCTTTAAAATTAATAGCGATCGCTTTTTATTTCGGGTGGCAAATGAAGGGGGAATGCCACCAAATGTAGAACGCGAACAGGTAGTTAAAGCGGTATTTTCTGCAACTAAAGACGAATTATCGCCAGAACGAATTCAAGAAATTGCTAGCTGGCTACCTGATCAAGTTCGCCAGCTTTGGGAAGAAGCTTAAAGCCATTGAGCTATTGAAATATTGTAGCTAAAATTCTTGAGTTATGAGTTATGAATTATTTTAGATTCATAACTCATTACATTTTTTGGTTAATTTTTGGCTTTCTCACTAATGATTCAGCTTTTTCTGCCTTGGGGATAAAAAAGTTCTGTCTAACTTTAGAGTATTTTCAAGTCTCTGGTTAGATACAAAAAATAGAGTTACTTGCTAAGGTTGGATGTGTGTTCTGGCGGGTTAAGCCTAATTTAATTTACTGCTTTAAAAAACATTTAAGAGAGAAAAATCAATTTTTTCTAGGAGTCAATTATGAAGTCTCAAAAATTTCCTAAGTCCTCTGAGTTATTTGGCGCTATTTGTGGGGGCTTACTGATTAGTCTGTCAGCAATTCCTCAAACATTAGCACAACAATCTACTCCCAAAGTTAACCCTTGTCCGAAGATTTTTTACGAAGAACCACATAATAGTCAGGTTGTAGTACCACAGGGATGTCCTCCCAATGCGCTAACACAAAGACTAGCTGCTCAAGGACTTCTTCCTGTCCCTGCTACCCCATCACAAAGCCAAAGTCAAGTTCCAGCAGAACCAGGCGTCAGTTCACCAGTCCCAGCCCCTGGAGATCAAGGTCAACAGCCCATACCAGAGGGGGGTTCCACTAACCAACCACCACAAACACCGATCGCGACGATCGCACTGAATAATGGTAAAGTTAATATCAGGTTTGTTAATGATACTGTGGCTAATATAACTTATCAAGTGATTGGCGATACGGCACCGCGATCGCTACAAGGTAAGTCAGATGTAATATTGCAAAGTTTAAAGGCACCAATAACGGTGACATTTCAACGAGAAGATGGCGGACAGTTGCTAGTGACTCCACAACCCTCTTCAGAGCCAGGAAGCTTGGAAGTTAGATTTAATGAAGCTACCGATGCAGCACAGGGTAGAAGTGCTATGAGAATTGAACGAAACGGTTCAGTCTTCTTGAATTAATCAAATAGTGCGAAAATTGTAGTAGGGCTATTTCGTTCTAGAGATAAACCGCCCACAACTAAAGTTCCTTTTCTTATAGCTAAAGTACGTTTTAACGCACTGTAACCTTTTCTAGTCGTCTTGAGAGGAATGAGTGCTATGGGTTTTTTCACGCCGACTTACTTATACAAGCTTTCATTTTTTCGGACACAGATCCTACATGGGGTTCTTTAAAAATGGAATTATGAGTTCCAGAAATATCATAGATATCCACTCCCCCTAATGCAAATTCACCCCAACCCATTTTGGGAGCAGCCTCTTGTTGTCCAACTACAAGACTATCTTCTGTTCGGAATCCGGTTACTCGACCTGAGTAAACTTGTAGGACATATTTTCTTAGCGCTTGTCTGGTGGCCTCTTCCACCATGAATTTCCGGTAGGAGTAAGCTAAGGGGCGTCCCAGGCTCAGGTGAAGCTGAAAGACAAATCGCCAGAGTATCTCTTTGATCTTATACTTAAGCAGATCTCTATTTCCTTTTACCTGCTCAATAACATAGTTAGATGCAATTGCTAAAAGACTCTTCCAATGGCGAGAGGCTGGTTTTTGCAATGGCAAAGATTCGCTTTTTCTTAACCTGTAGGTATCAAATAAAACTAGCAAAGCTACTTTCTTACCTTGCATGACCAATTGCCGAGCCATCTCATAAGCAATTATACCTCCAGCAGAGTATCCGCCGATAAAATAAGGCTCATGGGGCTGAATAGCTTGGATTTGTTGAATGTAGTGCGCTGCCATGTCTTCAATCCGGGTATAAGGGAGCTGTTTTCCATCTAACCCTTGTGGTTGTAGTCCATAAAATGGTTGATCTGATCCTAAATGCAATGCCAATTCACGGAAACGTAGAACTTCTCCACCCAAACCATGTACACAGAAGAAAGGAGGCTTAGAACCGTTAGGTTGAATAGCTACCAAAGATGACCAAGGAATTAATGTTTCAGACTTGACATCAGCTGTTGATGTTGCCGCAATCCCAAATTTTGAGCATCTTTCTCGCTCAACAATATTAGCTAATTGCTCAATAGTTGGGGCTTGCAAGAGGATAGATAGAGGTAGATTTTTGCCAACTATCTTTTCAATCTGAGAAAACAGACGGACTGCCAGCAGTGAGTGTCCACCCAAATCAAAAAAGTTGTCTGTTATTCCAATCGGATGAATTCCTAAAATATTTTCCCAGATTTCTGTTAACTGAAGTTGCAATGAATCTTCTGCTGTGGCAAAGGTTTTTTCTGTTTCAGTATTAGTTAAATTAGCTATAGGTAAAGCTTTCCGATTTACTTTGCCATTAGTGTTAAGTGGCAAAGTATCCAGTATGACAAAGGCCGAGGGAACCATGTAACTCGGTAGCTTCATCTGCAAGAAATTACGCAGTTGTGCGATCGCAATTATCTGCTCTGAATTAGGAACTACATAACCAACTAAGCGTTTTTCTCCGGGAACAACTTCTGGCGCTATGACTACAGCTTGCTGTACCCCAGGATATTGGGCTAGGGCTAACTCCACTTCGCCCAGTTCGATGCGGAAACCGCGAATTTTCACCTGGTCATCAATCCGTTGCAGATACTCAAGGTTCCCATCGGTGCGATAGCGAGCTAAATCGCCTGTTCTGTAGAGTCGAGCATTCGGCTCTTGGCTAAATGGGTTAGAGATAAATCTTTCTTTAGTAAGTTCAGGTCGATTCAGATAACCCAGTGTTATACCAGCACCGCCGATATACATTTCACCAGGAACTCCTACAGGCACTGGCTGCAAAGAGCCATCCAACAGATAAATTTGAGTATTGGCAATGGGCTGACCAATTAGAGGAATTCCATCTTCTGGAATCGAATAGCAAGTAGACCAAACTGTTGTTTCGGTAGGGCCGTACATATTCCAGACACTCTGGGCACGATTCACCAATTCCTTGGCTAAAGCTGGTGACAAAGCTTCCCCGCCACAAAGAATCTTTAGATGTTGGGAACCTTGCCATCCAGCAGCTAGCAGCAGTTGCCAGGTTGCAGGAGTAGCCTGCATGACTGTTGCTTTGGAATGGTTGAGAGCTGTGAGCAGTTTCTCTCCATCTGTAGCGACTTCACGGCTGACTATAAAAGTAGTTGCCCCCACAATTAACGGCAAGAATATTTCCAGAACAGCAATATCAAAAGAGAGTGTGGTGACGGATAGCAGAATATCTTGCTGAATTAAGCCTGGTTGCTCACGCATACTTGCTAGGAGGTTAACAACGGTTCGGTGAGGAACTTTTACTCCTTTAGGTATTCCTGTAGAGCCGGAAGTATAAATTACATAGGCGAGGTTTTCAGGTGTTGTGTCTTTGCCACAGACTAGGTTTTCTTCATCCTCCTGAACAATAAACTGAGAATCAGTATCAAGTTCTACTAACTTAGCGATATGTTTGGGCAAAAACTCTACAAGCCGTTGTTGAGTTAATAATACCTTCACTTGCGAGTCTTCCAGCATAAATGCCATACGCGCTTGTGGATGGTTTGGATCTAGTGGCAGATAAGCTGCACCAGCTTTGAGAATGCCTAATACCCCCACTACCATTTCTAAAGAACGGTCTAGACAAATGCCTATTAGCTCGTTAGTTTTAACTCCCAACGAGCGCAGATAATGAGCTAATTGATTGGCACGACTATTGAGTTCACGGTAGGTAAGTTGTTCGTTTTGAAATACTACTGCTACCGCATCGGGTGTACTTTCTACCTGTGCCTCAAATAGTTGATGAATACACGCTTGCCGGGGATAGTCAGTTTGAGTATTGTTCAACTCTATAAGTAACTGCTGCCGTTCCCCTGGCGTTAATAGCGGTAATTCCGAGATGCGTTGCTCTGGGTTAGCAAGAATACCTGCAAGCATTGTTTCAAAATGTCCAAGCATCCGCGCGATCGCGGCTTCATCGAATAGGTCAGTATTGTATTCTAAAGAAGCTCTGAATCCTTTGCCTGTATCCCGCATCACCAGGGTTAAATCCAATTTTGCCGTGCTGCTATGGGTGTATCCAAAGGTGGGGGCAATTTTCAAACTTGGTAGTTCTCGCTCTGCTCCCTTTGTCCAAGGGGGGTTCATAGCGAACATCACCTGAAACAGTGGTGAATGAGTGCGATCGCGTTCTGGCTTGAGTTCTTCCACCAGTTTTTCAAAAGGTAAATCCTGATGCTCATAAGCACCTAAGGCAACCTGACGTACTTGATTGAGTATTTCCCGAAAACTGGGATTGCCGGAAAGGTCAGTCCGCATTACCAAGGTATTGACAAATAAACCCATTAATCCTTCGGTTTCTACCTGGTTGCGACCGGCAATTGGGGAGCCAACAAGAATATCCTCTTGTCCTGTATAGCGGTGGAGCAATACCTTGAAGGCTGCTAATAAAGTCATGAACAGTGTTACCCCTGATTGCTGACTCAAAGCCTTGAGGTCATCAGTCAACGCCTGCGGTAGCATCTGGCGACAGATTTTGCCTGAGTAAGTTTGAACAGGTGTCCGTGGGCGATCGCTGGGCAGTTGTAGTATAGGTATGTTGCCACTTAACTGCTGCTTCCAATAATCAAGCTGAGATTCGAGGACTGCACCTTGCAGCCACTGACGCTGCCAATCATTTGCCAGTAATGTGTTTTTATTTTGAACTAATGAATCAGTTATGGATTTCATATTTAATTTCCGTAAAAAATATATTTTTTTTGCAAAACTTGTGGTTCCTAAGTAGTACTGCATTTTTAACTCAACCAATTTAGGATTAGAGATGCAGTTAATATCACTACTTAAATATACAAAATAAGAATAATCACTGAGAGATAAACATTAAAGGTTATTCCAAAATTCACATGATAGATACTTTTGTATATTAACGATATAGATTTTTGGATAAACCAGTGGAACCCTTGAACCACACCAAGGGCAGGGTTGTACATGCCCCGACGACCGCGCCATAAATAATAGTCTCTGTGAAGGGAGGTCAGCATACGCTAAACCAGGTGGGCAGGAGCCGAACTGCTACGTTGGCGAAAATTCCTCTAGGGAGAAATGGTACTACTCGCCTCAAACCAGTCACGTAGATCCACGTCCCGGAAGATAAGCTCAAAGCTGGCAGCAGGGCAAGATGCGTGTCTCGATTTTAATGGCACTTTTTGAGATGCCAACAGATGGCGATCGCTTAAAAAATTCCCGTCAACGGGAAAACCAATACAGCATTGTTACGCGTGAAATAGGCAGGCGCACAGAAACTCATCCAAAAGTGCGGCAGGGTAAGAGGGTGTTTGAAAAGTCGGGTATGTTGTAAAAAAGCCCTCTCAGTATACGCTGTGAATAGATAATAAACAGCACTGAGAGAGTGACATGAGTAAAGCTTACCCCAGTAACCTGACCCACAGACAATATGAATTTCTTAGGGACTTGATTCCAGAAGCGAAACCAGGTGGTCGCAAGCGCTCTGTCGATATGTGGGAAGTTCTGAATGCGATTTTCTATATTCTTGTGGAAGGAGTGAGATCAGGCTAGATGAGAATGAAATAGCCCTGAAATTATAGTCGGGGCAATTCATGAATTGCCCCTACTTTTGCCGCAGCATTTTACTTAGTCGATCCAGCAATTGCACTTCTTGTTTGCTGTCTTCTAATGTCCGCGCCAGCATAATCGCCCTTTCGTAAAAATTGCGGGCAGTTAAGTAATTACCTTGCTGCTCGTATAATTGAGCGTAAGACTTAAAAGATTTTAATTCTTCTGGCAAACTTTGCAACTCTTGAGCGAGTGTTAAACGTTGCTCTAGTAAATCAAAAGCCCGTTCGTAGCGTCCTACAGCACTGTGAGCAATAACTAAACCGTCAATTGCCCGTAATTCATTAGTGCGATCGCGGTTAGTTTTAGCTGTCTGCATTGCTAAACCATAAGTGGCAATGGTATCCTGATAATTTCTAGATGCTAAATAAGCATCACCTAAATTATTTAGGGTATTTGCTTCACCGATGGCATCGCCAGTCTGACGGCGGAAAATTAAAGCATTTTCATCCAATTTAATTGCTCTGTCATAATCTCCCAACCTAGCTGCTACTAGACCCAAATTACTCAAAGATAATCCTTCACCTTCAATGTTTTTGACATTGTGAGCAATTGTGAGTGCATCTTCAACTGTTTTACCAGCAGCAGCCGATTCGCCTTGTTGCAGCAGAAATGTACCGATATTATTCAGCACAAAAATCTGAGATTGGAAGTCTTGAGTATCACGAGCGATCGCTAATCCTCGCCGTAAAGAATCTTCCACCTCTTTAAAATTACCTAGCTGGACATAAGCCTTAGCAAGCAAATTGTAAGTCTGACCTTGTGCTTTCAGGTCGCCAATTGAGTGATATAGTTTTAGTGCCCGTAAGCAAGACGTAATTGTTTTATCGGCAGATCCGGAAGCGTATTGTTGTTGACCAATACCCAGCAAGCTGTCTGCTTCATCTCTTGATTGTCGCCCAACGGAACTATTTAAAGGGCGATGGAGTTGTTGCGTAATATCAACCGCACCCGCCGCGATCGGATTCAGCAAAAAAGTAACCAGTAAAATACTGTGTAAAAGTATCTGGGGACGAGAAATCGCCCGCCAGTTACTACAACTCTCTTGACTAGAGCAACGCACTGGCTTACCTACACAAATTAAGCCTAGCTTTTGCCTGGGAAATATAAGCCGTTGTTTCATAAAAATTACCCGTAAAGTTGCGGGTTTAAGCAGAAGGTCTAAGAAGAAGTTGTAATTTTTTAAATTTAAGACAATCAATATACGCGTTTATACTTAAGTTATGATTGACTTAAATATTCCCCAAAGTATATGGCGCGAATATCTGTGGGTAATTTCTCTTCTAACATACGATAGCCTTCCTGGAGAGAATTGGCTACTTCATTTGGAGCGATCGCTTCTCCTTCGGCTTGCAGATAGGCAGCGATTCTAGTTTCGCTCCAGTGGAAAGTTTGAGCCATTAACACCATTAATCGCAAAACTGGCGGTAATTGGTCTAACGCCTGTTCTACATAGCACCATAGTGGGGGTGAAGTCGCTTGGAGAGAATAATGAATTGCTTCTGTGGGTGGTAGTTTAATCTCGTTAATACAGAAAGCTGTCATATTAATTAACCAATTTTGCATGGTTAAGGCTTGCTCATCTGATTCAGAGTCGGTTAAATGTAGTCCACCGAGTTCGTAGTAAATATGTCGCCAGGTGAGGGCAAACAGATAATCTGCCTGCACAGGCGATCGCGCCGAATGCCGAATTAAGGTATAGACTATGGGACTATAGCGGCAAAAAATCACCGTAAAATACTTCCCTGCATCTGGATAACGCTGAAATAGAGTCAATAGTTCATCGTCACTGTGATGAAACAGCGACTTCACCAGGGGGTGATTAGCTTCAGGAAAATGAGGAATTTGCACAAGTCTTTGAGTTGATAGTTGTTAAAATAGTTTTGGGAATTGAACTCCGGTAGTTAATCGCATAATATCTTGGTGTTACCCAGTTTGTAGCCCAGACTCAGACTACTTGAGTATTGATAAACTAGAAACAAGGACTTAATTTTAGTCTTAATCGACAATCATAAAATCGGCTCACTTATAGAATCCTTATTTGTTCATGGTTATAGCGGTTAGTGTGATATCGTTCCTGCTCAGTCCCCTTACTTTAGGCTCCTTTCTGCCTTCTCTGCCTTTAGATAGTCTGTTCTCCACCCAAGGCATTATGGTAATGCTGCTAGCAGCTTACGGTGGTGCGATGTGGATGTTCCTCACCAGTGCCCCAAAAGTACACACTGTAATGGTGTCAGATTTGGAGATTGCCCGACAGTTGTATGAAGGGCTGCTAGATTTGCCAGCAGCTGAGGTGCCATTGCACTACTACTACAACTACGAACAAACTATCGGCGCAACTGCCATTGATCCACTATATATGTCTACAGGGCCCAGCTTGTCTAATAAAATGCTGAATAATGCCAATGATGGGCTGTGGTATCAATTAAAGAAAAATACCCAGCTACACATCATTACTGGCGCAAGTTTAGGTAGCAAAAATCAGCAGCGCCACGTTTGTTTTGACCACGACTGCCTGGAAATGATTTTAATGCGAGTCGAAATGCGCGGTTTGAAATTCAAGATTCGTAACCAGAAGCCCCTAAATTTTTTGGTCAAGGACTATGAAGGGCGCGTTATTGAACTGGCTGAAGTAGCGAATTAGTCATTAGATTTGAAAAATCTAAACAAAACCCCACCTTTAAGTGGGGTTTTGTTTATCTAATTCTGAGTTTTACAGCAGATTTCAAGGAAAGTGAAGTCCGAAAGCAAGGTATAAACCCTGTTCTACTTCTGAATTCCGAATTATGCTGTATATTTCATCACCCATTTTAAAAGGTGAAGGTAGTACGTAGAGTGCCTACATATTCAGTGTCGTTGTTATCGTTGTGTTCTGGATTGAAGATTACCAGCAAGCCAGGGGTCACTTGAATATTATCGGAAAGCTTGAACTTGTAAAGGCCCTCTAAGTGATAAGAGGTATTGTCGTCTAAGTTAACATTGGCGGCGACTGTTTTAATGCTGCCACCTGTGACTCTGGGTGGTTGACCAAAGATAAGACCTAAGACGTTACCTTCTCCACCAAAGTCTTTCAAAGCAAGTGATCCAGCCCAGTACCAAATATCTGCGTCTGCACCGGCATTAGCACCAGTTATAGCATCGGCAGTTGTATAACCTCCCCAACCACTAATAGCCAACTTAGAGCCAAGTTGGAAGGTAGCTTCTACACCGTAGTTGTTGGATTCGGTACGACTGTTATTCCCAAAGGGATTGTTAACAAAACCACTACCTGTATTTTGTAAAAGGTTGTTGTTAGCACCATTAGTTTGATAAGTGCGGGCGTATGTTAGACCAATATTAAGAGCTTTGCTGGGTTGGAAGGATAACTGACCGAAGATAGCGTTATCACCATCCAACAGCCCATTATTAAGGCTAGGGTCGTTAGCAGTTCTAGCTATATAAGCACCGCTCAAGCTTATAGCGCCTTTAGGATTGAAGGTAACAGTTATACCAGAGCCACCTTGACCTTGACGATATATGGGGCTGAAACGCCCATAGCGGGAGAGCGCACCTCTACCAGAGCTTGCAAAGTCAGGGTTGAAGTTATTGACATTTTCGTATAATTCAGCACCAGTAGCGTCAATTTTTACGCGTACTGCATCAGAGAAGTTGAAAGCATAGTTGATTTTGTCGATGACAACAGAGTTGCCAGTGCCAGTAACACCGTCATAGGCCAAGCGGGTCATGTTAGTACCGCTCACACCAGTATTAGAAACGATGTTGCCAGCATTCAGACGAATTTGCAACTGGTCTTTACCAGTGAAACTGCTGTATAAGTTCAAACGAACACGGTCAGAAAAAGTGGTATTAGAATCCAAGTTTTGATTTGAATTACCAGCAGCAACTGCCCTATTTCCACCAAAAACATCAGATACACTGAAAACTGCTTCCCCAACCAACTTGGTGGTAGTAGAGAACTGATTAGCTTCCAACTCGGAAGTGCGGGCTTCTAGTCCATCGACACGACCACGCAGGGTTGCTAGTTCCGCAGAAAATTCTTCTTGTAAGCGCTGTAAAGTAGCCAGGTCTTGTTTACTGACCAAATCGGTTGTAGCTGTAGCAATCAGTTCGTTAACCCGGTTTAAACAGGCATTCAAACCTGCGGCAAATTCATAACGGGTCAAAGCACGGTTTCCACGATAGGTACCGTTGGGATAACCTGCAATACAGCCGTAGCGCTCAACCAGGGATTGTAAAGCTTGGAATGCCCAATCTGTGGGCTGGACATCAGAAAATTGCGAAACTGATGTTACCTGACTCATGTTATTTGAATCTTGAGAATCAGATAACTGAGCAACATTAGCAACATTTGTTACTGGTTCGTTTACTTCCGCAGCTAAGGCGCTATTCGCCACGAAAAATGCAGAAGCTACAACAACCGGACTAACCTTAATCAGATTCCAGAATCGTTTTGTCATGTTTTTACTCTCACTCACACCTAGATAATCCAGTCTTGATAAAAGTCTTATAGCACTCTACTTTCGGGGATTCTACACACAATCACAGCGACGATTATACATTATATTTTGTGATTATTACAAGCAAGTCAGTTAGCATACTGCTGAACTATAATTCTCAATATTTGCTAAGGGCAAAATAATGCGGCGTTTGTGGCGTAAAACCGTTCCTTCTTCCTCCAACTGTTGTAGGAGCCGGGTAACTGTTACTCGTGTGGTATTTAAGACTTCAGCAATATCTTGATGGGTAACATTTAGATCAATTAGCTTGCCCTTATCTACATCACGTCCAAATTTTTCACTTAACCAGACTAAAAACTGCCATAAGCGTAGCGAAATTGGTTTTCGATGCACAATGCTTAGTAGATCCTCTGCCTGTTGAATATGAGACAACAAAGCATTAATATTTTGATGCCACAAATGAGGTGGCACAATGCTTACTTCCACGCCTGTGAGACATTCAATCTGGTAGGGCTTGACCCTAGACAAAGGATAGCCAATCAGATCGCCCAGTCCCCAATAACCGAGAGTGATGAATGTTCCGTCTTCACTCCACGTTAAGGTACGAACTGCACCGCGATCAATCCGCCAAAGCACGTCATTTTGAAGTGGAATTACTTCCCTACGGGTAAATATCTGCTGGGGTAATTGTCCGCTTAAAGCAGAGCTATTTGACACGGCAGAAGAGTTTGAAGTCGGACTTGTGGAATACATCATTAACCGTAACTACATAATTATCAGGGAATCTCGCTATTTACAATGATTAAGAAACTCTAATAATTTGTATCAAATTTTACCTATATGTCTGAAGGTGTATTGTTCTCAATCAGAGTTAGAGACTAACTCAAAATCTTTTCAAAGAGACAACTTCTGGTTTGAGGTTTCTATCAGTGAGATAGAGTGGAATTTTTCAGTTGTTTATCCGTTACTTTAATTGTGCAAGTTTAAGAAGAGGTAAGCTTTTAGTAAAATATTTAGTTAACTTATTTTTACAGCTATTTGCAGGTAAATAGACCACGCGGTAGGGGCACAGCATTGCTGTGCCCTGACGACAGATGGGGTTCAAATACTTGAATTCTGCTGTAATTATTTGGTATTTTCTGAAGACTAATATCATGTCTGGGTAATTAGTTTTGATCCCATAGTCATTGTACCCCACCCCTTAATCCCCTCCCCGCTCTTCGGGAGGGGAGACAAAACGCAGCTTTGTCGGGGTGGGGTTCTTCGGGTTTAATAAGTAATCAAGCGGACATGATATAACTACAAGATTTGATCAAATCGTAGCGAATCAATTTTAAAAAGTCAGCGCTGTTGGAGCGTTTAACTTTCAACCCTCAATTTGCCACGGTTTTACGCAAAGCTGTACTAAGTCGCTTGAGTCGTCAGCATTTGTTTGTAGAGGTAGTGGCTTTAGGCTGTGGACTAATCAACCGTCAATTAAGAGCGTTGACCGGTGACAATATATGCTACCCTTTGACCGATATTAGTGGCGTGATCTGCCATGCGTTCCAGGCAACGAATTGCCAGTGCTAGCAGTATAATTGGCTCGACGACACCAGGCACATCCCGTTGTTGGGCTAAAGTCTGATAAACGTGATCGTAAGCATCGTCTACAGTATCATCTAGGTGCTTTAAACGACGCCCACCGGCTTCATCGAAATCTCCCAAAGCCTTCAAGCTAGTTGCTAGCATCGCCTGCGCATGAAGGGACATAGCTTCAATGTCTGGCAAACACGTATGAGGCGGATAAGGAAAAATTTTAACCGCAATCTCAGCTAAATCTTCAGCGTAATCGCCAATGCGCTCTAAGTCTCGCACCAACTGCATAAAGGCACTTAAACAGCGCAAATCTTGAGCCGTAGGCGCTTGCAGCGTCATAATCGCCGTACAGTCTGATTCTATTTGTCTATAAAAGCGATCAATCTTTTTATCTAATCGGGGAAGTTCCCCAGCTGCTGTTAAGTTACGAGCAAATAACGCTTGGTGACTGAGGCGAAATGATTGTTCTACCAAAGCACCCATGCGTAATACATCACGTTCTAAGCGCCTAATGGCGCGTGCGAGTTGGGGTCTTTGAGGATTGGGACTATAATCGACAGCTTTCACACTTGTTGTCTCAAAGGTGAAGATATTACTAACTATAGTCTTGGCTTAAGGAGTTTGCCATAACTTCATGAAATTGAAGTTGCATCCACGCACCGCCAGTTTCTGGATGGTTCATGGCTTTGATGGAACCACCGTGAGCGATCAGAATTTGCTCAACGATCGCTAAACCTAACCCATTTCCAACGATCGCCCCTATAGAGTTATCATCTTGGGGGGAATGCGATCGCGCTTTATCTCCTCGATAAAATCGCTCAAAAACGTGGGGTAAATCTGCCTCAGAAAATCCAACTCCAGAATCAATAAGATTTATTTCGAGAATTGGGGAAGCAGGATCATTATCCTTCGTTGATAAGATTTTTGCTTGAATCTGAATATTTGTATAAGGAGGACTGTACTTAATGCTATTGTCTAGCAAGTTGAGAAAAACCTGGTAAATCCGGGCTTTATCTGCCTTAATCCAAAGATTTTCTGGGCCCGAATAAGAAAAAGACAGATGTTGGCGCTGTGCTAAGGGTTCTAGTGTTTCCCAAACAGATGCAATCAGCGATCGCAATTCTACAGCTTTGGCTTGCAATTGCATATTTGGGTTTGCTTCCATTTGGGTAAGTTCTAACCAGCTTTGCACCAAGTTAATCAGTCGGTCAACTTCTTGCATTAGGCGGTTAACCCAGCGATTTAAAGGTGGTTCCAAGCGGTTTTGTAACGTTTCCACAACCAAGCGAATCGAAGTCAAGGGCGTTCTGAGTTCGTGTGCTAGATCAGAAAAAGAGCGATCGCGTATTTGATTTATATCTAATAGGGGTTGACGATTTTCTAAAAAGACTCCCACTTGTCCATTGGGTAAAGGCAAGCTAGATGCCCGCAAAGCCAGAGATTTTATTGTTGGCATCTCTGCGGCATCCTCACAAGATCGATGAAATACCCATTCTCCCATCTGCGGTTTTTGGGAATCACGAGTTTGCTCAATTAAATGGTCAAGTTCGTAAGACCGTACCAACTCTAGTAACAAACGTACCTGTTCTGGTTGCCAACTTTGCAGATACAAAATTTCCTGCGCCTGTCGATTACACCATAGCAGCTGATTTTCCTCATCCACCTGCAAATATCCTACTGGTGCAAAATTTAGCAGGTCTTGGTAAGTTTGCAACAACTGCTGCAAATCTTGCTCGTGCTGTTTCACCATCGCTATTTCCTGCCGCAATCTAGGAATCAGCAGCAGTCGCATCTTGTAAAAATGCGAGGTTAATGGTCGGCGTAAATGCCCCAGGTAGCGGTGAAGTTGAACCTGTTGCCAAACCCAAAACCCAATGCCTACCGCTAAACCCAGAAAAAATCCCAATAAGTGCATTTGAGTTGTTAGTTTTTTGGTAACTATTAAAAACTAACAACTATCCAAACTAATTATCCAAACCTATAGCCAAAACCTCTTACAGTCACAATATATTCGGGATGACTAGGGTCTTGCTCTAATTTTTCGCGCAACCACCGAATGTGAACGTCTACGGTTTTACTATCGCCGACAAAATCTGGTCCCCAAACCTGATCGAGCAATTGTTCCCGTGACCATACCCTACGGGCATAACTCATAAAGAGTTCCAGCAGACGGAACTCTTTGGGGGAAAGACTCACCTCTTGACCACGAACCAGCACGCGACATTCCTGGGGATTCAAGGTGACATCCTTGAATTTTAATACTGGTACTTGTGGTAAATTACTTAAGCGTTGGCGGCGCAGTAAAGCGCGACAACGAGCTACTAACTCCCGCATACTAAAGGGTTTGGTCAGGTAGTCATCTGCTCCCACTTCTAAACCGAGAACGCGGTCAGTTTCACTACCCTTAGCACTGAGCATTAAAATCGGTATTGGGTTTCCTTGATGACGCAACAAACGGCAAATATCTAGCCCATTGATTTGAGGCAGCATCAAATCAAGAATGATCAGATCAAAAGAAAGTTCCCCTGAATTGGTTTCAAAATTTTTGAGATACTCTAGAGCAGACCGCCCATCGGGTACAGTTATCACCCCATAACCTTCTTCTTCCAAGGCTACAACTAGCATTTCCTGGATTAATTCTTCATCTTCTACTACTAAAATACGGCTGGTTTGTCCAATGTCCGTTCTGGCAGAATATTTGGTCGATTCACTGGTATACATTGATATCACAAAAGTCGGGGACTGTGCTTGTATCAATTAGCATGATTGAATCTATTATCTAGCTTTACTGCAACCGCGCTTCTATTAAAGTTAATTCTTTTAGATTTTATTTACAAAAAGTAATATATACCCAGAAAGACACTTGTGTAGAAAAATAGTACCCCAACTAAGTGTCAGATGTGGAATATTTCAGTATTTCCACTGGGCTAAAAATGTTGATTTAAAGGCTACCCTGATATCTGCATAGGGTAGTTCTTGGTATGGCTTGCTACCCAATAAATGATTGCCTATTGAAGGGAGTTAGAAGATGACTATAGTTGGAGCCAAGGACAGCAAACAACAACTAATGCAAGCATTTCAACAAATTATTATCCAAAGAAAAAAGCTGGAATCTAAAATAGCAACCAAACAAGAGGAAGCAGAAAAGGCAAAAAGTCAAGAAATTCTGCAAGCAGCTTCTACATATACAGTTGATAGTATTGTCAAAGGTTTAGCTGATTTACAATTGGAGTTTGGCAGTATTTTTAACGCCTTCTCTGAAAAACTAGCTGAGGAAAATTCCAAATTAGATGAATTGAACCGAGCTATAGAAATTGAAACTCAACGCCTACAAGAGTTTCAACAAATCAGAGATGTAGCGGAAACTTTAGACCTTTTAAGTCAAGAACACCAAGAAAAATTAAAAACCTTAGAACAAGATACTGTCAGTAAAAGGGAAGGACTAGAGAAAGAAATTACAATCAGGCGGAAAGAATGGCAAAAAGAGCAAGCAGAATATGAGGAAGAACTCCAAGCATATAACGATTTATTAGCTAAAGATCGCCAACAAGAACAAGAAGAATCTCAGTATAAGTTAGAAACTAATCGTAAACTTAATACAGATAGTTACGAAGCGATAAAACGCCAACAACAAAGGGAAATACTAGAAAATTATCAAAATAAACAGAAAGATTGGACAGAACGAGAAAAGATATTCGCTGAACGTCAACCACTCTTTGCGGACTATCTACAAAAAGTAGCTACCTTTCCTAACGAACTGGAAGAAGCCGTTAATAAAGCTAGGGAAGAGGCAATTAAAGAAACAAGCCAAAAAGCTAAAATTGAGGCTGATTTATTTGATAAAGAGTGGGAAGCTAATAAACAGAGTTATGAACTAAAAATTCAATCTCTGGAAGAAACAATTAAGAAACAATCTGAGCAAATAGAAGGTATTTCTGCTCAATTGCAAACTGCATTAAAACAATCACAAGATTTAGTGATCAGAGCTTTTGGTAGTTCTAATCCTAAATAGTTATGGATTTGTAGGATATTAATCATTTTTAATTCCTGAAGAGGAGATTTATTGTGGTGGGAAAAAAACCGACTGATAAGAATACTAAAGTAGAAATTCTTCAGGCGTATGAGGAGTTAGCTCAGGAAAAAGCAACGCTGAAATTGCAACTCGATGAAATTGGCAAAGAAAACCAGTCTGGAACTAAAGAACAGCCTAAATTAGAACAGAGAATAGCTATAAATCAGCTTTATAGTGTCCAAGAAAAGATAAGCAATACAATTGAAAGCTTGGAGAAAATTCAATTAGATTTTGGCAGTTATACTAATGAATTGTCGGAACAGCTAACCACAAAAGCTTCTAAATTAGAAGAAATTAGGCGAACTTTAGAAGAAGAAATCCAACAATTAACACAGTTGCACAATTTGGAAATTTCTGATCATGTCTTGGATACTGTCATCCAAGCCTATGAAGATAATACTAAAGCTTATCAGGAAGAATATAGCCAGCGTTCTGAAGTTTTATTCCAAGAAATACTAGAGCAAAGGAATACTTGGGGAAAAGAACAGGAGGAACAGCAACGGGCGATCAAAAAACGGAATGAAAACTTAAATAAAACTCGACAACGTAATGCTTCAGAGTATAAATATAATTTAGAACTCCAGCGACAACTAGAAACTGACGAATATGAACAAGAGCAGAAAGCACTATATAAGCAACTAGAAGAATTATTACAAGAAACAGAAAAACAGTGGGCTGAACGAGAGAAAGCAATTTCTGAGAGAGAGAAACAATTTGAAGAATTAAAAGCCAAGGTAGAGGCTTTTCCGAAAGACGAGGAAGCAGTTATAAAAAAAGCTACAGAAGGAGGCAAAGGCATCGCCGACTACCAAGCTAAAGTAAAATCAGATTTATATTCTAAAGAAGTGGAAGGGCAAAAGCGTTTCTATGAACAAAGACTACAATCTCTAGAACAAACTATTACTAATCAAGAGATGCGGATTAAAAATCTTTCTAAGCAACTTGAATCTGCTCTCAAACAAGTTCAGGATTTGGCAGTTAAAGCTATTGAAGGTAATTCAAATGTTAATTCGTATCAGGTAATCAAAGAAATAGCTTTAGAACAGGCAAAAACTCAAGTGAAAAATAAATAAGCTGATTTATTTTTGATGATAATTGTAGAGACTTAATTTAATTTAAGTCTCTACAAGGGACTATAAACCAATACGCTTAGGTTAAGGATATTTGTAGTGAAACCCAACAAATCACGAAAAATGTTGAGTTTCGTTCCTCAAACGCCACTTGCAACTCCTGCGGACAGAGGCGCAAGCGACAAGTCGGGAAACCGTAAGGGCGCAGTGGCTTCCCAACCTACGCTAGTTTTGGTTTTTGCCTTTAACCCAAGCGTATTGAACTATAAAGCTTTTTATTCAGTTTTATTTGGTTTTTTGATATCTGTGGGAGGTTGTAGTTTCTTCTTCTTTGTTGCTTTAGCCTGGGTTTGATTAAATGCTTGGTTAGAATTTTGTTCTTGAGTAGACATAATACTAAACTAAATTTTGAACTTCTCCTACAATTTAATCTACATTACGGGTATTGTCGATTACAGAAACATATCGCCGAAAATTTCATTTGAAACAAAAAAAGTTTGGTAGATAATGTTACCCCTGTAGAAAGCTTCACTTTTAACAGAATAAAGACAAATCTTAATATATGAGTCAGCCATCGCTAGGTAGATTTACATAATTGGTACTAAGATACTCGTCTACTTTACAGTTTTGTACTCTTAAAATCGGAGTAGTAGCCATTAAGATACTGGAATCTCAATGACAAATTCTGTTCCTTCGCCAAGCACAGAATTGCAACTCAACCGCCCATTGTGGGTTTCCTCGACGATTTGACGAGCGATCGCTAATCCTAATCCTGTTCCTTTCCCCACCTCTTTAGTTGTAAACAGGTGGTCAAAGATCCGTGCTTTAATCTCCTCTGGCATCCCCTGACCGTTATCTTTGATGCGAATTGCTACCGTGTGTTGGTCACTGGATACTTCGGTGTGAATCAGTATTTGCTGATGATCGGCTTGCACTTGGGCAAAAGAATGCCCCTGAATGGATATATCGAAGGCATCAATTGCATTAGCGAGGATGTTCATAAATACTTGATTGAGCTGTCCTAAAAAGCACTCAACAGGCGGTAATTTTCCATATTCGGTGATGACTTTGATCGCTGGACGTTTTTCGTCAGCTTTCAGGCGATACTTCAAAATCAACAGCGTACTCTCAATTCCTTCATGGAGGTTACAAGCAACTTTTTCGGCTGTATCGGCTCTGGAGAAGGTGCGAAGACTGGTACTAATGTCTCTAATCCGTTTTGAAGCCACCTTCATCGAACTTACTAGCTTTGGGAAGTCTTCAACCAGGAATTCTAGGTCAATTTTTTCGCCATGCTCAATAACTGCGATTGCAGGAGTGGGATAATGTTGTTGGTAGGATTGGATATGAGCGAGTAAGTCTTGAGTATACTCTTCGGCATTGTTGAGACTGCCTTCGAGAAATCCAATGGGATTATTAATTTCATGTGCCACCCCAGCAACCAAATTGCCCAAGGTTGCCATTTTTTCATTTTGCACCATTTGTAATTGGGCTTGCTCAAGTTCTTGCAGCGATCGCTCTAACTCTTGTCCATAATTTTGAGATTCTTGATAAAGACGGGCATTTTCTAGAGAGATGGCGGCTTGGGTGCATAGCAGTTGGATAACTTCAGTGTGATCGCGAGTAAATGCACCAATTGTTAGCGGATTTTCTAGATATACCAGCCCGATGAGTTTACCCTGATTTAACATCGGCGTACACAAGACACTCTTGGGTTGTTGGTGGATGAAATAAGGATCGGCGATAAAATTAGTTTGTGCTGTTACATCATCGAACACAACAGTTTTTAAGCTGCGTTTGACAGAGTTTACCAGTGTAATCGGAATAGCTTCGCTGGTTGACAATGGTACAGATACCAGAGTGACTCCTTCATTCATGGTGGCTAAGGCTTTAACTACTAAGTTCCCCTGTTGGAGTACAAGCAAGGCAGCTTTTTGTGCCCCAGTATTTTCCATCACCACTTGCAAAAGGATAGTGAGTAATTGCTCTAATTGGATCTCACTGGAGAGAGCTTGTGAGGCTTTAAAGATGGTGGCAAAATCGATAGATTCAGAAATACTGCTGTTAGAAAGGTTTGTATGGATGGTTTGATGTGGGAATGATGATCTATCGACAGTTGAATTTAGTTGAAAGCGATTAAGTGGCTGTTGTAAGATGGGAGCCAGGAGTTGAGGATAGCGTTTTTCTAAGTCCTCGGTTTTGGCTTTAGCGCCCCAACGGGCATAGCAATAATAAGCTTCCTGCATATAAACTTGAGCAATTTTTTCTTTGCCCCAGTCGAGGTAAAACTTAGCAGCTAGTTCATTGCTCAAGGCTTCTTCTTGGATGTATTCGTTTTCTTTAGCTAGAGAAATAGCGCGATCGTACAATTCCATTGCTTTGTTTTTTTGCAGCAAAATCCGATGCCATTCTGCTTCGACTAAATAAAATTTGTGTTGATGATTCATTGGGGCATGATGCGCCCATTTTTTCAGCTTTTTCTGATGGGATGTTACTTTTTTAAGAATCTGTTTTTGTTTGATAGCCGTTGCTGTTGGATAGAGAATTAATTGGGTTAGCGCCTGATAAAAATAAACTATTGGTACAACTGCTGCCGATGTTACCCCATCTAAATAGGTTATTGCATTAATTGCTGCCTCAGATGCTCCGGTATAATTTTTAAACAGGTAGCAAAGTATCAGTTCATTGGCATAGCTAAAGCACAATCCAGTGCGATCGCCTGCTTGCTCTTGCAATGGGCGAATAGTTTGTGCATCATAAACAGCACCTGATAAGTAACTGGGATTAGTAGACTCTCCTAACAAATTCAAGATGGCTTGACGAAATGAATTAGTATACATCAGAGGTTTTTCTTGTCTGAAATTGCTGTAGACTTCAGCGTAATCACCCATCTGTTTTTCTAACTCCGCCAATTCCTGCCCGATAAAGTATCCATGAAAACTACGGACATAGCTAGCCCAAGCAGCATATTCAATATCTCCTGTTTCTAACCCCACTTGATAGGCTTCGGTTAACGGTGCAATTGTGTCCTGAAGGGGTTCATGCCAGTGATTAATAAATGTTTGAACAATGAAGACGGTTCTAGCTTTGAATTCCTTACTATGGAATTTTTCGATAACTTGTAATGCTAATTGACCAAATTCATAACCTGCCTGAATATTTCCCAGCATCCCACACTCAATCAATCCATACCAAGCATAGCCAAATGCCGATGCTGCCGCATTGCCGTACTGCATCGATAGATTGACTTCGCTCAAGATTATTTGTGGCAGTAAATCTGGACGGCCAATATAAGCCGTTGAATTCGTACTAGCTAGAATTCGGATTGCTGCCAGATGTTTGTCCCCTGTCATGTCAGGTAAATCAATCAAAGTTAAAGGAGATTTACCTAAAAGTCGTAATTTTGTTTGGGCTAAACTGAGGAATGTTTGCGTTTTATTTGCTTCATGAGATAGTTTTATACCTAAGAGATTTAGCAGTGCGATCGCAGTCCGAATCGAATCATCAAAACGACTCTGAGCTAAATAAGATTGAATTTGGATTTCAATCGATTTCACCTGATCTAGTAAGACATTAGCATGGTGTTGGACTTGCTTAACAAACTCTTCTACCTGGTCAAATTGACCCATAAAATATGCTGCCGAAGCAGCTTCTTCATACAAGGCTAATGTGAGTGAATATTGTTGTTGCCAGCTATCTATTGTCAATAGCTGAATCCCGCAACTAATATATTCCATTGTATTAGTATAAGCAGTGGATTGTTTGGCTTTTTGCCCAGCTAGCAAATTTAACTGTGCTAATTTATCTCGGTCAGACTGCCGAGTGATTAGCTTTACACCAATATTCAACTGATTAACAATCTCAAAAATTCTCTCTTCCTGCTTTTTAATCGGTATTTTGCTTAATAATAGTTGTCCAATTTGCAGATGGATGGATTGCTTTTTTGACTCTGGGATTAACGCATAAGCCGCTTGTTGAACGCGATCGTGTAAAAATTTATAGTTTACAGTTAGCGAACTTTGTACTAAATCCTGTGTTTCCCGCCCGACATAGAATTTGTAAACTTCACTTTGTGGCAGGATTAATCCCTCTTGTAATGCTTTCCAGAGGTATGTTGCTGTTTCGGTTTCGGAATTTTCTGAAACAATTGCCAATGTTGCCAAATCAAATTGATTACCAATACAAGCCGCTAATTTCAAAACATCCTGCGTTGGTTCTGGCAATTTTCGCAACCGTAACACCATAAAATCAACCACATCATCTGTCAAGGCTAACACCTTCAACTGGGCAATATCACACTGCCAAGTTTCGCTATCTAAATCAAATTTAATTAGTTGATCTTGATGCAGTGCTTTGAAAAATTGCGTACTGAAAAATGGATTACCCTTGGTTTTCTGATAAACTAATTGTGTGAGTTTTTCTGTAGTTTCTAGTGAACAATTTAGGGTATCAGCAACCAGTTGATTTAAACTGGGTTCACTCAGTGGAGATAATGTAATTTTGTTAATGGTAGAATTGGCTTTGGCAATTTCATCTAATGTCAACATCAATGGATGGGCAGCAGAAACTTCATTATCTCGATAAGCTCCAATTAAAAGTAAAGCTCCACTTCCTAACTCGTTCATCAGCAACTGCATCAATTTGAGTGATGTAGAATCGGACCACTGCAAATCATCAAGGAAAATTACTAATGGATGTTCTTTTGTGGTGAATACCTGAATGAACTTTTGAAAGAGTAAATTAAAGCGATTCTGTGCTGCACTGGGTGAAAGTTCGGTTGCAGGTGGTTGTTGACCAATAATTTGTTCTAGTTCGGGAATTACCTCAAGAATGACTTGCCCCTGATCGCCCAGCACTTGTAAAATTTTATTTTTCCAAGTTGACAATTGGGCATCACTTTCACTCAGCAATTGCCCCATTAAGTCTCGAAACGCCTGGACAAAAGCAAAGAAGGGAATATTACGATTAAATTGGTCAAATTTGCCTTTGATGAAGTAGCCTCTCTGGCGGACAATGGGTTTGTGAACCTCGTTGACTAAGGCAGTTTTACCAATACCAGAAAAACCAGCCACCAGCATGAGTTCCGTCTGATTGTTGGTAACGCGGTCAAATGCTTTTAGCAGAGTTTCAACTTCATGCTCACGACCATAGAGTTTTTCTGGGATAATAAAGCGATCGCACACATCCCGTTGAGCAATTAGGAAACTTGCAATCTTACCCATTTCCTTGAGTTGAGCCAAACAATTTTCTAAATCATATTTCAGCCCGAATGCACTCTGATAGCGGTCTTCGGCATTTTTTGCCATCAGTTTGCTGACAAGAGATGAGAGTACAGGCGCAATTTGCAGATTAATCTCGTGTACTAAAGGCGGAAGTTTGGCAATATGACAATGTACCAACTCCATCGGATCTTGCGATTTAAATGGTAATTGCCCTGTTAGTAACTCGTAAAAAGTTACACCAAGTGAATAAAAATCAGTCCGGTAATCAATTCCCCGATTCATCCGTCCAGTTTGCTCTGGAGATAAATAGCCGAGTGTCCCTTCTAGTACATTAGGACTCATCAAGATTTGAGTTTCGCGTGGCAGCAGAGATGCAATACTAAAGTCAATTAACTTAACTTCTTTAGTTTCTGGATTAATTAAAACATTGGCGGGTTTAATATCTTTGTGAATGATCCGATTACGAATTAGAATATCTAATGCATTACATAGAGCGATCGCTATTTGTAAAAACTCAATCAGAGCTTCTGGTGTTCCCCCCATCCCCCCATTCTCTCCTCTCCCTTCCCACTGGTTGAGGGAAATTCCCCCAAAGTCCTCCATGACTAACGCATAGCCATTCTGATAGGGTTCCAGGCTATAGGTTTGGATGATTCCAGGTAGATTCAGATTTTTGGCGATGGTGAACTGGTTGCGAAACTGTACCAATTCACTGAAGCTGGGATAAGCAGTTTTCATCAGCTTAATCACCACAGATTTTTGGTCAGTTTCTCGATTAGCGCCATAAACTAAGGTTCTCGAACCGTTGTATAGTTCTTTGCTAACGTGATATCCGGGAATACTAACCATACGGTTTAATCCTTGAGACGCCAGTACTTAGTGTTCCCAAAAATAGGGCAGGATTTACGCTATAGATTAAGACATTGCACCCAGATGTGAACAATGGTTTAGAAATTAGGTATCGGACAAAACTCGCTTCTTAGTTTTCCTAGTAACAGAAATATCTTGGCGGCGGCTCTGAAAATGTTGCTAGGTAACGCTTTCAATTAACTATACGTAAAAATTATGAACATCCAACTTAAAGCGGAATACGAGCAATTTATTCAAACCAAAATTGCTATCATGCCAGTTTCTGCTATTCAAGTATTCGGTTTTGCGTGGTAGCATCTGGAGAATAGGGGATTAGCAACTAATTTTTATAAATTTTATAATGTTTCAATTTTGTATTTCTTTTCATTAATAAAATCGTCAATATTCTTCAACAGATTCTCTAAATATTGAACTATTTTTTCTTTATTATCTACTATCTGTTCCCAATAAATCTGGTTTTAAACATCAGAAAAAGAAACATTTCCATGAGCTAAATTACATCTCACTCTGACAACTAAATCCAAAATATCATCTATTTCTTTCTTAGGAACTGATATTATTTAGCTAATACTTCACGCGCCCACTGCCTAAATGCTCGTCGTGCTGTACTAGATCCTTCTGTCAAGCTGAATTGCAAAAACTGCAATATTCCCTCAATCACAGGTAAATTCCCAAATGTGGGGCTAGTTTCCACTTCAACGTATTCTGCTTGATTTAAGACAAATATTTGCAACTTGCCATCTCCGTAACACCAAAGTTCAGGTACACCCAACGCCACATAAGCACTAAGCTGGGTCTTTGAGGTAACATCGATTTCAATTGCTAAATCTGGTGGTGGATCAATTGACAAATCTAATCGTCGCTTGCCGATCATTTGGCGAGCATTTTGGATATAAAAACAGGTATCCGGTTCTACACCTGCTGCCATTTGCGATCGCTTAAATGTTGTCGAACCGTAAGGTTCCCAGTCAAGTTCTAACTCATCAAGTAGGATTTTAACCATGTCGCCGATTAATTCTTTATCAACTTCATGTTCTGGTGAAGGCGTCCGAATCTCTAACACCCGTTGATAGTAAGCAACTCGTGCAGCGCGATGTTCTCCAAGTTCCTCTAGAATTGCTTCAAACTCTGCCCAACTGATCTCGCGCAATATCAAGCATTGCCCTGGTTGAACGTCTATCTGGCGCAGTTGCAGTGTAACAACCATTTCATCCTCCGTACTGTTTAAAACAAATAGCGAAACTGCTTAAGAGAGCCACCCCCAATATGGTTCGGTTAAGGTTATTTGATTAAAATAATATGATCCTAAAGACGCGATAAATCGCTGTCAGGACGAAGGACTGATTATTGTAAAGACGGCGATTTATCGCGTCTCTTGCCTTAACCGAACAGTACTGGAGCCACCCCTGTATTCGGAGTACCGAGGTGAATTATCACCAAAGACAGAAAATATCAAGCAAAGGTAGAAAAATCTAGATTCGGTGGAATATCCTGAATCCGCCCAGGCCCGATCGCTCGTAATGCTTCTTTGAGTAAAATACCCCCAGTATACAAGGCACGTCCGACAATCACACCAGTCACGCCTTGAGGTTCTAATGCCAACAAACTCAACAAGTCGGTGACAGAACTTACCCCGCCAGAGGCAATTATCGGGATGGAAATTGCTGCTGCAAGTTCTCGCAAAGCTTCCAAATTGGGGCCTGTAAGTGTCCCATCACGCTGGATATCTGTGTAAATTATGGCGGCTGCACCCAATTCTTGCATTTGTACAGCTAGTTGAGTTGCTAAAACTTCCGAGGTTTCCAACCAACCGCGAGTTGCTACAAGTCCGTTACGAGCATCAATACCGATGATAATTTGTTCGGGAAATTCTTCACACAGTTCTTGCACTAGCTGGGGTTGTTCGACGGCGATGGTACCGAGAATTGCCCACTGTACGCCCAGATTGAATACTTGTTGTACGCTGGCGCGATCGCGCAATCCTCCACCAATTTCAATGGGCACTGACACCGCATGTGCGATCGCTTCAATTGCCCCCAGGTTTACTACTTTACCTGCTTTGGCACCATCTAAATCAACTATATGCAATCTCGTAGCACCCTGATCTACCCACTGTTTGGCAACATCAGCAGGATTTTCGCTAAAAACTTGCGAGCGATCGTAGTCTCCTTGATACAGTCGTACACAGTGACCTTCTAGTAAATCAATCGCTGGAATTACGTCCATTTACCTTTTCCTCATAACTCAATGCAATCAAACACTATAGCGGTTTTGACCTCACTTCCATTCCTCTCTCCTAAAAGGAGAGAGGCTTTGAGCCTTACTCCCATTCTCTTGTAGGGAAGGGGTTGGGGATTAGGTCTGTATTGGACTCAACTGCTAGAGCTATATTTCCTATTTTTCATTTTTCATTTTTAATTGCCTTACAGCTTGCCCAAAACCCAGCACAAGCAAGATGTTAGAAAGCGTCAAAAATACTTCTGCACCACCGTGCAACCAATCCACATCTGCCAAAGACTTGCCATAATGCAATACAGCATAAATCCCCGCCGGGATGGTGACGGCAACAAAGACGAGAGTCCCATAAAATCCATACAGCGCTAAACGCGGCATTTGCGGACTGCGGCTGATAAACCACAAGAAACCCAAATATGGAAACAGTGAAAGTGCAAACAGGGTTTCTTTAGAAATCATTGCTCTAATTTGATAGGTTTTGGTTCAACTGGAGATTTCGTAGAACGCCAAATCAAAAACGCTGCTGCCCAAAGTGTAAAATTACCAATTAAGGTCATGGTAGCTTGAAGTGTTACCAGCCATTCCAGAGATTCGGCGTTGTCGAAATAATGCCAGGTACAAGCACACATGGCGCTGACTAAAGCTGGTAACATGGCCAGGGATAATCCCCACCAATTGCGGTTATTAGTGAGTTCGCCGTAAGTCCAGATTAACCAAATGGCGACAATCCATTCAATAACGCTAGAAATATGAATAATCCAGGTGGGAATCGATAGGGCGTGCATAAGAAAGTTAGGAGTTAGGAGTTAGGAGTCTTTTCTATCTTCCTCTGTTACGAAGTTTGAAAATAGAACTTGTGAATGAGTCTACTATCTGTATCAACGACAGATATTCTGTATAAAAAAGCTGATAATCTAAAATCGTTTGACTGAGCGACTTGTACCGACTTGTACTGAGCGGCGTCGAAGTAGCGAAGTCGAGGTAAGCCCAAGTCCAAAATCTAAAATCTAAAATGGTCAAGATGCGAGCGTTATTGTCTGGATATTACGGTAAAGGTAACGGTGGTGACGAAGCTTTGTTAGCGACGCTTTTGCAAATGTTACCATCTCATGTAACGCCTGTGGTGCTTTCTGGTAATCCAGAGTCAACGCGCGATCGCTACAATGTAGAAACCTCAGATCGCATGGCTCCCTTACCTGTACTTCAAGCTTTACGCTCTTGCGATGCTTTGATTTGGGGCGGCGGGAGTCTCATTCAAGATGTTACCAGTACTATCAGCCCATTTTATTATGGGGGACTGATGGCATTGGCGCAGAAAATGGGTTTGAAAACCATTGCTTGGGCGCAGGGCATTGGCCCCTTACTGCGTCCGCAAACTCGCTGGATGGCACGGCAAACCTTTGCTAATTGTACCAAAATTAGTGTCCGCGATCGCGCCAGTGCTGCTTTATTGTCTGATTGGCAAATTCCTTGTATTATAGCTCCTGACCCAGTTTGGGCGTTGGAATCGAAACCAGTACCAGGACTTTGGGATTTACCTGCGCCGAGAGTTGCGGTAACGTTGCGATCGCATCCCCAACTTACAGAAACACGTCTAGCAAACTTAACCCGTGCTATAGTTGACTTTCAAAAAGCTACGCAAGCATTTATTTTACTACTGCCGTTTCAAAAAAGTGAAGATTTAAGTATTGCCAAAGCTATTCAACCACATCTTAAAGATGTCAGCAAGATTTTATGTCTGGAAGATCCGCAACTTTTAAAAGGTGTGTTTCGCGGTGTCGAGATGGTAATTGGGATGCGTCTACACAGTTTGATTATGGCTGCTGCTGAAGGTTGTCGCTGCTTTGCTCTCAGTTATGACCCGAAAGTAAATCGGCTCATGGAAGATTTGGAAATGCCTGGGTGGGATTTGGCGAGTTTACCAGATGACCCCAATTTGATTAGTCTGACTTGGATGGAGCATTACGCCAATGGTGATCCTCTATCATCAGAGAAAATCCAATCTTTGGTGGATGGAGCTTTAATTCACCGCGAGTTATTGAGTCAAACTTTTTGTAATAATTAAGACAAAAACCCCAATAACTGGGCATATTGCACGCAACCGAGAACCGCTACAGGTAATCTTAGAGGATGTTTGAAAAGTATTATTGCTAACATCAAAACCTCAGAAACCTAACCCCCCGAACAAGCATTAGGGATCAGAATTAAATAACATACAATTTATGTCCTTGGCTTACTTCACCCTCAATCCCTCTCCTTATAAAGGAGAGGGAAGCTAAAGACAGGATGAAGTTTTGCATTTTATTTAATCCACGTTCCTTACCTACAAGGGAATGGGGGTTTCAAAGCCTCTTCCCCAAGCGGGGCTACGGTGTACACACAAGTCTTCAAATTACCCAAAAACCTCACACTGTCCTGACTTTAATCCCTTTCCTTACTAAGAAGAGGGACAGGTTTTGCGTAGCATAAACCAGGGTGAGGTTTTCTTGAGCTATTCGAGAAACCGTAAATTGTGTCTAGAGACACTTATGTGTACACCCTAGCCGAAGTGGAGAGAGGAATCCAAGCGGGCTTTTTGGTATACTCTACGACTTTTCAAACATCCTCTTATGGCGGTAAGAGACTAACTTTCAAAATTTCGTAAATTGATTATAAAAATACTTAAGTATCGTTTATAACGACTGCTTCCGCGATATTATTTACGATATACAGAAATAATTCTTGAGATCATTATAATGGTAAGCTTTGGCTTTTGGAACCTAATTATAGTAATTGTAGTTGCTTTAGTTCTCAAAAATAATTGGCGATTAGATGATGAGAAAGCAGCCTGGAAAAATTCTTTATTCTTAAAATCTTCTGTAATCCAACAGTTGATGCAATTTTTTCGTCAACCAATTGTTAACTTTCTCGTCCAAGCAGGTGTTGTATTAGTCGTTACAAGATTCCTCTGTTATACAGGTTGGTTAGTTTATTTCCTAAATCAACCAAATCCACCCTTATGGGATTTTAAGTGGTATTATGTGGCGAGTAAATTGGCTCATCAGCATTTGAGTCCATTTAATGTCGAGATATTTAATCAAAGTTTCTGTACCCTAACTAAGATATGTGGCTTTATTCCACCGTTTGTCTATCCACCTAATATTATTCCTCTCATCTGGTTTCTCGGTTATTTTTCGATTAACACTGCATTTACAATCTGGATTGTGATGCATATATTAGCAATTGGTTTGGCGTTATGGGGAGCGAATATCCTGCTGGAGTCGAAGTCACCAGCTTTCAGAACTATTTGCACAATCTCGGTTGCCTTGATTTATGGCTTAGTTCGCGATCTTCAAGTTAGTAATGTTGCCATTTTCATTGCAGTTCTGATCTTATGGATGTTTATCTTTGCTAGAAAACATCAGGATATTCCAGCAGGAGTTTGCTTGGGGCTTGCGCTTTGTAAACCAACATTAGCTGCATTATTCGTTTTGTATTTTCTACTGAAAAGACGGTTTTCTCTAGTTTTTATATCTGTTGTCACAGTTACTTCTCTAATATTTTTAGGTCTAGCCTTGACAGGCAATTCTTTGACACAATTCCTGTCGGATGCAGCTCGGGGATTTTCACTGTGGCTAAATGATCCATCAGTTAGCCCCTATATTTCGATTAGTCGCCTCGATTTGATAGTTGTGGGTCCGAGATTATTTCCCAATAACCCATTCGTTGCCAAGCTTTTGTCAGACTTAATTGTTCTAATGCTTGTTGGTTTGGTGGGTTGGTATTGGTATCTACAACAATCTCTCACAGGCTGGTCAAAAAAAATCTACTTAGCAGAAATGGTGCTAGTTTCTTGCTTGAGTATTGCCATCAACTATTCACAGGAAACTAGTTCTGTGATGTTAATACCTGCTGTTGTTTTTTTGCTAAATGATTTGCTGTATCAAATTAGGCATTGTACATTTTCTATGAAAAGAATGTCTGTTTGGTTAGCAGGAGTTTGCTCTCTTGCAATCCAAACAGCAGTTATTCATGGCTGGCTCATCGGTTCTCTAGCAAATCACTGGAATGTGAAAGCAGGGGAATTACCATACATTATGAAAGTAACTATCTTCGCTCTACCGAGTTATGCCATTTTAGCAATCACCGTAAGTATTTCAGTCTTAGCAATTAGTTCCCTGCGTCAAAAACAGGTGATGAAATTTGAACCTTTGAATCGGGTGTCAAATTAGAACATCAAGAGTCTTAAAGAATTTCCCAAAATTACACAGATTATGGTTGATATCAATCGTGCAAATTCTGCCAGCAATCAACTTATGGGTGCAGTTAGAGTCAAAGTCAAGCTCACCAATGCCATTGATGAAGCGCTTGTCAGCGGAGGAATGCTCAATCCAAATATGCTTGCTGCGGATTTATGAAACTGAAGCATTAGTAGACACTGGGGCAGTACGTACTGTACTACCTATGTCTATTGCCCTGGAACTTGGTCTAAGAATTCGAGGGCAGCAGATTGCTCAATACGCCAATGGTAATGAAGAATCTATAGGCGTGACTGAACCCGTAATTATTGAATTAGTAGGACGGGAAATTACCGAAGCCACATTAGTTACAGGTAATATAGTCCTGATTGGACAGACGGTTCTAGAAACGCTGGATTTACTGGTCGACTGTAGAAATCAGCGACTTCTCCCGAATCCTGAACATCCTAACTATCCTGTAATGAGAATATAGACTAGTGACTTATTTCGCCGCTAACAATTCCTGACCACTGAACTTTTTTCTCTTTCTCCCGACGGTAAGAAAAGAAATGCTCTGGAGTTTGAAAAGTACAATAAGGAGCGATCGCAATTTGTTCTGCACTAATCCCCATATTTTCCAGCTGTAAAATATTCACTCGCCGGACATCCAGCCGTACCTTTCCCGGATTAGGATCTTCCAGTAAGGGTGAATTTGGTAGCTCATGTAATGCAGTTATAATTTTTTGTTCTTCGTTATGTGGTATAATGCTAGCCCCGACTTCAGCCGCCACATTGATAGAGACTTGGTAAACCTCACCAGCGATCGCTGGTCCGATTGCAATGCGTAAATCATCGAGTTTGCTGCCTTGAGATTGTAACCGAGCGATCGCAAGAGGCACAATCTTTTTAGCAGTTCCCCGCCAACCTGCGTGTAATGCTGCCACCCGTCCGGTTTTCACATCCCCAATCAGCACAGGTGTACAATCTGCACTAGCTACCCAAACAGCTTGTAGAGGCTGTTCGCTCATTAAACCATCCGCCGATGCTAAATCCTCCCCATCAGTGCAAAAGATGCTGTCAATTTCTTTAGGGGTGAGAATAGTATTGCCATGAACCTGCTTTAAGCGATAGACTGATGCCTCTGGTTGCAATACTTCTGTGAGAACTTGTGGCGATCGCGGCCAAAACTGTTGGGTAAAGAAGCCGTGATGCCAATCTTCCAGAATACTACAAGTTAGATAGGGCAGTCCTTCCCAATTGCGCCAGTACCAAGTGTGCATCTTCAACCAAACCTAAACGGCAAATCACTCATCAGCCAATCAATGCTAACTTGAACAACGGAATTTGGGTTAACTGCTGTGGGATTTAATCTGCAAAACTTGGAAGCGGCGTTGAAAGCAGGGCGTAAGTATACACATATACCATTTTCTCTCCACTTTTTTGAAAGCGTCTCTTCAACTAACCAGACCCTCTGGGACTTACTCAACCAAGGGGCTATTTCAGGAACAGTAGTAATTGCAGCTGTGCAATCTGCTGGGCGGGGACAATGGGGACGTAAATGGATTTCTCCTGCTGGAGGATTATATGTTTCCGTGGGGATTTCTTTCGACCACAAAATAGAGGCTACTGACAGCTATCAGCTAACTTTTGCTACCGCTTGGGGAATTGCGTCTCAATTGCGCCAGCGCGGTGTAGATGTTGGGATAAAATGGCCCAATGATTTAGTTTTAAATGGCCGCAAACTAGGCGGCATTTTGACAGAAACCAAAGTAAACAAAGGACAAATTACGCAAGCAGTAATTGGTGTTGGTATTAACTGGACAAACCCAGTACCCGAAACTGGAATCAACCTGGAATCGTGGCAAGCTTCCCAAGATTTCACACCAATTTCTTGTCTGGAAATGCTCACCTCTACAGTCTTGCTGGGAATCGAATCCGGTATGGAGTGCCTTTGCCAAGAAGGAGTAAGCATACTCTTGTCTCGCTATCTAGATTTGCTTACAAATATGGGTGATAAAGTGTACGTTAATAATCTTTCAGGTACTGTAGTTGGGATGACATCTCAAGGAAATTTACGAGTTGATTTGGAAACAGATGATACAAAGGAACTAATTACACCGGAAATTTATATTCAACCCGGTACAATCAGTTTGGGATACCATAAATCTTCCGTTTAAATTTGAGGTTTGTTCAAAATTTAGCTCTTAGGGCAAGACAAACCACTAGCATCATCTCTTTAGGCTAATTACACACAACTGAGAGAACAAATGACGCAGCGCAATAATTCTGCCCATGATCGTTTGCATTACTTATGGCAGCGATGTCTGACAAAAAAACGCTTTGCCTCGACACTACCAGCTCAGAGCCTCTGCTGGCTGAGTAGCGTTAGCCTCCTCAGTGGCGGCTTCGTGTTTGCCCAAACGGAAACACAAATAGATAACATCGTTCCCACTGTTGAAAGTTCGCAGTCAACAGCAGTTACAAATCCAGTTAAAAAACAGGCTGTTGCGCCCGAAGCCGTGTCAGCACAACCGGAATTTTCCCAACGGCGAGCCAAACTCAGACAGAGATTAAGCAAGCCAGAGGTTGCTCAATCAAAAGAGCCAGTTAGGCAGTCTACACCCAAAATCGAAGCTGCCCAACCTGTTGTGATTATCAGACAGTCAAAGCCGAAAGTAGAAACCTCCCAGGTTACTCCTGCAAGAGTGAGACTGGAAAAACGCAATACCCCTGTCCGCTCTTTACCTGAAAAACTCCCAGAAGTTGCTCAACCAGCAAATAACTCGAACAGTACTGTCAGTGCAACGGCGGGGAAAACCAAGGATTATAATAACGCCTATATTGATCCTAATAATTATGACAGTGGTGCCACAGGTACTTATCAAGCACCAAATTCTGTAATTCTCACAGACCGTTCCAGTGGTTGTCGAGCCATTTTGCCATCAGGGCAAAGTGTATTAGGCGGCGTTTGCGCCAAAGTACCCCAAAGGAATGTTGCTGATTCTAATGGTAAACCAGCACCTAATTGGCTCAGAAGAAGTCAAAATGCACAGTTAGCAGTAGTTCCACCCGTGCGGCAGATTGCAACTACTGGCAAAACCAGCAGATGGCATCCTATTCAAAGTGGTTCTAGTGGTGACACCAAGAGCGCATATCGCCCGAATCGGTTTATCCCGAGTCCCGGCGAGTTCAGTCCCACAACAGTGAGTGCAACTCCCATCACGCCTAGTGGCGGTACTTTACCTCCACCAATGGCAGATGGCAACATTGCACCCCGCCCCAGCACCGTAGCTTACGACTTCTCACTGGCATCAGTATTGCCGCAAATCCCTTACACGGCGATAGTCGCCTCTAGCGGTACGGGAATGATGTATCCATTGTCTATTCCCGCTCCCATTACCTCGTTGTTTGGTTGGCGAATTCATCCAATCACAGGCGATCGCCGCTTCCATGCTGGTACAGACTTAGGTGCGCCTACGGGAACACCAGTTTTGGCAGCTGCTGCTGGTCAAGTGGAAACTGCTAACTGGGTGGGTGGTTATGGTTTAACCGTTATTCTGAATCACAAATCTGCTGAACAAACTCTCTATGGTCATATGTCAGAAATCCTTGTTCAACCCGGTCAGTGGGTACAACCTGGAACTGTTATCGGGCTAGTTGGTAGCACCGGGAACTCCACAGGCCCTCACCTGCACTTTGAAGTTCGCCACCTGACACAAGATGGGTGGGTTGCTACTGACTCAGGTGTGGAATTACAGTCCGCCCTCAGCCACTTAGTGCGAGGCTTACAAACTGCTCAGGTAAGCCAGCAACCAGGCAGCTAAGGAAAAGTTAGCAGTTAAGAGTGGGGAGTGAGGAGTTATGAGTTATTAATTTAAAACTCCTAACTCCTGTACAGACGCGATTAATCGCGTCTCCTAACTTTTTTAGTTAGAGATACCCATGTTCTGCTAAGAATGTGGGTGTAATCCCATCTATACTATTGTTATCAGGGGCTGGGGTGTGTGGGTTGCCAGAGTAAAGTAATTTTTCGACGTATTTGCCAAGAATATCACCTTCTAGATTCACCAAACTCCCAGGAACCAAATAGCGAAGATTTGTCTCGGCATAGGTGAGAGGAATTACCGCCACTTTGAATTGGGAGAGTTCTGGCTCATATGCGGCGACTGTGAGGCTGATGCCATTGACCGCTATACTACCTTTAGGGACAATGTACCGGGCGATCGCCTCGGATGCAATAAAGGTCATTTCCCAAGAACTAGCCGTTTGTTCTGCCACTAGCAATCGACCAATGCCGTCTACATGACCCATCACAAAATGACCACCAACTTTGCCGCCCACCCTTAGCGACGCTTCTAAATTGACATATCTCTGTTGGGTTTGCTCACCTCCCAACGTTGTGCGGCGTAGAGTTTCCGGTGAAGCAGTGGCAATAAACCCGTCTTTTAAAACTTTTTCCACTGTCAGGCAAACACCATCTACAGCAACACTGTCACCATAAGCCAAATCTTGCATAATTACTTCACCCGACTGGCTTACACAAGTAATTTGCCAAGAATCGCCCCCTAAGGGTTCCATCGTTCCTAATGCCTGGATTAATCCTGTAAACACGGCTTTTTTGTCAAACTAACTCTATTTATTACCTAATTTTGCCTGAAATCAATTGGTAATTGTCACAGAAATCTAGAATATCCAAGTATATTTTCTGACTTTTTTTAGTCTAGGAATATTAACACATTAGCATCCTTCACAAGGCATACTTGGGTAAGAAGGTTATTGTCTAAGAAGGCCAATTTGACTTACTCTGGTTTTCACCACAAGTTCGGAGTTTAATAGAAGCAATTATAGAGAACGAATGCTTATGTTTATTACTGTCGTCAAACCGCCCAATGAAGGGTGCTATTTATTACACAGCATCCAAGACTCTCAAAGGATTGTAGAGGCTTAGCCAATGATTGAAATGAAAGTCGCTGGCATAGCTTTAGATGCCATAACCCGCAGCCCGATCGTCCTTTTGAAAGATTCTTCAGATCGGCGGGCTTTGCCAATTTACATCGGTCAAGAACAGGCTAGGGCAATTATGGGGGCACTGGAGAATCAGAAGCCTCCTAGACCCTTAACCCACGACCTGATTGTGAATCTTCTAGAGACTTGGAATATGACTCTAGAAAAGGTGATCATTCATTCCCTGCAAAAGGATACATTTTATGCAGCTTTAATCGTCCAGCAAGGCGAAGTCAAAAAAGAAATTGACGCGCGTCCTAGTGATGCGATCGCTATTGCCCTGCGTACAAATACTCCCATCTGGGTAATGGAAGAAGTCGTTGCTGATGCCTCTATCCCTGTTGATCGCGATGCAGATGAAGCCGAACAGCAAGCCTTCCGTGAATTTATTTCCAATCTCCGTCCTGAAGATTTGATCAAGCGCTTTGGTAATGGCGACAGCTAAAAGAGTTATGAGTTAGGAGTTAGGAGTTATGAGTTATAGGAGTTACACAAAATTGTCTCAAAAACCTGATTTGTCGTAGCGATAATTCATGAATTACCGCTACTTCAGAACTTTTTTGCATAAGTCCTGAGTTATTTTGCTTCGACTCCTAACTCCTAAGCTAAAAAAGTTAGAAGTTAAGAGTTATGAATTACTTCCTTCAACTCCTAACTTCTAACTCCTAACTCCTAACTCTTTGTTAAAAATGCAATACCGACGCTTTGGGAAAACGAATCTGCGCCTCTCGGTTTTTTCCTTGGGAACAATGCGCTACTTGGCTTCTTTTGAAAATGCTCACCAGACCATCGAACAAGCCTTAGCGCTAGGAATTAATCATCTAGAAACCGCTAGAGGTTACGGCAAAAGTGAGGAGTATCTTGGTAGGGTGCTAAAAGCTGGGTTGTCAGTACCCCGAACGAGGCTTTATGTCACTAGCAAAATCTCAGCCACAGCAGATGCTGACACCATGCGTCGGTGCATCGACGAGTCGCTAGAACGATTACAACTAGATTATTTAGATTGCTTAGGGGTTCATGGTTTGAACACTTGGCAACATTTGGAATTGGTGCAAGCCAAAAATGGCTGTATGCAAGCTGTGGAGGAAGCTGTTGCTGATGGCCGAGTGCGACACGTTGGTTTTTCCACCCACGGGCCATTAGAGGTAATTCAGGCTGCAATTAATACAGATTTGTTTGAATTTGTCAATCTGCATTATTACTATTTTTTTCAACGGCACGCACCAGCGATTCAACTAGCTGCCGAAAAAGACATGGGGATTTTTATTATTTCCCCTGCTGATAAGGGAGGACGTCTCTACACGCCACCCCAAACCCTAAAAGACCTATGTCAGCCGTATTCACCCTTAGAATTGAGCTATCGATTTTTACTTGCTGATCACCGTATTAATACTTTGAGTATAGGGCCAGCAAACCCAGATGAATTAAAGGAACCTTTACGAGTCGCTGACGATGATGGAGAGTTAACATCAGCAGAAATTTCCGCTTTCCAGCAATTAGAAAATCACCAAAAAGTTGCTTTGGGAACTGACAAATGTAGCCAGTGTTATGCTTGTTTGCCCTGTCCAGAAAATATCAATATTCCAGAGGTATTGCGGTTACGTAATCTCGCAGTCGCATACGACATGAAAGACTATGGGCAATATCGTTATGGAATGTTTGAAAATGCTGGTCACTGGTTCCCTGGCATGAAAGGCAACCGATGTACAGAATGTGGTGACTGTTTGCCTCGGTGTCCAGAAAAATTAGATATTCCAGCTTTATTGGAAGATACTCATGAAAGATTAAATGGGAAAGTAGGTAGGAGATTGTGGGCATAAAAATGCAAACAGAATTCAGAAGTCAGGAGTCAGAATTCAGGAGTCAGAATTCTGAATATCCGTTAACCTAAGCATGGGAGTCACCACCGAGTTGCATACTCGTCATTCTAGGTGCTGAGTTCTGAGTTCTTTTTTGGTAAAATTAATAAAGATTAATAGAGTTAGGAAGATCCGCTGAATCTGGGGTATCTCGCGGCAAGAAAGATGAAAATTAAAAAAAAAGAAATATCCTACGCCAATCACTGACGGTTTTCCGCTACAGTGGACGGGCTGTAAACTTAGTATGGACTACTAGCCGATCGCTTACTATTCTTCTGGCTAGTTTAACTTTAATGGGTGGTGTTTTACCGGCGGCGATATCTTACATCGGTAAGTTAATTGTTGATGCGGTGGTATTTGCCTCTCAAGTTAATTCAGACAGCAATGGTTTCGTCAATATTTATCCCTCTCTATTTTATGTAGGATTAGAAGCGATCGCTGTAATTTTACTAGCAGGCAGTCAGCGTGGACTGATCATCTGTCAGTCGTTATTGCGGGCGCTAATGGGTCAGCGTGTGAATGTACTCATCTTAGAAAAGGCGCTGAAACTGGATCTTAGGCAGTTTGAAGACTCAGAATTTTATGACAAATTGACCAATGCACGACGAGAAGCATCAGTTCGTCCCCTTTCCTTAGTAAACCGCACCTTTGGGTTAGTGCAAAATGCTCTTTCCCTTGTCACCTACGGTATTTTGCTAGTAAATTTCTCAGTTTGGGCGGTGGTAATGCTGATTGTGGCAGCTATGCCCGTATTTATTGCGGAAACGAAATTTGCTGGGGAAGGTTTTCGCTTGTTTAGTTGGCGTGCGCCAGAAACCCGCCAACAGAACTACTTAGAAAATCTGCTAGCGAGAGAAGATTTTGTCACAGAAGTCAAACTCTACCAGCTGGGAGAGATGCTGCTAGAACGTTACCGCAACCTGTTCGATCAACTCTATGGCGAAGACCGCGATTTGACTCTACGACGAGGATTGTGGGGCTATCTCCTAAGTTTAGTCAGTACTGGTGCTTTTTACCTAGCTTATGCTTGGATTGTGCTGGAAACAGTGCTAGGTAAGATTTCCTTGGGAGATATGACACTGTATCTGACTGTGTTTCGTCAAGGACAGTCTACTTTTTCCAATGCCCTCACCTCTATTGGAGGGATGTATGAAGACAACCTATATCTATCAAATCTCTACGATTTCCTCGAAGAGGAAGTACCAAAGTCTTGGGGTAAGGCAACCATTGGTTTAAATCCCCAAGATGGTATCCGTTTTCAGAACGTATCATTTACTTATCCAGGAAGTTCCAAACCAGCATTGAGAAACATTTCGCTACATTTGAAACCCAGAGAGAAACTGGCAATTGTGGGTGAAAACGGTTCTGGTAAGACTACCTTAATCAAACTACTTACCCGACTCTATACCCCAGACTCTGGGCGAATTTTCTTAGATGGCTTGGATTTGCAGGAATGGGATGTGGATGTGCTGCGGCGGCGCATTGGTGTGATTTTTCAGAACTTTGTCCGCTATCAATTCACTGTGGGGGAGAATATTGGCGTGGGCGATGTAGAACATCTCGAAAACAAAACCCGTTGGCAAACTGCTGCCCAAAAAGGTATGGCCCAATCTTTTATTGACCAATTACCCCACAACTTCCAGACTCAACTTGGTCGTTGGTTTAAGGGAGGACAGGAACTTTCGGGGGGACAGTGGCAGAAAATTGCTCTGTCTCGTGCTTTTATGCGATCGCAAGCAGATATCTTGGTATTAGATGAACCAACGTCAGCAATAGATGCCCAAGCTGAGTTTGAGATTTTCAATCATTTTCGCACTATTACTCAAAATCAGATGGTACTTTTGATTTCCCATCGCTTTTCGACAGTACGAATGGCTGACAAAATCGTAGTAATAGAAAACGGGGAAGTTATAGAACAGGGAACTCACGAAGAATTGTTACAGCTAGGAGGACGTTATGCCAAGTTGTTTCTGTTACAAGCAGCTGGTTATCAATAGGAAATAGGATTAGGAGTTGCTTTTGAATTGAGATAGCGATGCCTACGGCGGGCTGCGCCTACGCTCACCTTGTAGAAAGCACATAAAACCTCTATCTAACCTGTTTACCCGTTCGGTAAACATGGATAAAATATCTTTAGTGCCTAGACGCCCCGTATCGTTAAACATTGTTACCGGATAAAACTATGCAAATAACACAAAAGCGATACTATACTCCAGAGGAATATTTAGAGCTAGAAGAAGCTGCTGAGTACAAAAGTGAATACATTGACGGGCAAATAATTCCTATGGCGGGTGGAACAGCGAATCACAATCGTATAGCTGGTAATTTTTATGCTGTGTTAAACTTCGCATTCAGACAACAAGAGTACGAAGTGTTTAATAGCGATATGCGTCTGTGGATAAACCAAAATCGTATCTACACGTATCCAGATGTGACAGTAATAGCCGGTGAACCAGAATTTTTCAACAACCGTACAGATATTATTACAAATCCCCAAGTTATTGTTGAGGTTTTGTCTAAATCTACTAAAAACTACGATCGCGAGGATAAATTTCAGGCTTACCGAACTATTTCTACTTTCCAAGAATATTTATTAATTGACCAAACTCGGATTCATGTAGATCAATTTTCCAAAATTGGAAAAAAGCAATGGACGCTTCGTGAATATGACGAAGAAGACCAAGCGATCGCACTTGTAACCGTACCATTTGAGATTTCCCTACAAGATTTATATAACAAGGTGAAGTTTGAGCCTGTTGAGTCGGAAGGGGAAAGTGCTGATGTTGAGGAATTGGGGTAAGGTGCGTAGGCGTAGCCCATCGGAGATATCGCTTTACTTGTGCAGAGTATCTTAAAAAGATTTAAGCCACTTTTAACGGTTTCTGAGGAAAAGTAATTGGCTCTGGCAAAGGTTTTTCTTGCTCTCCATACCATTCAATCAGAGATTCAATTACTTCTTGCCCATGTTTAGCGGCTTCTTCATAACTCTTACCATGAGTGTGGAATTGCTGCCAAGAGAATTCCGGTAATTGTACTAAGTAGCAATTATCCTCATCTGACCATTGAATTACCATACTATAGCGATCGCTCATTATTCTTCCTCTATTTCGCCTAGTTGCTTCAAAACACGATTGACTTGCTGTTCTGTAAGCTTTTTAGAAGCTATACTTAAGTTAGACAGGTTCTGAAATGATACCTGTATTCAAAAGATTTCAGAAGTATCAAAAGCAAAATAAGATGGTTCACAAGATTGCCTTGTTCAATCACAAAGGTGGTGTCAGTAAGACCACAACGACTTTTAACTTAGGTTGGATGCTTGCTTCAAAGGGTAAGAGAGTTATCCTTGTAGATACTGATCCTCAATGTAATCTAACAGGAATAGCTCTAAAAGAAGAAACTGAAGATGACGAAGCAAGAATAGAAAACATCTACAACACACATTCAAATATCAAAACTGGCTTGGCTCCTGCTTTTGAGTCACAGCCACGGGCTATTGAAGCTGTAGATTGTATTCCGATAGAAGGACAAGAAGGTTTATTTTTATTACCTGGTCATGTTGGCTTTGCTGAATACGAAGTAACATTAGGTATCGCACAGGAACTCAGTGGCTCAATTCAGACACTCAAAAACTTGCCAGGTGCTATTTCTGATCTTTTAGAAAAAACTGCTAATAAATTTAATGCTGACTATATTCTGATTGATATGAGTCCAAGTTTAGGAGCAATCAATCAGAACTTACTGATGACAAGTGACTTTTTCTTAGTACCTACAACGGCTGATTTTTTCTCTGTTATGGCAATTGATTCTTTGTCTAGAATTTTATCAAAGTGGTGTAGTTGGGCAAGGATGGCAAGCGTAAACCCTATATTAAAAGAAGCTACTTATCCATTTCCAGAATTTAACTTGAATTTTTTAGGAATTATAGTTCAGAACTATAGAATTATTAGGGGTAAAGAAACAGCAGCATTTCAAACATGGATAGAAAAAATTGAGGATGCAGTATTTGATAAACTAGTACCAATTCTAGATAAAAATAATCTGTTATTACCTAAAGCAGTCTATACTGAACTGGGTATGAATGGTAGTTGTACTCTGACAAAAATTTCTAATTTTAACAGTTTAATTGCTCTATCACAGGAACACAGTACACCTGTTTATGCGCTGACAACGGAACAATTAAGACAAACTGGTATAGTACGCGAGAATAATCAAAGAAAGCAAGAGGAATTTAAAACAACTTTTTCTGATTTAGCAGATAAAATTATTGCACTCTCATCAAGTTATGCAATCAGCGCTTGACCAATTTCGCATTAGTATTCAGCGTGTTCGGGATCTGATTGCTCTTCATACTTCTGTTAAAGCTCAAGCTACTGCTGCTCTGGATCTTTCAGACATTTTACGAGCTGCCCTAGTTTTAACTGTTAGTGCCTTGGATTATTACATCCATGAGGTTGTCACATTGGGTATGCTGGAAATTCATCGAGGACAACGTGCTGAACCAGCATCTTCAGCCTTTTCCAGTTTTAAAGTTTCCTTGGGAAGCGCTTGTGAGGATAGAAGAATAGCTATAGATATCGCCTCTTGGATAGAGAGTGATATCCAGCAGGTTTATGGAGCTAACTTTTTACAGCAGTCTTATACTATTTCTGGTTTAATTCCAGCTATATCAAATAGTATTTTGAATAGATTAAACAATAATTCATGGTTAGAAGATGAGATTCGAGAACGTCTAAGTTATCAAAGCTTTCAGCAGCCTGATAAAATAGCTGATGCAATTAGGCAAATTTTGGATAAAAAATTGTGGGATGAGGTTGCTAGTAAAATGAGTAAACCTCCTAAAAATATTAAGCAACAACTTACTTTAATTGTGGATCGCAGAAACAAAATTGCTCATGAAGCAGATATAGATCCCACCCTCAACATAGGTAATCGCTGGGATATCGACGAATCAATGGTTGGTGATACAGTAGATTTTATTGGGCAGGTTGTAGAAAGTATTCATCAAATTTTGTAGCCTTGCGTGGATTAATGGTAGATATTGTTAACTAACTAATTGAGCAAGATAGGTAAGCAATCGTTGTGGAGAGATGAAAACTGCGATCGCTTTACTTGTACAAAGCATCTAAAAAAGATTTAAGCAACTTTTAAAGGTTTTTGAGGAAAAGTTATTGGCTCTGGCAAAGGTTTTCCTTGCTCTCCATACCATTAATCAGAGACTCAATCACTTCCTGTCCATTTTTAGCGGCTTCTTCATAAGTCTTACCATGAGTGGGGAATTGCTGCCAAGAGAATTTCGGTAAGTGTACTAAGTAGCAATTATCCTCATCTGACCATTGGATTACTATACTGTAGGCATAATGATTGTTGTCTATTAAGCTGAGAGGATGTTTGAAAAGTCTAAATTAATACCAGTGCCGGCGATTAGAAATCGCACGCCAGTTGCTCATGGGGGAAACCCCCAAGACCGCACTGGCTTGGCTACACGAGACTTTACCCACCGACCTGGGTTAAAAATACTTGATTTTCTCTTAGTCCACGGAGGAAGACGAAAGTTTGTGTAGTAGCGTTTGCGTCAGCGTGCCGGAGGCTCTATTCTGTTCGCCCAATACTTTTCAAACATCCTCTGAGGAAGCGATCGCTTAATTTATCTCACTTGACAAAGGCGATGCCGAATAGCCCGCACTTCTTTACCAGACGCTGCGCGTAGCTTGCTTCCCCGTAGGGGTACGACAAAGCTCTGTTACCACCGCAGGCATCGCCTGTTTTTGCTAAAGTGAGGGTGTTAAAACTGCTTATACTAATACCAGTCATTAACTCTTTGTTGTCTCCGGCTCGCAAAATTATGTTGAATCCCTAAATCGTGAATCTTCCTACTTTATTTTCTCTGCGTCCTCTACGCCTTTGTAGTTCGTTAAAAAAGTGAATTATTACAAATCAGATAATTAAATTTATAGCAGCAAGAATAAGAAATTAGTCTATCCCATTTCTTCATCAAAAATAAAATTAAAGATGAAATCAGATTCACAAATACCGCTAGATTTAGAAGAACTAGCTTTTTCCCATATTCCCGTTTTGGGGCGAGAAGTAATTGAGGGTTTAGCGGTGCGTCCAGGCGGGCATTATTTAGATGTGACGGTAGGTGGTGGTGGTCATAGTCGCCTGATCTTAGAAGCTGCGGCGGATGTGCGGGTAACGGCTGTTGACCAAGATGAAGATGCTTTAGCAGCAGCGCAGAAGAACTTAGCTGAATATAGCGATCGCATACAATTTATTCATAGTAACTTTGCTGCCTACGAGTTTACCCCTAACACTTTCGACGGTATTATCGCTGATTTGGGGGTGAGTTCTTACCATTTAGATCAGCCAGAACGGGGTTTCAGCTTTCGCCAAGCCGCAAATTTGGATATGCGAATGGATCGAGGGCGATCGCTAACTGCTGCCGATGTGATTAATAATTGGGATGAAGCGGATTTAGCAGATATTTTCTTTAAGTACGGTGAAGAACGATTATCGCGGCGCATTGCTAGACGCATTGTTGAACGTCGTCCGTTGCACACGACTACAGAATTGGCGGAAGCAATCGCTTCTTCAGTTCCCCCGAAATACCGTTATGGTAGAATTCATCCCGCTACCCGTGTTTTTCAGGCTCTGCGAATTGTCGTCAACGACGAGTTAAAATCCCTAGAAACCTTTCTAGATAAAGCCCCAAATGCCCTTGTCCCTGGTGGCAGAATTGTGATTATCAGTTTTCACAGTTTGGAAGATCGCCCGGTGAAGCATGGTTTAAGAAATTTACCTTTGTTAAAAGTCTTGACAAAAAAGCCGATTATTGCACAAGAAGAGGAAATTCAGAGGAATCCGCGATCGCGATCGGCCAAGTTGAGGATAGCCCAAAAGCTGCTGTAACTGCAATGAATGCAACGTTAAACTGCTCCATCTCGTGGCTCAGAACTGCTGCGAATACGCTCAATGAACTTAGGATAATTTTCTAAATCCTGTTCTGACTGTAACGGTGGCATTTCAATCCAATTACCTTCAACATGCAGCTTATCCACATAAGCGTAGAAGGCTTGCTGATCTTCCCGATGAGCAACAACGTAATCATGTAACTCTTTCTGACTCATTGCATGAAAATTAGGCTTGCTCATCCTATATATCTCCATTTACCATTAGGGATATCTCTATAATATTTTCCTCACCTGCCAAGAAGAATAGATTTTTTGTGCGTTCATCTATACGAACGATATTAATAGGCAAGTAAAGCTTAATAAACCAGCAGCACAATATATAGCACTGTGTTTTTTGTTCTGGTGTAGGAATAATCTGAACTCCTTAATATTTGTTAAAGTTACTGCTAAAAAGAAATTCTCAATAACCTGTGATGCACCGCGATGGACATCTCCAAGAGATCAAAATAGATAAAAGGGAAATGGCGTAGTGGTATAGCGGTTCTCGGTTGAGTGAGGTACAAGAACCCCACCCCCAACCCCCTCCCCGCAAGCGAAGAGGGGGTGATGATGTACCTCATGTGATTAGGAAACGCTATAAATTACTTTACGCCATCCTTGAGAATGTATTTTTCTCTACTAGCTCTTGACTTTACCTAGTGAAAAGAAATCTGACAGCCTTATTTTTAAAGCAGAAATTACCAGGATGACAGTTTTCAAAACATTATTAAGATTAACCTGCCAACGGGGATAGTCTTTGTGCAGCATCTCCCTATTGACTTGGTACAAATCCCCTAGCCATTCTTCACGTCGTTCTGGGGGGAAGAGGTAAGCAATTGGGGAAGCTATCCACCTACTAGCCCAAGTTTCAGCAGGATCAGATTTTTTATACTTGCGTAATCTTTTCTTTAACTTAGAGAGCTTCTCTAGATTTTCTACTGAGTCTTCTAAATCGTTCACCACTTTCTGAACTATCAACTCTTCCACAACTTTGATAATTTCCTCTGATTTTAAAGATGTTATGGCCTCCAGGTGTTGTGTCTTGAGTTGAATTTCTTTTATAGTAAATTCCCAATCGTTATCTTCAATTTCTGTGCCTGCTGTTTCACTAACCAGGCTGCCAAGTAAGTAGGTTAGAGCGGAAAGACTGGACGGCTTCGAGAGTCGCAACGCCGCTACCTGTAAGTTTGTAATAGCGTCGTCTTGCTCCACCTCGTTCTTCACGCCCTTCATCTCCCCAACGGGATTCGACAAGCCCTTTCTTTTCCAGAGAATGGAGAACAGGGTAAAGGGTGCCAATCCCCATCTTAGTGTTACCGCCGCTAGCCTCTTCCATAGCCTGCGGAATTTGCAGACCATAGAGTTCTTTGTTGTAGAGTGCGAGCAATACAATTTCTTCTCGTGGTGAAACTTGGGCATTGGTTGAGCCTTTATTAAGTATTTCTTTGGCGTTTATGTGCATCGACTTTTACCTTTTTAGAACAGTTACTTAGATACTTCTCGTTGTTACGACCCCTGTTATAGGGCAACGAGCCTACTCACTGTTACGACTCCTGTAAAGGAGCAGCGAGACTTTTATCTTAAATTCAGTATATCTTATAAATTTGATAATCGCTATTAAACATCTATGCAGCTTTGGCAAGCCGTACTTGCCGCTAACACTTTAAAACTTGCAGAGCAATTCCTTTTGGGAAATGATATCAACTTCGCTCAAACAACGATCTGTTAACCTAGCGTTGTTGAAGAGTTAAAAAAGAGTAGATGGAAATTAGCAATCTGTTTACAGCAGGTGGCGTGGTCATCTGGACTCTGCTGGGGTTCTCCTTGTTAGCGGTGGCGCTGATTATCGAACGTATCAGCTTTTGGGCAAGGATAAATAATCGCCAAAACAAGGAGGTGCTAAGTAAGTGGGTCAAATTAAATATAAAACCTCACCCTGCCTCCGGCTTCCCTCTCCTTGGTAAGGAGAGGTTTTATCTTATATTTAATTGTGCCTCCCTACTTACAGCTTTATCGCCTTGATAATGTAATTAGTGCTGTGCCTAGCAGATGAAGCGGAACTGGGTAATGTAAATTAGTAATCGATAATTGGGATTAGTTCACTACTTGTTACTGATTTTGCTCTCTAATTTTCGACTCTAATAATATTCTAAAATGACGAATAGCTTTTTTCGCTAAAGTGTTTGAGGGAATACTCCATGACTATTTGGGTAAATGAGCAAATTGATCCGTCTGGGATGATTCATGCCTGTATTGCCTGTTGTAATGAATCTCAAGCTAAAGATTGTCATGATTCCTTTGAGAATAATTTGACCGAGACGCAAAAGGCAGCAGGTTGGATAGCACGATTGCGGACAGTCGATTCTTGGGATGAAGTGCCAGTGAATTCTTTAAAACTCAATTAATTCGGGTCATTTTTTGGGATTTTGATCGACCAAATTTCAGGAGCGTAGGCGTAGCCCGCCATAGGCATCGCTTGTCTAGCACACGCTGCATCTATGCCAACGCCTACAGCGAGCGATCGCCGCAAATCCCATTAGAACAGGTTAATAAAGGATAAAATTCGGATTAAAATTATCAAATTATTAACAACTGCTTCTAAAGAAAGTGACATATTAGAGAAAATTGATGATTTTTTGGAACTTTTAAGAGCTATCATCTATACCGGAGATTAAATTAAAAAACTTGCATAAACCGAATCAATTTAGTGAACTATCCCAAGGTTTACACTTCGGAGCAAGCCTGTCCCATTAACTTAATTGCCGAAACGGGACAAGCGGTTCAAATTTCAATTCATGCTCCCAGTCAATATATCTGTGCCAACTGCGAACGGATATTACCAGATTGGAAACGGCAGCCATTTTTACGAGTAGTGATTGTCTTACAGCAATCGCGTTATCAACTAGTTGAAAAGACGGCAGAAGTAGAGACAGAGAAAGAACGCTTACGAGAAAAGTTTATGAGATTTGGCTGCGATTTGGCATTTAATCTGCGCGATCGCGGCTATTTAACTGACCTGATCGACCCTCGTACAGGCTATCCTTTAATGTCCCATCCCGGAGCAATTCCCCACGATGACACAGCAGTTGTCAAAGCTTTGCTCAACTATCCAGTGATTAAAAATCAATGCCGTGTGCTAGTGCATCCCGACTGGGGTGCAGCAGTTTATCCTAGCATTTTGATATCAGAAGCTCCCCCAATTGTGATCGAATGGGTTACTAAAGGCATAGCAGCTATGCATGGGTGGAAAGAAATTGATCAATAGTCAAGGGTCAAGTGTTGAAATATTGCTTGATTTATTAGTGAGAATATCATCGCATAGATGGCGATCGCTCTCGTTTGTATTTTCGTTACTGTTCAGATAATCCCGCGCCAAATTACAACCTCGTTGTAGGAGTTCATCTAAATCAAAATCCCATAATGCAACTGTGTCATTACCAGCAGCAGCGATACTTTTACCATCAGGACTAAAACTCACATCTCCTCTCCCAAAACGTTGGTAAGTACTGAGTAATTCACCGTCTTCAACATTCCAAAGCTTGATTGTGTTCTCTGTCCCTGAGACAATCATCTTACCATTATGACTGAAACTAATACTACTTACCTTATCGGTTTCTGAAAGTGTCTTATAGATATTAATAAAAGTGCCATCCCACTTCCAAAGCTTAACCTTTTTATCATCACTAGCTGAGGCAATCATCTTACCATCTGGGCTAAAAATTACACGGTTCACTTTACTGTCATGCTGTATAGGTGTTGTTGTGATTGGTGTACCATCACTCCGCCAAAGTTTGATAGTTGTGTCACTAGCTGAGGCAATAATATTACCATCTGGGCTAAAACTAACGCTATTGACTTCATCCTTCTCTTGTATAGTTTTACTCTGAGTTCTATCGCGTCTCCAGATTTTAACAGTTTTATCTTTACTGGCTGAAGCGATCGTCTTACCATCAGGGCTAATACTCACACTGTCGATTACATCCTGATGTTTAGGAAAAGTTTCTAGAAACTCTACTTCTCTACCCGGCTTGTTTGGAATTTGCCAGAGTTTTACAGTATCACGAACCCCAACAATAGCTATTATGTCGCTGTTAGAAAGAAAGTTTATATCACTGATGCGATTGATATCAGACTCTTTTTTAAAATTTGGTAAATATTTAATTTGTTTACCATCAATCTGCCAGAGTTTTACTTCCTTTTCATTAGTATGGATTCCTAAGGTCTTACCATCAGAAGAGAAGCTGAAATTTTCGGCTATAATTTCGTTGTTATCGGGAATAGTAATTAATTTGCCGTCCCCCCAAAATCGTATTCCATTCCTATCGCTATAAGTAACCAAGATTTGGGAATTTATACTATAAATACTGTCTGAGGTATCAATAGTTTGAATTATAGTACTATCAATCCTTCGAATTTGTATATGGGTTTGATATTCAATTCCTATTATCTGAAGATCAGAACTGAAAACTATGTTACTTATGTTCTCATTCACCTTGTCATAAATGCTATCTTGGGTATCAAAAGTTGCAATTTTAGTGCCATCAATCTTCCATATTTGTATGTATGTGCTATATTGGATACCTATTGTCTGACTATCAGAGCTGAAAACTATTTTTTTTATACTCTCCTGGTTTTTTTCTGAAAGTATTTTCCAGGGTATACCATTAATCTTCCATAGTTGCACCATGTTTTCTTTATTATCTAGATTGCGAATGGCTAGTGTTTCTCCATCAGGACTGAAATCGATTTTTATCAAACTACTGCCCTTTCCTGGGATAGTATGAATTGATTCGTTATCTCGTTGCACGAATTTCAAAGTGTTATCCCCGTCTAAAATGATGAGGCTTTTGCCATTAGGACTTAAACCCATACTCTTAATAGAATCAGTGTGGTCTTTCAGGGTTTTTATCTCTTTACCATTTTGTTTCCAAAGTTTGATAGTTTTATCTTTACTAGCCGTAGCAATAGTTTGTCCATCGCGGCTGAAACTGATTTTGTAAACCGTATCCTTATGTCCTGTAAGAGTTGAGATTAGCTTCCCATCACTTCCAAATAATCTCACACTATAGTTATCGTTACTAATGAGAGCAATAGTTTTCCCATCGGGGCTAAAACTTCCGTCGATAACCTTTCCCTCAAGAGTGTTTACAACAATACCATCATGCCGCCGGAGTTGAACCATACTGTCTTCACTTGCAGATGCAAGTATCTGACTATCTTTGCTAAAACTAACTGCCGAATTACTACCTGGGAGAGTGGTGAGTAGGATTTTACTATCACGTTGCCAAAGTTGCACCCTGTTCTTCTCACTAGTGGAGGCAATTATTTGACTGTTGGGGCTAAAATTAATGGTTTTAACTAGACTATCATCAGAGGTTTGGAATTTCCTACCTTCAACATTCCACAATTTTACTGTGTAGTCATTACTCCCTGAAGCAAGCATTTTCCCATTTGGACTCAAACTTAAGCTAGTGACCCCTTGTGTATGTCCATTGAGTGATGCAACTCCTATAAGCTGATTTTTTGGCAAATATCCTAGCGAAGAGAGTGAAATGCTACTATCAGAAGTTAAAAAGGAAGCTAAAATTTGAGTTTCAGGGCTAAATTTAATATTATTAAATAATAATATATTATCTCTCAAATTAATATTGCTATACCACAGCTTTAAGCTACCTAATCGAAAAGGATTAATGCTTTTAGCATCATTGCTTAACTTAACACCAATAACATCGTTATCGAACTGAATTTTTTTACTACTTTTAGCATCAATATCCCATACTTCTACACTATTTTCTAACCCATTAATATTATTTATAGAAATAATTTTCTTTTGATCACGACTAAAAATGAAACTTATTATTTCATCTTCAGTATCTTTAAATTCTTTAATTAATTTATCATTATTATTCCAGAGTTTTAGAGTTCCGGCTTCATTAAGCCAAGCAATCATATTTCCGTCAGGGCTAAAACTGATACTAGTAATAGGTTCATGATCATTCTTAGGATTTGCGCTGGCTTTAGCTTGAATATTTTGGGCTTGTTGAATTGAATTTACATGGTCAGAAAGATTTTGTTTTTTATCCTTACTGGCACTAACCTCTTTTTTATTATTCTGAAAAGTATTGATATTCGTGGGAATTTCTGTACCGTCAATTTTCCAGAGCTTCACAATTCCATTCCTAGTGCCAGCAACAATCATTTTACTATCTGGGCTGAAGCTAAGACTAGTAATGCTATTGGGGTGTTTAATAGGCTTTCCAAATTTTCTGCCATCAGAATGCCACACTATTATTGTTTTGTCATCACTACCTGAGGCAATAAACTTGCCATCAGGACTAAAACTAACAGTGTTAACAGCACCGCTATGTCCTTCTAATGTATTGCTCTCTCTAATTCCATAACTTGCTGATTGTAAAGCTGCAACTACCTGATTCCTAGTATTATCTTTAATTCCAAATTTCCAAAAGTTCCACCACTGTAATTGCTTCCCTGCCTTAATGCCTTGTATCAGTGCCTTCATATCTTGATAAGCAGCTAAACGCCCGTCTGAAACTGCACTCATGGCCTTTAGCTCAGAATTATTGCCATTAATCAATGCCAAGAAGGAAACGATCGCAAACCCACTAGCTACGGCCGCTAATCCCGCCAGTCCAATTCCAGCTCTCAGTGCATCTCGTAGTTGCTTTTGCAGAACCCTATTAAGTTCTTCTTGAGTGCGCTGTTGCTGTTCTTCTGCTTCTTTGATTTTTGCCAACAATTCTGCGCTGCGTTGTTGGCGGATGAAAGGCACTAAATAATCATGCACCAATTGATAGCGGTTAGCTGGAGTTTCTAGTACCCGAAACACCAACCCTGAACCCACTAAAATCTCTAGCACTAAGTCTAAATTTTGCGCCTCTGTTGCTAAATCTTTTTCTAATTCAGCGCGAGTCTTGAGAGGGCGGGTGTTATTTTCATTTGTCAGTAAATACAATACTAACTGGGCAGCGCGTTCATTTTCAAAGCCACAATCTTTAACGACTTCTTCTAAAAATCGCTCTACCAATTTTTCTTTTAACCAGTATTTTCTATACTGTTCTAATGTTGTAATTTTTTCTGTTTGCAGTTGTGCCCCTATCACTTGCAATTCAATAGGACGTACTTCTCGCAACTCTCTTGCTAAATCTTCTACCAGCACATCTATCAAATCAGGTGCTAGGTAAAATTGAGAGTTTTCAGTGAAGCTTTGAATGACAGATTTAGCGACTGATGGTGAAAAATTACCCAAGTAGTACAGGATATTTTTATCTAGAATGTCATCATCAATGATTGGTAATTCTGTGGTGCGACTCCACTCTAATAAGTAATATAGATAATCCTGTCTGAGTAATAAGATAACTTTTACATAGGAAATATTTAGACAATCGCGCAAAAAATCATAAAATGGTCGTCTGCTAGCTTGGTCTTTGTAAGTAAAGAAAAACTCTTCAAACTGGTCAAAAATTAGGACTGTCAACAGATTACGATTTTCGTTTTGCTGTAACTGTTCGATAATCGCTGCTGATGTTTCAACTGGTGCAGACAACCGGAGATATCTCACTTCCTCCAGTTTTTCTGCCACAAGCCTGCCACATTCCTTCTCCCAAGCAGTATAAACTTGTACTAAAATTGGTAGAGTTTCCCGTCCATCAAATGGGGTAAGTTGCAGGACTGGCAATAACCCAGCCTGCACAATCGAACTTTTACCCACTCCCGATTGTCCGTAAATTATGGTGAGTTTACAATCTGTTCTCCCAATGCGATGCAGTAGGCTTTTAATATCCTGCTGTCGCCCAAAAGCTGCTACAACTTCCCCAGCTATCTCTTTTGATTGTTGATTGGGTGAGTTGTCTGGGCTAATTACCTGTCGTCGTGGCTGCAAACGCCCCGCACCGATAAAAGCTCGAAACCCATATTGGCTCTCTATTTCACGCTGCTTTTGCTTCAAATGAAATGCTTGTTTGTATTGTTTTTGCTCAAAGTAAAGGCTATGCAAATCTTCCAAAATCTGAATATAAAGCAGCGGATTATATTGAGGCTGACTTTCATTACTAGCTGTTTCTAAAGTATTAACAGCTTCATGAATTTGCCCCAACTTTCGCAGACTTTTCGCTAAAAAAAAGTGATATTGTCCCTGTTCTTGTGGTAGAAAGTTAGGGATTTTCTCTAATATTTCTAGAGCTTTGTGAGCCAGTTCATAGGCATCATTCCAGCGTGACTGTTCTAGGGCAACTTCCGCTAAAAAGCCATAATCTTGAGCAACTTGGTTGGGTATCTCATAGTTTTGATGCAGTTTCAGTGCTTTGTGAGCCAGTTTATGTAGTTCTTCCCAAGCTTTTAAACGGCGCAAAACTTCCCCAAGTTGACTAATATGTTTAGCAACTAATTCGGGATGTTGAGCCTGTTCAAAAATCTCTAGGCTTTGCTGAAGATAATTTCTCGTTTCTTTCCAAGAAGTTTGATTTTGATTTTCTGTGCGCTGCTGTTCGGCTTGCCTGTAATATGCTAAGGCGATATTCAGTAGTAATATTCCTTGGCGATCTAAATGGTTATTTTGTTGCCAATAAGTCAAGCTTTGCTGATAATGTGCGATCGCTAAATCTAGCCGATTATTTCTATAGTCCAGCAAGCCCAACATAAATGCCAAACTAGCTTGGAGTTCTGGATCTGATTCTTGTTGATCGCTAGCTAAATCCTGTTGTACAGCTTCTAGGTCGTAACCATCTAAAGTAAAGTCAGTATTACCAGTAAAGGCCTGCTCTGCCTTTTGGCGTAAGGAATTCACCATATCATCGGGTGCAATGGTAAATTGAATCGGTGGACTAGCCCAGCTATTGAAATCTGGTGCCAACCGCCCCAATTTATGCAGTATTCTATCTGTGACCCACAATATTATCGGGAAAGCAAAATCGCTCTTGAATTTATCTCGCGCCTTATTAGCAGCAACAAGTAGATCATCGAGTGCTTGAACTGACTCTAAACCCAAAACCATCAAAGCGGCTGGCGGCTGATTTTCTACTTGGTGCAGGATGCTGCTATAAAGTTTTGTGGTAGATGACGGTAGGACTAATTCGGCAAATTCAACAGTGCATTCTCGGCGTAACCGTTGGAGTATCTGCTCTCGAAAGCTAGTGTAATTACACCGCACCAAAATTAAGGAAAATCGTCTTTGAGTTAGTTTGAGTGTGCGTGCCAATGTTCGCAGCGATCGCTCATTATCTGGCAAGATATTTTCTAGTCGGTCTGATTTAGCCATGATCTCATTTCCTTAGCTGCTGCCATAACTTAAATTTTGCCGTTTCTGTCAAAAGTGGATTGAGAGCAAACCAGCGCCCTTGACTATCCTGATATTCAAAAACGAACAGGCTACGCAACAGGGTTTGGTATTCTTTGTCTCCCTTGACTCTTTGCTCTTGTACTACCTGAAACAGCAAATCCCATTCTTGATCATCAACGGAAAGTGTGAGGCGATCGCGGGCGTCCCGAATTACAGTTTCTAGAATACTCCGAGAAATTGGCGGATCTACTTCCTGGAGACAACGAAACAGCATTCCTAGCAAATTTCGTACATGACCACCACTAACGCTACATAACCGATATAAAGTATCAGGAGAATCAAAAACTTTTGTAATTAATCCTAGTCGTTCCTCTGGCTGAATATCCGGAAAGGCTCTGGCCAGAACCATCTGCTGCAATAGCTGCATTCCTTCAAAATACTCAGATCCATCTCTGAATTGCACTGGAATCATCGGCAAAACTTTTGGTTCAACTCCACCACCCAAGCGGTTTTTCAGCACTTCGCACTCATTAGAAAAAATCAACGATAGCGGTAAAGTATAAACCAAATGGCAATTTAGTTTGCGTAACTGTTCCCCCCGCTCAATAAAAAGATATTCTGGTAGCGATCGCCCTGATGAAGTGGGTCGATTGTCTATTCGATCCAAATTATCAATAATCACCACCAGTCCTTTTTGACCACGTTGCTTTAGTTGCTCAGTAGCAACTTTGATAATCTCTTCGTTAATAAACTGCAAAATTCTATTCGTTTGCGGTTCCAAATACTGCCTTAATTTAGAACGTAATTTGGGACTATCTTTCGTTTTCGCCGTGATTTTGCCAATACCTGCGGGGAGAGAAAATTCTAGTTGACCCTCAGTGCTGCCCTTGATTTTAGCTCCTAGCAACTCAGTTTCAGCCGACACTACTACTGGTGTTTGCAAAAACTCCCATACGCCATCGAGGAAAGATTTAAAACCTTGGGGTTGCAAAGTAACGTTAACCTGCTCTAAACTTTCACCTACCCGACGGGCGATCGCCAGCATAATATCTGTAATATCTACATCTGTTTCATCTAAGTCTTCGGTAGACTCAAAGTAAACTACATGAAATCCCTCACTTTGCAACTCCGTTTTCAATCGCGATAACTCAGTAGATTTACCACAACCAATATGTCCAGTAAATAACTGGCAAGTGGGTTTATTAGGGGATAATCGGGTGATAGTTCGCTTCAGGGCATCAATAATCTTGCCACCCCGCACGGCAGCAAAGTCAATATAGTAGAGTTCATCCGCTGAATTTGCTAGCACTAATGTTCTACTGGGATCGCAGGCATCAAAGAACCTCTGTAAATCTAAGTTCATGATAATTTTTGCGTTTTATTTATGATTATCTGAATACAGATCGAATCCCAATACGGTTCGGTTAAGGCAAGAGACGCGATAAATCGCCGTTTCTAGGAAGGATTGCTTATTGACAGCAATTTATCGCGTCTTTGTGATCTAGAATTTTCATCAAAAAACCTTAACTGAACCGTATTGGGTGGAATCCAACCTCACCACAGAACAATTTGTTAACAGTGAACTCGAAAAAATTAGGCTGGCTCTCCGTAATTATACCAGGTTTATTCTGATGTAGAATTTAATTAATGGTTGTGAATTTTAACGAAATTCAGCGTTACTCAAAGTGAAATAAAAAAAAATAAATTCTTTTGATCAATGCCTAAGTACTTATCAGTTATTATTCTTAGGTTTACGCAATTTCTGAGAACCAATTGGGCCGAGAATTTGGTTAAGGTCACGCAACTGTTCGGCTGTACCCATCCCAATTAGCCGATCTCCTGACATTAAAACTGTATCACCAGTAGGACCACCGATTAAAGTCCCATCAAGGCGGCGAATTGCCAGAACTAATGCCCCAGTTTGCGATCGCAATCTCGCCTTTTGCAAACTTTGACCCACAAAAGGACAAAAAGCCGGGTCGAGTAAAAATTCTTCCATATACAATTGGCGGTCTGCACCTGTCAAAATCCCGTCTACAAAGTCCAACACTTGGGGTCTGAGTGCCGCCGCAGCCATCCGCTTCCCACCAGTAATATAGGGTGATATCACCTCATCTGCACCACCACGTTGTAACTTCTGCAAAGCTTCTTCTGTACTTGCCCGGGCGATCGCTCGAATTCCCGAATTCAGTGTTTTTGCTGATAATACTATATATAAATTTTCGGCATCTGAAGGAAGTGCTGCAACGATACAAGTTGCTCTTTCAATACCAACTTTCAGGAGTGTATCATCTAGGGTAGCGTCACCTTGGTATGCCGTGTAACCTTCCATCTGCGCCCTTTGCACAGATTCCATCTCCGAATCAATCACCACAAAAAGTACATCTTCTGCCTGAAATTCCTTGGCAATTTGACGACCAGTCCGACTAAATCCACAGATGATGTAATGTTCTGATAGGGATTCCATTAACCGCCTCTGCTGCTGTAGCCGAATTCCTTCATGAAAGTAGCCTTGAATGATCGCTTCTGTAAATCTGTTGACAATGTAACCGATATTCACCACACCCAATAAAATCAGGGCAATTGTAAACAATCGTCCTCGGCTACCCAGTGGGTGCGTCTCTCCATATCCTACAGTCGCTAAAGTGATGACTGTCATGTAAGCTGCGTCTTCCCATGACCAGCCCTCTATTATTCGATACCACAAAGTGCCAATGATGAAAACACCGCCAAGAGCGATCGCCCCAGCCATTAACTCCTTTTGGATACGTTGATATTTTTGCTCAAGTGTTGAGAATGAGGTAACAATAGTATTTTTAGCCTACTTTTTCTAGTTTTCTACTAACTTTATACCATTCGTCCTTTTTAGCTAATTCCAAAAGAAGCCTCTCGCTTTATCTGTACTTATAGAGCGATGAGATGAATTTTGGGGCAATGACGAAAGCATCCCGACCAATGTTGACCGTCTTTAGAACATCTTCACGTTCAAATCCTTGCTGGTACAATTTCCACACTAAACTCAGTTTCTGCTGCTTGCGTTGTAACCTATCGCTGTGTGTTTGCACTGCTACTAAGTGTGCGATCACAATCAGGTTTTGTCAGATTTCTAGACTCTTTGAAAACATCGTCTATTCCTTAAGAGTCAAAATGCCTTTGATGTAATTGCGATCGCGATATTCGCCGTTAAACACAGCACTCAGAGATTCTAGTGATGGATAACGATGAGTAATCCAAGATGCTACTTCAATTTGCTTAGTTGTTATTAACTCCAAAGCTTTACGATAAGTCGTTGGACGTAAATCAGCATCAAATCCTCCTGATGCTCCTGTTGAGCATACCAGTGTTGCTTCCAGAAATTGCAAGTTGTTTAAAATACTCAAATCCACACCTGCATGACCATAACCGTAAAGCAGCACAGTAGCTTGTTTGCGAATTAGTCCCGATAATGATGCCATTACTGTCCCTGCACCGCACGCATCAATTGCATACTCTATTAATCGTCCCTTGGTTTTTTCTTGCACAATTTCTACTAAATCATTTCCGATCGCATCAGTAACTTCTGCTCCAAACTTTACTGCTAATTTTTGCTTAATTGGATTTGGTTCACTTACTAATAATAGACCTTCGTATTTCTGGACATTTCGTAAGTACTGAATGAACAACAATCCTGCTGGCCCTGCACCAAAAATTAGTACTGATTGTGCTTGTCGCCAATTATCCAAGCTACTTAAACCATATCGTGTTCGCGTCTTTGCAACTCGTGCTTCGGCGTGTATGATACATCCTAATGGCTCAGTTAATACTGCCTGTACATCATCTAAACCAGATTTAATGCAAATTGCATTCACAGCCGGAATCGATATATACTCGGCAAACCCTCCAGCTAGTCCTGTAATCCCATGTTCACGATAATATTGGCACTGATGAGAGTCCTCACTTGTACAATATTCACACAAGGACTGCTGTTGACTCCAACAATTCAAACCTTGATCTATCACCACACGATCTCCAATCCTTAAATCCCGAACTTCCTTGCCTACCTCTACTACTACTCCCACAATTTCATGCCCTAAGACTTGAGGTTGCTGTGTCAGCGCAATCGGATGACCTTGTTTATTTGTATTGTAATTAGCTATCCCAGAGAAAATGTGAAAATCTGTTCCACAAATTCCCACCGCAGAAACTCTAATCAAGACTGAATGGTTTCCAGTCTTTGGGTAAGGAATTTGGCATAGTCTGAGTTCATTAATATTACTTAAAACCAGCGCTTGCATTGTGGCAATATTTTGGCTCATTTATTTTTTGTTGATAAATTAATATTACTAATCATTCTGATTATGGCTCAATTTGGCACAGTTGAAGCACAAACCCAAAGTAGAGCAAACAGGCTATTAAGCTGATTCGTTAACTTCCGTCCACCCAAACCTCGTGGAAAGTCTTCAGGCTGGACTCTAGGAAAAACCTGTGTACGCAAAAACCGCTATCCAATAGTTAAAAAAACAGCAACACCACCACGTAAAAAACCACCTGTTGCGGTTTAATATCAAAGATTGTTCATACTTTCAGCAAGTCTATTATTAACTCAGCAGCGCTGGATTACTTTGCATTGATTAGTCTAGTTATCGGTGCGAAACTCAGAAAGCTTATTCTATAAAACCCAAAAACCTTGGCTGAGGTTGCTGGAAATAGCTTAAATCCATATCCTCATTTTTTGAAAATTTAGTTTCGCACTCCTGACTAGTCTAAACTCTAGTCAATACTCCTAAGACTTAAAAATATTCATCTTTAACTTTACATGAAGCTTTAATGCCCAGAAGCATGTTTGGGAGAGAGTGTTGGTATTGCTTCTTCCATTAATTTATAGCTTTACTGATAATACAAGCCCAAGGTAATTATCAAAAAAAACTGTATTAAGGAATACGGTTTTTTTGGTAAAAATCAGCTATTGCAGGTCACTACACCAGAGCGCTCACTGTAGGCGATACCTTCTCTACGAGAGGCTACGCCAGCGGTGAGCTTTCCTGCGGAACGCTGCGCGAACGCTAACGCAGAATTTTTCGGTCTACTGACATTTTTCTAGTACTGAGCAATCACCATACTGTACTGTGTAGATAGTAGCTGCAAGGTAGATAACTAGAGATGATTGCTGCTGTTGTTCGACCTCTGAATTTGGTAATTGGTTTGCTGCTATCTTGTTGTTTCTTGCTTACAAGCTGTCACCCGACACAGATGAAAAGCAAAGCATCTCAGGTAGCTCAATTAGTTCTAGTTTCGCTAAATGACCCGACTACTTTTAACTTTGCCATTAATGATTCTCCATACAGTGTTTTTTCTTTAATTTATAAGGGATTGCTCGATGAGAATATTATAACTACCAAGTTAGAGCCGGCACTGGCAGAATCTTGGTCAATATCTGCTGATCAAAAGCGAATTATTTTTACCTTAAAAACAGGGTTGAAATGGTCAGATGGTGAACCTCTCACGGCAGATGATGTCGTCTTTACCTATCGGGACATTTATCTGAATAAAAAAATTCCCACTTTATATAGAGATTTTTTGCGTATTGGCAACACAGAAACTTTCCCGTCAGTGCAGAAACTAGATGAGCGGCGAGTTGAGTTTACTTTTGTGGAACCTTTTGCCCCTTTTTTGAGATACGCTGAAAAACTAGCAATTTTGCCATCTCATGCCTTGCGTGCTTCTGTACTATCCAATGATGCCAATGGTAATCCTCAGTTTCTCTCAATGTGGGGAACCAATACTGATCCGCAAAAAATTATCTCCAATGGGCCTTACCAAATAGAAAGCTATACTCCTGCTGAACGGGTAATTTTACGACGCAACCCCTATTATTGGCGCAAAGATGTTCAAAGACATCCTCAGCCTTATATTCAACGCATTGTCTGGCAAATTATTTCTTCTACAGAAAATCAGTTACAAAGATTTCGCTCAGGGGAACTGGATACTTTGAATGTGACTCCAGCAGTATTTGGGTTACTCAAGAAAGAGGAAAAGCGAGGAAAATTCATTATTTACAATGGTGGTCCTACTGAGGGTTTTAGCCTTATGGGTTTCAATCTCAACCAAGCTCGTAATTCCAAAGGTAAGCCTTTTATAAACCCGATCAAATCTCGCTGGTTTAATAACTTAGTTTTTAGGCAAGCAGTTGCCTATGCCATTGACCGCAACCGAATTAAAACTAATATCTATCGCGGTTTAGGTGAAATACAACATTCGCCAATTGCTATTCAAAGTCCCTATTACTTGTCCCCAGCAGCAGGGTTAAAAGTTTATGATTATAATCCCCAGAGAGCTAGGCAGATGTTGTTAGAGGCTGGTTTTAGCTACAACTCTCAAAAAGAACTGTTAGACCAAGATGGAAATCGGGTGCAATTCAATCTCTTAGTGAAATCGGAAGATCAATCAAGAATCGATGCCGCAGTTCAAATCCAACAAGACTTCAGTCAAATTGGTATCAAAGCAGATATGCAGGTAGTCAGTTTTAACATAGTATTGCAAAAGCTTCTCTCTCGTCGAGATTGGGATTGTTATGTCGGTGCGTTTGGTGTTCCCGGTGCAGATGTTGAACCTAATCTTCTAGCTTTATTTTGGACTAGTCAAGGCTCATTTCATCAGTTCAACCAAGGTGCTCTACCAGGAAAACCCCCATTGCAAGGATGGGTAGTTTCTGAATGGGAGAGAGAAATTGACAGTCTTTTTGGCGCCGGATTCAAAGAACTAGACCAGAGCAAGCGTAAGGCGATTTATGACAGATTTCAGCAAATCGTTGCTGAACAGTTGCCGATATTCTGCCTTGTGAATCCAATCTCGTTTCAGGCGGTGCGTGAACGTGTCAATCCCATCAAGTTTTCTGCCTTGGGGGAAACTTTTTGGAATATTGATGAACTGAAAATCACAGAAAAATAATTCTAACCAGAGATTTAAGGCATCATAACTAATTCATAATTCGTATAGATCACCGTCAATAACTTCCAACTCTTTTAGCTCCCTTGCAGTTTTCCCGCAGACAGCAAGGGAAATTTCGTCATCTGTCCTAGCGCCGTCAAAACCACAGGCTAGCATTTGACGAGTCAGGCTTGAACATCAGTGAGAAAACTCCTGGACTCTTCCCAAGACTTGCAATGCCTAGATTGGGCTGCGCCTACGTAAATTGCCTGTCACTCATACTCTTGCTCAAGTGTTGAGTACAAACTTTTTTTCACCACCGCCGTGCGTTCGAGGTGATATAAGCGTTAGCTTAAGAAGAAGTACGAGTTGTGCTAAATAAAAAGTAATTTTTAGGGATTTCTAGGAAACTAGTAAATAACTATATAATGAAAAACTTTCAGGAGGAGCGGTAGTGAGCCTACAAACTCTCGTTGACCAAGCCACCATCCCCCCAGATTCAGGGTCAGCATCCAGTCCCTTTGATGCAGATAGCTTTAATGAAGCTGTCATGTCTACCTACGCCCGGTTTCCCTTAGCCCTAGAACGGGGTGCTGGATGCCGGGTTTGGGATACACAGGGGCGAGAATATCTGGACTTTGTGGCCGGAATTGCCACTTGCACTTTAGGACATGCCCATCCAGCTATGGTAGAAGCGGTGACACGCCAAATCCAGAAACTCCACCATGTCTCTAATTTGTACTATATTCCTGAGCAAGGTGAATTGGCAAAATGGATCGTTGATCATTCCTGTGCCGATCGCGTATTTTTCTGCAACTCTGGAGCTGAAGCTAACGAAGCCGCTATTAAACTGGCGCGGAAATATGCTCACACAGTATTAGACATTGAAAAACCGATTATTTTAACCGCCCATGCCAGTTTCCACGGACGGACTTTAGCGACCGTTACCGCCACGGCACAACCGAAGTATCAAAAGTATTTTGATCCCTTGGTTCCTGGGTTCCACTACGTAAATTACAACGATATTAATGCTGTGGAAGTGGCGATTAGCGAGTTGGATGAAGGCGATTATCGGGTAGCGGCGATTCTGATTGAGCCATTGCAAGGAGAAGGCGGTGTGCGTCCAGGAGATGTTGCCTATTTCAAAAAGCTCCGGCAGATTTGCGACGAAACTGGCGTTTTATTGATTTTCGATGAAGTGCAAGTTGGCATGGGGCGCAGTGGCAAGTTATGGGGTTACGAACATCTCGGCGTTGAACCGGATATTTTCACCAGTGCCAAAGGCTTAGGTGGCGGTATTCCCATCGGTGCAATGATGAGTAAGAAATTCTGTGATGTTTTTCAACCAGGGGAACACGCCAGCACCTTTGGCGGGAATCCTTTTGTGTGTGGTGTGGCACTCAGTGTCTGCCAGACATTAGAGCGGGAAAATATTTTGCAGAATGTGGAAGACAGGGGTGAACAATTGCGAACTGGATTGAGAGCGATCGCAGCGAAATATCCTCAGCACATTGGCGAAGTTCGCGGTTGGGGTTTAATCAACGGTTTGGAGTTGCGAGCCGACATTGGGCTAACCGCAGCCGATATCGTGAATACTGCTATCAACGAGGGCGTATTGCTTGTACCAGCCGGGCCAAAAGTAGTTCGGTTTGTGCCACCACTAATTGTCACAGAGGCGGAAGTAAACACTGCCTTGCAAGCTGTGGAAAAGGCGATCGCAACTCTCACAAAGTCAACTTAAGTATAAAAGGGCGGTTAGAAACCGCGTCTACACAGGCTTAACCCGCGCAGGCGGGTTAAAAAACCTTAATTTTCTCTTAGTCCAGGTAGCTGTAGCTCTTGTTTGTGTAGCTGCGAATTCTATTCGCCTTTTTCATTCTGGGGAAATTTCCCGATAAGCTTGCCGACACTGTTCATAATTGTCTGGCAAAATTTCGCCATTACCAAAACATAATTGCTCGTGAGTGGTAATTAAAGTTTCATAAGGCTGGATGGGAGTCACAGACGATCGCAGTAATTGCAGATATTCTCCATCTGTACGGCTGAGTTTGTGGGGTGCGATCGCTTTTTGATGCAACTGCTGCAACATTGCTAAATAGACACAACGGCAAGCTTCACGGTAGTTACCCTGACGGTAATATTCTTGCGATCGCTCTAACAAAAGGGCTATGGATGACTCACTAGAGCGAGTTTTTACGCGAAAATCAGTGAGATTGCCAGTTCTATTTAGCCAAGAATATACATAAGGACTGAATTCTCGCCATAATCGCCAACCCACCCAAGCTATAAATAAGCCTATTACCAGCCAAAACAGGAATTTCAGCAACTCACCAAGCCTTGGGCTAATCGACCATCTAGTAGGCAATTCGGGCAAAGCCTGTTCAAAGCGGTAAAACTGGTATTCCCACCATTCTCCCGCTTGTTGTTGAAATTGAGACAACTGCCAACTCCAACTAGTTTTTTCAAAAGTATCTGTCATAGGGGGGAGTGGGGAGTGGGGAGTGGGGAGTAGGGGAAGTAGGGGAAGTAGGGGAGGCACAGGGGGCAAGGGGCAAGGGGGAGAATAAAAATTATCTCTTTCTCCTCTGCTTCCTGCTCCCTGCCCCTCTGCCTCTTCCCAATGCCCCATGCCCCATGACTACTGACTATTGACTACTGACTCTTTTTTTATCACTATCGAGCCGATAACAATAAGTAGCGCACCGAATGCAAGAAATCCTAAATCCCAAATTAACTGATTTGGGCCTGGTTTCACATGATGGATACCGAGAATTTGGTGGTCAATTAAACCTTCAACAAAGTCAAACAACCCAGTTCCAATCAGTATTGACCCAATAAAGGTTTGTAATGACCAAGGAACATCATCACGCCCTCCTGCACGCCATAGCAACACAATTCCTACCACGGTGAATACCCAATCCAAGGCATGAAATAACCCATCCCATACCATGTTCAAATCTATATTCGCCGTGTTTGTCAGAGGTCGAATGCTACTGACCATATGATGCCACTGGAGGAGCTGATGCAGTAATATTCCATCAAGAAATCCTCCAAGACCCACACCAAGACAAATTCCAGCAGTAATTAGCGGTGCGCGTCGGTTGAAGGTTTCACTTTTTGCCTCCATTGTCAACCTCATAGATAGGCTTTCTTACCAAAATACAACTCTTTTGGGAGAAATATCTTCTATCTTGAGGCAAGTACGATCATTCAAATCAAATATTATTTTCACGGTAACTGAAACTTTGGGCATTTGAAAACCCTTGATCATCGTGAAGTTCATAGCCGATGAAGGTATTGTAATAAAAGCGATTCCTGAAATAAAACAAAAAATTTATATGACTTCAGTTGATTCTAGCAAGCACAAAAAAGCTAAAGCCCTTAAACCTACCAGCCGCCGCCCTGCTAAAGAACTCTGTAGCGAGTGCGGACTATGCGATACATACTATATTCACTATGTCAAGGAAGCCTGCGCTTTTATTAATCAGCAAATAGGCGAACTTGAAGCAGAAACGCACACGCGATCGCGCCATCTCGACAACTCTGATGAACTCTACTTTGGTGTTCACCAAGACATGATAGCGGCGCGGAAACAGCAGGCGATCGCAGGCGCACAATGGACGGGTATTGTTAGCAGCATTGCCATTGAAATGCTCAATCGCGGCTTAGTTGAAGGTGTCGTCTGCGTGCAAAATACCAAAGAAGACCGCTTTCAACCCATGCCCATCATCGCCCGGACTCCAGAAGAAATACTAGCAGCACGGGTAAATAAACCAACACTTTCCCCGAATCTTTCTGTATTGGAACAGGTGGAAAAATCGGGGATGAAGCGACTGTTGGTAATTGGTGTTGGTTGCCAAATCCAGGCATTACGAGCCGTAGAAAAGCAACTTGGTTTAGAAAAGCTGTATGTTTTGGGTACGCCCTGCGTAGATAATGTTAACCGCGCCGGACTGCAAAAATTCTTAGAAACCACCAGCCGATCGCCTGATACAGTTGTGCATTATGAGTTCATGCAAGACTTCCGCGTTCACTTCAAACATGAGGATGGCTCATCAGAAACTGTGCCTTTCTTTGGCTTAAAGACTAACCAACTTAAAGATGTCTTTGCCCCATCCTGTATGAGTTGTTTTGATTACGTTAACTCCCTAGCAGATTTAGTTGTTGGCTACATGGGCGCACCCTTTGGCTGGCAGTGGATTGTAGTTAGAAATGACACAGGTAAAGAAATGCTGGATTTAGTGAAAGACCAGTTAGATACTCAACCAGTGATGTCTAAAGGCAACCGGAAAGAAGCTGTACAGCAAAGTATTCCTGCTTACGATAAAGGCGTTACTCTCCCCATGTGGGCAGCAAAACTGATGGGTGTGGTAATTGAAAAAATCGGCCCCAAGGGTTTAGAATATGCGCGGTTTTCCATTGATTCTCACTTTACTCGGAATTATTTGTATGTGAAGCGGAATCATCCAGAGAAATTAGAAGCGCACGTTCCAGAGTTTGCCAAGCGTATTGTTGGGCAATATAAATTACCAGAATAGAAAAGAATCTGAGGCATTGGGCATTGGGCATTGGGCATTGGGCATTGGGCATTGGGCATTGGGCATTGGGCATTGGGCATTGGGCATTGGGCATTGGGCATTGGGCA
>NZ_JBALCS010000097.1:0-7409 GCF_036919555.1 Nostoc sp.
TGGATGTTTGAGTGGTTTATTCGACACACTACCTTTGATTTTGCCACTCTTCAGATGTACGGAATTTGTTCAAAAATCAAATAGGAGTCCTATAGTTAGTAATTAGATAATACTCGCCAAAAATGAGAAGTAAGCTACATAATTCGTAATTAAATTAGTTTAGGATTTATTTACAACTAATTCAAGACCACCAATTTGACAATTTGGTGAGGCAGCATGGTCTTCTCACATTGGGAGAGGCTAGCGCCTACCGTAGGATGCCCGTTCGCCGCAAGGCGTCCCGTTAGGGAAGGGCTGTAGCGGGTTTCACCCATGAGTGACTGCCGAACCCGTGGGGTGTGGTGAAACGCCTGAAAATTACAAATTAAGGTCTTCTCTACAAGACGCTTTGCGTAGCAAGATCCCCGTAGGGGTACGTAGCGGGGTGTAGCCCATTAGGAATTAGTAATTAGTTAAATAGCTCAATCGCATCAGCTAACCGATTCCAAATGTTAGTAAATAATGATTTGCAAGACCGATGGATTCTTCGCTATTTCAGATTAGCGATCGCTAACATGCTCTCCAATCTAATGGTGCCACTGTCTGGAATGGTTAGCGTTTCCTTTTTAGGGCACTTGCAAGACATTCGTCATTTAACTGGCGTTGCACTGGCGACAGTTGTGTTTAATTACTTCTATCGAGCATTGAATTTTTTGCGTCTCTCTGTCACCGGCACGACTGCCCAGGCGACTGGAAGAAATGATCAAGAGGAAGTGGTGCTGCTAGGCTTACGGAATGTTTTAATTGCCCTCGGCTTGGGATTTGCTGTTTTGCTCCTGCAATACCCACTGCGAGAATTGGGGTTTATTGTCTTGAACAATACTCCAGAGGTGAAAGCGGCTGCGGTGGACTACTTCAACACGCGGATTTGGGGTGTACCTGCGGTTCTGGTGAATATGGTGCTGCTCGGCTGGTTGATGGGGCGTGAACAGAGCCAGAAAGTCTTAGTCTTGTCGGTTTTTGGCAACGTCGTCAACATCATCTTGAGTTACCAGATGATTGTGCGAGCAGGTTTGGAAAGCATGGGAGCAGGCTTGGCACAAGCTTTGAGCCAATTTCTGATGATGATGCTAGGACTAATTTGGGTCAAGAGTGAAATCCAGTGGCAGGAAATCCGTGCCGTCGCGCCTCAGCTTTGGGACAAATCTGCCTGGAATGAGACTTTTGCCCTGAGTCGGGATCTCTTTATACGGACACTGGCGATCGGGTTTACCTTTTGGGCTTTTACTAATCTGTTTGCTGGGATGGGAAGAATCGCCTTTGCGGAAAATGTCTTGCTGATTGAGTTCATGACGCTAGGAATTCAAATACTCAATGGCTTGTCTTATGCAACAGAAACCTTGACGGGCAACTTTCATGCCACAAAGGAGCAGGGGCAGATGGTGCCACTGCTTGGCGTTTCTATAGGCGTGACTCTGATGTTTGCAGTCATCATGTCCCTTACCTGCATCCTATTTCCGCAAACCGTATTTGGACTACTCACAAATCATACGGAAATAACCACCCAAATCGATCCCTACATTCCCTGGCTAATGAGTGTGCTGGGGCTGTATGCGTTTGCCGTCTCAATTGAAGCTTATTTCTTTGGTTTGGCAGAAGGATTAATCCTCCGCAATGCGGCTTTTATCGCAACTGGGTTAGGGTTTATTCCCACAGCAGCCCTCGCTTGGAAGTTGCAGAGTGCCCATCTGTTATGGTTGGCGATGTCTTTGTTCATAGTGACTAGAATTGCAGTGCAGGGAATTCAGATCCCTAGAACCTTGAAACTAGCGGCAGAGGATATTCCTCCTGCTGAAAAGACTCAATGCTAGTAAATCGAAGGCTTAATTTTTCCATTTTACAATCACCTGATTCACAGCATCGTAAACGATTATATAGCAATCCTAAATGAGTCGTGAAAATCTCCGAGTCCTCTCTCTGCGCTCTCTGCGCCTCTGCGGTTAATTTATTTTTACAAATGATTTAGGACTGCTATAGCAGTCCAGGGTAAGAGCATCTCAATTAGGCTTGACACAAGGGATGAGAAGATGACAACAGCATTGAAGTTTTCTCATTTCAGTTTTTGAAATAGCTCCCTCGTTCGAGGTCAGTGATGAGATCGGGCTGCACGGGCCGCCATCCTAACTGTTGCTGAGTTTGCGTGCTCGAGGTCGGATTGTCGAGTGCTGCAAAGTCCGCAACCCAGCCAAAATGATTAGCTGCCTCTTCGGGTGATTTGGTTACCACTGGCATGTTTAGGCGTCTTCCGATGACTTCAGCAATATCTCGCAACGCAACGCCCTCTTCAGCAACCCCATGAAACCTGGCCCCCGCAGTAGGAGCCTTCTCAAGTGCAAGCCTAAAAAGATGGGCCGCATCGAGTCGGTGCACCGCAGGCCAGCGATTGAGTCCGTCGCCTATATACGCCGAAACGCCCTTTTCACGTGCAATGCTGATCAGATGTGGAACGAAGCCGCCGCGATCGCCGTCACCGTGGACTGATGGTGAAAGACGTACCACTGACGCGCGCACGCCACGTGACGCTACTTCAGCTGCTGCCTCTTCCGAAGCTACGCGGGGAATGGAACTGGAAGCGTGCACATCTTCTTCGGTCGCCTCGCGACCTGGCGTAAGTAGCGCAGTCCCGGAGGTGACGATCAAAGGGCGGTCAGAGCCAGCAAGCGCGGCGCCGAGAGCCTCAATGGCGTGCCTATCTATCTCGCAGTTAGCCTTGAATTTCGAGAAGTCATGGATGAAAGCGGTGTGAATCACGCCATCCGAGGCGGCGGCTCCACTTTGCAAGCTGTCTTGATCCTCGAGATCACCTGGATGCACCTGGGCGCCAGCGGCGATCAGAGATTTGGCGGCGGCATCTGAGCGAGCCAGGCCGAGCACCTGATGACCCGCAGTGATGAGTTCCTGAACGATGGCAGAGCCGATGAAGCCTGTAGCTCCGGTAACAAAGACACGCATATTTGAACTCCTTTGGTTTTGTTCTGGATGGACGTCCTGCCTTATGGTTTCACCAACCAGAATGTCTTCTGAGATTGAATAATACGCCTCTTTTTTCATTGAGTAAATTCACAGAAGTCCAAATTTCTTGCCTAATAGTCCACGATAAACTATAACGGCCCTATATGGGATAGCCCCATACTTTGGAGACTTTATGACGGACTTGCAATCTGACCTAGCAAAAATAATCCATCTCTTCTCCCCCGAGGATGGCTTACATGAATCGCCCCTTTCAGGCATTAATTGCATAAAATTCTCTAAAACAGATCGTTACACAAAGCGACACTGGCGTGCATGCTTTGGTATCGTCGCTCAGGGCTGCAAGGAAATTATCCTGGGTTGCGAAGTCTATCGATGCGATGGAGGTCATTACACCGCCACTCCGGTTGATTTGCCCGTCACCAGTCGCATCTTTTCGGCGACGCCAGAGAAACCGTTTCTAGGCTTGCTAATAGATTTTGATCCGCTGACTTTGAGCGAAGTCGCGGCTCAGTTCGAAAAGGACTTTCCGAAGGAGGTTGAGAATCCTCTGCGTGCGGTATTCGTCGGAAAAGCCAGTGATAAAATGCTGGAAGCCGTGATTCGGCTGGGAAAACTTTTTCAAGTTCCCGAAGACGCGCCCGTGCTCGGGCCTTTGGTGGTCAAAGAAATACTTTATCATCTCCTGAAAGGAGCAGATGGACCGGCGCTCTGGCAGTTTGTTCGCTCCGGAAGCAAAACCCACAAAATATCTCAGGCAATTTACCGCCTAAGATCCGAACTCACTGATGATGTTGATGTCGCAGCTTTGGCAAAGGCTGCGAAAATGAGCCGTTCTGCTTTTTTTAAGCACTTTAAAGAAGTGACATCAATGAGCCCAATTCAGTATCAGAAGCGTCTCCGTTTGCTAGAGGCACGGCACCTGATGACCGATGAAGGTGAAACCGCCGAGAGTTCGGCCTTTAAGGTAGGGTACAATAGCGCATCACAATTCAGTCGAGAATATTCACGGATGTTCGGCGACTCTCCTTTGCGGGATGCAATGAAAATAAAAAAAACCGGTCATCCCATTCATCAAATTTAGTGTGTGGCTTGCAAGGATCATTGGAGATGCCACTAACACCCCAATGCCAGCAGTCCTTTATCAACTCAAATAGGATTGCTATAGCTTTAGTTGAGAGCGTTGAAAATCACTGGTGCTGAAACTACACCCTTTGCCTCTAACGCAGCTGCAACCCGTAAAATTAACGCTTCATTATATGGTGCTGCTATCAATTGCACACCTAAAGGTAAGGCATTTTGGCGCTGAATTGGTACTGATAAAACGGGTAAGCCAATAAAAGATAACGGTTGAGTAAATAATCCTAAATGAGGACGGACAAGAATTTCTTCGCCATCCAAAATCATGGTTTGTTGACCAATTAGCGGTGAGGAAATTGGTGTAGTTGGGGCAAGAATTACATCCACATTTTGAAAAACTTCCCGAATGCGATCGCGGTACCATTTTCTAAAGCGTTGGGCTTGGAGATACCAGCTACTTGGAATTAACGCCCCAGCTAAAAAGCGATCGCGTGTCGCTGCGTCAAAATCTTGGGGACGCCTACGCAATTTTTCCAAATGCAGATTTGCGCCCTCGCTAGCTGTAATCACAAAGGCTGCTGCACGGGCGCGGTGTGCTTCTGGTATTCTTACGTATTCAGTGACATTCAAAGCATCAGCTACCTTTTGCACTGCTGCTAGAGCTTCAGGTTCTGCGCCTTTGGTGAAATAATCAGCTGCAATAGCAATTCTGATATTAGAGATATCTTGTTTAAGTTGTGGTAAACATAATTCAGGCGGACGCTTTGTGCAAATTGGATCGCGATCGTCTTCTCCTTGAAGCACATCAAACACCGTGGCGATATCCTGCACCGAACGCGCAAAAGATCCAATATGGTCAAAACTGCTAGATAATAAAGCTACCCCAGCACGAGATAACCTTCCATAAGTCGGCTTCAAACCAAAAACGCCACACAACGCCGCCGGAACGCGAATTGAACCATTAGTATCTGAACCAAGCGTCAGGGGTACTAACCCAGCAGCAACAGCCGCCGCCGAACCACCCGACGAACCACCAGCAACTCGCTGTAAATCATGGGGGTTGTGAGTAGCACCGTAATGGGAATTTTCCGTTACAAACCCATAGGCGTACTCATCCATATTCAAAGCGCCAACCAGCACAGCACCTGCTTGTTTCAGCTTCGCTACTGCTGTTGCATCTTGGGTAGCTGGTAGGTTTTCTGCATTAATTTTCGATCCAGCTAGAGTCGTTAAACCAGCGATATCGAAGAGATTTTTCACCGCAAAAGGGACACCAGCAAGCCTTCCCGGATGATTACCTTGGGCAATTTCCCAGTCAATGCGTGCTGCATCTGTTAAAGCTGTCTCAGCAGTCACAGCCGTAAAACAGTTGAGTTGATTATCTTGCGCGGCGATTCGTGCGATCGCAGCCTGAGTAACTTCCATCGCGCTTACTTTGCCATCACGTATAGCAGCAGCTATTGATACAGCATCATTCATGGTTCAAATACTGGTGCAACTTCAATATCCTCCGCTAGCGGGAAAGAATTTATAAGATTAGCGATCGCCCTAATTCTCTCAAAATTTGCCACCACCCCATCCCGATACTCATCTCTTAACTCCAAATCCAACAACAAGGTCATTTGATCAACATACTCACCCACATTAAACCCTTCTCTTTTCATCTGTCCTCCTGTGCGATCACTTGTCAATTTTACAGCGTCCACGGTTTAACAAAAACTGATGAAAGCGCGGGCTAAGTAATTAAATGTAGTCGTCTGCGTCGGTGTAGCCCGCCGTCGGCATCGCTTGTTTTTGATCTGACCTCACAAAATCGCGTTGCTTCCGGGTTCTATTCGGTATGGGTACAAAAAATGAGAAAATCAAATTTTAGCGAGTAAGTTTGTTACAAAAACGGAAATTGTGCCAGTTTAAGGTGCGTTTGTCCTGGAGACTACCTGATGAGGAAAAAGTTTCTATTCTTCCGCAGTTGACAAGTGTACTTCAGGGAATTCCAAGGGGAAGCCTTGAAGTACAAGCTACATTGAATATCTTTTAGAACAGGTCATTACGATGTAGTTACCTTCAAATTCCAGATAACCAATCAACTCAGATATAAACTTGGGGCAGTTAGTACTAATTCAACAGAATTGATATTGCCATTAGCTATCAACTAATTTTTTAGTGCTATTCTACTATAGACTTTAATATAAAGTAACTTTATTTTCAATATTAATACTGACATATAAAGCTATCAATTAGCTTTATAGTGGGTACTTGAAGTTTTATGGACTAAACAACTGTGTCTAAACGATTGAGAGCTTTCTGAGCAATTTTATATCCAGATGCTTGCTTACCCAACTTTAATTCAAACAAAATACAGTCACGTAAAATTTCAAGTTATGCAACAATTGTCAACTCAACAGACTGTTTTGCACTTGCGGTATCAGATGTTTGATGAAACTCCTGATTCCGTGTAATACTTGGCTGAGGTTCGTTTTCAGTTGGAGGGGTAAAAGTAGCGAGCGTGACATTAGCCGCTACGTAACGTCTGAAACCCTTGCTACGAAAGAGCTACAAAAATAAAATTGCTCTATGACCTGAAAATCGCCGAAAAACCTTATTTTTGCTGTGTCAATAGAAGTTTAAGCTATTTGGTACAGCATTTCGTAACGTAAGCATGCGGCTTTCAGGCTGCAAAATTGAGTCAGATTTAAATGGTACAGATTTAAGTGTGTATCCGGTTAATCAAAATCTCATTTCTAGGGTAAAAGTTAAAAAATTTTTCTGAAACTCCCTCTAGGTAGGATTTTCAGCCATTGCGTGGCGGCTCATAGCAGCTTCGCGACTTTTGCCCCTATGAGGAGATTCTTGTGAGGTTTACAAGAATTTCGAGGAACCGTTTTAATAGCCTTCTGAATTACTCAGTGTTTGTATTGATTGTAAGAACAAAAGACATTACTAAATCATAAATCAGGAGAATCAAGTCATGGCAACGCAAGAAGAAATTATGGAATTGATCTACAACAAGATCAATTCCATGATTGGTGCTGGCAATCAACTATTTACTATGCAGTTTCCTGCCCAGCCACTAAACTATCGGATGTATCAGTATGACACGAGTAGTAATACTAGCGTGCTGACGAAACCATTCACTATTACAGAAAATGAGTTTCGCCTGTCAGATCAACTTTTTGATGTCTCCCCCATTACTAGAACTCTTGCATAAATATTTTGTGGTATATTTTGGGTTATTTTAATTTGAGTTTTGGCAATTAAAATAGGAAGGATCTATCGATTTTTTCGATTAAGTATTATCAGGCGATCGCTCATTAAAATTT
>NZ_JBALCS010000098.1:0-144576 GCF_036919555.1 Nostoc sp.
TGAAAATGCTCTAAATTGGTTTAATCATTGTGGTCTGTTTTTTGAGCCTATTAGATAGCTTTTTTTGTGGTGAATTTGATCGCAAACTGCTGTAAATAACATACATGTCCCTGGCTTACCTCACCCTCAATCCCTCTCCTTATAAAGGAGAGGGATCGTAAGACAGGATGAAGTTTTGCATTTTATCTAATCCAGGTTCCTAAGTGTGATTTATCCAAAGCAGGAATTGCAATTTACCCCTTGCACTTCAGTACAACCTAAATTTAAGCGTTACTTGGACATTCGGGAGAGATCGTAGCGCTATTAATCTTATGACTATTGTTTGTGCGATCGCGATCAAAATTGCTGATCGAGTCACAATTCTCAATATTTTGAAATCAAGATCATCCCTGATTTTTGATTTGTTTAGATGTAGCTTCCATAAAGTCGAGAAAAACTTTTATGAGCTTATGGATTCCCTCGCTACCTCCTGCAATTAAACCTCCTGTCAGAAATACATCTAAACAACGGAAAATAACTACTTGTATGGGATTATCTAAATCAATAACTAGAAGTGGCTCTATTGAGCGAACACCTATTGCGCTAATTAAAAGACCGAATAAAAGGGATGTCCATAGAGCAATTGTTCGCGTATCAGATTTATAGGCTGTTCTTTGGCGCTCTTTTTCATTTATATCATCAGTTTGTGGCTTGAAAATTTTTAATGAATCTTGTTGATTTTGTGTAAAGTTTTGGATGATTTGCTGTTCTAAACTCATTCCTTCAGGCGGTAGTCCACTGACTTGATTTGATTCCAAAGAGGGAACCTGTTTTTGTTGGATTTCCATAAGTTTTATCTTCTCAGATATTAGAGCTTTTTCTTGCTGAAGACTAATATCTAATTGCTCGATAAATGGACCACGCCAAGTAGTTATAAAAACTTCTAAAGAACGCTCTAATAACAAAGAAATAAATAACTGTAATGTTAGTAGCTGGATAATATCGTTAATCCCAAATGGTTTTAAAACGAATGGTTTAGATGATAACCAAGTTGACAAAGTTACTACTAGAAAACTAATAATGATTAACAGAATAAATAGAGGAGATTCTGGAGAAAGCCTTCGCAACGTATTTATACTCCTGTTTTGCGTCACAATATCTAACACAGCCTGAAGGTGAGAACTACACCTGCTGAGTTACTTAACAACGTTAATTTGATAGAACAGTAAATAATTTATTACCCGACCCTTTTTTTCAAGAGTGTGATAAGCTACGCTACTGTGGAAGCGATGTCTTCTGACACGCTACGCCTACGCACCTTGGTGGTAGCAGGGTAATCTGATGGTTCGTGACACCAAAGCCATGCTAGCCTAAAAGTATTACTATACAAGCATTCCAGCAGTAAACACTAGGCTTAAAATGCAGTGCGCGAAGCTACTATGCATGGAGCGATCGGGCTTCCTCCCCCCACTTTCCTCTAAGAGAAGGTGCGTTGGGGAGCTAGAACAAGCCTAGCATTAATAATTATCTGTATGAATTATCTAATAAAATAACTTAAACCGTAAAATAATATTGCACCTATTCCACATTTTTTGGGCAATACCTACCCTTACTATGCTGAATCAAAATTATCAGAGAACCGTTGAGGAACTGCGTAAGTTAGCCTCTATGTTTTGGCCTTCAGAATTATCTAGACAAGAAGCTGAACTTAGCATAATACCAAAACTCATTGAAACTCAAGACCAATTTATTGCCATTTTGAGCGTTGATGTGTCTAGTTTGGAGGGATTATTTCAAATTATTAATTCTTCAAATATGTCAGCAAATCTATTTCTAAAACATTTACTTGTGCTAGCTGACTTTGGCGGTGAAATGCTTCAGCTATTAAACAGTCAATTTAACTTTACGATAAAAGTAACTTAATATTTATGCAGAAAATTCGGTTTGTGGATTTATTTTCAGGAATAGGAGGAATTAGATTAGCCTTTGAACAGGCGGCTGATTCTTTAAATATAGAAAGTGAATGTGTTTTCAGCAGCGAAATCAATTCAGATGCTCAATTAGTTTATGAAAAAAACTTTGGTCAAAAAGCTTTAGGTGACATTCGATTAATTGATCAACTACCAGAACATGAATTTTTATTAGCTGGGTTTCCTTGCCAGTCTTTTTCTCATGCTGGCAAAAAAGAAGGCTTTATTGATACACGAGGAACGCTATTTTTTGAAATAACAAGATTACTCGATACCTATAAACCACAAGCTTTTATTTTTGAAAATGTCCGAGGGCTTTATAGTCATGATCAAGGGCGAACCTTAGCAACAATTAAGTATGAAATTCAAAAAAGAGGTTATAGTTTTCATGCTTTTTTACTCAACAGTGCAAACTTTGGATTACCGCAAAATCGTGTCCGCATTTATCTGGTAGGAATTTTAGATGCTTCTCCCACTTTTGAATTAATTTCTGACGTGGGGCCTAAAGACTCCCATTCATATAATCCTCAGCAGTTATCTTTGTTTTCTTCACCACAAAAATCTGTGACTGTTGCCGACATTTTGGAAAGTAGTCCAGATGAAAAATATAATTGCTCACCAAAGTTTGTCAATGCTTTTAAACGAATATTTAATAATGATTTAAATCGCTTACATGGGATAAGGCTGATTGATTATCGGGGTGGAAACTCTATTCATTCCCGGGATTTAGGATTGCGTGGGGAATGTAGTGCCGAGGAAATTGAACTAATGAACCGTTTCATATTAAAGAGACGGAATAAAGAATTTGGACAAGAACAAGATGGCAAACTATTAACTCAGGAGCAAATAGCTAGTTTTTTTGAACATCCAAATTTAGGGAACATTTTGAATTCGCTAGTTACAAAAAAATATTTAAAACTTATTAATGATAAATATAAACCTCTGTCGGGTAACTTTTCATTTGAAGTTTATAAGTTTGTAGATCCAAATAAGATTTCGGTAACATTGGTTGCTAGTGATGCTAATAGATTGGGAGTTTATCACAATCAGAGAGTACGGCGACTAACTCCGCGAGAAGCTGCAAGGCTGCAAGGTTTTCCTGATGGTTTTATACTTCATCTCAATGATGATAAGGCTTACCATCAACTAGGAAATTCTGTGAGTATTAATGTAGTCAAAGCTGTGGCTCAGGAAGTGATTATGAAAACGTTATTGTGTTTTATTGGGTCTGTAAGTTTAAAAACCTTTAAACCTCTATTAGGATAATAATTTGAAATGTCACTACCAAAACGTAATACCAATGATTCTTCTACTTCACTATCCGAAATTTGATCTAAAAAGAAGGTTCCAATAACTTTACATTTGACACCAGCATAGGAGAGGAGTTGATGAGTTTGAAAGTCCATCATATCTTGACTATCCCAGTGCGTATATGTATCTTCCCTACTCGCTCTTTGAGCTGCTTCCACTCGCACCCTTTCAGCTTCAAAAGCATTAGGAAGTGGTGCAGCATCCATAACACGCAATAGTAATGGAGATGCATCTTCAATCTTGTAATCGATAGCTTCTTCTGGATTGACACGAGTAGCAATTAGGAAGCTAAGGCTGGGAATACCACTTACTTGCATACGATGGAAATCATTTATTTGAACCAAGGCTGTTTCATAGCTGATGGAATATACTTCACCAACATACTGATTAGCCTGAATCAAAGTTGTGAAGATTTCCTTGGTAGTTAGTTCAGCTGAATTACGTTGAAATTCATCAAATTTGTCTATAAGACCCATAAAATTGCTATTTCCCTTAAATATAATAGACTAATCGCCTTTTCCCAGCCCATACAACTAGCTGAGTGCGTAGACCTGTACCTGATTGTCGTAATACATCGCTTCCTCACCCTGCTTGCTAGTAAATTTATAATTAGTAGATAAATATACTCTAAATAATTAATACACGCAAATATAAAAGCAATATTCTGATTACAAAGCTAATTACAGAAAAGTGTAGATGCGTTGCGGCTTGTCGTCAGACATCGCCTCACTTTAATCTCTATTTTTATTCCCTAACACCCTTAAACCACAAATCCCAGAACTACATTTAAAGCTGTATAAATAAGTTCCCAGTATTTTGACTCCAGCACACCCACCAAACCCAAAATACGACTATGGTCAACAGCACGAATTTGCCCAACATCAATAAAACGGTCTTGGTCTAGTCCATTATTTGGTGTTGCTTTCACATTCACAACGTAGGGGGCTTGTTTACTTCCGGGTCGAAATGGCATGACAATTGTCAGCAATCCATACTGATTCATGATGTCATTTTGCACAATCAAGCAAGCGCGGATTTTTTTTGCTTCAGCCCCCACTGTTGGTTCAAGATTCACCCAACGTATTTCTCCCCGACGATAAGTTAAATTACTCCCTGGCATTTATGCCATCCCCAACAACACTATCCCAAGCAGTAATTTCAGCTTGATATTCTGGATCTTCAGCATCTTGCTTGAGGGCTGCAATCATTTCTGCTGCCAAAATTCGGCGGCGGTGTTCTGCCAGCAGTGTATTGATGTATGCACTACGATTTCCCTGTGCATACTGATCTACAAATCGCAGAATGTCTTCTTCTAGGGTAATTGTGACTTTCAGCATCTATATTAATTTTTAGTATTACTCTTTAGTATGATTTTATCATCATATAATTTGCCGAATCTATGCACCTTACCTATATAGCGTGTAGAGACGCGAAATTTCGCGTCTCTACGTAGGTTGACGCTTGTCGTTAGACATCGCCTTAGTCTATTTTTTTAGCTATAGAAATTAAAGGGAAGTGGGATTAAAAGTTTCGGGAAAGGACACATCTTCATAAATGTCCGCTAAGGAACAGGCAAAGTTTACGCTGGTTAACTGTAATTCTTGATTTGCTTTATAGCTAGAAAAAACCCATCTTCCCTCAGCATTGCGACGAAAATAATCAACACGCTGGCGGGTTTGACTGATTAAGACGTATTCTTCAAATGTTTCTAATTCTTGATAGTCAATAAATTTATCTCCTCTGTCAAAAGCTTCTGTGGATGGAGAAAGAACCTCAATAATTAAACAGGGGTAACGTTTAAAATATTCAAACTTTATATCTCTTTGGTCGCAAGTAACCAGAATATCAGGATAATAGAAAATATTTAGTGATTCAATACGAGCTTTCATGTCTGTAGCGTAAAGGCGACAACCTGTACCGCGAACATGATTTCTCAAGAGGGCAATGAGATTAGTTGTAATTGTCACATGGGCATCACTTGCCCCTGACATTGCATAAATTTGCCCTTGAATATATTCGTGTTTATTCAGGCTGGATTTTTCAGCTTCCAGGTATGCTTCTGGAGAAAGATAGGGGTGAAATTGGCTAAGAGTCATAAACAATTCAAAATTCACTCAATAAACAGAACAATATTTTTGGTAATTAATATCAATCTTCTGTCTGCAATAACCAAAAGCCGCTATAAGTCATCCCAGAATCATCGGGTTGCACTAACAAAAAATGCAATCCTCGACTTTGCTGTTTCCGTTGTTCAAATGCTTGGGCTGCTGTTGTAACTTCTGGATCTTCAAAAGTGGCAACAATCCACCTATCCACCAAGCCAGCTTCTAATATTAAGCCATCCGGTGCGCCAGATATGTAGTTTAACGCTACAGGACGAACTTGCTGCAACCACCGTGCTAAAAGCATCGATTGCCGTCCACCATAAATTACCACACCAGGGACGGATACTGTTGACGCCAAACCCAAATTGATCGGTTTGAGATGTTCTGGTATGTGTAAAATGGGAATGGGGCGATCGCTAAATCTCGTTTCTACATCACTAGCAGCTAGAGTCGCAAAACGCCATTGTTCTCCCCAGAGGTTTTCTGATAATGGTGCTGGGGGCGGTTTATCCAGCGTTGAGGGATATTGCTTTTCTTGTAACCACTGCTTCAGTGCCAAAGTGTTGCGAGTAGGTTCGACATTAATACCCAAATTGCGTCCAGCCGCCTCAATTAAATTTAATGACTGAGGACGAAATACCTGAACTACATCTGGCAATTTGCCGCCAGATGCTAACTCAAATTGAGCCGTAACCCAATTAGAATTTGCTGCTGACTGTAGACAGGTAGCTTCATATTTAAAGCTGCGAGTTGCATCACAAATCAACAATTCCCATAAAATTTGTCCAGATGCATCTGGTAACGGACGACGATAAAAATCAGCCTGCCAAATTTTCATAGGTGGAGAGTAGGGCATTGGTGAGAGGTTAAGATAAAGAATGGTACAGGTCTTAAACCCTTCGATTTCCGATAAATTAGACTTTTCAAACAACCTCTTAATAAGAATGATAATCGGGTATGGCAAAAGGGAGATGAGGCGAACGTCGCTCGCCTCATCCCCCTCTATTTAATTATTATTATGCTTTTGGTAAAATACTGGTAAATTTTCAACAGATAAGTCTTATTGACAATTCGGGCTGATCTTTTTCTACCATAGATTGCTACGCTCTTTGCCAATCAAGTATTTCAAAAAACTATTTGCAACCTACCACCCTTTTCTAAATCTTTTCCTGAAGGCGAACAACAGACCTACCAGCCCGGAGCCGAGAACACCAAGTGATAAGTCAGGTTCTGGAACCACTGCCATTTCCTGTGGCTTCGTATCGCAGGCGTTGGAAACCTTGTTGGTATCCATCGTCACGGCACCATTTTGCGCCAAGGCTCTACCGCACTCAATGTTTACGCCAGTAGTCAGGGTGATGCTCGTGAGCGCTAGAATATTTCCCATGAACTGAGTGCCAGTACCGAGAGTCGCGGAGCTGCCGATTTGGAAAAACACATTGGGAGCGGCACCGTTGGTCGTAAGAATAGACGAGTTGCTTGCGGTGGTGAGCGTGCTGCCTATCTGGAAAACGAAGAGCGCATTGGGGTCGCCTAGATTGTCGAGCGTGAGTGTTCCTGTCAACTGAGCCGATGAGCTAAAAGAATAGACGCCAGGTGTAAGCGTGAGTCCACCCAGATCCAGACCAGTCAAGTCCTTATTGGGAATCAAGCTTGCTAGCTTATTGTACGCAGTTGCGTTATCCACCTGAGCCTGAGCCGCGACTGTATCAGATGTGAATATCGTTCCGTTCACGATCCCTGGAGAAAAGCCAGTGGCTGAAGAACCTGTGCTGACACCCAGAGATTCCGTGATCAGGGACGGGCCAGTATTAGTCACCGTCGAGCCACCCAAGACCCCGAAGTCATACGCCTTTCCCAGTATTTGACTAGAATCGGCTTTTGCTTCCCCTTGAAAACTGGAGAATGCCACGATTGCCAAAACTATTACGTACTTAAGATTTATTTTTAACATTGGTTGTAAGTGTTAAAACTTATTGGTAGATTGTCTTAACAAATATAAGTATAGTTTATATTACTGAGAAACATTGTGCTTTATTTAACCTTTACTCAATCTTTAACGTTGTATAAAGGCGGGATGAATTTGCACTTGACAAAGACCGAAGTAGTCAAGTATTGCTGCCAGAAGCTTTAAATGATTTATCAAAACATAAATATTGGCGTCAGTCATCAGAATTCAGCATAAATTCTGATGACTGACGGATAGCGCAGCATAAAGCCAACTCTTAGAGAGGCTTGTGTGCGACACGCTCCGCGTAGCTTGCTTCCCCAAAGGGGTACGCGAACGGCATAGCAACTCTTAGAGACGCTACGCGTAGCTTGCTTCCCCAAAGGGGTACGCTTAGAGCGAGTCCGCGATAGCGAGTATTCGAGCGTCGCGTCTGAATAAACGGGTTTAAAACAATAGGCTTGGGTTAAGGATAATTGTAGGTTGGCTTGTAGCAAGATCCCCGTAGGGGTACGAAGTGAAACCCAACATTAAACGTTAATTGTTGGGTTTCGTTCTTCAAACGCGACTTGCAACTCCTGCGGGGAGACGCGCAAGGGACAAGTCGGGAAACCGCAAGGGCGCAGTAGCTCCCCAACCTACGCTAGTTTTGGTTAGTGGTCTTGATTCTGACGCCTCGGCGGAGCGTCTCCGGCTCCGCTCCTGAATTCTTCTTCAAAAAGCCTGAATCCATTCTTTGACAGAATATTCAGTCCAGATGCCATTTTTCCAGTAGGGGTCATTTTCAATTAACTGGCGCACGGTGGCTTCCTCTTCGGCTTCGTAAATCCCAAAAACTTTTGTAACATCTTTGGTGGGACCAATAGTAATCAGCACACCGGATCCTTTTTGTTTTGCTAATCCGTCTAAATGAGCTTGACGGTGGGGGGCGCGTTTTTCGAGAACGTCTTCGCAGTAACTTCCCCAGACTACATATTTAGGCATAATTGCTTGTTACTCCTACTGGTTAATCTATAAAAAAAGGTTAGTACCATGCCAAGCTCATAATTTAGACTCACTTTGTTGCCTCAACCAATCACGAAAACTAGCATGATAAAGACTATAATGGATTTCCGCTCCTATTGATTCTAAATGTAAAAACTCTCGCCACTTGTCTAAAATTACCTTTATTTCATATTCATCTTCATCTAATCTTTCTGCTATCGTTTCTATTAATATTGATTCCTCTTGAACTAAGATATTTAACACCTGTAAAGCCATTGTTTGCTGTTTACTGGTTGCTAAATTCATTTTGTCTAAATGATTTTGGTAATAAAGTTGTAAATTTGGCGGGTAAATATCTTCATTAATAGCTGCTAAAATTTCCCTAACATACAGAAAATTAGTTTCATGATCATCAAAACTTTGCTCTGTCATGTTGAGCGAAACATCTCCGGGATTCTTCTCTTTGCTAACGCTACGCTCCGAATGACATGATTCATTTAAATAATATTTAATATATTCCTGGATATCAGTGCGATTTTGTTCCGAGTAGGCTAATAAATCTAAAGATTGGACTGGGTTTTCAATTAATAAACCTGATTTATCTGTCAAAAAAGGACGACGAGTAAGGATAAAATAAACTTTTTCCGGCAGATAACGAGGTAAATAGAAAATATTTGAGCCGCGTGGTTGATTGTTGATATCAATCCTATCACAGCCATCGATTGTAATAATTAACCGTTGATCAGGATGTAATCTATCGCTGATTTGTTGCAGTAACAATGATAAGAAGCCACTGCCTTCTGTGCTAGAATCAGGAAAATTAACGGTTACATTTTTATTACCTTGATTTTGGGCAATTTCTATTAATTGAGTGCAAATCGTCGTCAGAAATTCCTCAACGTGATTTTTACCCGCAATTTCCACATTGTAATAAACAACTCCGGGATTTTGGCTGACATAATGGGCAAGAATAGCACTTTTCCCAATCCCAGGCTCACCGATAATAGTAAAGTAGCCCCGGTCATATTGATTGATAAAGTTGTTGATAGCAGCAAAGACAAATTCACGACCGACAAAGTTGTGGTTTTTTGCAGTAATGATTTGCTCAAATTCTAGGGGATATCTGGGAATATTGATTGGATTTTGGGTGATGTTATTCATTTTTTGAATCCCCTTCCAAGCGCAGAAAATGAACACGCCCTGATGTGTCTCCTGCTATAATCGTGAATCCATCTGGGGAAATAGCACAACAATTTATAGGACTGTCACCAGTAAAAGTAGAGATTGCCTTTCCTGTCTGCAAATCCCACAGTTTCAGGGTGTTGTCAGATGAACCAGAAATAGCTTTTTGACCATCTAGGGCGCTCGCTCCGTCCGCCGCAAGCATAGCTACTGCTTCTACTCGGCTGTTATGACCTCTCAGGGTAGAGATTTCCCTTTCTGTCTGCAAATCCCACAGTTTCAGGGTGTTGTCAGATGAACCAGAAACGGCTTTTTGACCACCTGGGGCGTTGGCATCGCCCGCCGTAGGCATCGCTACTGCATTTACCGATTCGTTATGACCTATCAGGGTAGAGATTTCCTTTCCTGTCTCCAAATCCCACAGCTTTAGAGTCTTGTCATCAGAAGCAGAAACGGCTTTTTGACCATCTGGGGATATCGCTACTGCATTTACCGAAAAGTTATGACCAGTCACGATAGAGATTTCCTTTTCTGTCTGCAAATCCCACAGTTTCAGGGTGTTGTCCCAAGAACCAGAAACGGCTTTTTTACCATCTGGTGTGATTGCTACTGCTATTACTGCTCTGTTATGACCTATCAGGGTAGAGATTTCTTTTTCTGTCTGCAAATCCCACAGTTTCAGGGTGTTGTCAGATGAACCAGAAATGGCTGTTTGACCATCTGGGGCGATCGCTAGTGCATTTACTGAGTCATTATGACCAGTCAGGGTAGAGATTTCCTTTCCTGTCTGCAAATCCCACAGCTTCAGCGTCTTGTCACCAGAACCAGAAACGGCTTTTTGACCATCTGGGGATATCGCTACTGCATTTACCGAGTCGTTATGACCAGTCAGGGTAGAGATTTCCTTTCCTGTCTGCAAATCCCACAGTTTCAGCGTCTTGTCACCAGAACCAGAAATGGCTGTTTGACCATCTGGGGCGATCGCTACTGCTGTTAACGAGGAGTTATGACCTCTCAGGGTCGAGATTTCCGTTCCTGTCTCTAAATCCCATAACTTCAGGGTGTTGTCCCAAGAACCAGAAACGGCTTTTTTCCCATCTGGGGCGATCGCCACTGCTGTTACCGAGTCGTTATGACCTATCAGGGTAAAGATTTGCGTTCCTGTCTCCAAATCCCACAACTTCAGCGTGTTGTCACGAGAAGCAGAAACGGCTTTTTTGCCATCTGGGGCGATCGCTACTGCATATACCGAGTCGTTATGACCTGTTAGGGTAGAGATTTCCTTTCCTGTCTCTAAATCCCACAACTTCAGCGTTTTATCCAAAGAACCAGAAACAGCTTTTTTCCCATCTGGGGTGATCGCTACTGCTCTTACCCAGTAGTTATGACCTGTCAGGGTACACAGCAGATTTCCGCCTGGAGTGGTTAAGCTGGCTGTAATGGGGCGAAATCGAGGAATTTCACTTTTACTTTCTACTGCATCTGCCAATATTTTCTGAATTTCTGGCTGGGGAAAAATCTGCAATCTTCCCCATAATTGTCCTACTAATTGATTGGGGTCTTGATTCAAAACATGGGCTGATAACTGTAGCGCACGTTGAATTAATTGGAGTGTTTTGACTTGTTCGGGGTCTAGTTTTTCTTCTTCCTCTAAACTCTTTAATATCTCTGGGTCATCAATCAAATAAAAATCCCTAATTAGGGGTTCTATTCCAAATTGAGGATATTGAACTTTCAGAGAAATAAAATCAAAATCTGTGAGAGTTTGATAATACTTTTCCGAGTTACCTGCTTTTAATTGTTGTTTAGGAAATTGACCGAGAAAAAAAATTTGAAATTCTACTGATTTTGAGGCTAATTTAGTGGCAATTTCCCCCATTTTATTCCATCTCCTTTGCCATATAATTAGCCATACTCTTATTAACTTCTCTAAACAATTTTCGACCTTTACCTAGTTTGTCTTGCCCTTTGAGAAATTCCAGAAAACTTCGATGATAAATACTATAGTAAGTTTTTTGTTCATCTTCATTTACTTTCGGTGTTACATACTCAACCCAATCATTTAACACCGATTTCACCTCATATTCATCCTCATCAATGATTTCCGCAATCATGTTTATGGATATTGGCTCACCTCTTTCTACCAATATATACAGTATTTTTACCTTCTTTTCATTCGATTCATTATCCATCCCCATCCGATTCCAATGAGTCGTATAATAGTCCTGAAGACCTTGTGGTAATCCTTTTAAAGTTAAATCATTGTATTTACCTTCAGAGATTCCCGGCAATAAATAGCGCAAATATATAAAATTATTTTCACTCTTAACAGCTATTTCCTGACTAAAATTATCTTCAGAAATATTGCGCTCATTAATCCAACTTCTCAAGTTATAATCATTCTTCAAAAATAAGTGAATATACTCTTTTACATCTTCTCGACTTAAAGCTGTATAATCACCCTTTGTTAAATCTAATTCATCTACGGGGGTATCTGGAGACAAAGTTAAACGTTTTGTTTCTTGATTATAAAGTCTTCTAGTTAATAAAAAATAAACTCCATCGGGAAGATTTTGAGGTAAATCTAAAAGATTACTATTTCCTTCTTGTTCTACTTCATCCAGTGCATCAACAACAATTAGAAGTTTTTGTCCTTTTAGTTCTTCACTGGCTTTTTGCAGTAAAGTTCTTAAATCAGCGTTGTCTGCATTTTGGAGAGAATAACGCTTAATTAACTGTTGACGAATACTAGCTAAAAACTTTTCTGGTTTATTGCGTCCTTCTGCGAAAACATTAAAATAACAAGGAAATTTAGTAGCTAAAATATATTTAGCAACAATGGCACTTTTACCCATCCCTGCATCCCCAATCACAGTAAAATAGCCCTTAGGCTGAGTTGTGAAGAATTTTTGAATCGCCTTGAAAACAAAATCACGACCGCAAAATAAGCGAGTTTTTTCAAAAATTAATGCTTTAAAATCTTTGGGATAAACATCTAGATTCCAATCTGGATAAGGCTGATATCGTGAGGCTTTCGTTTGTTTAGCAACTGCAATAAAAGCTTCCCCAAATTCTTCTAATTCAGCCAAAAAGTTAATTTTAGCATTAATTATCTGCGTTTTTAGTTCGCTATTTTTATTTAGATGTTTTTTGGTATTATCTACGAACTGAAAGGGAGTATTAGAACTGTAAGCATCCCAAAAATAATCTTTAATTACTCTCTCTCTAAACAGGTTTAAAATTGCTTCTGGCTTAAATACACCATACCTTACCAAAGTGTAAACATAAACAGTATCAACATCATCAGGAATTTGGGTAGGATTGAGTTCTAATTCCTGTAAAACTTTGTTAACAGCTTCGTTTTTTTGACCTTGTTTAATGATTAGTTGACTAGCTTGAGGAGCATATTTACTAATTAATGAAGTAATGGCGGCAAATTCTATCATGGTTGATTACCGAAAATCTACTATGCTTAAACGAGTATTATTATACTAATTTATATAGTAAATCCTGTTGAGTAATATTATAGTTGTTGTATTTAAAGATCCACCAAAACATACTGGTGCTGGTAAAGCAATATCTAGGGCTGGCAAAGCCTACGCACAGGATTGCAAGTGTAATACTAACTATATTAAGTGTCTAATTTAACAAGAGATTCCTAATGTAGCACTGTTTTTTTGAAGCAAATGGGATTAGTATTATTAGATGCGATCGCTACACCTGATCGAGTGCTTGACGCAATGCCCTTTAACCTAAACTATAAACAAGTAAACACAATACAAGCCCAGTCCTTAAAATGCAACATCCGCAGCAATCTCCTGCCAGCGAGTAGCCAAATCCTCCGCAGTAGAACTTTCAACAGCGGCAAGGTTTAATGGATAGTCCACGTTGTCTCGCTCGATCCAGCGTACGGCTGTGAATTGACCATTGCTTGCCCTTAATATAAGCATTTCTCAGCTTGGCACGGAAGACGACACAATGGGAGTCAAATCGTGATGATACGTGAGCAGTTAGGGATCAATCACCTCACCTAATAGCCTCCAAATACTGTCTCAGCAGTAACCTGAAGCAGCCTAACTATTAATAGACTGAAAGTTTCTGCCTAAGATCCTAATTTAGGTGGATAGGCTGAATGATTCGGCAGAACAGTACTGCGTAGCTTGCCGCCTTCTTTCTCTACGAGACGCTGTTCGCGTTCGGCATCGCCGCTTTCGTTCAGTGGCGAATAGCCATAAGTAATTTCGATTCCTCCTGGTTCTGCAACATTTGCTTTTCCATTGTTTATGTAATTACCATCGACGTGAAACGAACTTGAATCGAGGTGTAGACTATCCATTTTTACCCCGAATTTACGGGCTGCACAAAGCGCTACTATCACAAATACTTCGGGCCAAAGCTAATACCACAGCCTCAAGTAAAGTATTCCCAGGTTGAACCTGGGAACTAGACCAAAAAACTCCTCACTCCTGTACAGACGCGATTAATCGCATCTCTACTCCTAACTTCTCAGGTTAACGCCGAATTTTTCCACCAAGGCTTCGCGGACTTTATTGTGTACTGGTTCAACTTCTCCCTCAGTGAGGGTGCGATCGCTAGCCCGATAAATTAAGCGAAATGCTAAACTTCGCTGTCCTTGGGGGACATTTTCGCCACGATATTCATCAAATAATTCCACCGATTCGAGTAAATCTTTACCAGCTTTGGTAATTACTTTTTGAATTTCGGCAACTGAGATTTTCACGGGTGCAAAAAAGGCGATGTCGCGATCGCTAGCTGGATAGGTAGAATAGGGCTGGAATGTTGGGACGAGGATTTCATCTTGTCCTAGAGAATCTAAAAGCACATCTAAATCCAACTGGAAAACATAAACGGACTCTGGTAAGCCTTTTTCTCGTCGCAATTGGGGATGGAGTTGCCCAAAAATACCCAGTCTGTTACCCTGAATCCACAGAGAAGCGGTACGTCCTGGATGTAAGCGATCATCGCGGCGATCGGGTTGAAATTCTATCTGCAAGGCAAGTTGCCGAAATACACTTTCTAAAATGCCTTTGGCTTCAAACCAGGTGATGGGTTGTTCGCGTCCACTTTTTGACCATTTGCCAACAGAAATATCCCCTCCCACAATTCCAGCCAGGGCTTCTGTTTCTTGCAAACCGTCTTCTTCCCGCCAGAAAATTTGCCCGATTTCAAAGCCGTTAAGGGCACCATTACCTTGCTCTAAATTGTATTGAAAGGCATCAATTAACCCAGATATCAAATCGGTTCTTAGCGCTGAATATTCGACAAATAAGGGGTTTGACAGTACTATCGGTCTGTCTTCTCCTGGTTTGACTAAAGAATAGTGAATTAATTCTGTCAAACCTTCAGCCCGCAGGAAAGCTCGTAACTTGCGAATTAGTTCCTCATCTAAAGGCAGATAACCAGCTTCCGCTTTTTCTGGTAAAGTCTCACAGAATTTGTTGTAGCCATAGAGTCGGGCGATTTCTTCAATTAAATCAATTTCTCGCTCTAAGTCGCGGTAACGATAGGGTGGGACAGAAACTGACCATGTGGGTTGATGGGTGCTATCTTCTCCTGGGACATTGCCTGAAGGAGTCAACTGACATCCCAAGGCAGTCAGGATGCGCTCAACATCTTGTTCTTGGAGTTCACCTGTATCCTCTTCCAATTCGATTGGCCCCAATATCTGATTAACTCGGTCTAAACGCAGTGCGATAGAACGACTCCAGGTAGAAGGATGGGGGCGGGTGTCGGCAATTTCCTGCTGGACTAGAATTCCACTAGCTAATTCGCTAATTAAGGATAAGGCGCGGCGATTAGCTATTTCCAACTCAGCCCGGTTAACTCCCCGTTCATATCTACCAGAAGCTTCACTTCTTAAGCCTGCACTGCGGGAAGAACGGCGAATTGACACAGAATCAAATAAAGCTGCTTCTAAAACTAGACTTTTAGTCCCTTCATGGACTTCAGTTTCTTCTCCACCCATGACTCCCGCCAATGCAATGGGTCTGTTGTTAGCGGTAATTAACAAATTTTGGGTTGAGAGGGTGCGAGTTTGTCCATCCAGGGTTTTGAGGGATTCTCCAGCAGTGGCGAAACGAACGCCAATTGTTAAATTTTCACCATCTGCAACAGATTGTAGGCGATCGCGGTCAAAGGCGTGTAGTGGTTGTCCCCATTCCAACAAAACGTAGTTAGTAATATCCACGACATTACTTATGGGACGTACCCCAGCAGCCCGTAAACGTTGTTGCAACCATTCGGGAGATGGAGCAATTTTGACCTGTTCAATTACCGTACCAATGTATGCAGGACAAGCTTGGGTATCGGCAATTTTTAAAGCTAAATTTCCTATACTTTTGATAATAGAGACTTCACTAGGTTCAGGAATGCTCAACTTTCCACCTGTTAAAGCTGCTACTTCCCGTGCTACGCCTACCATACTCAGAGCATCAGCGCGATTAGCAGTTGCGGTAAGGTCTAAAATTACATCATCTAGACCCAACAACGGACGCACGTCACTACCCAATGGTAAATTTTCCTGGGTAAAAATATGAATTCCGTCTACATCAGTGGGCAAACCGAGTTCTTTTAAAGAACAAATCATACCCTGAGATGCGACACCACGCAGTTTCGCAGGTTTAATTTTTAAATCGATGTTGGGTAAGTAAGTACCCGTAGTTGCTACCGGCACATAGATATCTACCTTCACATTGGCAGCACCACAGACAATATTTAAAATTTCATCTGCACCGATATCCACTTGGCAAACACTCAATTTATCGGCGTTGGGATGGGGTTGACGCTCAAGCACTTTCCCGATAACAACGCCATTTGCCCAAGTGCGGCGATCTTCAATCTCTTCAACCTCAAACCCCGCCATTGTCAGGGTTTCGGCTAATTCTTCTGGACTAAGTTTTATCTCTACTAGTTCGCGCAGCCAATTTAGAGAAATACGCATGGAGTGTGCTTTTTTTAGGAATCGTCTTTTGCTTTAATTTTAGGGTGCCTACTAGCGATTGATGGCTACTCGTCCCGCAAGGCGTACCCTTTTACTTGAACAATCCTACTATGTTAGACTGGCAGAACAATATTACTTTTTTATCTTTATCTTTGCACCGTTTGCGATCGCCTGTAGTCAGCCTCTGCAACACGACCTTGCCTGATGGTACTGTCAGAAATGACCATTGCTACTAAGCTTGCACTCCCTATATTTTCAGTGCTAAGGCATCGGTGAAAGGTTAATATTTGTTTTGGAAAAATCTTCAAAAAATTTCACAACTTATTTAGTAGGGTGTGTTACGGAAGCCGTAACACACCCTACAGCTAAATTAATAGTTCCACCTAAATCTACGGAGAATTTTTATCAGTTATTTTCACACTCTAGAAGAACTTGAGCAAATTATTGAAAACGATAGAAAGTATGGTACTTTTGCGGACAATTAACCCTCTTCTAGGGGTTCAGCCGGGATACCTGCCAAATGGAACACGTTATAAAGTTATGTAACGTAAATCAAGTAAAACCCTTGATATACGCTTGTTTAAATACCAAACTTTCAATGAGGTAAGAGGGATCAGGGAAAACAGGCGTTAATTTGGGTATTTATACGGTGATTATGTTCAAATATCTGCGTCTATTTTAGCAATATCTAAATTATATACAAATCCAATAATGACAATCCTATCAAACGAAAAACCAATTGTTCTTGTTTGTGCTGCTGATGATAACTACTCTATGGCTATAGCATCGGCTACCCGCTCAGTTATTGCCAATTTCCAAAGTGAACACAAGTTGGTTCTATATATTATTGATGGTGGAATTAGTAAACTCAACAAACAGAGAATTATCAAAAACTTAAAATCTGAGGAAGTCAGTATCAATTGGCTCAAGCCCAGAAATCAGCACTTAGAAAATGCACAAATTTCATCCACCATTACAATTGCTGCTTACTATCGGCTTTTAATTCCTCAACTGTTACCAAAGCAATTTAATAAGGCAATTTATATTGATAGCGATGTGATTGTGCAAGGAAATATAGAGCGATTATGGAATATTGATATTGGAGAATATTATCTCTTGGCAGCACAGGATATGGGAGCGCCTTATGTATCTTCGGCAAGAGGACTCATGAATTATCAATATCTTGGCATTTCCCCAGAATCTAAATACTTTAATTCCGGGGTTTTAGTAATGAATCTCAAAAAATGGCGGGAAGATAAAATTTTTGAAGAAGCAATTGAGTATTTGAGAATAAATAAACAGTCTGTGCGGTGGCACGATCAAGATGTTTTGAATGCTATTCTTGCAGGAAAATGGGGCGAACTTGAACCCAGATGGAATCAAATGCCATATTTGTTTCAATATTCATCTTGGCAAGATAGTCCGTTTACAGAAGATGTATTCAATCAGTTAATTAATAATCCTGACATTATTCATTTTTCAACTAGGGATAAGCCTTGGTACAATAATTGTAACCATCCTTCTAAAGATTTATTTTTTCAATACCTTGATAATTCAATTTGGTCTACTTGGTCTGCTGAACAAGCTGTAAAAAAAGAAAGGCAAAGGCAGATGCATTTTTTACACAACATTTATCATATGGTGAAGCAGCGAATTAAATCACTTGTTCAAAGCATAATAAAAAACTAAATCTGTTTTTCAATCGAAAAAAGTAAGTAAACCCAAGGAGATGTTTAAGTACCGTTAGGTGCGATCGCCTGAGATTAATATCTCTAACTCTGACTTCTGAATTCTTCTTCAACCCTGCATCAGAAATTAACCATATGACAAAAAACAAAAGGACTGGACATACCAGTCCTTTATTATATTGATTTAACCTTTTTATCTTAATAACGGGATTTTTTGGTCTTTAACTTTTACTTTTTACGCCGACGTTCGCTAGCACCAACTACATATAATAAGTAGCAACGCTTTAGCTCGACTTTATCCATTTTTGCGCTTAGGCGAACACATAAGCTGAAACCTTTGTAGGATGGCAGTTTTACTTTTTGATCTTCATCGATAATTTATGACGTGGAAAAAGTATTTGCCAAAAAGCTAGGGTTTTTGTACATTAACTAATTATTTGTCAATTTAACAGAATATTGTCACAAATACCTCAAATACTTAAAAACCTGTCATGGAAAGGATTATGGCATATTTTTTGCTGTTTACGTCAGTCACACTGCTTTAAGCCTGTATTCACAAATTAGATGTCAAATGCCAGATATTTCACAATTTAATTGTCAATCTCCAGAAAACTAGAAAAATCATGATTTTCATAAATTAACAAATTATTTGTCAAAATAATAGTATAATACAACTATGTTTTGATAAAACATAATATGCAGAATACAGAATCTTCTACAACCTCTACAACTTGGGCAAGCTCCGCAGATGTTAATAACGATCTTGCTGAAGCAAACGTTATTGTTTCTAAACTTTCGGATGAAGCTTTACTGAAAATGGAGGTGATTCAAAGTCTTTTAGAAAATAGCGATCGCACTACATATACGCAAAAGCTCAAGGAAGCAGCAGAAAAGCTTGGTAAGTCAGTACGTACAGTGCGACGGCTAGTAGATAAATGGGAACACGAAGGTTTAGCTGGACTGGTGCAAAATCAACGGGTGGATAAAGGGAAGCATCGAGTTGATGAAGACTGGCAAGAGTTTGTATTGAAAACTTATAAGGAGGGTAATAAGGGAAGTAAAAGGATGACTCGCCAGCAGGTATTTATCAAAGCTAAGGCCACAGCTGATGAACTGGGAGTTAAGCCTCCTTCCCACATGACGGTTTACCGAATTTTACAACCGTTAATAGATAAAATTGAGCAAGCTAAAAGTATTCGCAGTCCGGGTTGGCGTGGTTCGCGCTTATCAGTTAAAACCCGTGATGGAAAAGATTTACAGATAGAACATAGTAACCAAGTTTGGCAATGCGACCATACCCGTGTTGATGTTTTATTAGTAGATCAGCATGGCAAAATTCTTAGTCGTCCTTGGTTAACAACGGTTATTGATAGTTATTCGCGCTGCATTATGGGAATTAACTTGGGCTACGATGCACCAAGTTCTCAGGTTGTAGCTTTGGGGCTACGTCATGCAATTTTGTCCAAGCAATATGGTTCAGAATATGGACTTCACGAAGAATGGGGTACTTCTGGTTTGCCGCAACACTTTTATACGGATGGGGGTAAAGATTTTCGTTCTAACCATTTACAGCAAATAGGAGTGCAGTTAGGGTTTGTTTGTCATTTGCGCGATCGCCCATCTGAAGGTGGTAGTGTCGAACGTCCGTTTAAAACTCTAAACACAGAATTATTCTCAACTTTACAAGGATACACAGGTTCAAACGTTCAAGAGCGACCAGAGGAAGCGGAGAAAGAAGCTTGCTTAACGTTGCGGCAGTTAGAGCAAATGTTGGTGCGTTACATCGTTGATAACTATAACCAGCGACTTGATGCTCGAATGGGCGACCAGACAAGATTTCAACGCTGGGAATCTGGTTTAATTGCTTCCCCTGATTTACTTTCCGAGAGGGATTTGGATATTTGCCTAATGAAGCAAACACGGCGACAAATTCAACGCGGGGGATATCTGCAATTTGAAAACTTGATGTATCGAGGTGAACTCTTAGCGGGTTACGCAGGCGAAAGTGTTGTGTTGCGATATGACCCCAGAGATATCACAACGATTTTGGTTTATTGCACAGAAGGGGATAAAGAGGTATTTATTGCTCGTGCTTATGCTCAAGATTTGGAGACAGAAGAACTATCTCTAGATGAAGCAAAAGCTAGCAGCCGTAAAGTACGGGAAGCGGGTAAGGCTGTGAGTAATCGGTCAATTTTGGCAGAAGTTAGGGAACGCGAAACATTCCAAACTCAAAAGAAAACCAAAAAAGAGCGCCAAAAAGTAGAACAGGCTGAGGCTAAAAAAGCTAAACACATTATACCTGTTGAGCCAGAGGAAGTAGTAGAGGTGGTATCTATTGACAGCGAAACTGAGTCAGAGATGCCGGAAGTTTTTGATTACGAACAAATGCGTGAAGATTACGGCTGGTAAAAATGACTTTACAAGAAGCTCAAGCAATCGCCAAACAACTTGGTGAGATCCCCGTTAATAGCGAGAAATTGCAAGAGGAAATTCAGCGATTAAATCGTAAAGGTTATGTTCCACTGGAACAAGTACAAATTCTTCATGACTGGCTGGAAGGGAAGCGCCAATCACGGCAGTCTGGCCGTGTGGTAGGTGAATCAAGAACAGGTAAAACTATGGGTTGTGATGCCTATAGGCTTAGGAATAAACCCAAACAAGAAGCAGGAAAGCCCCCAACTGTACCTGTGGCTTATATCCAAATTCCCCAGGAGTGCGGTGCTAAAGAATTCTTTGGGGTAATTATGGAGCATTTGAAATATCAAGTAACTAAAGGAACGGTAGCAGAAATTCGAGATAGAACGCTGCGGGTTCTTAAAGGTTGCGGGGTGGAGATGTTGATTATTGATGAAGCCGACCGCTTTAAACCGAAAACTTTTGCGGAAGTGCGTGATATTTTTGACAGGTTGGAAATAGCAGTGATTTTGGTAGGAACTGACCGCTTAGATGCAGTGATTAAGCGCGATGAGCAGGTTTACAACCGTTTTCGGTCTTGTCACCGTTTTGGAAAGATGTCAGGGGAAGATTTTAAGCGAACGGTAGATATTTGGGAGAAGCAAATACTCAGATTGCCAGTTGCTTCCAACCTTTCGAGTAAAACGATGTTGAAGACGTTGGGGGAAGCAACTGGAGGTTATATCGGTTTGATGGATATGATTCTGCGAGAGACTGCAATCCGGGCTTTAAAAAAGGGACTGCAAAAAATTGACTTGGAAACTTTGAAGGAAGTAGCTGCTGAATACAAGTGATGGAAGCAGAAAATATTAAGCCTTGGCTGTTTAGAGTTCAACCCTATGAGGGGGAAAGTTTGAGTCACTTTTTAGGGCGTTTTCGACGGGCAAATGATTTAACGCCTACGGGGTTAGGTAAAGCAGCAGGACTTGGGGGTGCGATCGCAAAATGGGAAAAGTTTCGGTTGAATCCGCCTCCTTCTCAGCAACATTTGGAGGCATTAGCTAAGGTTGTAGGGGTTGATGCTGAGAAGTTAGGGCAGATGTTACCACCTCCTGGTGTGGGGATGAAAATGGAGCCTATTCGATTATGTGCTGTTTGTTATATTGAGTCGCCTTGTCACAAAATTGACTGGCAGTTTCAAGTGACTCAGGGGTGCGATCGCCACAAGTTAAGCTTGCTTTCAGAATGTCCCAACTGTGGGGCTAGGTTTAAGGTTCCTGCACTATGGATGGATGCGTGGTGTCAGAGGTGTTTTACGCCGTTTGTCGATATGGCAAAGTGTCAGAAGCATTATTGAATGATAATCCTATATTATGAAACGACGTTGGACTCCAAAAGAATATTTGATTAAAATGCGTTAGCGGTAGCGTGCTTAGGAGCATTAGCTCCTCTGAAACAGGTTCGCCACAAATTCAGTTTACTTTCTGAATGTGATATCTATGGGGTAACTTGGTCTGACTGCTGCACTTCCAGACTGAAAATAATTGTGAAAGTCACGTTTGGTATGAGTCGGCGCAGAGCTTGTAAATGAGCCTCAGCGTAACTCCGGCGACGAAAACAAGCAACAATTTGGTGTTGCATAGTGGGAAAATGGCGGACTACACACCAAGGATTTAACTTTTCGACGTAGGTCACAATATTCTCCTGACAATACTTGTGATTTAGCTGGCTAATTTGGGTTGAATAAAACTCAAATTCTGGTTCAAAAATTTCCTAGACAAAGCCACCCTAGTGTGAGGGTGGCTGGTAAAGAAATGTCAGGTTGATATTGAAATTTGCTAACTTTTCAATTCCTATTTATGCCGGTTAGGGAAACAGACCTTTTTTAAGAGTTCTTTAGGAATACCCTCAAAGCCTTCTAGTAGAAAATCCATCAGAGCAAGATGGCGTAAATCGGAAGGCATGGGACGGCGATAGTTGCGCCCTTTAGAGAACCAGCGCCGGACAGTTGAAAGTGAACGAGAGCAAATTCGGGCGATCGCCTCATGATTAACATCCCATTTGGCATAAAAATTCTTGGGTGTCATTCCTAATTGACAATGGCTGTATAGATCAATCAAATTTTGCTCTCTTACCTGTAAAGGACGTGGATTAGTCATAGCAGCGACTCTTCCACTGGTTCTAAATCTTGTTCCCAAGCAATATCGGCAGATGTCCAAGCTGCACTGAGGCTGTCTTTGCTTAACCAAATTAGGTAGCACCAACTCCAGCAGCAAAGATGGGGAGCAAAGCTATAAAATCTGCCGATCGCAGTTCCCCAATCGGTGTCAGAACCAATCCAACGCAATTTGTCGCCATACAAAAAGCGGGGTGTCTTTGCTGTATTAGGAAAGTCGTCGGGTAAATCAACAGAACTAGCAGAAAATTTCTGGTTAATTATTCTTGGGAATAGATCCTGGCGATTGAGCGCCATTGCACTCAAATAACTAGCAACTAATTCAGCATCAAGACTCTGAGTTAATTGGGAAATCAACAACGCTGCTAAAGTTTGTTGTTCTTGCTGTTCACAATAGTTGTTGAGTTTCGCCAATAGTTCAGCAATACCAAAGTCATCTAAAGCTTGTAGATAACTTCTGTGTTCATCTGTTTTGTGGCAAACAGGTCTTAACATGGAATATGTCTCCTGTGAGAAGGAGCCAGAAGCCAGTGCGTCAGCCCTGAGAAAGTTGCGCGCTGGCTTTTGACTTATCAGTAATTATACATAAAATTTATGTATTTCTATTTAAATGTATGTGTTTTTAGTGATTTAATATAAAAACACATAGAGAAGCTGATAATAGTCACATGGGAAAAGTAACATTGAGTATTTACATGGAAGAAGAAGACAAAGAAGCTCTGCAACAAGTGGCGGATGCAGAGGAGCGTTCTTTGTCGCAAATGGCAGTGTTAATTCTGAAACGAGCTATTAAACAAGCGCAGGCGGATGGAACGATTTCGCCGCCTGGTAAGGGGAAGTGAGGCGATCGCGTATTGTGTTTGTAGAAGATAGACTGTCCCTTCGATGAAGCGGCTTGGGACTGTAAATTAATGTTTACTTAGAATACAGATCGCCACAAGTTAAGCTTGCTGTCAGAATGTCCTAATTGTGGGGCAAGATTTAAGGTTCCAGCGTTGTGGGTGGATGGTTGGTGTCAACGGTGTTTTTTGCCGTTTGAGCAGATGGTGGAACATCAGAAGCAATTTAGGATATGGGAAGCGATCGCTAATCTAATTCCAGTTGTGGAACAAGAGTTCAGATTCTTACGTTATAGTTTTATGGATTTTGTAAGGATTAATAATGTTTTGACCATCAAAAATGTATACAGTTCTAAGCTCATGAATACTAGAAGCTCCCGAAAATTGCTTATTAATTACGAATTTTTCTTGAAATCCAACAAAAATTAAAGCCAACGAGGAAGCCTGAAGAAAGTCTTTCAGATAATCACCTTTAATCAAAACACCAGAACCAATTCCTGTAGATATTTCAGTAACTTGAATAGTTTTAGATTCATCTAACCAACTAGATTGACCATCCCATTTTAAGTTACCAAAATTAACTAAATTTGGTGCAGGAACATTTATATTTTCAGAATGTTCATCTTGACTAAAATCATATTCCCACTCATTCCCCTTCAAAATTTGAATTATTGTGATTTCTGCCTTTTCTGTACCTGGAATTTCACATTCTAAATCTATTTCTCTCGTTTCAAAACGTTGGTGACAGGTGATAGTATTCGGGTACTCTAATATTAATAATTTGTAGTCATGCGGAATCCTTAAATCATCAATAAATTTATTATTAGATAGTTCTTTTTTAATCTGATTGATATCAGAATAAGGTATAAAAGCAGTGTTGATTAAAGTCCTTAAATTTCTATGGGGATATTTTGCATTATTTTCATTAGAAATAACTTTTTCTAATGAAGAATAAAGTGATAGATGAAACCATTTTTCACCTTGTTTATCAGTAAATTCTACTATTTCTGTTAAATTTGGAAAATCTTTTAATTCTGCCCATTTATCATGACTTAAATTTTCTGTAATATCGAAATTATAATTAATAGGTTCATACCATTCAGTGTTGATTTCTATTTGAGGATAAAAAGCTCTTAAATCAGTTGGATCTATATCCCGTAAGTCTATACCCTGTAATCTGGGAAGAACAGGCTCTCTGTACCATGAATCTATTTTTCTCGGAAAGTGATCTGCCAAAATTCCTGCTAAACGATGTAATAAAATCCAATAATATTTTTTTCCAAGTCTTTCAGCCCAAGTTTGTCTCCCTCTTCCTCCACCATATTTCCCTAAAAGATAGCGATCATACTTGTAGCACTTTTCATTTAAACCTGGATAACCTAATTCAGAAACAGTTTTTATAAACCAATTATAGATTGATTTATAATCATTTCCGATAGATTCAAGATTGTAACGATTAAGAAAACGAGATTCTAAAACATACTTGGCAAAATCAGTTCCACCAAATCCACCAGGGAATTCGCCCAGATTCATGTTTCCCTTAAAAGCATCTTGCTTTATTAAATGAGCAATTTCTTCTTCCGAAGGAATTTGAATAGGTTTACTGTTGTAAGGAGGTCTAAATTTATTGATATCAATAGTATTATTTAATAGATTACGACTATGAGCTAATTCAATAATTAATCTTAGCCAATCACGAATAAGTGCATTTTCAGGAATATTACCTATATCAAAAATTTCAGCATAAATTGTGTTGGCAACATCCTTAACTAAATCGTTATCATCTACAATCAATATAGAACTATACGCAGCTAAACTAACTCTTTCTAGGACATAATCATCATCAATATCAAAAAATCGAATTAGAGTAATTTTAATAATATTAGGATGACTAATAAAAAGCCTGGTTAAACCTTTAGTTGCTCTATCTCGAACTCGTCTATCTGAAGCGGCACAACACCAACTTAAAAACAATGCCCATAAACTACTAGTTTCTTGATTAAATGAAGATAAATCTGCTTTCAGTGACCATTCAATTAAACGCCAAGCTCCTTTTTGCTTTTCAAAATCTTCATAAAGTGAAGCACACCAAAATGGATCTCTAGTTGTCAAATCCTGTTGTTCTAGTAAATTATTAATAAACTCAGCATTAAGTGGATGATTTGGAATTACAGCAATTTCAAAAAGAGAATCTAAGATTTTTGGACAACAATTAGAATTAGATAAACCTCCATAAACTAACTCTTCAGTTCTTTCAGAAAAATTTTCAATAGCACGCCATTGAAATCCAGAAGCAATAATTGTCAAAATTTTATAACGATCTATATTGATATTATCATTAATAATATCAATTAGTTCAACGTTAAATTTTTCAGGTAAAATAATCGAAAGTGCTTCTAGCAAACCTTGATTTTCATTTAAAGTTTTATTGTCGAAATTATTGATAAAATTATTGCTTATTTCATCAACTGATTGTATTGTATTAGGATTGGTAGTATTAAGTTGATTAGCTTCAATTTCTTTTAATAGAAATAAAACCATCAAAAAGTCTGCTACACGCTCGAATGTAAAGCGACAAAACCATTGTCTGGGTGCAAGAGGTCTAGTTCTTTGTTCAATAAGAGCAATTAAGCCTTCTTTTTCTAATTGAATAAATAGTGAACGTTCGCTATCTTCAACAGAAAATATCTCATTAACAATTTTCTGTGCTGTTTCTCTTGAAAGTAGTCTAGTTTTTTCTTCAGCCATTTTTTTAGCTAAAGCATTAACAGCTTCAGTAACATTGTCATCTCTGTTATCATAACGACAAACTTCTGATATTTGTTTATTTTTTTCCTCAAGTAATAAACGTAAAACATCAGTAAATCCAATAGTACCAAGGGGGATTGTTTTGGATTCAATTCCTTGTATAGCTTGACAAACTAAATGTAAAAATAAAGGATTGGCAAACTCTGATTGTAATAATGGCGTAGCTGGTATTTCTAACTCATAAAATTGAAAAAATTGCTTAATTGCATCAAACTCACGTCCAAGAAACCCGTTATGTTCAAACTCAACCCACTCATTTGTATTGTTAAATACTTCATCTAAATAAGTATCGCGACATGATACACATAATTTTAATCTTGAAAAATTAGTAATTTGTTGACGTAGAGGTTCTAACCAAGATATTTTCCATCTTCGTCTTTCTGGTGATTCATTAAGCGCATCAATATAAATGATTGCGGGTTTTTCTGTTGCTTCGGCTGCGGAATCAATCATTCCCAAAATTTCATCTCTGCTTATATTGCTAGAGAAACCCAATTTATTAACAATAATCTTCCAAGGTTCATCTCCAGTAAAATCTTCACCATAAAAGACTAAAGATATTTGTCCTGTTTTATTAATATGTAGGGCATGATCCACAGTAGCGTGGGTTTTACCAACTCCAGCACAACCACGAAGCAACATAAATTGGCTTCTAGGTAAAATAAATTCTGGACTATTTATCCATTTATCAATTTTATATAAAAACTTAAGTAAATCACGACTTGTATCTAACTTTGCGGCAGGAAAATCACACTGATATTCAGCATGAAATTGTCGAAATTGTGGATTATCTGCATTTTCACCATGCTTTTCTATAAATTCATTAAGAAATATTTTTTCTACTTGTATTAGATTTTCTATTAAATTGCTAACTTGTAATATTACTTTCTGTAAATCATTAGAAGATTGAGGATAAATATCTTGATTTAAAATAAAGTTTAGTGAAATAATCTGTTCTGTAATATTTTCGACTATTTGATGGTTATTTCCTGGTAATTCATTTACATTTTTAACATGACTGTGCCATTGTTGAATATTTTCATTAAATTCTTGCAAAGACTTATCTACTTGTTCTTTCCAAGCATTCTGACGAGCAAAAGCTTCTAAAGCATCAAAAGCAGGAATATTTACCGAAAGTTTTGGAGAATAACGTTTACCTGCTTGAACTTTAGCATCATTTAATCGTTTCTGAAGCCAATCATTTGTCATCACTTCATGGTCAAACCAATAGCGACGTAAACCACCTCCTTTATCTACAGTAACTAAATAATCTCTTAATACACTTTCAGTCCAAAATTCAATAGAAATATTAATATTTTTAGATGCTAAATCTTGTAACTGTTCCTTTTTCCATGTTTCAAATTCATCAATTTCTCCTTTTCCTCGACCTGTTTTCCCAGTAAAGTTAAATGAAATACAAAAGATGTATTGCGTGAGTTCAGGATGATTTCTTACTGCCGTTTGTAGTGATTTATTCAATTGTTTAAATTGAGAAGCTTCTAGCTTATCAAAATATTTTGCTTGCAGTCCCCATTTATCACCATTAGGTAAAATCCAAATTGCTTCAACTCCACCATCACCTCCTGCGCCTCTAAAACGTTGAAATTGGCTTCCTTTTGGTAGTTGAAAATTTTGAATTGAATTATCAGATAATCGGTGAAATATTTGACAGCATAATTCTTCAAAAGCGTCTGTCAAGCCACCATTATAAGGACGAATCTGTTGAAAGTTAATTTCTAGCATTAGTTTTCAAAAAAAATAAGTAGGTTAGTAGAAAAGTTAATTTAAAAATTAATCGTTAAATTTTATACTTTATGTAACGAAATTTTCTCTTGAACCTCTGGCTTAACACCATTAATTTTTACAATATGTATTGCTTTGATGACTTATATCTAGTTATTTTACTTATTGCTTTTCTAATTTAACCTCCAACTGCTGATAAATCACATCCAACCACACCGGAATCACAGGTTTACCTTCATCTAAAGATGCGATCGCCTTTTTTCTGTCAAACTCCACAAGCTCAAGCGGATCGCTCCATGAATTTGTCTTCCTAGTCCCTGCTGAACCAATCAGCTTACGGCAATACATGAGATGCTTACTGGTAGTCTCCACTAGAAAACCACACCAAACGGTAAACAAGTGTTTGATGGTTCTTGTAAAGGTGCGATCGCCACAAGTTAACCTTGCTGTCAGAATGTCCAAACTGTGACGCTAGATTCAAAATTCCGGCGTTGTGGGCGGATGATTGGTGTCAAAAGGGCTTTCTGCCGTTCAGGGAAATGGTAAAGTGGCAAAAGTTTATTCAGCAAAACACGACACGCCCATGAGATAACAACAACACATTAAATTTTAGTCAAAAATTGTGTATTCATATCAATTCCATACTATATACTAGTACATATAAACTAGTTTTCGCTAGCTGTAAACAAAAAAAGTGTCAGGAGTTGGATAAAAACAACTATAATTAAGCGATCTAAACTTATGAAAACTCTCTATAAAGCTTTGAATACAAATACTTTTAAATACTTGTATACATCTATATGTGTTAGTTCATACAAGTATCTATGATCATCAGCAGAGAGAAGAGTTATGTTAGATAAACTCATAAAATATTTTGTCTACGCGACAAAAGGGTATATTACAAAAACACAGTTAATCAAATTTTTGTATTTAGCTGATCTTTACTCTGTTAAGTGGACGGGAAAGCAGCTGACGGATCTAGATTGGTGTTATTATCAATTTGGCCCTTGGAACGACGGCATAGATGTGGCTTTAAATCAAATGAATGGGAAAGAGATTATTCAAGAATCTCAGGAAAATGCAATATACATTAGACCTATCAATGAAGCTGCTCAGGTAGATGATTTGCAAATACCCCTCAGTCTTAAGTTTGTGCTGGATAATATTCGGAGAGAGTGGGCTGGCGCAGATAAACTGAATCAGTTACTAGAGTATGTATATAGCACTGCTCCAATGCTGGAAGCACAAAATAGCCATCGACCAGAAGAGAAAGTTAAACTTAATTTACAAGCAGAAAGAGAAAAATTAGTCAGTGAATTAGGATTGTAAAGTGGCTGGACAAAGACCTAGACAAGGTTGGATCTATTCCATAAATCCCTATAGGGTATCTCTTCGTTGCAAACTGGGTCATGTCCATATTTATAATTTAGATGAACCAGGTGAAGTAGGATGTCAAACTTGCACTGAGAATATTAATTCAAGTAGGGTTTTCAGAGGGATACATCCTTATATCATCTGGACAAGCGATCAATTTCAAGATGAATCTGGATATATAACAACGTTTTCCGTTATTCCCCTGACTTCACAAGGAACATTTAACGGTTTACCAACTACATATCCAATTAACTCTACCATTAGAAATGGTCTTGATAAAAGTTCATACGCTTTAGTTCACCAAATCTGTACTGTTGATGCTAATTGCTTCAAAGACTCATCAGCCAATTGGTTAGATAGAATTGGACAATTAGATAAACCAGATAAAGAAGCTATAGAAAAACGATTAAAGTATTTTTTTAATATTCAAGAGAATCCTAGTGAAGACTGGTTTGCTCAAAATGCGTCTCCAGAACTTTTGAAAAAAGTTTTTGATTATCTCCCTGAAGATACAAAGAATTTAGCAGTGGAAGAATTAATCAACCATTTAGGCTCATAGTACCTAGATATTTATCAATTACATTGATATCCTAATTATTACAAATCCGGCAATCTCCGTACTGCTGTCTCGATTTTATTAGGTTCTGAAATCCGAGAAATAGTTACATCCCGAATAGGACGATCATCGTTACTGGGATTCAGCCCATTGTCTCTCATCTGTTGATTAGTCCACAGCAAATCAAATCCACGTTCGATTAAAACTCCTATCTGATCTGTAATCAAGTATCTAGCATGAGGCATCTCTTGCCCACGTCCAGATTCTTCTTTGAGTTTCAATGTAAAAGGAAAGCTATATCTTCGTTGCATATCAGCTTCAAACTGGCATAGCAAATTCTTGATATCAATTATTTCCTGATGAGATAAATATCTAGTATCTAAACCACTATACACCTCAAAAATTCGTTCAGTTCGAGAGGATGATTCTTGTAGAAAAATATCAAAAACCCATTCGAGGGTATTTTTATAGTGTTCTGGGATGAAGTCCTTTGTTGCTCGTCCAATCATCCGGTCATAGATTTTAATATGTTTAGCATCTCTGAATAAAGGTATTAATATTTTATCTTCAAATTGTTCTTGATTCCATTCTTTATTATTTAGTGTCAGTGGGGAAATTTGCCTTCTATGTTGAAAAAATCTTGAGATTGAGTATTCGGCAGTATCAATCGGTCGAATTGGTAAAGTTTGATTTTTAACACATTGACAACAATCTTCAGTTGTGAAAATAGCATTTGGGGAACAACTTAATGCAATACCAATACATTGCTGACAATAGTCAATATTGCACTGTGAACATACTGTATATTCTTTGGGTGCTACGACAAGACGATTTTTATTTCTCAGTTCCTTTATTAATTCTTTTGCTGGTTTTCTAAATTTAACTGGCCATTTTTCTATAGCGTCAATAATTGCATTTGATATAGATTTATCAGTATCTAACAAAATCACACAATTTTCTGTCAAATCATATAGCAATTGAATGTTTGTATTACAAAATGATTTTTGTGCTAAAACATCTTCAGGCATTCCATTGAATATGGTGGGTGAAACAACAGTTCTAAAAAGCATATTAAGAAAATATTTCTCTAAAATCGTCTTCAAAAAATCCATCTGGCCACTCGTCAATAAAGTCGCCTTCCTCGTCTAGCCTCAACTCTAGGCATTGTGAGCCTTCTGAGTTTGAATCAACATAAATCACTGAAACATCTTCTGGTTTTAACTGTCCTTCACGAATCAATTTTTGTAGCCTGAGCATAAGATGCTCACTGTGGGTTTCCAGGATAAATCTGTTGTTATATGGAGGTTTAATACTTTCTGCAAATACAGAACCTAGTTCAGCCTGGAGTCTAGGATGTAGATGAATTTCAGGCTGTTCAATGGCAACCAACGCATCCGATAGACCATAACAAGATACTAGAATCGGAATAACTTGACTAATGCCAATGCCTACGTCCCGGTGACTAAGTGGTGTTTTAGTTCTCTTGTCAATCAAGACTAAATCTGAAATGCGATCGCCTCCTAAAGTTATTTCTTGTACCCAAGTTTCCGATAAGCTATCACTATCAGTGAGCATGGAAACCAGTTGTTCAACTTCGGGTAGAACGCTATCAGAATTGAGGTCAATACCCGCAGCTTCAAAATCACCTTTTAGCCGTTCAATCTCTTCTTGGATATCACTCCCAAATCCAGCAGCATGAAAAATCAGCTTAGTGGTTAAATCGTGTAAACTTTTGGCAATGCGGGGGTAAAGTTCAGTTGCAAGTTGTGAATCTGGTAAAAGACTACGCACCACTAGCTCATAAGGGGATTTCATCCTGTCGCTATCTCCCAGCCAAGTATTCACCTTTTGGCGAACTTCCGCGTTATTGAGAAGGATGTCCCAAGCATAACCACCGCCAGCATACCAGTTAGCATCTTGCTGCCGAGAAAACGCAAAATGTCGAGGTGGATAGGTACGAAATGGCCCTAAATATCTGAGTTTTCCAATATCTCGTTCTACAGTTTCGGTAATTGCTCCGATCAATTCGCTGAGTCTGTAAGGGAGAATCAGACGCACTGTGTTAGCTAAATCCTCTTGTTGTCCTGGCTTGGGATTAAGTTTGGGAATTGATATGTCCCCTTCATCTCCAACTTGAATTTTTGTTGGTAGTAAGCGAGAAACTCGTGCTGTAATTTCTGGAACAAGCTCATCGATCGCTTGCTCAATTTCCTCCCGATCCTCTGGATTTACTTTCAGGGTAAATGTACTCGCTTCTAAGATTGCTTGAATCAAATTGCTGAGAATTGGGTGTTGGTAATCGAGGCGATCTAACTGAAGCTTTCCTTTAGGACGAGAACTCATACTTAAAACTCGTCTTTCATCTGCTTCAATAAAGAAAGACCGTACTCTTACCCTTCCTTTTCCTAAATGAGTACCAATCCCAACACCCACAGTCAGCTTTTTGATTGGTTGTAACAAGTCAACTAAACCCTGATCTACTGTATTTAGCTGTTTAGGGTCAATATCTACTGACCACTCTACCTGACTACGGCGATCGCGTTTATGAACATATTGCCCAAAACCTCCCAAATCAACAGATTCACCACCTGCTTCGGTGCGGTAGATGTCCAATTCTCCGTTTTTAATAGCGTGATGTGCTAATAAAAGGCTGTGAATAATGCTCGATTTTCCTGAACTGTTAGCTCCAAAAATCAAGGTGAGGGGACGAAGCGGGATGTATTGTTGATCGGCGAAAGCCTTGAAGTTACCGACTCGTAGAGCAGTTAAGGCGTTGGATGTTAATAATTTTCTTTTTGGTAATTTTGTGGTAAAAGAATTAGCAACCAGTTCTAGACGGGCATGAGTAACTGTCTTGAGAGACACAGGGCTATTGACTTGCAGAGAAACGCCATGCTCTAGTGATGCTAAAGCTAAACCTAAAGACATCGTTTTAGTTCCACCTGTGTAGTCTGCGTAAAGGTTAGTATCTGGTTGTAACTGTTTTAACCTAATAATGCTTGCTACTGCCACTTCATAGCATTCAGTTAAGTCATCCGGGTTTTGAATAATCTTTAGATCACGCTCTGGCTGAAAGCGATCGCCTAATTCCACTAGCTTAGGAATATTCGGGTATCTTTTAACACTATTTCCTTGAATAATTTCACAAGGAAGCCCTTCGCCTATGATTTGGGATTGGAAGTTTTCGCTACATAAAAATAAAACCTGATCCGGTTGTATATGCTTAATTGCTTTAACAATAGGTGCGGGAGATTTCCCAACTGTTACTAAGAGAATTTTTTTAGACATATAAATATTACTGAGCCAGTATTGTCACAAGAGGGAAAGCTGCTGAGAATCTTTGTTATCCTTCAAATTGAGGGCTTTTGCTTGTTCTTTCATTTCTGCAAGTAGTTCTTTCATGTGGGCTTCTCGCCATTTGGCTGTGAGTTCTCCAGAAAAAGCACGATAGAGTAGGCATTGAAAAAGATTATTTAATTTAGCTTGAGATTCAATTTGCTTTGCATTTAATCTTCTTATTTCTGCCATACGAAGGGTATATTCATTTTGAAGATCGAATGGTGGCAATGGAATTTTTAATGACTTTAAAATGGTAGTGTTCATGAATGAATAAGCTCCATCATCACCACTTGTACGCAATTGATTAACTGATGCTGGAAAGTATGAGAGAAGAGATGTAAAATATTCAGGAAAAATACGTTCTTTATCTAAAGTAAGACGAATTAGATTTGTACTAATAATAGAATGTGACTGTTGTGGTCGGGCTACACACATACGTCCAACAGTTCCGGCACGGGAAATTATAATATCTCCATGTTCTACTGAATAACTTTTAAGTTCTTCATATTTCGTTGGAGTTATAAATAATGAACCTGATTCCACAAACTGGTTCGGCTTTATATTGTCAATTCCCCAAACTGCTATACCATTATCAACATATTCATGTTTTTTAAGTGCGCTTCCGAAGGGGCCACATTTAGTCCCTGAGCGTTCTCTTGAAAATAGCTTTTCTACTAATACAACATCCCAACCCATTGGATTGGTTATGGGATCGCCAAACATTTTGATGAATAGCGCAGGTAAAATGCGATCACCTTTTCCATCAGCCTCAGCCCGGATTCTTCGCAGTGCATCAGCTTGATCTAGAATCTCGACTATGCGGCGTTGTTCAGAAGGAGGTGGGATAAAAACCTGGAGACGATACACATCATTTCGATTGATACCAGGAACACCAGTTGTGATCGAAAACTGTTCTAGTTTTAATGATTGCAGTAAATAAAATACCCAGCGGACATTAGCAGCAATTTTAAGGCGAATGTAGAAGGTTGTATCAATCGGCCAAAAATCTGTATCAAACCAAGTTACTTTACCTGCTGAACCCTTACGCCCTACAACAATTCCTGGGCCTTTGATGAGAGCTTTTGAATGATATCCAACAATTCCATTTGAACCAGCCACTGGAATCTGACCAGAAGCGTCCCGATTTGGTTCTCTGAGAGATGCGCCATATTCTAATGAAAGAAAATCACTAAGGGATGCTACTGTCCAATTCATCAAACTGCCTCCACATCACGAAGCAGCTTTTCTAACCCAGAGGCAATTTCTCGCTCAATTTCCAAAACTTCTCGAATCAACTCAACCGGATCATCATCAGAAATAGCCTCAGTTACCTGTGGCTTATAACGCCCAGCCGCTAAATTGTAATCATTTTCGGCAATAGTCACCAAAGATGCCCACCAGCATCGAGGTTCATCACTTCCCGGCTTTAGCAACTCTCCCTTCTCAAAACCTGGAGGTTGCCTAAAACCCGACTCCCGATAAATCTTCCACTGCTTTAATAAATTAGGAATATCATTTAGTTCTGGCGTTTCTGGTCTACCTCCGCCGGAAATCTTATCAGGATCGTAGCCATCATTTTTAACTTCATAGAACCAAACTTGATTCACCTGACGCACCGCAGACTCCAAAGGATTGCGAATTACCAGCACCGCAGTCTTCACCCCCGTATATGGCTTAAACACCCCCGCAGGTAGCGAAACCACCGCCAATAAATCAAATTCTGTCACCAGTTTTTTACGCAAATCCACATGAGCGCCTGTAGAACCAAACAGTAACCCTTCTGGGACAACTACCGCACACATTCCACCCGCTACCAAAGATTTCATGATTGCAGCCAAAAACAGCAATTCACTTTTTTTGGAGTTTGTCGGTAAATCCCCACGAATAGAATCTTTGGGTAACGTTCCCGCAAAAGGGGGATTATCAAACATCACCTTATAGCGACGGCGCAAATCATCTTCTGTCAGTCCCCCCATATCTGACAACACATTTGCTACCTTCAGCTTGGCGTTGCGAATTCCATGCAGCACCAAGTTCATCATCGAAATTCGCATCATCTGACGGGAGACATCAAAGCCATAAATCGACTCTTCCAAAAGTTTCCAGTCAGGTAATCTATCGCCATTTCCTTTGCGATAAGTCTGGAGATTGGGGATTTGTTGTTTTGCTTGTGCCAAAGTCAGTCCCCGTTTTTCCAGCCAATCTTCACCGTAAATCGGTACTTCTATAGGATTTTCACTGTACTTAGCCAAAATATACTCAATACTATCAATCAAAAATCCTGCTGTACCACAAGCCAAATCACAGATAGTATCCCCCAAATCAGGGTCAACCATCTCCACCATAAAGGCCCTTATCTGTCGGGGAGTACGGAATTGACCATTAAGTGCAGATTGACCTAAATGGGTTAACAGATACTCAAAAATATCACCTTTGACATCCTGACCCATTTTGAGGAAATCCAAGGTATCGAGTTCATCAACTACTAACTTGAGAACATTCGGGTCATTAATTTCTAAAACCGCGTCCCGGAAATACTCTGCCACTTTTGGCTCATCTTTGAGCAAAGAATTTGCCATATAGGGGAAAACTTCATCCCGCAGAAAGTCCCGCAGTTCAGTACCACTCTTAAAACGCCATTTTGACCAGCGATAACGTTCTGCTTGCTGGGGAAATAGTAATTTAGCATTACCATTATTACCCATGAGGCGATCGCGCAACTCCCGATTTGCTTCCTCTTCATCCAACAGCTTCAGGTATATCAGGTAAGAAATCTGCTCAATGTAGGTGACAGGATTGGTTACTCCACCAGCCCATAAAGTATCAGTAATATGCTTGAGTTTGCGACGAATTTCTGAATCCATATTATTCTCTTAACCCTCTGTACCTGTAGCATCCACCGCGAACACAGAGCGGTTTAGTTCATCAAAAATATCCCGCAATCCCTGCTCACCAAACAGTTCTATACCTAAACCAGCAGCATTGAGAACTGAGAGGGGTGGCAAGAATAAATCATCTATGGTTAGCTGACCTTTGGCAATACCCCGATTTTTCAACAAAGAAAGATACTGAGCTTGGGCTGGTGCGAAAGAGTGAGAAACTAACCAAGCTCTAAAGTTTTCTTCTAGTAGTTCTTCGTGGCTTTTAATCTTTAATCTTCCCAATGCTGCCCGAATAAAATCAATCAGGCTACCATTATAATTTCGGTAAGCTCGCCGCAGGTTTTCTTCATTAAAGTAGTATCGGGGCGTATTTAAACGTCGCACGAGTTCCGTTTCTTCGGTTTCCGTCAACAAATCTCCATCTCGGATTTTCTGGAGTATTGGATCATTACTGACAGCAGATTGAATAGTTTGCTCCCAATTAGTGAGATAATCACGCTTATCAACCCGCTCCCCTTCTGTCCCTACTTCTACATAATTGAGATATTGCTGCCATCTATCCCTCAGCCCTAATTCAATTAATTCTGACCGAGGACGGGATTGTTGCTGGTTACTTCTAGTTGATACATGACCTCGACCAGTTTCGGCATAAATATCAGTATCGCTATCGTTAAAATATTCGTGATTTCTGAAAAAATCATAAATAACAAATTTCCGTTTATCAATATGTGGCGCAGTCCTTGTCCCCCGTCCACGAATCTGCTGATAAAGAATCGGACTCCGTACTGTACGACACATGACTAAATGCAAGACTTCCCGGCAATCAAAGCCCGTATTGAGCATATCAACACTGACTGCAACTTGTGGGTAATCCTCATATTTGAACTGGCGAATTAAATCATCGGCATTAGAAACATCGCTTGTAATTACTTCAGCGTAGCGCCCCTTACATTCTGGATGTAATTCGTTTAGATATCTGGTTAACCGTGCCGCATGATTTTTTGTCAAAGCAAATACAATTGATTTACCAGGCCCAATCTTTTGTCCTGGTGCTAATTCTTGATAATTCTCCCAAGCCAATCTGTCAAATTCCTGCATCATGAGGCGGTTACTCGCCTCATTAGTCCACTTGCGTTCAAAGGCTGCTGGGTCATAATAAACCTCATCAACTTCAGCCCCTTCAGCAATAATTTCAGTGATGCCAGTGGCAAACTGATAGGGAACAAGATACTTTTGTTCAAATGCTGTTTGAATAGAGTAAGTAAAATCTGGCTGCTCATTCCGGCATTTGTAGAAATCGAAAGTATTACGTTCTATGTAAGCTGCTGGCGTAGCAGTTAAACCAATATGGAACGCATCAAAGTGAGTAAGTGCCGTCTGCCAAATACCATAAATCGAACGATGACATTCATCAGCCACAACAACATCAAAATAGCCGCTAGTCAACTCCCGATAACGGCTAATCATTGTTTGGAGTAAGCAAACTGTAATTTGCTGCTCCTGACGAATTACACTCGGCTTGAGCCAGTAGCTACCATACTGATTTAAAACATCTTGAATTGCTTCTAGTGCCTGTTTAGCTAATTGCTCCCTATCCACTAAAAACAGGATTTTTTCTGCATATCCCGATTGAATCAAGCGCTTTAATTGCAGGCAAATTAAATCAGTTTTACCTGTCCCAGTTGGCAGTTCCAATAAAAATCGCCGCTTCCCCAATTCAACCGCATGGTCAATTGCTTGCATAGTTTCCCTTTGATAGGGACGGACTAAGCGAATTTCTCCTTGTCGAGTGTAATACTCAGGAATTTCGATTGTGGCCAGAGGTTGACGGGTTGAGCGCATTTCAACCAATCGCTCTAAATCTCGCCGTGAGAAAAAAGAATTAACAATCCGGGCATCATCGTTTTGATAGTCCCAGAAATAAATCAGTTCGCCGTTACTGAGAAAAATAAATGGTGCTTGAAGTTGCTGGGCGTAAGGAAGCGCTTGGTTTTTAGCAACATAAGGTTCAATAGCACGCTTCTTAGCTTCAATCACAGCCAAGGGACGACCTCTTTGGTCAAGCAGGAGATAATCAGCTTTTCCTCTCCTACCATCTGCCATTGAAGCCGAAACCTCAGTCATTACCTGAGATTTATCAGCTGGGTTCCATCCTGCTTGACAAAGAAGGATATCAATATTAATGCGTGCATCTGTCTCTTTGCTAAAGTCGCTCATCAAGTCACTCCTGTCTTACCAAAGTTAGCACGAAGCCCACTTACTTAAGTGCCATTTCCGCTTTATCCCAGAAGTTTTAACTTTTTTCCAACTTCAGCGCCAACTTTTGATAAATTTCGTCCAACCATATGGGAATTACAGGTTTACCTTCGTCTAAAGATGCGATCGCCTTTTTTCTGTCATACTCCACAAGTTCAAGCGATCGCTCCTGTACTTCCGACAACAACATAAACCGCTTACCTTTGCCTGAAGTAAATAACTCCGGCTCTTGGTCTTTCAGCTTTTTCAGCGTCGTGCTGGCTATGTCAAAACTTAACCCCACAGATAACCAATATGACATTGCAGCCAGTTCCAGCAAATTAGACTTGGAGTAATAAATACTACGTCCTGTTCCAGTATCACTGATGACAGGAACAATCACCCCCCTTTCTCGCCAATACTGTAGCTGACGGAGGGTGCAGCCTGTGATTTCAGCAGCTTCCTTGCTTGTAAAAAATGTCTCCTGCATACAATTTATTTTACAGAAGACTTGTTTAATACAAATGTGTTAGTATTAGACAGTATTGTTTTAAAACGATGAGTCAAATCACTATTCAGTGTCGCCTTGTAGCCTCAGAGTCATCACGCCAACGACTATGGGAGTTGATGGCACAGCTAAATACGCCACTGATTAATGAACTACTGCATCAGGTAAGTCAACATCCAGAGTTTGAAACTTGGCGACAAAAGGGCAAACACCCCAGTAATGTTGTTAAAGAACTTTGCCAACCTTTGAAAATCGACCCTCGCTTCATCGGTCAGCCTGGGCGGTTTTACAGCAGTGCGATCGCATTGGTGAATTACATATATAAATCATGGTTTGCGCTAATGAAGCGATCGCAGTCCCAACTAGAAGGTAAAATTCGCTGGTTGGAAATGCTTAACAGTGATGTTGAATTGGTAGAAACTAGTGGTATCAGCTTAGACAGTCTTCGCATTAAAGCTGCTGAAATTTTGGCTCAACTTACTCCCCTCAATACTGCTGAAACTCAATCAACGAATTTAAAAAAAGCTAAAAAGCGCAAAAAATCTCAAAGTTCAGATAGCGATCGCAGTTTATCAAAGAATTTATTTGAGGCTTACGGCAACACAGAAGATAACTTGACTCGTTGTGCTATCAGCTATTTGCTCAAAAATGGTTGCAAAATCAACGATAAAGAGGAAGACGCTAAAAAATTTGCTCAACGCCGTCGTAAACTTCAAATTCAGATTGAACGCCTCAGAGAACAGCTAGAAACACGAATTCCCAAAGGACGAGATTTAACCGATGCTAAATGGTTAGAAGCTCTTGTTGTTGCTACCCAAGATGTTCCAACAAATGAAACCGAGGCGAAATCTTGGCAAGCCAGCCTTTTAAGACAATCTAGCAAAGTACCTTTCCCGGTAGCTTACGAAACCAACGAAGACATGACTTGGTTTAAAAACCAGTTTGGGCGCATCTGTGTAAAATTCAACGGACTGAGTGAGCATAGCTTTCAAGTCTATTGTGACTCTTGCCAACTCCACTGGTTTAAACGCTTCCTAGAAGATCAACAAATTAAGAAAAATAGAAGTTCAACAAAAGTATGCCAAACAGTACCGAGTTAGCGTTCATCAATGGAGTTACGGCAGATTGATGGCAAATATTCACTCGTCAGCTGTTAAAGCTGGAATTGTGATAGAGGAGTCAAAACAGCCAATTCGAGGTAGTCCACAACAGAAAGCGAAAGAATTAGCGATCGCAGCTTACCATTCCCGCAAAATAAACTGATTGACAAAACACCGAACCTTGATAATAGAATAAGAATACTCAATAGCGCCGCAGTTCATGCTTGTTACAAGCCTCTGTGCTGTGTAAATTTGGGTTAGTTTGACTGCTGTTAAACAGTCTTGCTTTCTGACCCTGGTAGCTGCCCACCTTGATGCTGCTATCCCTTGTGGATAGGAATTAGGTGCGCCCCCAGTAATAGAGGTGCGGGTTTACCGCAGTGGTGGCTACTGAATCACCTCCGATCAAGGAGGAACCCACCTTAATTATTTTTTGGCATGGTAAAGCGGGGGCGATTTCCCTGGGACTCCTGCCAAAACTTTAAATCGCTTGTTTAATAAGGTTTATAGCTTTTAGTATGTCAGTTGATTTCTTTTTTAAGTATTAACTGACGGGCGATTTTGGGAGACGTGACAAAAATGCCTTCATAACTATTGGTAAATCAAGGGTTTGAAGCGCAGAGTTTCAACACCCCTCCCAGCTAGAGGCGGGTTGAAAGATAAATCAGGTTTTGGTGGTACAACCGGATAAAAGGTTTCAACACCCCTCCCAGCTAGAGGCGGGTTGAAAGAATACTATCGAAGATGCGAACACAGTATCTCTGAGGTTTCAACACCCCTCCCAGCTAGAGGCGGGTTGAAAGTGATTATCAACAAGATTGCCGCTAAATCCAAGTTTCAACACCCCTCCCAGCTAGAGGCGGGTTGAAAGTGCCAATTGACTTACTAGAAAAAACCAATCTCCAAGAGTTTCAACACCCCTCCCAGCTAGAGGCGGGTTGAAAGCATTCTTTATCTGGTCTGCCAAAATTTGATATTGATGTTTCAACACCCCTCCCAGCTAGAGGCAGGTTGAAAAAATATATACCATCTTGTTCGTAAATTAGCTCTTTCTCGGTATTAGCATTACTTTAAAAGCTTTATCGACTTTTTGTGACTGGTTCTCAATTTCGATAACAAGCTGACAGTTTTTAGGTGGGTTGAAAGGATAGAGCAGCAGATTCTTTGTTTGGAGGGAATGACCTCTGACTCTATATAGTGAATAATTAATCCGGTTATAAGTTAGATGCACAAGGATAATACTGCCATACTTATAAAGATATAGCAGTATATAAATATGACATCTAATATGTTAACAGTGACATCAATTAGTTAAATATGACATCAATCTGTTAACAATGACAAATAATTAGTTAATGTACAGGTAACGAGCGCGGAGGGATTTGAACCCCCGACCCACAGAACCGGAATCTGTTGCTCTATCCACTGAGCTACGCGCCCTTAGTCTCTCAGATTATAGCACGTCTGTGTTCAAAGTCATCCGAATTTAGAATACTGAGAATAATTTGGTAATTAGAATGCCCATCGATGTAAGCTAAGGATAGAGGTGGATTAAGGGACGGTGATTATGGTTGCAGAAAAACTAATGGGTAATTCACTATCTTCCAATCCCAAATTTTCAAAACCTGATATGATTGGCGGCGCAGAAAAAACCTCTAAATAACCTGGTGTCGGCAAAAAACTAGCAAACAATGAGCTAGAATGATTTCCTGTCGAAGTGGAATACCCAAAACCATTACCCGTTAACTGCTGAGTATTAATACTAATTAAATTGTCAACATCAAAAGGTTCGTTTCCCGGTATTGGAGTTCCGGCGGCTTGCAGACCTGTAATTGTTTCACCATTTCGTGTACCAGTAATTCCATAAATCAGGTAAAAACCCAAATCGTTAGGGGTGTCATTAGTAGTGAAAGTACCGTTCGCCGCGATGCCAATACCAGAATAATTCCAGTTCCAACTTAAAGCAGAGGCAGATGGCATTGTCCCGAAAACTAATCCAGATGTGGTGGCGAGGACTATGGCACATAGTAGAGCTAGATTTTTCATGGAGGTTGTGAGTGCGATCGCGGATATTGCAGAGGGTTAATTAACAGTACGCGAAAAGCCAACAATTACTACTAATTACTTACATTTTACCGAAAAATTGGGTTTAAAGCCCCGTCGTTCTACGACGGCTTTTAATTTATTAGTGTACTAAGATGCTGCTATACTAATTGTAGTGGAAAGGTAATCAACCACTTAAAAAACCTAGCCGTCGAAAGACAAAGCACTGAACCTTGATAATTGAACGGCAGTTGCTCTAATTGGGGAAACCCCAAGACCGCACTGCCTCATCTATGCGGTTCTACTGCATTATTCTAGTTTCCTCCTAGCAGTAGGTAAAAGATTTATAGGGGCTAGACAAATCAGCATTTTGAAACAAATTGTTTCAAACGAAACAGGACTTGCACTAATGCAAATAGGGTAGGGCATACCCGAATTAACGCTTAGGGAGAATCCCACCTCTGGTTTAGACGACGCAAGGAATCTAGGTTAAGTGGTTTCGTTGAACTAAGAATCCTCGTCGATTTATCGCGGGGAGTGTCAAATGCATGAGCAATGCTATGCCCCGACGACAGATGTGATTCAAATACAGGACTTATGCCAAAAGGCAGTGAAAGCCCTGATTTCCCGTAGGGGCAATTCATGAATTGCCCCTGAGCGCGTGTAGTTTTGCGTAAGTCCTAAAATAAATGAAAACTGCTGTAATGCGGCAGTTGGTTTTTTCCTTGTCTGATCAGCAATAGTTATGCAACTTGTCAAATAGCCATACCAAAGCACCATCAACATCAGTAACTTGTTCTCCTGGCGGTATGGCTGGACGATTTACCATAACAACCTTCACGTCCAGTTCTCGCGCCGCAATAATCTTGGGCTTTGTGGCATCGCCACCGCTATTTTTACTGACGATGGTATCGATGTTGTGATCAATTAGGATTTGTCTCTCATTATTGAGGGTAAAGGGCCCGCGATCGCACAATATCATTCCCGGTGGTACTAAAGCATCATCGTTAGGAGGGTCAATCATCCGCATCAGAAACCAAATTTTCTCTAAGTGAGCAAAAGCGGCGAGTTCTTGCCTACCGACTGTCAAAAATACTCGCTGTACCTGGTTTGCTACAGATGCTGCTGCGGCTTCAACGCTGTCAACTTCAATCCAGCGATCGCCACTTACTTTTTGCCAAGGCGGACGAATTAACATCAGACGGGGTACTCTGACTTCGGTTGCAGCATCTGCCGCATTGCAGGAAATCTGAGTAGCAAAAGGATGGGTTGCATCAATTAATAAGTCGATTTCCATTACTCGCAGATAGCTAGCCAATCCAGCCACACCACCGAAGCCTCCAACCCGTAAATCGCCCAACGGAACTGATGGTTTACGGGTGCGACCGGCTAGAGACGTGATTACTTCTAACCCTTGGATAGTCGCCACTCTCGCAGCTAGTTCTGCGGCATCTCCCGTCCCACCCAGAATCAAAACGCGGATCATTAAGATAAAGGTGGAATCTTTGCCAAAATGCCCTTTTTCAGGGCTTCTGGACGCTCTGACCAAGGCAATAAACCATCTGCTTTTAAATAGTATTGATTAGCACATTCTAGTACCGCAGAAGCACTACCATCAAAGGCTAAATCACCAAATAAATATGTTAATTTCCCTTTGGCAGCAAAGGCAACTACACAGGAACGATTACAAGCACTCATGCATTCAACTTCTTGAATTGAGAATTGATCTCGTAAGTCCCAATCTTGTGCAAGCTGCTGAAGTTGGTGTAGAAGTTTTTGACCGCCACTTTCACCTAAGCGTTTTCCATCTTGCCAAACGCTAGCGCAAGTTTTGCAAACAAATAAAGTATGGTCAGCAACATTCAAGGGACTAGTTGGGGAAATATTTACAGTAGTCATCTGTACCTCGCAGATATGTGGAATTGATAAATCTATTTCGGCGGGCATCCTGACTCACTCAAATTTGGATTTTAGATTACTCTCAAATTGGTTCACAGTTGCTCCCAAGCGCCGGATTTGCACTGATTTTTCCCCGTTACCTCTGGTAGCTGACTCCCACCAGAACCGAATAACCTTATCAATCATACACTAGGGTCATCTAGGAAATAGAGTTTGCCTAATTTCCGCCCTCTATATTGGTTTGTCAAGAAAATCTATGCTATGATTATAAATCGTGTGGTTAAGGACGTATAGCTCAGTTGGTTAGAGCGCTACGTTGACATCGTAGAGGTCACTGGTTCGAATCCAGTTACGTCCATTTTTGTAGAGTGACTAATTATTTGTAGTTGGTGACAGATTAATGTCATTGTGACTATTTAATTGTCGTCGGGATAAATTGAGATCATTTATGTGCCAGTGACAGATTAATGTGATTTATTTACAAAAGCTATAACTATAATTGTCAACGTAGCGCTCTCTTTCAACCCTCCCTAATTAAACCTAATAAAAACTAAGATAGCTTACTCAGTACTGGCAGGGCTATTAGTACCATATACATACTATAGTGATCGCTATAGATTTAGCCTTTTAACTCACCCAGTAGCTGGAGAATTGTTGTCACTTCTAGCCTTTCCCTGGCAGAAGCTAGGTCTAATTCAACTTTTAACTCACCCAGTAGCTGGAGGGTTGTTGCCACATATTGCGATCACTTCAAACACTCTAACGCATCAACTTTCAACCCACCCAGTACCTGGAGGGTTGTTGCCACTTTTACTTTCCAATGGATCAATATGATCATGTTGCTTTCAACCCACCCAGTACCTGGAGGGTTGTTGCCACGTGCGTGGGTAGATCACTGGCCAAGATAAGGGATCTTTCAACCCACCCAGTACCTGGAGGGTTGTTGCCACTGAGGGGCGGCAGGGGGAAATGAATCCCCCCGACCTTTCAACCCACCCAGTACCTGGAGGGTTGTTGCCACCTATCTGCTTGGCGATCGCCTTAGCTGGTTGATTGGCACTTTCAACCCACCCAGTACGTGGAGGGTTGTTGCCACCCATCCAGTTTCAAAATTTTGTGAGGCGGCGTTTCTGTGGCGATTTAGGAGTTGGTAATTGTCACCAAGTAATTGTTTAATACTCCGGTAAGCTAAGACTTTGTTTGCGATCGCATCCACTACAGCTACTGTGGCAGGTTTTTCTAGCTCTAGGCTTACTCCAACCAAAATGTGTGATTGACTTTGATAAAGCGGTTTACTAGGACGCTCAAAGGAATTGTTTATTAGAGTCAGTGTTGATTGTTTACGTTGAATAAAAGCTTGCTGTGTATCGCTTAGATCGCTTTTCTTCTTCATGTTTGTGATGAATTTAGTAATTTCATCTGCTTTCTCTTGGCGAACGATTTCTATTCCCTCCTCTGTCCACAAACGATTGTCAACACAGCAGTAAAGGGTCAAGTGGTGAAGATTCCAAGGTTCCCCTTTACCCTCACCTTTTGAAGTTTGAGAAAGAGTGATTAAACAAACTAAAAGAGGGCGATCGCCAGATACCCCCATCCTGGTTAAATTTTGAGGGAATTTTAATTAATGAGTGCTAGTTTTGACAAGAAATATCTCTGATAACCTTTAAAGTGCTGCGGATCAGTTGCGAGCAAATTCTGGTTTAAAGTCATCGGAGTCTCTAGCCCCTATTATCCGTCTTCCCAACCTCCTGATGATTAGCAATCGCTTAATTAGAGGAATGGCAATCGTGCATTGCCTCTGTTTGTCTCGCTAACACACATTTTGTGTACCTTGTAAACTTTTAATACTTAGTATTAAAAATTTGAGGATATCGGCTAGAACTGACGTTAGAAATTCACCAAAGATTTAGTCGTAGTAATTAAATAACTGGATGTTCAAAACATCTGCCCATTTTTTCAAGGTTGAAAAAAGTTGATTCAGCCTTGATTTTTAGCCTAGTTCATGAATTCGAGGACAATTATTATGCTTCTACAAAAAGAAAAACTCCAGCACATCAATAGCATCGCCCATGAAGGCAAAGTCGTAGTCATCGCGACGGATGCGGATGGTAAGATTTGGTACGCTGTCAAGCAGGACGGCTTTGAAGACAGCTACCTCAATACCCCAGAAGCCCAACGGACTGGCTGGGAAAACTGGCAAGAGTTAGAATTGCCCAATCAAGAGGATGACCAGTCGGTTATCGACAAAGAAACAAAAGAACTTACCTATCAGAGTGACATCAGCAAGTTTATTCTCAAGTCTCGCTACAAAACTCAGACTGAATCAGCCGTCGCCCCGGTGCAAGTGGTTTCCGGACTAGGACACCTCTACATTTTCCGCCAGTCCAATTCTTATACCCTGCTGGTAGACCGCTTTACGCGATGCAACAACAGGCACATGGTCACAAGTTCAAAAACTCCAAGCCAGCGACAAGGAAGCTGGTGACTCCTTCGGCTCCTCCGTCGCCATCAGTGGAGATACGGCGATTGTCGGCGCTAAATTTGAAGATACTGGCGGAACCAATGCGGGCAGTGCCTATATTTTCAAACCCGATGCAACAACAGGCACATGGTCACAAGTTCAAAAACTCCAAGCCAGCGACAAGGAAGCTAGTGACTCCTTCGGCTTCTCCGTCGCCATCAGTGGAGATACAGCGATTGTCGGCGCTAAATGGGAAGATACTGGCGGGGACAATGCGGGCAGCGCCTATATTTTCAAACGCAAAGCAGACATATGGTCAGAAGTTCAAAAACTCCAAGCCAGCGACAAGCAAGCTAATGACTGCTTCGGCCACTCCGCCATCTGTGGAGATACTGCTATTGTCGGCGCTACTGGGGAAAGTACTGGCGGGACCAGTGCGGGCAGCGCCTATATTTTTACTGCCCAAATATTTCCTGCCCAAATAGATTCCGCAATCGGACATTCCTTTGTTGGCAAAATTGCCGATGTCCAAATCTGGAACAAAGCCCGCACGGCTCAAGAGATTAAAGACAGTATGTACCTGCAACTGACAGGTCAAGAAATCGGTTTGGTCGGGTACTGGCGGTTGGGTGCCATTGTTGAAGGCGATCAGCGCCAAGTTCTAGATTTTTCCGTTAACGAAAATCATGGCATTGTGCATGGCGAAGCTTATGTGAGTGATGTCACCCTGATACGCGACTTGCAACCCGGTACCCCAGCAACTAAGTATGAAAATGAAGAACTGTTTGCCGTTTCTGAGAGAGCTACTTATGAGGAGGAATTTGAGTTCAAAACCAACTTGAATGTAAATCCTGATAATGTTGATGACAAAAATGGCAAGATTTTTGCTATTGCCTATAAAGGTAAGAAGAGTCGAGGTTCTGAACACTGGATAGAGATTTCCGACAATGTGACTGAATTTTCCTCCTTAACAAATAACTGGTATAAAGCGAAGTCGCGCTTTACCGTGCCGGATGGAGTATCTGTGTTGCGTTCTTTTGGCATTCATCAGGTTCAAGGTAAGTGGAGTGAGCTAGACATTCGCAGGCATCGCATCCGACTGGTTTCTGACAGCATTACTGAAGCTAAGTACAGCGATAGTGTGACAAATCTTTCAATTTTGGTTGATAGTCAGGCAACATTAGCAGTAAATTTGAAAGAACTGGAATCAACAGAGCAACAGGAAGCAGTTATGCTCGAAGAAAAGCGAGAGTTGGAGTTGCAAATTGATGCCTATAATAATCAAGATCAAACCAAAACAGAGATTGAGATATTAAAGGAGACAATTAGAAGATTCACCGAAGAAGAGCAAACCCTTTTATCTACATATAATACAGAAAGGAATAGTCCTTTTAATTATTTGTGTTACAGCTTGGTAAAGGTAGGAAATTCTTGGAAAGGGATACACGTTAAGGATCAGTCTCAGGATGACACCACTCCCCTGATTCGGCATGATGGTGATGGCAATCTTTTCAAATTCAATGCAGCTGGTAATGAGACTTATCGGGTCGAAATACAAGTAGGAAATTCTTGGAAATGGATACACGTTAAAGATCAGTCTCAGGATGACACCACTTCCCTGGTTCGGCATAATGGTAATGGCAATCTTTTCAAATTCAATGCAAATCTTGATGATGAGACTTATCGGGTCGAAATACAAGTAGGAAATTCTTGGAAAGGGATACACGTTAAAGATCAGTCTGAGTATAACAACACTCTCCTGATTCGGCATAGGAATCAGGGGAATCAGTTTCAGATAAGAAAAACGGCTCAGACAAACAATAACAAAATTGAGCTAGCATCCCAAAATTGGCAAGCAAAAAATCAGGATCTTAAGAAAGCCAACGAGGAATTAACGAAACTCCAGTCCGTATTGGCTGCAAGCACGCAGAATGAAGATGCTTGGAAGCAACGCCTTACTCAACTCCTCAAAGAAATCACTTCGATTCAAAATCTTTTAAACGATTGCAATAAGAACTTCATCAATGGAGTAAAAAACCCCCAACAAACGCCGCAAACCATGCCTGAAGTTTTCAAAGACTCCAAAGGATTGGTAACTCAAGCAGTCTTACTCGGCTTTGTGCAGCCAGCCAGCCGCTTAAACGCCATTGAAACTTGCGAAGGCAACGTACAACTGAGCTATTTTGACAACCAAGGTCGGATGCGGCAAACTAATTTTGATGCTACGTTTGACAGCCGCAACGCAACTGCTGAGCAGTGGCTTCCCGATGCTCAACGCGTCTGCTTGAACATTGCAGAAAACAACGATGTTGTCAACTTGGAAAACCCAATTTACTTAACTAATGAATGGACAATAGAAGCTTGGTTCTCCTATCCGCTTCCGCAACTTCCGCAACAGAATTGGAATACTTTAACTGGCAACCAGTATGGCAGCGATCGCCAAATTGTTGTTAAAGACGGGGAACAGTTAGGCACGTATTATGGCGGTAAGTTTCACGATAGCGGCTATAATATAAAGCTGTTGTCAAACGGCTGGCACCATCTGACGGCTGTAGCCAAGGGAGACACGACCTTATTTTATATAGACGGCAAGAAAGTCGGCGATGTCAAGCAAAAAGCTATAGAAGCTCAAACAACAGACGCTGGCAAAAAGGAACTGGAAAAACAAATTTTCAAGAGTAGCAGTCCTATCTCCACCATCGGGAATGCTCAAGCGAATTCCCAGCAATTCGGCAAACTAGCGGAAGTCCGCATCTGGGAAGTTGCCTTAAGTGAGGAAGAAATTGCCGTCAACAGCAAAACCCTGCTCAGTGGTGACGAACCTGGTTTGCGAGCTTACTATCCCATGAATGAAGCCACAGAAACCACAGTACGCGACTCGACTGGAAATGAACGGAATGATGGCACGATTAGGGGCGCAAGCTGGTGGGGCTGTGCAGCACCTATTGGCAATCCGGGACATCAAGTGATGCAGTTCGACGGGGTGGATGATTCTATCACTACTACAACGAAAAACTTAATGAATGATTTGTCAGCCTTCACGCTGGAAGGTTGGGTTAAAGCTGCTTCAGTTCCAGACGCAAACATTAGCTTGTTTGGTCAAAACGATGTTGTTGAATTTAGTCTGTCTAGCAAAAAACTTTCCCTTTGGACTAAAAAGGGGGGTAATCTAGTCGCCGATAATCCCTTTGTGTCGAATAGCTGGCATCATGTCGCTGCCATAGGCGATGGCAAGAATTTATTCCTTTACATAGATGGCACCCAAATCAAAACTCAAGGGTCTGTTACACAAAATTATGGCGACTCGGTATCTTCATTTCAAATTGGGGGACTAGACTTTTCTGCAAGCGGTACTAATAATCAATTCCAAGGTCAAATTGCCGAAGTCCGCATCTGGAAGGTAGCCCGCACCCAAACCGAAATTCAGGCGAATATGCACAAGCGCCTAACTGACAAAGAGCAAAACCTGGTCGGTTACTGGCCCTTAAATGAAATCAAACCAGAAGGCACTGCAAACACTGTGAACAAAGTCTCAGACCTCGCAGGCAATCATCACGGCACCGTTACGGGAGCGATCATCACAGATGACAATACCCTGCCCATTGTGAGCGATGCAGTCGTCAGCACAGAATACAGTACCGTTACTCTAGACGCCGTTACCAAGCAAAAATCTGCGATCATGCGGCGGTTCTTTGCTTCTGGTATCCTCAACGGCGTTAACCTACTGCCGGACAAACGCATCGAAACTCTAGAACTGAACTGGATCGGCAATGCCCAGTTCGCCCCCACTCTCTTGGGTTATATTGAAGGCGCACCACCAATTCCCAGCGAAAACCTGACAGAGGAAGACGATTACAACGGGGCGACTTCAGTGGAAATAACTATGTCTGAAGACGTGGAGTTTAGTTGGAGGCGATCGCAAGACAATGGTTTAGGAGCTAGTGCAGACACTTTTGCAGGAGCTAATGTTGAAATAACTGCAGGTTTAGGAGTTGAGACAAAGATTGCCGACATTCGTGCGGGTTTCAAAGGCAACCTTGACACCAGCAACCAATTCCAGAATGAGAGCAGTATCGCATCTGGCTCATCCGTGAGCATGAGCGATAAACTGGAACTACGTGGTACAGTAGAACAAGATGCCCATTTCCCCCATTTAGGAAAACGATTCATTCCTAAAAATGTGGGCTACGCGCTAGTAGTTTCTGCTCTAGCAGATGTATTTATTACCCGGTTAGCCCGCAGCAGGAAGATGATCGGCTACCAAGTGCAACCCGTGGAGAATATTCCGCCAGACGTGAATACGATCACTTTTTTGATCAATCCTGCTTATGTGATGAAAGGCAGCTTGGATGGAATGACTGGTAGCAGGGCGACGAGCGATCACTTCTTTAAGCACGTTCCCGAAATGCGAAGTCAGTACGGTTCCCTCTATCCCGCCAGTTACTATCGCCTGCAAGAGGCTTATGACCTCAAACAACAAATCGAACAGCAGGACAAGCAGCGAGAAGCTTATTTTGCCCAGTATAATGCTCTTTTGGTTGATGAAACCTCGTTAGATCGAGAGGTGAACAGCGGTGCGGCTCCTACGGGCATCTCAGTCAGCCGAGAAGAAGACAAGCCAGAGGGTATGAGTGACTCGGACTGGGAAAAAGAGCAAAAAAGACGACAAAATGAACAACTAGACAATATCGAGCAACAAACTAAGAAAGACCAGGATAAGCAGTCAGAAGCCGAGCAGCAGAAGCGAGCAGAAATAGAAGCTAAGATCAAAGACCAAGAGAAAAGGACGCAAGCCACAGCAAGTTTTGCTGGCTGGCAGAAGAAAATGGAAGATATCCAAATTCGTGCTGGTAAGCGGAACATTGTCAACACCTATGTATGGGATGCCGATGGCGGACTGCGAACAGAATCTCAAAGCTTTGCCAGTACCGCCGAGCATACTATTGGTGGCTCCTTTACCATGAATGCTGGTTTGGGTTTTGAAGGGGATTTTGCAGCAGGTGGAGTCGGTGCAGAGCTAACTGCCCAAGCGACGGTCAACATGACCCAAACCATGAATAAAACTGAAACCCGCAGCAAGGGCTTACAGTTGAATGTGGATTTAAGCGGGGTAGAAAGCAAGGGCGTTACCGACTACAATGATTACCCGATCCTGCCAGGGGAAAAAGTAGACCGCTACCGCTTTATGAGCTTCTACCTAGAAGGTAGCACCAACAACTTTTTTGACTTCTTCAACTACGTGGTAGATCCGGAATGGCTTGCCAGCAATGACGAAGAAGCCCGCGCCTTGCGACAAGTCGAAGCAGGCAAACCCAACAAAGCTTGGCGGGTGATGCACCGAGTCACCTATGTGGAACGTCCAGCACTAATGGGCTTTGGGCGCAGTATTAACCAAGTCAAAAATCTCAGTGAGTTAGAAGTCAAGCACCAAGATCTGCTCGATAAGTTCAAGAAATTAGCAACTGAACAGCAAGAACTTAAGTCCAAGCTCGATCAAATCTTGCAAGCCCTAGAACGTCGTACCCAAAACTCGTAAAATCCCCTTGAGATAATAGGTGAGTGAAAGCGAAGCCAAGTAACAACAATTCGTGTTGGGCTTCGCTTCTCCACGTTTGTTAACTTTATTTGCTCTGTATTGCGGTATTGTAAAATATGTCAAATAGTATAGTTTTGCCTGCGGTGCGGAGTCTGCGACTTGCAGCTTCAGCTTCATCTAATGCCAGTTGCTCCGTCTCCAAACCTTGAGCGTAAGCGCGGGTCAGAAATACTTCCTGATTGTTTTCCTGGCGATAAACCAAAATTGTTGTAATATCCCTGGGGTCAAACCTTAAGTTGACAGTTTCTCCGGCATAACCTGCCAGATATTCTCCTCGATACATCAAGTTCTGGAACTGCAAGCAACCACCTCTTTGCACAGTGCGCCGTGACTGCTTCATTAAACAGATATCCAAATCTCGTTCTGGTATTGGTACTGGTACTGTGGGCAATCCTGCTTCCCAACGCTCAAAGCGAGTTTGATCACCCATTCGCGCATCAATACTTTGGTTGTAGCGGTCAACGATGTAGCGCACAAGTAGCTGTTCCAGTTCTCTCAGAGTCAGTCTTGCATTCTTTTCTGCATCTTCTGGGCGTTCCTGCACATTAGATCCGGTGTACCCAGGAAGCGTTGAAAATATTTGGTCATTTAATGTTTTGAAGGGACGTTCCACTACTCCACCTTCAGAAGGGCGATCGCGTAAATGACAGACAAACCCTAACTGCGCCCCAATCTGACTTAAATGGTTAGAGCGAAAGTCTTTACCGCCATCAGTATAAAAGTGTTCTGTTTCCCATAAGTTCCCCACTCGCAATGCAGTTTGTACTCCCAAGCGTATTGCTTTGGCAAAATCGCCTGACGTAACGCTAACGCTACTAATTGAGAACTAGGAGCATCAAATCCCAAATTGATACCCATAATGCAACGAGAGTAAGTGTCGATTACTGTTGTTAACCAGGGACGACTTAGCAATTCACCATGTTGATCTACCAGCAACACATCCACGCGGGTATGATCGCATTGCCAAACATGGTTACTGTAACAATACCTTCGCCAAAAAAAGAGGATGAAAAAATTTGTGAGACATATCTTAGTTCACTGCAATCTGGTAAGATTTCCAACAAGTAGAATAACTACTTGTTCTCTTTTTCTTGAACCCACTGATTTCGGGTCTTTTTTGGGAAAGGAAAATAAAAAAATGTCTCATCTCTTGTGGAAAACTCTGGTACTAAGTCCAGTAGTTTTGGGAGTGACGGTGTTGGTTTGCGTTAAGGCTATGGCTGCTGAAGTAGCAGGCTCTTATGAAGATATAAAGGCAAAAACTACTCAGACAGAAGCACCAATAGCCTCTACTGCTTCAATATTCATTCAAACAGAGAAACCAAAAGTTAATCAGCAGTTGGTTGCCCAAAAGACTGATGATAATAACGTTTTAGAAGAGGTTAACCGCTACAGCAGTGAAGGCGAGAACCAAAATTCACTGTCTCAAGTCACATCAGTTTCTCAGTTTTCTGATGTACAGCCGACTGACTGGGCATTCCAAGCTTTACAATCCCTGGTTGAACGCTACGGTTGTATTGCTGGATACCCCAATAGTACTTACCGTGGCAACCGAGCATTGACCCGTTATGAATTTGCCGCAGGTTTGAATGCTTGTTTAGACCGAGTTAATGAACTGATTGCGACAGCAACTACTGGCTTGGTGTCAAAACAGGATTTGACGACCCTCCAGCGTTTGCAAGAGGAATTCTCGGCAGAACTAGCAACTCTGCGTGGTCGAGTAGATGCTGTCGAAGCACGGAGTGCTGAACTAGAAGCAAATCAATTTTCCACTACAACCAAGCTGGTTGGTGAAGCAATTTTCGCTGTCACGGACAACTTTGGCGACAACGACAACAACAACACTGTTTTCCAAGACAGGGTGCGTTTAGACTTGCAAACCAGCTTCACAGGTAAAGATACTTTGCATACTAGGCTTGCAGCTGGTAATGCAATTGGATTGGCTTTACCAGGTGGCACATTTGAAGGGACTCAAACCTATAGCCTGTCCCCTTCCAACAACAACAGTGTTTATATAGACTGGTTGTCCTATTACTTCCCCATTGGCAACTCCCAAGTTTACATAGCTGCTAGTGGAGGTATTCAGAGCGATTACGTTCCTACCGTCAATCCATACTTTGAGGATTATGATGGCGGTAATGGTGCTTTGTCTACCTTTGCTTCTGAAAGTCCAATCTATCGGATTGGCGGTGGTGCTGGTATCGGCGTTAACTTAGCCTTTGGTAAAGGTGGCGGTAGCTTTGAACCTTCATTAACCTTGGGTTACTTGGCATCTCAAGCGAATAACCCTGGTCTAAATACGGGTTTATTCGAGGGTAACTATGCTGCTTTAGGACAGTTGAACTTAAAACTAGGCGATCGCATCACCTTAGCTGCAACCTACGTCCACGGTTATCATAATGGTGGTACTGTTTTATTCGATGCAGGCTCCGCGAGTACAACAACTGGTATAGTCGGTACTGCACAAGCTAACTTTGTTGGTGGTGGCAATCCATATTCAAGTAATTCCTACGGCTTTGAGGCTGCTTTTAAACCTAGTGATAAACTGTCAATTAGTGGCTTTGCGGTTTACAGCGACATCACAGGCGTTGGTGCTAATGATGATAGTCAAGTTTGGAGTTATGGACTTGGGGTAGCCCTGCCAGACTTAGGTAAGAAGGGCAATGTCTTAGGAATTTTCGCAGGTATTGAACCTTATGTTGGAGGTAACACTGGTGATAAACCATACCACTTTGAAGGTTTCTATAAGTATCGCGTAACCGACAACATTTCTATTACTCCTGGGGTAATTTGGTTAACCAATCCTGGTCAACTTCCTGGCAACAACGATGATGCAATCATTGGTACGCTGAGAACAACTTTCACTTTCTAAAGGTTTTGAGTGCTGAGTGTTGAGTGCTGAGTAATATCATGTCCGCCAGATTACCCATAATAAAAGAACCCCACCCCCAACCCCTCCCCGCTAGCGGGGAGGGGAGACAAAGCATAGCTTTGGCGGGGTGGGGTTCTTCGGGTTTAATAAGCAATCAAGCGGACATGATATAAGAACAAGAATACTCAGTACTTCCCACGCAGGTATTTGCCCCACCTCTTGTGGGCGGTCTTTCAACTCAGCACTCTTCATTAAATGTTAATTAGCGTACCTGCCATTTTTTGCAGTTTTCTGCCCACCTCTTCCATCGTGTAAAAGAACGTGAAAAACCGGAGTATCTCATCCATTGGGTAATCTTGCTGTTTAATTTCTTCCAACCGATTTAATTGCTCTGTAGCATTGGTGATTGCAACTTCCATTGCTGACAAAGATAAACTAGGCTGGTGCGATTTGACAGCTGTTGCTAGAGTGAGCATTGCAGTCTCAGTTTCCAGTGCCAGTTGGGTAATTTCAGGTGAAAGAATTTGCCAGAAAGTATCCTGCCCTCTAGCAAGTACGGTATGTTCCATTGTCAAGATGTGTTCCCAAATCCTGCGGATGAGAAACTCCCAGGCTTCATTTACCCGTTTTTCTGGCGGTTCGTTTGTCTGTCCCTGCCTGACTTCCTCCCATAGAGATCGCCCCTTGCTTAGTGAAGTAATGATACTAATTTTCAACTTATCCACACGGGGGCGATCGTAGTTTCCTGTAAAGGCAGAGTCCACAACCAACTCATAAAACTGCTCTAAATCAGTTAGCGTTTTTGACAAACAACGCCTCAGTTCGACTCCAGCAGAGGCAGGAAAAATAAAGTTGTTTACTAACAGCGCCACACCAATACCCAAGAGGGTTTCGAGAAAACGACCCCACGCATATAGCCAAGGAGATTGGCTGTGACTCAAAATGACGATCGCTGACACATACCCCGCCAATTTCGCCGCCTCATTGAATTTCCAATAAGAAGTCAGAAAAATGGTCAAAAATACACTGATTCCCAGTGACCAGAAATTGCTACCGAGTGCAACCGCAAAGATGGCTCCACCTATAGCACCAATCACGGTTCCAATTATTCGCGCAATTCCTAGTAACAAAGTGCTGCCATGAGTAGATGACATCACAATGATGGCGGCGATCGCTGCATAAAAAGGATACTCCCATCGCAACGCCTGAGCAATTTCAAAAGAAATTGCCGATGCTATTGCCATTTTGAATGCCATCTTAGCTAGCACAATTGTTGAGATTCCATCAGGAGTAGCAGTCCAAGTTTTCAATGCTGTGATGATTTTCATCTGAGGCGATCGCTGTTTAGGTAGAAGTTCATTGGAGGGTTGTATCATGGGTATCGAGATTATTTGATTTGACAAGCGATCGCAATCACAACATTACTGATAAAATATCGAAAATGCGAGAACTTTATCCAGCGATTAAACCTTATCTAGAAGGTAGTTTACAGGTTTCCGATCTTCATACCATTCATTTTGAAGAGTCAGGGAACCCGCAAGGTCAACCTATCGTTTTGCTGCATGGGGGTCCTGGTGGTGGATGTCCAGCTTTTTATCGCCAATATTTCCACCCAGAAAAATGGCGGTTGGTGATGTTTGACCAGCGCGGTTGTGGTCAAAGTACGCCCCATGCTGAATTACGAGAAAATACCACTTGGGATTTAGTCAGTGATATCGAAAAACTGCGCCAACATTTAGGTATAGAAAAGTGGGCAGTCTTCGGTGGTAGTTGGGGTAGCACTTTATCATTAGCCTACAGTCAAACCCATCCCTCTCGATGCACGCGGCTAATTCTGCGTGGTATCTTTATGCTGAGGCAAAAAGAGTTACGATGGTTTTACCAAGAGGGTGCTAGCTATATTTTTCCTGATGCTTGGGAAGAATATATCAAACCAATTGCGAGCGCAGAACGTGATGATCTGATCGCAGCATATTACAAACGTTTGACCGATCCAGATTTAGAAATTCAATTAACAGCAGCGCGTGCTTGGTCAATTTGGGAAGCTAGTACAAGTAGACTTTTCTTAGATCCAGAACTCATGCAAAAGTTTGGCGAGAGTGAATTTGCTTCAGCTTTCGCACGTATTGAATGCCATTACTTTATGAATAAGGGATTTTTGGAAACAGAAGATCAATTACTCTTAAATGTAGACCGTATCCGCCATATTCCGGCTGTAATTGTTCAGGGACGCTATGATGTAGTCTGCCCAATGATATTAGCTTGGGAATTACATCGGGCTTGGCCGGAAGCAGAATTTATTGTGGTTCCTGATGCAGGGCATTCGATGAGTGAACCAGGAATTTGCAGTGCTTTGATTGAAGCAACAGATAATATTGAATTCGGTTGAATACTTAGCTTCGGGGACGGGGATGTAAAATCAAACCCACGACAAGGCAATCTTTACCAGGATGCGAGGGGATTTTGCAGTACCTACTTTGTTTGATGGTAATCTTGCAAACAGTATAGCGACAATCGATATTGAATTGGTCTTTGATCCACGAGACGAAATAAAATGAAGTTGGACTCAAAAGCTGATAAAACTAGCTTATGCAAAACTCTAAACAAGAAATAAATGCCAGAGCTTCTATAGATTTAGAACAGCGAAGGAATTGGTATTCTCCCGTTGCTGATATTTATTACAACGCCAGACCAAAATATCCAAAGGAACTGATCGAGCGGTCCGTCGTTTTAGCCCAACTTTCCTCAGATGCATCGATTCTTGAGGTCGGTTGTGGTCCAGGAAATGCGACGGTAGCTTTTGCTCAATTTGGTTTTTCAATGACGTGTCTTGAGCCAAACCAGGATTTTTGTCATTTGGCACAACGCAACTGTGCAACCTATCCAAACGTTGCAATCCACAACACCTCATTTGAGGAGTGGGAAGTGCAAGCAAAACAGTTCAATGCCGTTCTATCTGCTAACGCCTTTCACTGGATACCGTCAGAGATTCGGTATGGCAAGGCAGCTATGGCATTACGCGACAACGGGTCTCTCATCCTGCTATGGAATCTGAGGCCTGAACCGAAATACGAAGTTTACCAAGCGATCGAGGAAGTGTATCAAGCCTATGCTCCCTCACTTGTGCGGTATGAAGGTGCCAAAACTCAAGCGGAAATTTTGAGAGGGTTTGAACAAGACATTTTAGACTCTGGTTATTTTAAGGAGTTGGTGACTAAGCAAATCGCGTGTGAGGTTACGTACAGCATCGATGACTACCTCAAGCTGTTAAGTACCATGATGAGACTGGAGCCAAAGGCGAAGGAGTTGCTATTTGCAGGATTGCGGGAAAAGCTGAGGAACTTTGGAGACAGTGTACACCTCTCGTTTCTTTCTGCTGTTCACGTTGCCCGAAAAGATGGATAAGCTGTTGAAATGGTATATACACAGCAACGCTAACCCTTGTGAAATTGGAAACTTATACTGTATGTAAAGCATCAGTGTAAGTAGTTCACTAGAGACAAAAAATATATGCGAATTCTAATTTTGGAAAGCAGTATGTTGTTGCTCCTGACTGCGGTGACAACTGGCTGTGTCGGTTCTTCCTCTGTCACAAAACAGCCGCAAGCCTTGCCAGCAAGCACTGAGCAGGCGACGAAGGAAACTGTGTTGACCTCAACACCTACACCGACTGCAAAAAGTATAGACCATTCTACCCCTGAAGCCACTATTGCCACGAATCCGACGCGCTGTGAAACTAGCCAATTGTCAGTGCGCCGAGTCTCCCAAGATGCTGGCGTTGGGAATGTTGCACTCACCTACGCCTTCACCAATAACGCCTCATCCCCTTGCACCCTCAACGGTTATCCGGGATTGGCACTACTGGATGCAAAAGGTCAGCCTTTGGAGGGGGTTAAAGTTATCCGCTCCAAGGACACTTACTTTTCGAGTCAGCAACCTCGACAACAAGTAACTCTAGCTCCTGGAACACAAGCCTCATTTCAGATAGCATATAACCACATTAGTTCCCCAGAGGAACACTGCCCAATGTCTAGTAAAATTGAAATCACGCCTCCTAATGCTTACCAGCACTTTACCCTTACAGAAGAAATCAAGCCTTGTACACGCAAAGTTAGAGTGACTCCAGTGCGAGCCGTTGGCACTCAACCCTAGTAAATTTATGGAATTTACTCAAACATTCAGAAATAGCATAAATTTGATCAGAACTTCTGATAAGTTCAGTATTGTACTGTATAAAAAGGTTAAAAAATTCTATGGAAGGAATTGATGTTGCCGATCAAGACGGCAGAGTAGATTGGACAGCAGTAAAAAACTCTGGTAAAACTTTTGCATTTGTCAAAGCCACAGAAGGAGTTAGCATCAAAGATTCTGCTTTTGCTCATCACTGGCAGACGATGAAAACTGTTGGTATTATTCGGGGTGCTTATCATTTTTTTCACCCCCATACATCTGACCCGGTTCAGCAAGCGAAGGAATTCTTAAAAACGCTAGGCAAATTAGAACCGGGAGACATGCCACCAGTTCTGGATATAGAGAAAAACGACAATGTAAGTAACCAAAATGTGGTTAATGCAGCCAAACAGTGGTTAGCAGAGGTGGAAAAAGCCCTTCTACAACAAACAAAAAAACCAATCAAACCAATCATTTATACATTCCCCAGTTTCTGGACAGAACTTGGCAATCCATCTGATTTTGCTACTTATCCGTTATGGATTGCCCACTATGGAACTAAGGTTCCAACTATTCCTAGTGCTTGGCAGGGGCAATACCTAATCCATCAATATGAAGGTGATATATCTGGTGTACCAGGTGTTAGTGGTCGAGCCGATTTGAATAGATTTAATGGATTTCAGCTAGGAGATTCTGGACTAAAAGTAAAACAATTACAACAGCAATTAAAAGATATTGGATTATATACTAATGCCATTGATGGGCATTTCTCTGAGTCAGTGAAGGATGCAATTGTTAGTTTCCAAACCTCTAAAGGATTGCAAGCTGATGGAATTATCGGTATAAAAACTTGGGTAGCTTTATTGTGGGTTTAAGTAAAGACCGTGGATTAAATAAAATGCAAAACTTCATCCTGTCTCACGATCCCTCTCCTTTGTAAGGAGAGGGATTGAGTGTGAGGTAAGCCAGGGACATAAATTGTATATTATTTAATTCTTATTCCTAAGTGGGTGTGAATAATTAAAGGTTTTTAGTAAGCGATGGAGCCGCTTACTAAAAACCTTTAGTTAATTTTACATTGCGTAACATAGTTTGATTTATTCTTGCCCACTTACTTAACATCGTAATGCACAAAAGTGAGATTTGACCTGGAAAAAACCTTTAAGAATTCGTTTAAGTGAATTAAACTTAACCAGCCTGATAGCTTTAGACACTTCTACCCACTGCCGTTTTCTTTTACTTGCTTCTGGATAATCTTCACTCAGCATCTCGACTGGTAATAAATACATCTTAACGCAGTAACTTTTGCCTCGTTTCCGGTACTTGTAAGTGCCCAGTTCATTCGCATCTACCTGCCCAATCACCCCTGCTTCTTCCCACGCCTCTTTGGCTGCTGAAGCGGGCGGACTCATACCATTAGGAATATCTCCTTTCGGAATTACCCAATCTTGAAAATTACGGGTCGTGATTAGCAATATTTCCATTTTGCCATTGTTCACTCTATAAGGAATCACCCCAGACTGGTTAAACACTTTGCTGACTTTTCGACTCATCTAATTTACACCCTGTACGGTCTAGCTTTTTTGTATAATGTTTATTTCAAAAAGTCTAACGCCGATAGCGGATAAATCTTGGTTAAACTTAGGTTACGAAAAGGTTAAATAAGCTTTATTATTCATAAGAGTTAATTATTGAAGGTTTTTTATTAATTTCGTAATTTAGACAAGAGGCGGAGCCTCACAGTTGCATTCCCAGTCAGAGACTGGGAATGAGATTAATATCCCCCTAATCCCCCTTCAAAAGGCTTACTCTAATTACCTCCTTTTTAAGCAGGGTTAGGGAGGATGAAATTTTAACCCAAGTGCATTGAAATATATGCCAACAATGTAATTAACTTAATTTTTTCAGATTTTGGTAGATATACAGTGAAGATATTGTATTTAAATCTACTTCTTTACGCTCATCTTCATTAGTATTTTTAAATAGTACTGTAAATGCACCAGCGCCTAACCTATCTTGAGGAAATATCCGATAACAAGGCATTGTAGTTAAATGCGATTGATATTTAGATAAATTAGTAATTTCTATTGCCTGAAACTGGGGAAAGCGTTCCAAAAACCATTCACAAACTTGCTCATTTTCTTCGGGTGAATAGGTGCAAGTCATATAAGCAAGATAGCCTTGTGGTGAAACAATATTAGCAGAGTTAGCTATAATACGCTTTTGCCGGTTTGCACTCTTGTTAATAGCAGTTGGGTGAAAACATCCGGGTGCTTTTTCACCTTTAGCAAGTAAAGATTGTCCCGTACAAGGAGCATCTACTATTACTAGATTGCTAGAGCCGGGAAACATTTCGGCAAATATACTAGAATCTCTATTAACCACTGCACTAGGGCTGATCTGGCAACGTTTCAAATTAGAAATTAGCATTCCCAGACGTTTGCCAATTACTTCATTACTAATAAGTAAGTCAGGTTGTAAAGCTTTCCAAGCGAAGATGCTTTTACCTCCTGGTGCAGCACACATATCAAAAACTAAACGCACTGACTGAGGAATAGCTAACAAAGTAGTAGCTGCAAACACCGAAGAAAAATCTAAACAATAGAAATATCCTTTTTCATGCAAGGGATGCTGACCTGGTTTTTCTCCCAAATATAAGCGGTCTATAAATTGTGGTTGCCAAGAGGTTGGTGTTTCCACTGCCAAAGGCGAAATTTCTGGCTTTTCTTGACACCAAAGAATACTCGGTGAAAAAGGCTGAGGATTCATTAAAGCCTCAATAAATTTTTCTTGTTCATCTAGATTACTGAACAAACGCCGTGAGACTTTAAGTAATAAATTAGAAGGTTTTTCCATGTTAATTATGAATTACGAATTACGAATTAGTACGTTGTATTAGAATCCAAATAAAACTGTTACAGAAGAACAATGTAATTAAGGCTTTTGGCTTCATACTCAAAATATAATGACCGCCATTGGGATCGCAATGGCCAAGCTACCCCACTGCACCGGAGAAGGTCATGAACTTAGATAATTTTCCGCAAAAATTACGCAAAGAAGCACACCTATGGAGGGATGAAGGATTAATTAGTTCTTCACAATATGAGCAAATAGCAGAACGTTATCAATTTAAAAACCTGGAAGCTGCTGCACGCGATCGCAATAAAGCGATCGCCATTACTATAGGCAGCATACTTTTATGCTTAGGCATAATTACCTTTGTAGCAGGAAACTGGCAGGGAGGGTCACGAGAAATCAAATTTATTCTGATGATAAGTTTGTTTTTTGCGATCGCGATCACTGGATTTTACACTTGGAGACCACCTGAAGGGAAGAAGCCAGAACGAAGCAAACGCTTATTAGGAGAGGGTTTACTAATTTTAAGCGCCTTCATTTTCGGTGCAAATTTACTGCTGATGGCCCAGATGTTCAATATTGCCGGTTCAACTTCCCAACTGTTTCTCGCCTGGGGGTTGGGTGTTGTGGTGATGGCCTTCAGTTTGTGCTTAAATTCTTTAGGAATTCTATCAATTGTCCTCGTGGAAATCGGTTACTGGACTGGACTAGAAGACTTGTGGTACTCTTCAGGAGAGTTAACTTGGTCGCGGCTAATAGTGCAGCATCTGCCTTTGTTGGCATGGCTGGTGTTTGTACCCTTAGCCTACTTCTGTCGATCGCGTTGGATTTTTGGTCTAGCAGCCTTTGTTTTTGCTAGTTCCTTACAAGCTAACCTTAATCCCCTGCCACTGCTAAATTATGCTGATATAGCCCCTTGGGTGGCGTCTTTTGCTTTTGCACTCCCACCTGCATTATTCTGGAGTTATGATGATCTGCTGTTTCCAAGCATAAATTACAGGTTGTTTCAATATCTAGCCCGTAATTTAGCGTTGGTAAGCTTCGGTATTGTCTTTTATATCTTGTCTTTTCGTTGGGTCTGGGAATCTCCAAATTATGGTTATAATCAGCCAACCAATGTGACAAACTTGTTCCAGTCTCTGCCGATCATCGATTTGGGAATTCTCAGCGGCTTGGCGGTATTGCAATGGTTGTTTTTACTGCGTCAAACAAATAATCCTCCGCGCCGCGAAGTGATTTTCACGACTGCTGTTATTAGTACCTTTCTTGTCTTTATTACCCTAGTACCTTTTTGGCATCAAACTATCAGCCGGGTTGATGAACTTGGCATTTTTATTTTCAATGTACTTCTAGCAACATTAGCCTGGGGACTAATTCAAGAAGGATTGAAATTAAGCAACAGAAGTTCCTTTTGGGGCGGTATGCTATTATTAACACTGCAAATTGTCAGTCGCGTGCAAGAGTACAATACCGACTTACTTTTTAAGTCGTTGGTCTTTGTCTTATGCGGTTCTGCCTTAATCAGCGCTGGACTTTGGTTTGAACGCCGCCTACCTGGTGGCTCTAGCTCTACAAGTAAAAAGTAGTGCAAAAGATGAAAGAATTCAGGAGTCAGAATTCAGAAGTCAGGAAAAGCCCAATCATAAAGTGATGGAGTTTGAACATTGATAATTTCACCTTGCACAGACGCGATTAATCGCGTCTCTACTCCTAACTCCTTTACAGACACCATTAATCGCGCCTTCTAACTCCTTCTGAAATCTCGCCATCATCAATATCTCTGTGCGTCAAAGTTTTTAAAGTTTCTCTGCGTTAGTCCTAATCTCGTTACTTTTGACCTCCTCAAGACCTCTGCTTTTTAGGACTACGCTCATGACTAATAGTTCTTCTGAATCTAAAAATAAAGCTTTGTCTCCCGAAGCTGAATTCTCCAGTAAGGTGACTTTTCGGGATTACTTGATTGCTACTGAACAAAAATCGAATAAGCCCTTACCTTTTTGGCGGTTACTAGCTCCCCTGGCGCTGCAAACAGGGCTAATTATGGCAGTACCAGCCCAAGCGCTTTATACAGATGTGGCGGGCAAAACGGTGATTTTGCAAACCGTACCTGTAAACCCTAATAATCTGCTGCAAGGTAACACCTTAGCGTTAGATTACAACATATCCCGTACCGCAAATTTGAGCAGACTATCTGGTTGGCAGACGTTAGTCAGCAAAGGTCGTGGGAGTGGTAGAAGATTGCCTGAAGGAACCAACATCTACGTGACTTTGCAAGAGCAATTATCCTCTGGTCGTGGTGTTCCTAGAGCTTGGAGACCGTTACGAGTAAGTAGCGATCGCCCCACAACTCTTAGAGCCAATCAGGTAGCCTTAAAAGGTGTTTATCAGGATGGCTCTGTTAATTACGGCTTGGAAACATATTACATCAAAGAAAACCAACGGCGGCAGATTAGGAACGACTTACAAGCCCAACGCGCCCGCAGGGGACAAATACCACCCATTGTGGTGAAGGCGAAAGTAGATCCACAGGGTAAAGCAGTGCCAGTTAGTATGTGGGTGCGCGATCGCAACTATCGCTTTTAAGCTATTAGGCAAATACAGCGTTTTTCAGGTAAATGAGGTATACAGGGTAGGGGCACAACAATGTTGTGCCCTTACAATAATCTGTACAGAGGCGCTTGTTGCAATCTGCTGTAAACATTCAGTAGATCACAAACTTTTGGAAGTTAACGGAAAACAAGGGTTTGTGCCCTCGTGAAGAAGGAGTATTCAGCATTCGTAATAGAGCGATCACTACCGTATTGCCTGTGGTATAACTTCTAAAAAACTTTGTGATCTACTGACAGGAATTGAGATTGGATCAGCCGGTATGAATCACCCTCCGGGTGACGCTCAAGAGATTCTCAGAAGATTCCGACGCAAGGCGACACCTTCATCCGCTCAACGGGGTGGCTCAGGAATGCACTAGCTCACTTCGTCTTTTTAAATTTGAACTGGCTAAGAAACCTAGCTCTTCGATCAGCCATTTCTGGTCTGGTCAAAATTCCTTGGGTAGGACTAAAAAATAATGCTAATAAAAATAGGACGGAAACAACTAAAACGATCGCAGCGCCTGATGGGACGTTTAAATAATAACTAATATACATTCCAGTTACGCTGCTAATCACACCAATAATTGCGCCTAATTGCATCATTTGGTGTAACTCTTTTACTAATAAATAAGCTGTAATTCCTGGGCCAATCAGTAGTGAAACAACTAAAACTACGCCCACAGTTTGCATACTAGCAACAATCGTCAAAGTAATAGCACCATTTAAGGCAAAATGAATCAAATTAATCGGTAAACCACTCGCTTGAGCGCCAAGTGGGTCAAAGGTGTAAAATAACAATTCTTTGTAAAATAGTTTAATTAAAAGCAAGACAACAACTGTGATAATTACAGTCCGCTTCACATCATCTGTGGTTACGCTCAAAATATCGCCAAATAAAAATTCATGCAGGTCTAATTTGCTTTTCAATAAAGTAATCAACATGATACCCAAAGCTAAAAAGCCAGAAAAAACTAACGCCATTGCTACATCAACTTTAATGCGGGATTGAGATTGAATCCAAGCAATTACAAAGGTGCTGAGAGTTCCGCAGATAAAAGCACCTAAGAAAATATCAATCCCTAAGAAAAAAGCTATAGCCAGTCCTGGCAAAACTGCATGAGCAATTACATCTCCCAGTATTCCCATGCGTTGAACAATGAGATAATTACCGACAACAGCGCAAAGAACTCCTAGTAGAATTGCCGTAGTGAGCGCTCCGCGCATGAACTCAAAACTTAAGGGTTCAATTAGCCAATTTAACATTAAACTACTTCCCTGTTAAATAGAAATATACTACCTCCATAAGCGCGTTGAATATTATCTGCTGTCATTACTTCTTTCATAGAACCATTAGCAATTATTTGTTTATTTAATAATAGTAATTGATCGCATTTTGTCAAAGCTGTTCCTAAATCATGAGTAATTATCAGCAAAATCTTGCCTTGAGATTTTAGTTCTTCAAACACATCAAACATGACGGCTTCGGTCTTTTTATCAACTCCGACAAATGGCTCATCGAAAAATAATAATTCGGCTTGTTGTGCTAAAGCTCTTGCTAAAAATACTCGCTGCTGCTGTCCGCCTGATAATTCTCCAATTTGACGCGATCGCAACTCTAACATCCCCACCCTTGCCAAAGCATCTTTAACTATTTCTTGAGAGGATCGTGAAGGTGTGCGAAACCAGCCAGTATGCACAGTCCGCGCCATCAGCACCACATGCCAAACTGTGATCGGGTAATCCCAGTCTATTTGCGATCGCTGCGGTACATACGCAACAGAACTTAATTGTTGTTTCAAAGCGCGAGATCGAAACTTGACAACTCCACTCGCCGTTGGTACTAAGCCCAAAATTGCCTTCACCATTGTGCTTTTACCAGCACCATTTGGGCCAATTACACCCACAATTTGTCCCGGTAAGGAGCGGAAACTGACATCCTCAACCGCCGTCACTCCTCGGTAATTTACAGCTAAATGTTTAACTTCTAACATAAATTTACCATTTATATGATAATGATAATCACTATAACTAAAGCAATCAGATTTATGATATCTTACAAACTACGATTGAAATCCTTAGCGGCTCTTGCCTTAACATGGGGAGTACTTGGATGTAGTACGACATCAGAAACCAGTCAATCGACTCCCACGCCTCCTAATAATGTGGCGGCTCCCCAAACAGGTACTTCACTTGTTGCAGAAGTTAGTGCTAAAGGCCCGTTAGTAGTCGCCACCAACACTGTTGCTTGTGGCTTAACTAAAGAAATCGCAGGCGATACAATTGACCTGAAATGCTTAATCGATCCCGGTTCAGATCCGCACGTATACCAACCAAAGCCGGAGGATAGCAAAGCAATTGAGCAGGCTAAGTTAATTCTCTATGGTGGCTACAATTTTGAACCTGGTTTAATCAAATTAATTAAAGCAACTTCAAATTCTGCTCCCAAAGTGGCTGTAGATGAAGTTGCAGTCCCCAAACCCCAGCAGTTTGAGGATGATGGTAAAACTGTTACCGACCCCCATGTATGGCACAATGCCCAGAATGGGATAGCTATAGCTCAAACTATCTCCCAAGAATTAGCAAAGGTAGCTCCAAATAATGCTGCTACTTATACCAGCAACACCCAAAAATTAACAAACGAAATCAGCCAGATAGACACCTGGATAAAATCACAGATTGCCACAATTCCACCCAAGCAACGCAAATTAGTCACCACCCATGATGCTTTTGGTTACTATTCCAAAGCTTATGGAATTCCCATTGAAGTGGCACTAGGGGGCATTAGCACAGAAGAAGCGCCGACACCTGCACGAGTAGGTGCATTATCAAAGGTTATTCAAAAAGAGGGTGTGCCGACGATTTTTGCGGAAATAACGATTAATCCTAAACTAATTCAAGCGGTAGCAAAAGAGGCAAAAGTTAAGGTTTCAGACCGAGAATTGTTTGCTGATGGTTTGGGAGAAAAGGGCACAGAGGGCGAAACTTATGAGGGAATGTTAATTGCCAATACACGCACGATTGTAGAAGGTTTAGGGGGCAAGTATACGGAGTTTAAGCCTAAATAATCAGAGTTAGCGACACCGAATAGCCCGCCGTAGCGATCGCACTCTTGGTGGATACGAGAGCGTATATCTATACTAGAAGCGATCGCTCCTATAAAACCTAAGGGACAATCAGCACTGGGCAAGGGGAAAGGTTAATCACGCGAGTGGTGACACTATCACTTACTCCCTCTTCAGTCAAGCCTAGCCCTCGACAGCCCATGATGATTAAATCGGCCCCGATTTCATCAGCGACATCGCAGATAGTAAAAGCTGGTTTGCCTTGCCTTTCCAGGGTTTCGGATTGAATTCCTTGCCCAGAAAATAAAGATTGGGCATTTTCCAGCAGTTTAGCAACTACCTCTGGTGACACCATCGGATCTGCACTAGGCGCATCTTTTGGCGGTTCTTCTACCACAGACAGCAGCACCAAGCGACTGCCGTACTTTTTGACTACGTTGGTAACAACGTCAGCAGCTTCCCGCGTTTCTCGGCTTTGATCAATAGGAAATAGTACTGTCTTAAACATTTCTGTCACTTGGGCACCCCTGACTCCGGTAAAATCTGGATGGTTCTACTTTCAAAACAATAACAAAAAGGCAATCAGGAGAGTTTGGTGTGTCAAAAAAAAGTTTAGCAAGTTTATCTGCGGCTGATATATCTGGGAAACGTGCCTTAGTGCGGGTTGACTTTAATGTGCCTGTGGATGATCAAGGCAACATTACCGACGATACTCGCATTCGCGCCGCTCTACCAACCATCAAAGATTTGACGCAGAAGGGTGCTAAGGTCATTCTCGCCAGCCATTTTGGGCGTCCCAAAGGTGTGGATGACAAATTACGTCTAACTCCCGTTGCCAAGCGTCTCTCGGAGTTACTGGGGCAAGAAGTCATTAAAACTGATGACTCCATTGGCGATGAAGTTGCAGCTAAAGTTGGCGCCCTGCAAAATGGCCAAGTGCTGTTACTGGAAAATGTCCGTTTTTACAAAGAAGAAGAGAAAAACGACCCAGAATTTGCGAAAAAATTGGCAGCTAATGCTGATTTTTATGTAAATGATGCTTTTGGTACTGCACACCGCGCCCATGCTTCTACTGAAGGTGTGACTAAATTCCTCAGCCCTTCTGTGGCTGGATATTTGGTTGAGAAGGAATTGCAATATCTGCAAAACGCCATTGAAAATCCCCAACGTCCTTTGGCGGCAATTATTGGCGGTTCCAAGGTTTCCAGCAAAATTGGCGTGATTGAAACGTTGCTGGAGAAGTGCGACAAGCTGATCATTGGCGGTGGGATGATTTTCACCTTCTACAAAGCGCGTGGTTTGAATGTCGGTAAGTCGTTGGTAGAAGAAGACAAGCTGGAACTAGCGAAGTCTTTGGAAGCTAAGGCTAAAGAACGTGGTGTCAGCTTACTGTTACCTACAGATGTGGTTGTAGCAGATAACTTTGCCCCAGATGCCAATTCTCAAACCGTTAGCATTGAGAATATCCCAGATGGTTGGATGGGTTTGGATATTGGGCCTGACTCGGTGAAAGTTTTTCAAGATGCCCTTGCAGATACCAAAACGGTAATTTGGAACGGGCCGATGGGTGTGTTTGAGTTTGATAAGTTTGCCGCAGGTACGGAAGCGATCGCTCATACCCTCGCCGAAATTAGCAAAACTGGCACAACTACCATCATTGGCGGCGGTGACTCAGTAGCGGCTGTGGAAAAGGTTGGTTTAGCCGACCAAATGAGCCACATCTCCACCGGCGGCGGCGCTAGTTTGGAGTTACTTGAAGGTAAGGTATTACCTGGAATTGCGGCTTTAGATGATGCTTAAGAAAGTTAGCTCTTAAGCTATTGTTAACATCAGCTAATTGATTGCAAATTTAGTAAGGGTACGGGATACTGTGCCCTTACTATTTTTGTTAATATTTTTGCAACCATGTGACCAAATTTATGGAAGTGATTTTTTAATGGCAAGAATTGAAGAAATTTCAGTCAAAAACTATAGAGTTCTCCAAAATATCACCCTAAAAGATATCAAACCATTTTCCGTTTTCCTTGGTCCTAATGGTAGTGGCAAGACTACTTTTTTTGATGTGATAGGTTTTCTTTCAGATTGCCTAACTACTAATGTTCGCAAAGCGTTAGAAAAGCGAGGAAGATTTCAAGAAGTCATCTCCCGTAATTGTCAAGGTCAAGAGATTGAAATTTTAATTAAGTATCGTGAAGATAATAAATCTTCTAAAATCACCTATACAGTTGCTATTGCTTTACAAAATGGAGCGCCAATTGTTTCAAGAGAAACTCTCAAATGGAAGCGCGGTTCTCGTGGACAACCATTTGATTTTCTTAAGTTTGAAAATGGGGGAGGTGAAGTAATTAGTGGTGAAGATCCAGAAATTAATGATAAAAGAATTCACTATCAAATGGATGACCCCAGTTCTCTGGCTATTAAAACTATAGGTCAATTATCAGATAACCCACGCATTGCTAGTTTGCGCCGTTTTATTGAGGGATGGTTTCTCTCTTATTTCATCCCAGATCAAGCTCGTCAGCTAGCGACTGCTGGTGCAATGGAACATCTCTCTCGTGAAGGAGACAATATTGCCAATGTAGTTCAATATCTTGCTGATGAACATCAAGAAGTTTTATCCAAAATTTTGAAGTTACTGGCTAGCCGTGTTCCCCAGTTAGAAAAAGTGGAATCGGAGCCAACAATTGATGGCAGACTGGCTCTTTTGTTTAAAGATGCACCTTTTACTAAACCATTCCTAGCAAGGTTTTCCTCAGACGGCACACTAAAATTACTGGCATATTTGATATTATTAAATGACCCTAATCCTCCTCAATTACTTTGCATCAAAGAGCCAGAAAATGGACTGCACCATCGACTTCTTGATTCTTTAAGTGAGGAAGCTCAGGCTTACTCGCAACGCGCACAAGTCTTTGTTTCTACCCACTCCCAATTTTTTGTTAACACAATAAAAGATGCTAGACAACTCTGGATTTTCCAACGCGATGATAAGGGTTATGCAACTGTTACAAGGGCTGACCAAATCCATGATGCTAAACATTTTATAGAATCCCAAGCAGGCTTAGGTGATCTGTGGTCTGAGGGATATCTTAGAGGATTACCTTACTAGTAGTAGCAATTATGCATATAGAGTTTTTAGTAGAAGAACCTTCAACTGAAGTTGCTTTAAATTTTATTGTCCCTAAAATCATAGGTGATACTCATACGCTGAAAATTCATAACTTTCAAAATAAAGCTAGACTTTTAAAAAGATTACCTGAGCGGATGAGAGCTTATGCTAACTCTGTGCAGGATGACTGGCGGATCGTGATTTTAGTAGATAAAGATAGATGTGATTGTCAAGAATTAAAGAGGAAACTTTGTGATGCTAGCAGTGTTGTGACTAAACACAAAGGAAATATTGTTCTTCATCGAATTGCTGTAGAAGAACTGGAGTCATGGTTTATAGGTGATGTGACAGCAATTAGGGCTGAATATGAAAAGATTCCTGTTTCTTTATCCCAGCAAGCCAAATTTCGGAATCCAGATACTATCAAAGGTGGTACATGGGAGCAACTAAATAAGATCCTAAAAAAATATGGCTATGAGACAGGTTTACAAAAAATCGACTTTGCTGAGAAAGTTTCTCCGCACATGGATGTAGAAAACAACCTCTCTAGAAGTTTTCAGATTTTTCGAGATGGACTAAGAAGCATCGTCAAATAAAATTTATGAATCAGGTACTTGCTTACACTAACTTACACAAACTTGGGAAAAACTGTGGAAACTAAATGGCTGGAATGGGCGCAAAAGTTACAAGCGATCGCTCAAAATGGTTTGACTTATTCTGAGAATGTTTATGATATCGAACGCTACAAACAATTACGAGCGATCGCCACGGAAATTATGGCGACTTACTCAAATGTAGAACACAGCTATGTCCTCGATTTATTTAGCCGTGAAGTAGGATATGCAACTCCCAAAGTTGATGTGCGAGGAGCAATTTTTCGGGATGATACTATATTGTTAGTCAAAGAAAAAGCTGACGGCTGCTGGAGTTTGCCTGGTGGATGGGCTGATGTTGGCGAGTCACCCAGTCAGGTAGTTGTAAAAGAAATATATGAAGAATCTGGATATCAAGCACGCGCTATCAAACTCTTAGCAGTCTATGACAGAAACAAACAGGGACATCCACCATTACCTTTTTATGTCTATAAGCTGTTTTTTCACTGTGAAATTATCGGTGGTTCTGCATCATCAAGTATTGAAACTGAAGAAGTAGCTTTTTTTTCTGAAGATGCGTTACCAAAACTTTCCATCGGACGTGTAACGCCAACGCAAATTACCCGACTTTTCCAGCATTATCGCCAACCAGATTTACTAACAGACTTTGATTAAATGCTTCTACATTACGAAAATAATCTTAAATTGCAATAAAGTCCCAAAACCGCTAAACAGCGAGCATTTTCCCGCTCATAGAAAAGTGAAGTTGTCACTATCAAGGCTGAGACCGACTACTCCCTGCACAACACCTATGATCTCATCTTGCTCTGCTCCCAGTTTGTTTAAGAATATTTGTGTATTGCTTCCAGCAACTTGCAGGAGGTAGTCCTGTGGAGATCCTTTGAGTTCAATTCGATCTTGACTAGAGTCGAAGTCAATAATAGTAGCCAAGTCTCCAAAACCAGAACTTGTAGTGTTGTTATCGTCGTAGAAAACATTTGCAGCGTCCCCCAGGATAAATCTATCTGCCCCAGCCCCACCAGTCAAGCTATCAGTTTCTCCTAATCCAGGTGGAAGCGGACTACCGGGGAAAACACCGATGAGGATATCGTTTCCAGACCCCCCATTGAGTACGTCATTGCCGGGTCCGCCCTGTAGACTATCATTGCCGTTGCCAGCATTGAGGATATCATTGCCGAAATTACCATCTAGTGTGTCATTGCCTCCTGCGCCATTCAGAGTGTTGTTAGCAATATTACCAAAGAGGAAGTTGTCAAGACTGTTACCTGTCCCGTCGATGGCGCTAGTTCCGGTCAGCCTCAGATTCTCCACATTCGCAACTAGTGTGTAGGTAATAGAAGACCGGACGATATCTATATCTAAATTAGCGGCCTCTATAATCGTGTCAACAGCACCGTCAATGATGTAAGTGTCGTTTCCTGCTCCCCCATTCAAGGTGTCAGTACCTGTGCCGCCATCAAGTGTGTCATTGCCATTATTACCGGATAATTGGTTATTTTGGCTGTCGCCAACAATGCTGTCATTTGCATTTGTGCCGATGACATTATCAAAGTTGACCGCAGTAAATGACAATGTTCCCAAACCAGGAACCTTATTGACAGCCAAACTTTGGGTTTGTAGGTTAACGGTGATAGATACCCCAGGCAAAGATTGGGATGCATTTATGGTGTTGTTGGCAACATTAGCATTAGCAATAATCTTTTCTACCTTAAAGAGTTGGTCTTGCCCCAATCCCCCAGCTTTTTGAATGGTTCCGACACCTGACAAGGTAATGGTTTGACCTAGTTGACTGTAGTCTGCGGTATCAATGCCATCTCCGCCATTAATGCTGTCGTTACCCTGACTGCCCTTGAAGGTGTCACTACCTGCACCACCGATTAGAGTGTCGTTTCCTGTGCCGCCATCAAGTGTGTCATTTCCATCTCCACCGATTAGACTGTCGTTCGCCGTCCCACCTGCGAGGGAATCGTTACCAGTCAAACCATTCAACGTATCGTTACCAGAGGTACTATTGGCATTACCACCACTAGCCCAACCAACTATCGTGTCATTTCCCGAAGTCCCATTTCTCGTATCAGAACCTGTAGTGCCGAAAATAAATGCCATATTATCTCTCCTAAATTTTCACTAATACGTAAGTTCAGCCTTAGTCAAAGAACTAATAAATAGTCCTTTATAGATTACTTGCCATTTGCGTAATCTAAATTAGAAAACATTAATTATTTGGTTAGAAAGTTCTAAAGAAAAATATCCAATTACTGATTGTGGGCTGACCCTAAAAGTCCGCCTTTTGTTGCAAGCAAACGAGATGCCTACTCTACAAAATTAGATAAGTTATTTTTTGAAAATTTCTTAATTGATTACCAAAATGGTAAGTAATTAGGTCAAATATTTTGCTTCTTTTTCTCAACTTTTTTGAACCGACGCTGTAATTATTTAATTACCATGAAGTACGAGGTTACATCAACTTCTTTACCAGAAATTTAAAATCTTAATAAGTGCGATTGATAAGATATTCAAATATATGTGTAATTCTGAATTAATTATTGTTTGAACTGACTGATTTTTTTGGTGAACATTGCGATATTTTTCCGATGAACACGAGATAGTTGTTAAGTTAAATTTCAATGTCAGATATTTTGGTAAACAATATCTTTTTTTAAAAAATAATAATCTTATATTAAAAAATACATTGTGAAATAGATAAGTTTAATTGATATATTAATCCATAACTTTTTTGCTTAATTACACTTAAACTTTACATAAATTTTATATAATTATTTGGGATCGGAATAGTTTGCTCCAAAAATAGTTGCATAGCAATGACTCCAATAACTAAACACCAACCAAGACTCGGAGTTGAAGTCCTGCGGGGTTGCAATCTTAGCAATCTCACAAATCTAGAGTCGCGTGAATTAAAGGAATCACTTTGGAAACATGGCGTTGTGGTAGTTAGACAGCAACACCTCACCGCAGAGCAGTTAGAAGAATTTGCCAGAAAGACCTTTGGTGACTTAATGTTTGGCTATTCCAAAACCAAAACATTAGATCCCGATATTAGTCCAGACCTCCAAAGCCAATGTGTGAGTATCTTGGGTAATCCCAAGGGACCTACTCAAACACCAGTAGGGAAGTTTGCTTGGGAATGGCATCATGATAAAGATGGTGTCCCCCGCACAGAGGGACTGGATATGAATGCACTATATGTTGTGATGCTTTATAGTGTGGAAGTGGCTGCGGAAGGTGTAAATGGGCAGCCCCATACTACAGAGTTTCTCGACATGGTAGAAGCTTATAATAATTTAGATCGTCAACATCAGCAGCAGTTAGAGCAGATGTCGATGTATCACTCACCACCAATGTTTTCTAAGAATACTAATGTAGAGACTGATGTACCGAGGAAAGTGCATCCCATTGTGTCTACTCACAAAGTCACTGGTAAAAAAGGATTATATCTAGGTTCGGACACTGCGATCGCAGTTGGTATGGAAGATAGACCAAAGGAAGCAAAACGTTTCTGGGAGGATTTGTTTGGGACTGTTCTAGACTGCACACCAGTCTACTCCCATGTTTTGCAGCCAGGAGATATTATTTTTTGGGACAACTCACAGGTAATGCACAGAGGTACACCCTATGATGCAACGAAATACAAGCGGATTGCGTTGCGTTTAGGGGTTGTGGACAATACTTAATTCGTAATTCGTAATTCGTAATTAGTATCATGTCCGCTTGATTGCTTATTAAACCCGAAGAACCCCACCCCGCCAAAGCTACGCTTTGTCTCTCTGCCCCTAATCCCCAGAGGCGGCACCGAGTTCCCCGCAAGCAAGGAGGGGATTAAGAAGTCGGTGTAATGACTGTGGTTAGCATAACTAATTATGCGGACATGATATAAGTAATGCATAGGGGATTTAGACCCCGCCACAAAACTTGCCGCTTGTTAGAAGCTCTTTACTTAGACCCCCAGAATTTGTTAACAATTCAAAATTCAAAATTCAAAAATAAATAACTCTCTACTTAGGCGTTGTCTGTTGCGTCGGTGTCGGTTCAGGTGTGGCGGTTTCTGTAGGAGTTGGTGTAGAAATTGGCGTTGGCGTTGGCGTGGGAGTTGGTGTAAGTGTGGGTGTTTCCGTGGGCGTTGGTGTAGGAGTTGGCGTTGGTGTAGGAGTTGGCGTTGGTGTAGGAGTTGGCGTTGGTATTGGCAATGGGGGAGGAGTGGGATTTTCCACTGTAATGCTGAGTTGATAATCTAGTGGTTTCGATGCTGTGGAAACTAGGACAAATTCGTAAAATCCCTTTTCTGGTAATTTAGTTGACAAAGTCCGCTGGGTAGAATCTTCTAAAAATTGAATTTTGCCAGAAGGTGAATAGACTGATAACAAAACTTGGAAATTTGCTTCTAGCTTCAATTCCAGAGATTGCTCTTTGGCAAGTCCAGCAATAAATACTTTACCACCTCCAGGTTGGAGAGTACCGCTAACTGTTTTGCCAGTAGCGCCCGGATCAAAGACAAGTTTCTCGAAAGCGCTACCGCCGACGATCGCACTGAGTCGATCGCTAACAAAACCGTACCAAACTTGTCCAATAATGGGCTGATCTCGGAAATTTTTACCACGCTGTTCGGGGAATACATTTAAGAAAGCAGCATCTCCCAAATCATACAAAGAACGCCTACCAACATTGATTTTGTTGACTTCTACTTTCCAGCGTTCGCGTTCAGCAGTTGTGTAAGTTCCTAGTTTTTGACGTGTCTTTGAACTCAGTGGCGCTAGCTTTTCCAGCAATTCTGAGGCTGTTTTATCCCATTTTGCCCGCGAATTCTCATCTTCGGTACCGTTGCTGAGAGTGCGTCCCCGTAAACTGGGATTTCTGTCCCAAAAAACTTGATTCACCAAGTTAATGTAGAACTTCTCATCAATACCCAATTGTTGACGGCGATCGCTTAATCTTTCTTTGCGTTCCCGTTCTGCTGGCGAATATTGCGCTAAGGGATCAGTTGGTTGTTCACTGGTTGGAATTGGGCTGGCTGTAGGAGTAGGTTTGACTTCCCCTATATCGCGCCTACTATTCATTCCCCACCAAATTAATCCAACACTACCAGCTACTGCCGCCGCCACTAGGAAGGTTTTTATTGGTGTCCACCAGGAGGGAGGGGGAGAAGATGAGTGGGATGGCGGAGGTGGAGAGATGGCGAAGGTGGCAGATGTGGGATCTGGTGGAGTGGGGTATTGAGTTGGGGGATAGTTAACTGAGGGCGGGTTGAGGGCTTGGAGTACTTGACGGGCTGATTGATAGCGATCGCTTGGTCTGGCAGATAGCATTTTATCTAATACCTGTGCCAAAATTTGACTCAGGCTAACTTCCCGTTGCCACTGCCAGCTGAGAGTGTAGGGATCAATTAATTCTTGGGGTTGTTTTCCTGTCAGTAAAACCACCATTGTTGCGGCCATTGCATACAAATCGCTGTGGGGAGATACTAACCCAGTTTGCATCTGTTCTGGGGGGGCAAATCCTACTTTACCTAATAGGGTTGGTGCTGGGGGAGGTGCAACTACACCGGGTTGATAATATTGGGAAGCAACGGTTGCTACTACTTGTTTGACGCCACCAAAATCAATTAACACTGGTAGTTGATCAACAGTGCGAAGCATTAAGTTATCTGGAGAAATATCTCGGTGAATTACTCCTAGTGAGTGGATGTATTCCAACACTGGCAAAATTTGCTGCAACAATTGGCGTATTTCTACTTCTGTAAAGCGCAAACCCCGTTGTATCCGGGCATTTAACAACGAGTTGTAAGTTTCCCCTTCCACATAATCTTGCACCAAAAATAGATATTCTTTGCCCCCTAAGTTCAGGCGAAGCAGTTCCCGGAAGCGGGGAATTTGGGGATGTTGCAGTTTATAGAGAACACTCGCTTCTCTCTCAAACAGTTCTTCAGCTTTTTGGACAACGTAAGCGGTTTGAACTTGGGGGGAAAATTCTTTTAAAACACAAAGTTCGCGGAAACGGTTGGCATCTTCAGCTAAATAAGTACGTCCAAAGCCACCTTGACCAATTTGACGCACAATTAGATAGCGATCGCCTAAAGTTAGTCCCGGTTGGATACTATAACTCATGTTTGTCGTTTGTCATTTGTCATTTGTTATTAATGATTCTTCCCCAGTCCTTAGTTTCTTTACTTGCCAGATTGGACTTTACTGAGTTGATCAGCTGCGATCGCATACCAAATTTGGCCAAAAGTCTGTTGATTCAGTTTCCCACGCTGCTGACTAGGAAACAACTGATCAAATTTTTCATTTGTGTCTTTGTTCAGTTGATCAATTGTATAATTCCCAAACTGCCCCGATCGCGCTTGTCGTCTCCATATTTCGTAATTTTGTGCAGTATATTTACCCAGTTTACGACGAGATACTGTACTGAGATCAGCCTGTTCCAGTTTATTTAATAAATCGTCAGCGACACCAGACCATTCATCTCGTAAACCAGCATCTTCAGGTTTAGATGTCAAGCTACGTCCCTTTAATTCCGGTTTTTTTGTATAAAATAAATTATCTACGAAAGGAATAAAAAATCCTTCAGTAATTTCTAGCTGTTGACGACGACTGTTAATTTCTTGGAGTTGACGATTTTTTCCTTTGTCACTGACTGGTTTACCAAGCGGATTTGGGAATTGGGGAATTTGTGGTAATGAAATTGATGGGATAGTGATTGAAGATACGCTCCGAATAACAGCATTTCCCATAGCCAAAGTTAATCCAACTAAAGCTGTTCCCCCTAAACTCATCACAAAAGGGCGAATCCAAACAGGCCAAGATATCGGTTTAGCGATTGCTTGCGTTTTGCTCTGGAATCTACTCACAATAGCACTGGCGCGTTGTCTTCCTGGAGCAACTACCATCGTCTTGATCTTAGTGGTAATATAATTACCTGTGGGTTTACTAGCAGTTGGCGATGGTAAATCTTTGAGGATTTGCTCGGCTCGTTGGTAGCGATCGCTCGGTTTATAAGCCAGCATCTTTTTTAACACCGCTTCCAGTTGGGGACTAACTCGGATTTCCTTTCCCCATGCCCAAATTCCCTGATAGCTGTCGTATAATTTTTGCGGTTCTTCACCTGTGAGCAACACCAATGTCGTCACCGCTAAAGAATATAAATCACTACTAAAAAAGGCTTTTCCCTGCCGTAGCTGTTCTTCTGGAGCGTAGCCTTTTTTACCTAGTAAAGTGTTATTTCCAACCAACTTAGTCCGCCAAAAACCTTGAGAAGCTGGCAATTGCTTGACACCACCAAAATCAATCAGCACTGGCAGATTATCAGAACGCCGCCAAATCAAATTATCGGGAGAGAGATCACGGTGAACTACATCTCGTGAGTGGATGTAGGATAACACAGGTAAAATCTGTTGCAGTAGCGTGATTACTTCCTCTTCGCTGAAAGTTTTTCCTTGACTCTTGCGTTGTTCTAATAATTGGTAATAATTGTCACCATCCACATAATCTTGCACTAGAAAGAAAAAATCCTTAGTGCCTATCTTCACTTGTAGCGAGGCGTGAAAACGCGGAATTTGTGGATACTGGAGTGTTTTCAGGACATTCGCTTCTCGCTCAAATAACTCTTTAGCTTTTTGTAAATCTTGCTGTTCTTGTACTTGGGGTGCAAATTCCTTCAGCACACATGTTTGATGAGATTTATTTATATCCTCCGCCAAATAGGTGCGTCCAAAGCCGCCCTGCCCTAGATGACGGATAATTTGATAGCGATTATCCACAACCTGCCCCACAGCAAGAGGTAATGGCTCACCGCAATGGGTACAAAAGCGGTTACTACCATTATTTGTGTGTTGTTTACTGCAATAGAGCTGCATGGTGCCCAAGGATAAATTAAGGTTTTATTGAGTGACTACAACGCGCATACCCTCATTTTCGGATATCCTACAAATTACGTTAGGGACACGGGAAAGCGAGTCTGCGTTCGCGCAGCGTCTCGTAAGAGAGCGTCATTACGAATTACGAATTCTTTTAACGGTGTTGGTTCTACTTCACGATAAACAACAAGCGTCATGAACTGCAAATCACAACAGCAGCGAGCAATTAAAGCATTTGAAGATTTTTTGTCTATCCCCTTAGAAACGTTACTGCAACGGCATCTCAACACTCAAACTTCGGCAGCTTTGAGTTTATTCCATGATGTGGCGGCTAATGTACCAGCCTACAAGGCTTTTTTAGCAGAAAGGGAAATTAATCCCGCGACTATTCAAACCTTGGAGGAGTTTCAAAAACTACCAGCGATCGCTAAACAAAATTATATACTGCGTTATCCTTTAGCTGACTTGTGCCGCAACGGCCAATTAGAAGCCTGCGACATGATAGCTGCTTCATCAGGTTCCAGTGGTAAACCGACATTTTGGCCCCGTTTTTTCACAGATGAACTCCAAATCGCCATACGCTTTGAACAGATTTTTCACGATAGTTTTTATGCAGATACTCGACGTACCCTAGCAGTGATTTGTTTCACTTTAGGCACTTGGGTAGGTGGAATATTCACTACTAATTGCTGTCGTTATCTTGCTAGCAAAGGTTATCCCATCACTGTAATTACTCCTGGTAATAACAAAGAAGAAATTTTGCGAATTGTCGAGGAACTTGGTTCAGCGTTTGAGCAAGTGGTGTTATTGGGATATCCACCATTTTTAAAAGATGTGATTGATACTGGTATCGCTCATGGTGTGGAGTGGCAGCAATATCAGATTAAATTAGTGATGGCGGGAGAAGTATTTAGTGAAGAATGGCGGAGTTTAGTTGGTGAAAGAGTTGGTTCACAAAATCCCTGTTATGATTTTGCATCACTTTACGGCACTGCGGATGCAGGAGTTTTGGGTAATGAAACACCGTTAAGTATCTGCATTCGCCGTTTTCTGGCAGAAAATCCCGATGCAGCTAGAGCTTTATTTGGGGAATCGCGTTTACCCACGCTAGTACAATATGATCCTTGCAGTCGCTTTTTTGAAGTTCACGATGGCGGATTGCTGTTTTCAGGAGATAACGGTATTCCCTTAGTGCGTTATGACATCTTGGATACTGGCGGGATAATTAATTATGATGCCATGCTGCAATTTTTAGCAGAATGGGGATTTAATCCGCTCGAACATCTCCGTTCTGACACTCAACAATCACCTAGAGGTATTCATCAGCTACCTTTCGTTTATGTCTTCGGTCGTTCTAATTTTACAGTTTCCTACTTTGGTGCAAATATCTATCCCGAAAATGTGACGGTGGGATTAGAACAACCAATAATTCAAGAATGGGTGACGGGTAAATTCGTGTTGCAGGTGAAAGAAGATGCAGATAAGAATCGATTTTTATTTGTGGTTGTGGAGTTAGCACCAGGAGTAGAGGGTAGTGAAGAGAAAAAAGAAGCGATCGCATCTTCTATTCTTTCACAACTGCTACGCCTAAATAGCGAGTTTGCTAATTATGTTCCCGTAGAATATAAAACACCACAAGTTACATTAGCTCCAATGGGTGATTTTGAATATTTCCCCATTGGGGTGAAACATCGTTATACCCGTCAATAGTACTAGGCGCGATGAATCAAACACAAGAAGACGCGATGAATCGCGTCTCTACAAGGGGTGATGGGGTGGTTGTTCGCGATCGCGTTCCCAATTGATTGGGTTATTGATAATATATTGTCTAATTTTGTCGAGGGCGAATTCATTACGAATTATATTGTCATGAAACCTTCCTTGCCATCCAAAACCTTCATATATTTGATTAATTTCAAATGTACATCGTCCTTTGTACCACCTAATAATGTTAGAAAGGGAATTTTTAGACAACATCGGGTTAAACAACCCAGTAACCCCACCCCGTTGACCATCCCCCCTTGTAGAGACGCGATTCATCGCGTCTTCTTCCTGTGTTCGGGCATTCACCGCGTCTTCTTGTTGTGTTTGATTCACCGCGTCTCCTTCTTGTGTTTGATTAATAACCAAAATTCCATGAATATGATTAGGCATGACGCAAAAGGAATCTATCTGGCAATTAGAAAAATGATTAGGAATCTCGTACCACAATTTATGAGCAACTTCTCCAATTGGCGATCGCTGCATTTCACCCTCCACAACGTCACCAAAAAAGTATTTTTTACCGTCGGTGCAAATAGTAACGAAATATCCGGCATTGCTAGCATAACTCCATGCTGGCAAACGTGTTGAATCAATTCGATATTTACCTTTGTATTTAGGTTTGTTGTTTTTTGCTTGAAGCTCATCATTATTCATGATTACATCTTTGATTGATACAAAAATTTATGCAATTATTGCTTTGCATTGATGTAATTGCCAACCCAAAAAACTCGGAATTATTCTCACTATGTAAATGATGGGAAGGAAGAAGACGCGATGAATCGCGTCTCTACAAGGGTTGCACCGATATTTTTGTTTTCTATTTTCGATTTTTCACTTTCTCTTGTTGATGCCAAACTTGATGAAAATCTGGGTAGACCATACTTTGGGCGCACTTCCAGATAACTTTGTAGCAATTATCATCAAATCGCTCAAAGTCATTTTTGTAAGTTTCAGGTGATAAATAATCCTTCAACACGGTAACAACACTCGGCATCTGTTCCTCTAACATAATTTTCTCTAAGCTTTCTGCCGCTTGCCATTGGGTGAAATAATCCAGTTGTGGATTGCCGATTAACTCCACCAAAGCAGCGATCGCTTTTTGGTTGCCAGGGTCAATTTGCCCTAAGCTAGATGCCGCTTGCCATTGGCTATCATGATCCAGTTGTGGATTGCCGATTAACTCCACCAAAGCAGCGATCGCTTTTTGGTTGCCAGGATCAATTTGCCCTAAGCTAGATGCCGCTTGCCATTGGGTTAAATAATTCAGTTGTGGATTGCCAATTAACTCTACCAAAGCATCAATCGCTTTTTGGTTGCCAGAGCCAATTTGCCCTAAGCTTTCTGCCGCTTGCCATCCGGTATTATGATCCAGTTGTGGATTGCCGATTAACTCTACCAAAGCATCAATCGCTTTTTGGTTGCCAGAGCCAATTTGCCCTAAGCTTTCTGCCGCTTGCCATCGGATATAATCATCCAGTTGTGGTTTGTCGATTAACTCCACCAGAGCATCAATCGCTTTTTGGTTGCCAGAGCCAATTTTCCCTAAGCTAGATGCCGCTCGGCTTCGGATAGAATCATCCAGTTGTGGATTGCCGATTAACTCCACCAAAGCAGCGATCGCTTTTTGGTTGCCAGGATCAATTTGCCCTAAGCTAGATGCCGCTTGCCATTGGGTTAAATAATTCAGTTGTGGATTGCCAATTAACTCTACCAAAGCATCAATCGCTTTTTGGTTGCCAGAGCCAATTTGCCCTAAGCTTTCTGCCGCTTGCCATCCGGTATTATGATCCAGTTGTGGATTGCCGATTAACTCTACCAAAGCATCAATCGCTTTTTGGTTGCCAGAGCCAATTTGCCCTAAGCTTTCTGCCGCTTGCCATCCGGTATTATGATCCAGTTGTGGATTGCCGATTAACTCTACCAAAGCATCAATCGCTTTTTGGTTGCCAGGGTCAATTTGCCCTAAACTTTCTGCTGCTAGTCTTCGGATAGAATCATCCAATTGTGGTTTGCCGATTAACTCCACCAGAGCATCAATCGCTTTTTGGTTGCCAGAGCCAATTTGCTCTAAACTTTCTGCTGCTAGCCTTCGGGTAAAATCATCCAGTTGTGGTTTGCCGATTAACTCCACCAAAGCAGCAATCGCTTTTTGGTTGCCAGAGGGAATTTGCTTTAAGCTTTCTGCCGCTTGCCCTCGGGTATGAGCATCCAGTTGTGGTTTGCCGATTAACTCCACCAAGGCAGCGATCGCTTTTATGCGATTTGTCTGAGAGAGTGCTGTCTCTGCTCCCTCTGGGATTGGTGTGAGAAATTGTACCCACTTGTTTTGTTCAAGCTTAAACTCACCAAAGCGCCATTTAACTATTTCCGCCACAATAGCATCTGCGTTGCAAGAATTTTTCCACTCATCAACCCCCGCAGCAGCGAGAAAATAAGCGCGAAACTCGTAAAATCCCCTTGTGACTCTATCAATAGCACTGTATTCTCCGCACCCATCATCAAACTCCATCAACGCCTGAATAAACTCTTCCCTATCTTCCCTCTCCACATCTTCACGTCCCAACCACAGCAAAATCACCTCTTTCCACTGCGGGGCAAAAATGCGATAAACGCCTAGCGCGGGGTTGTCGGGAACATGATTCAGAAACTCGTGCCAATCAGCGATCGCCAACGCTGCAAAATATTCCTCAAATGTGGGATGGTAGAAAGCGTAAACTTTCTCTTTCGTTGCTGATTCCGCAGCCAGTCCAACTTCATTTAGCCATCCCAACTTTAACGCTAACCAAAATAAAGAATTTTGCTGTTTTGGATCGCCTAATTCCTCACACACAAGCTTATGACGTAGCCGAAACCGTGACGTTTCTTGATCAATTGCCCGTTTTGCCAAACGTCCCAACGCAGTGTTTAATTCCTTTTGCTGCTGTTCAGTGGTAGGGAAGCGGTTTTCTTTCCACTTGTAAACCTCTTCCACAAACTGCTGAGAAAGTCCGGCTTTAGTTTCGGGTAAACCTCGATCTGAACCTTGCCAAGTGCTACACAACAGCGCTAACCGCAAAGGATTTTTAACTAAATCTTGGATGCGCTGACGTTCAGCTTGATTTAACTCCCTCCATAATTGTTCCCCCTTGTTACTCCCCCTCTCCTTAATAAGGAGAGGGGGCTGGGGGGTGAGGTTCCGAGGTTGAAACCACTTCTCAATAAACTTTTGCACTTGTTGCGGATATTCAAAATTGAGTAACCGATACGTCTCGAAATCTGCTAAAGCGCCGGCGTTTGCTTCCCAAATATTCACCCGACAAGTCAGCACAACCCGCGCATTTTTCACCCATCCCGTCAACTGCTGGGAAATCTCAGTTAATGGTTGGAGTGAAGACATTTCATCTGCTGCATCCAACAACAACCACACACGATTATTCTTGAATAAATCTGCGAAAGCCTTTTTCTGTTCTTCTGTTGCATCTTCTACTGGTTTTAAAGCATCCTCCAGCCAAACTTGCAGCAGATAATCTTTTACACTCTTTCCTTGCAAGTCTGCCAAAGAAATCCAAATTGGTAAACCGAGATTATTGTCTAATATCCAAAAAGCTATAGTTTGCAACTGAGTAGTTTTTCCCGCACCCGGTTCCCCAATTAAAGCGATGCGGTGTCTTTGAATTTTACCAACACCATCACGGATAACTTTCTCTAAAAAAGCCTCATGTTCAAATCGCTGCTTCTCTTCATAACTCGGTTCGTAAAGTCGTGAACCTTCTTGTGCGGAAATATCCTCGCTGCACTTCTTCGGTTTGGTACGCTCCACCAATGCTAAAGGGACATGAATTTCCTTTAACTCAAATTTCATCTCATCATCAGCAAACAGCAACTCATTTGTGCTGAGACTCTTGTGCTTTTTCAGCATAGCGTCGCAGATTTTTTGCCAATCAAACTCGTCTGATTTCTGGGAATTCGTTTGTAAAGCTTTAGATTTTTCTGGTCTACTGGTTTCCCATTCCTGGTCAAATTGCTTCAGGTTCTTTTCCTGATTTTTTGACCACAGTTTCAGCGTGAAGTGCCAAGTCGTCATCAGAACTTTAGCTGGCTTAACTGCTGTTGTCTACCAAATTATATGGCCAATTGACAATTTTATATCGTGGAAAATATTGATATAAATTTGCCAACATGGACATTAATTTAGCAATCTAAAACTATGAGTTTGGATAGTATTTATCCCAATCATGCCACTAGTGATTTCTTAGAAGCATTGCGCTTTTTCAAAGTAATTAATCCCAGACCAGCTAAAACGATTCCAGTAATTGCAGTGGGTTCTGGAACAGCAGTTACCAGCTTCACATCATCAATATAAGAACCGTAAGTATCTAATGGCCCGGTATAGTTAAATTGCACCCGTGATAATGCACTGTTAGCCTTGAAAGTCGTAGTAAAGATTGACCAAACAGTATTTGAACCACCGGCACCATCAGAAATGTTTTGCGTGAGGATGTTACCAACATTGCTGGGATCACCAACCAAGATATTAAAGACATTCTCTCCGGCGGCTGTATTTGGACGAGCAGAGTAGGCAAAAGATAGAGTGTAGTCTTGTCCTGCTACAGTTGTAACGTCTTGGTAGAAACCCAAGGGATTTTGTGCATCAAATTTCTTCGCATCATAATTATGACTATCCAACTCAACTAAGTTAAAACCATCATAAGGAGCGCCAGCTACATTACGTTGAACTTCAATTTGGCCGTTTGGTGTTGCAGTCCAACCGTTGATACTGGAATAGGTTGCCCAACTATTATTAGACAAAATTGTATCTTCAAAACTGCCATTAGCGAGTAGGTTAATTTGAGAAGCTGCTACTGGGCTGATACCTACGCACGAAAGAGCAATGAACGCTGCACTAATTGATAAAGTTCTGAGAGATAATTTCATGATTACTTGTTAAAGAGGGAACACATCAGGTTGACACTTAAACCAAAGAAATTAAATTAAAAATCTTAGGTTTTCATTTTTTTTCCGTCACTTCTAAACTTTAAGTTCCTACGTATAAATCCGCAATGAGAAAACGAATATGTTTACCAAGTTTTCTTGCAAAGATTATTTTTATTAATTTGTTGATGAATTTGAATGTCAAATCCCAAAGTCTCGTATAAATACTGATGCCAGCAAATATACATAAGATTTAATTGATGATGAAACAATAAAGCATAGCAAATAGACGACGCGGTAAGGGCACAGCATTGCTCATTGGTGTCAACTTAAGAAGGTTTTGCCCAAATTCGTTGAGTGTAAGGCGCTAGGATAGCTATGTGTTTTATTAAGTATAAATATGGCTCAAACTTTTTACGTAAATCCAGTATCAGGCAGCGATACCAACGCTGGTAGCCAACAAGCCCCGTTCAAAACTATTACCCAATCCCTTAAGGTAGCTAAAGATAACACCAAGATTCAACTAGCAGATGGAAATTACAATGCTGTTAGCGGTGAAGTCTTTCCGCTAACGATCGCATCTGGTGTAACAGTGGTGGGTAATGAAGCCAACAAAGGCGATCGCATTTTGATTGAAGGAAGTGGTAACTACCTGAGCCGTACTTTTGCGGGTCAGAATGTCACATTTGTGTTGCTGGATAAAGCCGAACTTCGGGGGGTCACTGTCACAAATCTGGCTAGCCGTGGTAGTGGTGTGTGGATTGAATCAACTGCTCCTACTGTTGCTAATAGCACCTTCACCAACTGTAAGCGGGAGGGAGTATTTGCTACAGGTGAGGCTAACCCAGTTATTCTAGGTAATGTGTTCAGTCAGAATGCAGCCAATGGGATTGCGATCGCTAAAAATTCTAAAGGTCAAATTCAAGATAATACCTTGTTCAAAACAGGTTTTGGCATTGCCATTAGTGATACTGCATCACCCCTACTTCGAGATAACAAAATTTACGAAAATCGTTCTGGAATTGTCATCTCTGGCAGCACTCGTCCTGTATTGCGTAACAATGTCTGTGAAAATAATACTGACGATGGGATCACCGTAATTGGAAGTGCCCTACCGGATATCGGCAGTACCAATAATCCAGGCGGCAATACTCTACAAAATAACGGTAAGTTTGATTTGCAAAATACCAGTTCCAACAAGCTGGTTTCTGTGGGAAATAAAATAAATCTGTCTAAAGTCACGGGAAACGTAGAGTTTGTAGATAATTCGGTTCCGACACCAACACCGATACCAACACCAACTCCAACACCAATACCGACACCAACTCCAACTCCAACTCCGACACCGATGCCAACTCCAACTCCGACACCGATGCCAACTCCGACGCCAACTCCAACGCCAACTCCAACTCCGACACCGATACCTACGTCTACTATCGAATTAACCGATATTGCCAATCATTGGGCAGGTGGGTTTATTCGGGAATTAGTCAAATTGGAGATAGTTAATGGTTTTCCCGATCGCACATTTAAACCCGATGCGACGATGACACGGGCGCAATATGCCGCATTACTGGTAAAAGCTTTCAACCCATCACCAAACCGCCCCGCGATCAAATTCAAAGATGTACCCGCAGACTTCTGGGCATCCAAGGTAATTCAGCAAGCATATCAAGGTTTATTTCTCTCTGGTTTTCCCGACAATAGCTTCAGCCCCAACAAAAATATCCAGCGCGTGCAAATGATTGTCTCTCTAGTGAATGGATTGAAGTTATCTGCTGATAGTGCAACCGCCATCAAAACTTTCGATGATCAAGCAAAAATTCCTGAATATGCCAAGGATGAGGTAGTAAAAGCTATAGACAAGCAGATTATTGTCAATCACCCGAATCTCAAACAACTCAATCCTACCCGCGATGCTACACGCGCTGAGGTAGCTGTGATGGTATATCAAGCCTTGGTAGATGCTGGTCGTGTAACAGCGATCAACTCACCTTATATTGTGACTGCTTGATTTTTAAACTGTTTTAAGCTAATCGGCATTTAATTTGCATAATCAGGGCGGGCAAGATGCCCCTTTCAAGGGTAGGTGTTTAAGAAAGTTGCCAAATGAAGGTATGATAGCGAACTGAATTTGTGGTTTCTACCCACAAATTCAGGGAGAGCGATCGTTAACTTTCAAGGGGGTTGTCTTTGGATGCAAGTGGTCAAAAATGAGCCATTAAATGAGTGGACCAGAACAGCGATCAAAAAAATTCCACATCTGACCAAATCTCAAGCAGTTGTATTCGCAATGTGGAGTTTTGGCATTGTAATCACCCAATCAAGTGGTTTAACAACAGTTTCTGTATTTTTAGCGACATGATTGGGCAAAAAAGAGAACATCTTCCGATCAGTAGTGTGGATCAGTTAACCCCCTGCGATGTAAACGTGCTAAGTAATGACGTAAATGGGTATTTTCTCCTTCAACCTGGTCATATAGGTTTTGCTCACAATATGGTCTCCTGGAGAGATAAAACAGGGGTAAACTTTCCATCCATCTGTAACATAAAAATAGCACTGCCAAGTACAAACAATCTCCCACAGTGGTTGAAATGTTTCTGCACTATGGTCTCCCAGCACCCAAGCCAAAATTCCTTGCCTTCGGCAGGCTTCGCCAACATGAAAATGATTTACGGCTGTCCACAACCAAATTTTGTTTTTTTTGACCCGACAAAGGTTTCTAGTTCATCTAACTCTCCAACTTCTGGAATTTCATCTTCTTGTGGTGCATCTGGAAGTTGTTGAGCAATTTGTTTAACCCAATAAATGATTTTTGTATGATCAACTCCTGTAGAACGCTCAATTGCGCGAAATCTCATACCATTAACGTACAGCTTCAAACATTCTTGTTTAACTTGATCAGAATATCCTTTTGGTGGATTACAGTGGTATTTTCTTTACTGATTTCTCACGGTGTACGGGGTAGTTCCTATGCTTTATATCTCATGACTGGACTTTTACCTTGGCGGACATTTGCAGAAACAATTTTTCAAGGTAGCAATGCTTTTATACAAAATTCCATAAGATCCCCGACTTCTTAGAGAAGTCGGGGATGGGAGCATCTCAGTTTTGCAAATATACCAGATGAGAAATAAGATTCTTGCTCCCTCTCCTTACCAAGGAGAGGGTTGGGGTGAGGTTTTACAAGGCTTTTTACGAAAATGAGATGCTCTTGTCGGGGATCTTATTGTTCACGAATGATTTAGGATTGCTATAGATATCTATACTTTTTCAATCCGGTGAGGTACAGGTATGCAAATAGACCTAACCCCCTTCCCGAAGCGGGAAGGGGGAAAAATTCCAAACCTCTCTCCTAAAAAGAGAGAGGTTTGGAGAGAGGTCAAAATTGTACCTCACGCTTGTCGAGAACCCCTATAAGCAAATTTAAACCCAAATCAGAACAAAGTATAGATAAAGGGAGCTAAAGCTGATGATTTAACAAAGAATAGAATTAAACCTAAAACTAGCAGCAGAACTAGCACTGGAATTAATAAGTAATGCCCGTTACGAATAAAATAGGCAACTACCCAAACTAGTTGTAGCATTAAAGGACGCTTTTTAGCCCCAGGTTGAAGCGGTTGTATATCCTCTCGGCTTTCCCACTTTATCCATCCTTCAGCTTGAGCCATGAATTTATCTTGCCAAACATGGAAGGAATTATTTGTTTTTTGTTTTCTGAGCAATACACCTATCGGTAAAATAAATAAAAAGTAGCTGGCTAAAAGAATTAATAGAAATATCTTTTCACCTATCTTTTCTGTCAGGTGCCGCAAGAAGCTGTGGAACAAAGAAATAGCAGAGGGAACAAGAAGACTGATTGTTATTAATCCTATTCCTATATAAAGAAGGGCTTTCCATAAATTATCATGACCGTCGATCGCAAAGAAATAGCGAAAACCACCAACAAGCGTCATCAACCAACCCAGAGTTAACCCAAAAACAATCTGTTCTTGAAGTTGAGCCAGATGTTTTCGTTGCTTCAATCTTTGTAAATAAGAGAATTTAGTCAAGTTCAAACCTCCTCAGCCATTGAGTGCGTTCTTCATCCGAAAGAGGTTGCTGTTTTTGGGAATTTAGGTCAAAAAAGCGATCGCCAATCACCAAGTAATCAATTTCTGTTACCATGAAACAACGATAAGCATCCTCGACTGTATTTACAATTGGTTCGCTTCGGACATTGAAGGATGTATTAACAATTACAGAACAACTAGTTAAAGCTTTAAATTTGGTTAATATCCCGTGCATAAAAGGATTGCGATCGCTATCCACAGTCTGAACACGAGCCGAATAGTCTACATGAGTTACAGCCGGAATATCCAAACGTGGAACTTTCAGTAAATTAATGCCGAATAGACCCTTTGTTGCTGCGTGTACCCGTCTGCTCTCTTTCACCGGATAAGCCAGCAGCATATAAGGACTTTCTTGCTGAATCTCGAAATACTCTGCTGCATCTTCTGCTAATACCATCGGTGCAAAAGGGCGAAAACTCTCACGAAACTTAATCTTTAAATTCATGTGGCTTTGCATATATGGAGAGCGAGCATCGCCTAAAATTGACCTGGCTCCCAAAGCACGCAGCCCAAATTCCATTCGTCCCCGTGCGACTGCGACAACTTTACCCTCTGCTAATTTTTGAGCGATTAATCCTTGCAGTGTTTCCTCGCTATGAACCTGCCAAACTGCTTCTAAACGCTCTAGCATTGCATCATCTAATTCCGAAGCAGGGGGGATATTAGTACCCAAGAAAGCTCCTTGCACCACATCAGGTTGAATAGGAGTTCTAATGTTACTTAGTTTTTGATACCAGAACCACAAAGCTGCTCCCAAAGCTCCCCCAGCATCCCCAGCAGCAGGTTGAATCCACAATTGACGAAATGGCCCCTCGCGGGATAATTTGCCCATTGCCACCACATTCAGGGCTACTCCTCCCGCCAAACAGAGATTTTCCTGCTGGGTTTGTTGATGAACGTAGCGTGCGATCGCCAATACCGCCTCGTTTAAGATAACTTGAATACTGGCGGCAATGTCCATTTCCTTTTGAGTAATCAACGACTCTGGTGGACGGGGTGCGCCGCCAAATAGTTGGTGAAAGCGATTATTGGTCATTGTTAAACCGCCGACATAATCAAAGTAATGCTGATTCAGAATAATCGAGCCATCAGAATTGAGGTAAATCAGCTTTTCTCTGATTACATCATGCTTTGCGATGGCGTAACCGCCCCCCGGAGGCGATCGCACTCTTGCAAAACAGGTATTTGACCACAAAACCAGTCAGGCTATAGGTTCGGCAAGCTTATCCTTTAATTTTCGGCAATCTTTTCGTTTAAGTCACACTTAGTGCCATTCAATTCTGAAACATTGCGGCCAAACTATCCTTTAAATCACAAATCCTCTCAGCGTTTCCATCACCTCACTAGTTCGTAATATGGTTCAAATTCTGTTTTTTCACAAATCTTGCCAAGCTTCTGATATTCGCGTTTCGTAGATAGAATGAGGTGTTTGATGTGGATTGGACTATCTTCTTCCGCAGCTCGGAAGGCAGCGGTGAAGGTTTTGCCATCGAAGACCAGAATTGCTGTCAGCTCTGCACCGATCGCAATCAATGGCTCATCGGTTTCAAAGATTACAGGTTCTTCCGGTTCGGGGGGCAGCATGGGGGTGGCGATCGCACTCTGCGGTGGCGGTTCAACCTGAGCACCGATCTGAGTCCCTTGGGGAATATAAACTGTAGGCGGTGCGGGTGAAACCAACGTAAACGTCACCTCTGCCCTGGGTGGAGCAGCAGCTTTTTGCTCGACCCCAATTAGTTGGAGAAACTTGATGTAATTGCGATCGGGCACCCGATTCAGGCGAAATAAAATGATTTCACCGAGATAGGAAAACAATTGCATCATCGTGATGCCCGGATCGGAGAGATTGTGATCAGTCCATTCCGGTGCATAGCGAGGAATTAAAGACCGTAACTCTTCAAACAAGTCTTTAAAACGGCGATCGTCTAGGTTGGGGGCTTCGAGAGGCATTATGGACAAATCAATTATTTTTAAAGCTTATGATAGTCATGCTGGCAAACAGTATGTCACAATTCAGGCAGGGATTGCTAGAGGTGAACGCGATGCCCCCACTACTCGACCGAAGTACCGACCAACGCATCGTCCATTATGGGACGTGGGAACAGTTCAAGTTCATCCAAAAGGGTTTTGACGGTTCTCCTGGTGTGCGGCTGTTTTACTATGACGATACGATTGAGATTCTCATGCCGGGACGTGAACATGAAATTTTTGCAAGTATCATCGGTTATTTAGTAACAACCTTTCTCGTTGAAAAGGGTATTTTTTTTCAGCCAACCCGCTCAATAACCCAGGAAAAAGAAGGGGTTGTTTCGGTTCAAGCGGACGAGTCCTACTGCATTGAAAGCGCCAAACCGATTCCAGATTTGTCCATCGAAGTCGTTTTTACCAGTGGTGGTATCGGCAAGTTAGAGCGCTATAAAGCTCTGGGAGTACCGGAAGTCTGGTTTTGGGAAGATGGGCTGCTGACGCTCTATCATCTACATAATGGCAGCTATGAACGCATTGATCGTAGCCAACTACCCGGACTCAATGACCTCAATTTGGATTTGCTGAGACGCTACATTTTCATGGCTGAGACTGACGCTGGTGAAGCCATTAGAGCGTTTCGTCGATAGATTTAACACTCATCTCTCGCTGCTGCTTTCATTTCACACATTTAAAATATAGCAGTTTTAAATCATTTGTGAAAATTATATATCTCTTTCTTCTTTCTTACCTTGGCGTCCTTGGTGTCCTTGGCGGTTCGTTTCCTTATCTATATTTTTCACGAATCAAATAGGACCGCTATAGAAACGATCCAATTATTTTAGAATGAGCATAACAGCGTGAAAAAATGGGGTAGAGAAGTAGACAAAATCCATGCCCAGAAAAATTCGAGAGTTGAAAGCTCAGATTGCGCGTGAAGGATTTGTTTATCTCGCCAAGCGTGGTAAAGGTAGCCATGAGCGTTGGCGACATCCTTTGGCTTTTTTGGCAAACCCCTGAGACACTGTGAATTTCGGGTGGTATTGGGTTAAAAAAGAAACATGAAAATTATCAAACCCATCACCAATTGGTTAGAAATCCACGCTTGTGCCCCTTCTTATGGCGGTTGGATACTAGCAGCAACCGCTATTTGTTTTTTTGGAGCAGGTATTAATACGATGGCTGGTTGGCTGTATGCCATTAGCGGCATCAGTTTTGCCCTTTTGGGTGTAGCAGCTATCTTACCACCGCGATCGCTCACAGGTCTATCCATCACCCGCCGTCCCATGCAGCCTGTGTCAGCCGGCGATGATCTAACGGTGGAATTAGAAATCCGCAATCAGACACAGCAGCCTGTAAGCTTATTGCAAGTTGAAGATATACTACCCTTCGTCTTGGGGAAACCAGTACAAAAGGCAATCGAAACAATTCTTAGCCAAAGCAGTTATCGTTGGGTATATTACCACCCTACCCAGCGCCGGGGTATCTATCGCTGGCACACAGTCGAACTGGGTTCTGGTGCGCCTTTGGGATTGTTTTGGTGTCGCCGTCAGCGTGATTGTGCTGCAATGGCGATCGTCTATCCCACAGTGTTACCCTTGGCTACCTGCCCCTTAGTAGATGGAATGGGGCAAGAAGAGAGCAAAAGGGGCGATAGCCGTGGTAGACCATTGCAGACAGCGACAACAGGGCTGGTGCGATCGCTCCGTCCCTACCGCATTGGAGATCCGACACGTCTGATTCACTGGCGGACTAGCGCCCGCTATGGCGAATTAAGAGTGCGGGAGTTAGAAATGGTGACAGGTGGACAAGAAATAGTTATTGCCCTTGACAGTGCTAGCAATTGGCAAGAAGAAAACTTTGAACAAGCAGTAATTGCCGCAGCTTCACTGTATTTTTACGCACAACAACAGCAATTAGAGGTGCAACTTTGGACAGCATCAACAAGTTTAATTAAAGGCGATCATTTTGTTTTAGAAACCTTAGCAGCAACCACAGCCCTAGAAGATGCCAGTTCAGTAGTTCCTAAAAGCTACCCTTTGATTTGGCTGACTCAAAACTCCCTGAGCCTTGCGACTCTTCCTCAAGGCAGTCGCTGGGTTTTGTGGCCAAAAATTTCCTCACCAGCAGAACCAGAGGTAATCAATTGGGAACACCCTGGTATAGTAATGCAGCGCGATGTCTCCGACGGGCTACGCTTACGCTCACTGCAATCGCAACTGCAAAAAACATTACATTCATAAATCAATTCAAATTTTATAATTCCAAAGACTGCTGACAGGTTAAGCTTGGGCGATTTCGGAGATTTTGTTTGATCCCAGCACACCCGACATATCAGCCTTTGAGCAAAGGTAAAACAATTGCAACAGGTAAGTTTGGGGAAATACACCCAGTAATCCCCACATGAGGCTGAGGTACAATGCAAAGAAATATTTAAATTATGAGCGACATGATCACATCAGAACATAACACAAAATCCAGCGATAGAAGTCTAGAGGCAATGCGGCATTTTTCCGAACAATACGCCAAGCGTACTGGAACATACTTCTGTTCTGAACCCTCTGTCACCGCAGTTGTGATTGAAGGACTAGCCAAACATAAAGACGATCTAGGTGCGCCTTTATGTCCCTGTCGCCATTACGAAGATAAAGAGGCTGAGGTTCACGCCACATATTGGAACTGTCCCTGTGTGCCAATGAGAGAACGCAAAGAGTGCCATTGCATGTTGTTCCTCACCCCTGACAACGAGTTTGCTGGAGAAAAACAAGAAATCTCTCTCGAAACAATTAAAGAAGTACGAGAGAGCATGGGATGAGCGAAATCATGCCCCAAGAGTTTTGGCAAGGCGTAGAACAGTTCAATTCTGGTCAGTTCTATGCCTGTCATGACACTTTAGAGGCTTTGTGGATTGAAGCAGGCGAACCAGAAAAAACCTTTTATCAAGGCATTCTCCAAATTGCTGTAGCACTGTATCATTTGGAGAATCGTAACTGGCGAGGTGCAGTAATTCTACTTGGAGAAGGCAGTAATCGCCTACGGCGTTACCCATCTAGTTACGGTGGGGTTGACGTAGATGAGCTATTGAGTCAAAGCGCAGCATTGTTGACGACATTACAACAAATAGGAGCAGACAAGATTAGCGCTGGCGAACTGGGTGAAAATGAAGCTTTATCTTTACCTATAATTGTCCTAGTTAGCGATTAATAAAGTTTAAGCAGGTGAAGAAAAACAAGGAAGATAGGGAGAAAAATTACTTCCTTGTCTCCTTGTTTTTCTTTTGTATAGCTTTCTTGTCTATTCCCTCAACTAAAAATTGTCCGGAGTATTGTTATTTGGAGTTGTACGTTAGATTTTTGAAATTATATCAATAGCGCTTGTCCACTGAACATTAGGATATCGGTCATTATCCAGCGGTTTATTTTGGACGCTAAACATACTATACAAATACTGACTAGCTTGCCAATCCGGATACATCTGTTTTTCTCCTTCCGGGTGTGCCGCCCGCTCCCTTTTGTTTGAGGCAGAAAAATCTTCCAAGCTTCCCATTGGGACAAGTTTAAAATTTGTCTTTTTAACTTCTTCGCCTATAGCAATCAATTCGTCTGGACTAATCTGGAAACTGGCAATCCGTAGAATTGTTGGAGTTGCGGAGTCTAACGCTGCGGCTGCGGTATAATCTGCCGTATTGTCCATAGTCGAAAAGTCCACTTTCCAGTCAGGATTATCTCCCCAATAGGCGACACTATGGTCATTTGGATTATAAAGCGGCGTATTATAGCTCAATATATCTGCAAAAGCACCATTTAGTATAGAGGTTGCAGCGATTGGCGATTTGTCCAGGTATTTATGGAACTCTTTTCTTAAATCAAAATTTCTGTTTTCACCTTCAGGCATTTTTGTAAAGTCAGATGAAAAATCAGACGGAATGAAGCGGGGTACGCCCGCAGCTATGGCTGCATCAAGCAATAGCGTTTGGGAATCTACGATTACATCGTGTAGCCCTGCCAACGCAGAGACAACACAGGATACGCCTTGGCATGCAAGTTTAAGCTCTTCAACATCTGATATGTCTACTGCAATTACCTCAGCACCAAGTTCGGTCAGTTTCTTTATTTTCACTGGGTCAATTTCGTTACGGCTAAGGACACGTACTTCCGCCCCTCTTTTTATTAAAGCTTTAACGATTCGTCCACCGAGATTACCTGTTCCGCCTGCTACTAAAATTGTTTGTTTCATATTATTCTCCAAAATTTAACTTTTGTGCTGTGTAAATGGTTATGGTTTTAGATGGCTGCTTTTTTAAGCGCTCTGTTTTCTAAGTAGTAACCTAGTGCAATTAAAGGAAAAATAACTATAATGTCCAAAATTAACTGGTTAAGTACAACGCCAAGTATTTTAGGCATTTGTACATGATTGATTCCGGAATCTACCAATGCGGTACCGGGGAACAGTATGGCAGGCAGTTGGGCTAACCAATATAATGATGTCAAAACTGTAGCTTCGTTTAACTTTTGCTTTTTCGTTATTCCCTGTCTAAACCATAAACAATATATGGCTAGAAAACCGAGCATGGCACCTAATACCATAGTTTGCGCGTTGTGAAATTTAGCATGCGGAGTCCACGCCGGGTTATAAATGTGCGTTATATTCCAATCCGCGAGATAGGGAGATACACCAGTAAATATTGCAACTAAAGAAATTAATATTTTGCCTATTGTCCATCTTGATTTTGTTGTTGAAGTCACGGTTTAAGATTTTAAATGAAACTTTTCTACTATCTGAGTATTTAGCAAATTTGAAGCGTCGAAGGAAAAAAACACATCGCCGTCAAACTCAGCTTTTTGCGTCGCCATTAGACGCGATGGGAGGTTTCCCTCTTCATCAAAAGATTCGTCTTTTAATTGGTATTTTAGGTAATCTTCTCGCTCAAAGCTTTCGGTTTTCGAGATAATTGTTGTCTTTTTGCGCTTTTAGAATTTTTTCTTTGATATCTGCTGATAATTGAAAAATATTATCCTTCACGATAGGCTTTTGGAGAGATGCCGACGAGTTTGCGAAACTGCGTTGAAAAATGACTGTGATTGACAAAGCCGACAGCCAGCGCAATATCAATGATCGGCAGCCTTGTTTGGGTGAGCAGTTGCTTGGCGCGCTCCATTCTTTGATGAGTAAGATAAGCGTGCGGGGCCAAACCGGTTGACTTCTTTAAGGCACGAGAAAAGTAATACGGACTCATTCCGATTGTCTCGGCAATTTGTTGCAGCGAGAGGTTTTGATCGAGGTTAGAATTAATATATTCAACTGCTCGGCGGAGTTTCACTCCTGTCAATCCACCTGATAATTCGCGCACATTCTGTTCGGATGCAGAATAGTTCCGGATCAGATGCACGGCGAGGGTAACAGCCAGTGACTCAATGTAAATTCTGCCAATCGCGCTCGCCCTCTTAAACTCTGCGTGAAGCGCGCCACCAAGCTGGGTGATTAAAGAATCGCGAATGCCGCCGATCGCCGTGATCTCAACCTGACTACCGCGAAATGATTCGCCCACGGCACGCTCGACAAATTCGGGTTCTAAATCAAACATGACAAGCTCAGTGTCCCGATCCCATAAAAGGGTATGCGGTTGATAGGCGGGAGCAAGAAAGACATTTTCCAAGGTTAGTTTTTGAGAATTTTGCCTGCTGTCTGTCGCAGACAATGTGACGGCGTTAAATCCGGAGGTCAGGAGCGGAATTGTAATCTGGATGGCGTGGTGCTCGTGTACCGGATAACGGCTCGAAGCGGTATAGAGGTAAGTTACATTCAGTCCCTTCCATTTGAGCGGCAGTGAGACGTTCGCCGATAGAAGGGCATCGACATTATTAACGATCAGCGGCGAATTTTGGTTTTCTAACATGGGGTATAAGTAGCAATCGAACAAAAACATACCCTAACGAAGCAAGTAGTTAAATTTTGAACCAAATTTATAAAATTTAGTTATAGTTTTTTATATAAAAACAGAGAAACCAAATTTTATCAAGGTTTTGGTTAAAGTTGATACTAATCAGGTGTAAGGTGTGGCGAAAAAAGTTAAGACCGTTATATTAAGTTGTGGTGGATTTTAGATAAAATCTGCTGAAACCTTGAGGTTGGGGGTAGCGTCACTATTTCAGCCAGTAGTTATCGTAAATCACTCCAGATTGTATATTTCATATCTGGATAAAGTAGTTGAGATAATTAGAATGCAAGCCCAAATCCTGAATCCCCAATTGCTATGATGCCCTGCTATCAATTGCCAATATCACAAATGCGTCGCTTTGGATTAGCTTTAATGCTGCCAGTTGCACTCTTAGGCGCTTTTGTCTTCCCTACCCAACTGCAAACCGCTACTGCACAAACATCTGGAGCAAATCGCCCCCTCACTATCCGCGCTGATGTGCAAGAATATGACGCTAAAAATCAAGTAGTTACCGCTCGCGGGAATGTGCAAATGTTGTATCCTGCTCGCCAGATTCAGGCAACATCTGCCCAAGCACAGTACTTTAGTAAAGAACGCCGAATTGATTTCAGTGGCAACGTCTATATTTTGCAACAGGGCGGTAACAGTATTCGGGCGGAGAAAGTAACCTATTTAATTGATGAAGGGCGATTTGTTGCCTTACCCCAATCGAACCGTCAGGTAGAGTCCATCTACATGGTGCAGGAATCAAATAATAATGGACAAACTGCGACACCTGCCCCAAAGACACCAGCATTCAAACCTTCTAATTAGCATCTACCACCAAGAAAGGGTGCCTCCAGCGTGAAAATTGTTTTAGAGAATATTCACAAATCTTATGGCAAGCGAGTAATTGTCAATCGTGTCAATCTTTCTGTTGCTCAGGGCGAAGTCGTTGGTTTACTAGGCCCCAATGGGGCTGGTAAAACTACGACCTTTTACATTGCCACAGGTTTAGAAAAACCCAATCAAGGAAAAGTCTGGCTAGGTAATCTGGATGTTACAGCAATGCCAATGCACAAAAGGGCGCGATTGGGTATTGGTTATCTAGCACAAGAACCAAGTGTTTTTCGCCAACTCTCGGTAGAGGATAATATTCTGTTGGTGCTAGAGCAAACGAATGTGCCACGATGGGAGTGGTCAAGGCGACTAAAAACTTTACTGCGGGAGTTTCGGTTGGAAAAATTAGCCAATAGCAAAGGAATTCAACTTTCTGGTGGTGAGCGACGGCGGACGGAATTAGCAAGGTCTTTAGCTGCTGGACAAGAAGGGCCAAAATTTTTACTTTTGGATGAACCATTTGCGGGAGTTGATCCGATCGCAGTCTCAGAAATTCAGCAAATTGTGGCACAACTGCGCGATCGCGGCATGGGAATCTTAATTACAGATCATAATGTCCGCGAAACCCTGGCGATCACCGATCGCGCCTACATCATGCGCGAGGGACAAATTCTCGCTTTTGGCGCTGCTGACGAACTCTACAGCAACCCCCTCGTGCGACAATATTATTTAGGGGATAATTTTCAAGTCTAAATTAACAATTATTTAGTTAATATTTTCAAAGGATATTTTTATTGTTTATTTTTAAGCCTAAATTTCTTAGTTAATTTCATTTTGCTTTCTCAGGTATTGAGAATTTAATTTTGATATTAAACAGATGCTTTGCTTTACTAGGGGTTGCTAATATTTAACTTTTCAAGTTGCTTATGATTTCAAAGAAGCTCACGTCTTTCTACAGCCTCAATTCGCTGCTGCCTTTTACGATCATGGATCGCTATCTTACCAGCGAATTGTTAGCGCCGTTTTTCTTTGGTGTCGGAGCTTTTTCATCACTTGGCGTTACCATTGATGCTGTATTTGATCTTGTCAGAAAAATTGTAGAATCTGGGCTACCTATAGACATTGCTATTCAAGTTTTTTTGTTAAAATTTCCCAACTTTATCGTTTTAGCCTTCCCCATGTCTACGCTGCTGGCTACTTTGATGACCTACAGTCGTCTTTCTAGCGACAGCGAACTAATTGCCCTGCGTAGTTGTGGGGTCAGTGTCTATCGCATGGTGCTAACTGCTGTGATGTTAAGTCTTGTGGTTACAGGAATGACATTTGTGTTTAACGAACAAATTGCACCAGCAGCAAATTATCAAGCGGCGATGACTCTGGATAAAGCCCTGAAATCAGACAAGCCAACTTTTAAACAGCAAAATATTTTCTATCCTGAATACCAGGATGTTGTCCAGCCGGATGGCTCTAAGAATAGGAGATTGACACGCTTGTTTTACGCCGACCAGTTTGATGGTAAGCGGATGAAAGGTTTGACAATTATAGACGGCTCAACAAAAGGTCTGAATCAAATTGTGGTATCAGAATCTGCCCAGTGGAATCCTTCGCAAAATGTCTGGGATTTTTACAACGGTACGATCTATTTTGTTGCTGCCGATCGCTCTTATCGCAACATTGTTAGATTTGAACACCAACAACTGCAACTACCGCGCACGCCATTAAGTCTGGCAGAAAAAAGCCGGGACTATGGTGAGATGAATATTTCTGAAGCACTACAGCAACTAGAAGTGGAAAATCTCGGTGGCGATCGCCAAAAAATTCGTAAACTCGAAGTGCGGATTCAACAAAAAATCTCTTTACCTTTTGTATGCGTAGTTTTTGGCTTAGTAGGTGCAGCGATGGGAAGCATACCGCAGCGAACTGGAAGAGGCACCAGCTTTGGGATTAGTGTGATCGTAATTTTTTCATACTACTTAATTTTCTTTATTAGTGGTGCGATCGCGCAAGCAGGTGTCCTCTCTCCCTTTATCGGGGCTTGGTTGCCCAACTTTCTTTTTTTGGGAATAGGTCTATTCTTATTGATCCGAGTTGCCAAACGGTAAATTGAGGAAGTGTTACCGTGTACACACAAGTTATCCAATTACTCAAAATAAAAACCTCACCCTGTCCTTAATCCCTCTCCTTACCAAGGAGAGGGACAGGTTTTGCTACGCAAAACCAGGGTGAGGTTTTCTTAAGCTATTCGATAAACCGTAAATTGCGTCCAGAGAAACTTGTGTGTACACCGTAGCCTTCTAGGATAGGGCTTACGCATCAAGTACGAAATGTAGGGGCAATACCCTGCGGGAAGCCGCTTTGCGTCTACATGAATTGCCCCTACGGTAAATCAAGGCTTTCATTGCCTTTTTGCGTAAAAATTTGTAGGAGAGAGGTCAAATTAAAGCCATCGCACTCACCTTCAATTACGGATGATAATTTCGACATTCCGGTGCATCTGGGTTTTCCTTACAGTATTCTTCAAAAGAAACTTTGGCTGATACCATACCCTCAGCTTTCTGATGAGCTGCTTCTGCTTGGAGTTCTTCTACCTCATCCCAAGCGGCTGCACAGGATTTAGAATAGGCACCTTGTTCAGTGCAAATAGCACGAGCCTGCTCAATTGCTTTTTGAATTCTCTCCTCCAGCAGTAGCGCTTGTGGCGCTTCTACAAAGTCGCTTTTGGTCAAAATGTCGGTAATCGAGATGATGCCCAACAGCTTGCCTTGAATCACAGGCGCTCGATGGATACCAGTGTTAGCAAATAACCGCGCTACATATTCCACACCCAAATCAGGATTTACTACAATGCAGGGCTTGCTCATAATTTCATAAACCCGCACTTGCTTTGGATCTTTACCGTAGGCTGTTACCTTATAAACAATATCCGTTTCTGTGAGAATGCCATAAGCATCATTGTCATAGCGACGGTCCACAACCAGCGCCCGCAATCTTTTTTCCTTCATCACCCCCACTGCTTCAGCAACAGTCGCCGAACCGCGAATGGTAACTACGTCTTTGGTCATGATATCTTCAGCTTTCATCATTGCTGTAGTCTCCTGGTTAATAGTATGGTGCAGCAGTGCGCCTTCAGAGCGCACAGTTTGCTAACTAGAAAGTAAAAAAGTTGAACTTTTGTCCGGCTACAACAATAAATTAGACCAGTTGTCAACTCCTGATGTTATCCAATGTGACCGATACCCAAAAACTAACCATAAATTGCCATAACTTTCTACAAAATCTTGCCAAAGCACTCCAGCCGCTAATAAGTAAATTTTTGACTTGGTAATGACTAATAACTGATGGAGAAGTTAGGATCAAATCACCATTCAAACTTAAGTTGAGATATTTCCTGTTGAGGAAAGCAAAAGCATTAAACAGCAACCTCTTCAGCTTCAGTCAAGTTTTCCCGATTTCAAGTAAATTTCAATTACCAATCCCATGCCACATCGACATTATCCTCCCGCATACTTACGCTATCTCAGAGCCAGATTATTATGGAATCTAGGGCGACCTGCTTTTTGGGGAACTGCAATTTTTTTATCTGTAGTAGGGCTAGGAACCTGGGAATACTGGTCAAATCCAGATATTTTCGTTTATAAGCAAAAAAACCAAGTCGCTTCACAAAAGCCTGCTGATTCCGAGTTGTCAGCAGAAAACAGAGCTATTGCAGCCGATATTGATAACTTGCCAGTTTTATTTAATGACTTTGAGCAAGCAACTCTCTCAGCACCAGCAAATACCCCGAAGGAAAACACTCAGGGAAAAAAGAGCAACGACTTATTAAACGATACAATTAACACGCAAAAGTCTGCTAGTGATACCAAATTAAATCCTGGTTTAGGCGTTAATGGCGACACCTCGCCAGCCCTGAAAAATCCCTTTGTTGTCCAAACAGAAAATTTATTGCGTACTGGGACGGTTGATAATAATAACCAGCTTCTAGGTCTTAAGACCTTAAATGCGGCGTCTGAAGCAACGGGGGAGGGACAAACATCCTCTAGCCTGGGTATTGGATTTACTAATCAAACCAACAAGAATCAAAATTCTCTCTCTATCAGCCCTCTGCAAGCGGCGCTCAACCAATCGACAAACCAGAAATTGTCTAACTTGAATGGTACTGCAACTCAGACAAATGCATCGGGACGAGTCTCTGACCCAGGAACAACGCTAATGCCACCCATCAACAGCTTACCTAGTCAGAATTCTCTACCCAGTACTGGGTTAACTGCTGGGACAGGCTACACCTCAACGGGTGCGAACTTACCACAAAATTCCTACAGTAATTTAAATAACGGTCAGGTATTGCCTAGTAATGGGTTAACTACTGGTACTGGTTATACTTCAACGGGTACGAACTTACCGCAAAATCCCTACAATAATTTAAATAGTGGTCAGATAGTGCCTAATGTATCACCATTGACACCCCCAGTCACCTCTGGCGCACCAAGTAATATTGCACCTTACTCTAGCCAGAGTCCAAGTCAAGGCGTTGTCACCCCTACAAACCCTGTAGGATATGGGAATTATGGCTTGCAGCAGCCAACACAACTACCACAGTCATATGGGAATTATGGTATGCAGCAGCCGACACAACTACCACAGTCATATGGGAATTATGGTATGCAGCAGCCAACACAACTACCACAGTCATATGGGAATTATGGTATGCAGCAGCCGACGCAACTACCACAGTCTAATTACCAATATCTTCGCCAGCTTCAACAGAAGTATACAGGTAATGGGCAAAGATGATTTTAAGCACCTTGGCTGGATAAAGTCTAGCTAAGGTGATTGTGGACTATTTGGAATAATCGGAACTTCTGGTGTTTCGGGTTGTTGCTGTTGTCGTTGCAAATATTTACTCAATACATAAGCCATATCTCCACGGGTCACGGGTTTTAATGGGAAAATATTACCTTGAGCATCTGTGTTAAGAAATCCCTCAGTAGCTACTGTCGCGATCGCTTTTCTAGCCCAAGCCGGGATAGACTTTTCATCTGGATGTGAAGCCAGAATCTCATTAACAGCGTCATCGGAAAACTGAAATACACCATAAGCCTGGGCGAAAATAGCCAGAGCTTCTGCCCTTGTCACCTTTTGGTTAGGGAAAAATTCATTGCCACGATAGCCTTTCATGATGTCAGTTTTTAAGACTGTCTGTATATCATTAAATGCCCAATAAGAACGAGGAACATCTGGAATAGTTAAATTTTCTTTGCTCACAGCTTGTCTTTTATCTAGCCGAAATGTCTTGACCATAATCGACGCTAATTCAGCGCGACTTAGTAATCTTTCTGGATAAAACTTGCCATCAGAAAAGTTGGTCATCCATTTGACAGCAGTTACCTGTTGAATGGAATCAGATGGGATTCCAGAAGTAGGTTCTGGCACTTGAGCAATTGCTGGCAAGTTTTGTAGTAGTGCCACTAAAGATAGAGTAATTGAAAGCTGACGGATCATAATAACCACTTTTAGCTGCTAAATGAATTTAAAAAACTACGTTACTGAGGTTAACGCAAAATTTGGTGTTCCTAATAAGCAGTAACTCAGTTAATGACGAACTTAAGCTGGGCAACAGGGTAAAAGCATCTTATTTCTTAATAAAAACTAATCAAGATTCCAAAATGATCTAGATAAGGGACTTCCAAAAAATAAAATCACTAATGAATAGTAATAATAATCATTATTAGAGGGGGGAGTAGCAGCTATTGGCTGCTACTCCCCCAAATTGTAGTAAATTCAATTGAGATTCAAATTTTTGAGTGTTTGGAATCAAAATGCTCAAATCGCCTGGGGTTCCTACTCAAGCTCTAGTAATTGCTGAATTTTTATGATGTGGCTTTCTGCTTATGGCTAAGTACCTTGCTTGTTCCTAGCACAGCACCAAGTGCCAACACAGCTAGCCCCATTCTAGGTTCAGGAATAACACTGCTGTCTTCAGTGAAAGCCAAAAAGCCAGCCCCCTTTAACCCACTTTGACCGGCAGGGATAAAGGTGTCAATAAAAGCTCCTGTCTTGCCGTCGTAACGCAACACCTTGTTACTATTTAAGCCACTAACGTAAAGGTTTCCGTCGGGACCGAAGATAGGCTTGACAGGATCATTGAGTCCGCCACTGCCAGCAGGGATAAAAGTGTTGATAAAGGCTCCTGTCTTACCGTTAAAGCGCGAAATATTGTTAGTCTCAAAGTTAGCGACGTAGAGATTGCCATCTGGTCCAAAGGTCAAGCCACCAGCTCCTGACCCTTTTTCCTCGGTTGCAAAAGTGTCGATAAAAGCTCCGGTTTGCCCGTTATACCTTAAAATACTATCAGTAAGAGTACTACTGACGTAGAGGTTCCCGTCTGAACCAAAGCTCAAACTAAAAGGTGCACTGAGTCCGCCGCTACCTGATGGGACAAAAGTGTCGATAAAAGCTCCCGTTTGCCCGTTGTAGCGTAGAACACTATTACTAGTGCGGCTGTTAATGCTGGTAACGTAGAGGTTGCTGTCAGGACCAAAAACCAAGTCTTCAGGCGAATCTAGTCCACCACTAAGAGAAGGAACAAAGGTACTAATGAAATTTCCTGTTTTTCCGTCGTAACGTTGCACGCTACGGCTCAAAATATTACTAACATAAAGATTTTTATCGGGTCCAATAGTTAAACCAGTTGGTCCCTGTAGTCCGCCACTACCTGAAGGAACAAAATCATCAATGAATTCTCCCGTTTTTTCGTCGTAGCTTAGAACGGAGTTATTATAATAACTCCCCACTAAAAGTGCTGCATTAGCTCTTGGGGCTATCCATACTAGGAAGGCGAAGCTGACCAGGGGGAGGCTGATCTGACAAAAATTGAAAAATCTCATAATTTTGTTGGCTAAAACAACCATAATTACTTAGTACAGTTAATCATATATTCGTAACCATTCGTAACATTTCTATTAGGAACTAAGTTGCTAGTTATAAAAATAAGTAAGGCGATTTTGTCAATACGTCTTTGAGTATAAATAAATCTGCTCATATAACATTAGGCTTGGTCTGTTCAACTAATTTAAATGCTTGTTCTCCACAAGTAGTTTCGCTGCTTACTTCTATTATCTGGAGACGGGAACAACGCGAAAATGTGAGATCGGGGTTTAATTATCAATTATATCGTTAAATTATCAATAAAACCAGGTTTTTTCATTGCGATCGCCTAGCATATTGGACTTTGGACAAAGCATAATTGAGCTAATTCATTATCTTTCTTAATCCCAGAAATGTAGGCGTAGCTCGTCGCAGACATCGCAGACTTAACCCACAGCCAAGTTCTAAACTGCGTTAAGAGGGTGCTAATAATCACCATTAATCGTTCCGAGCGTGATAGTAAATCATCCAGCGATCGCTAATCGCTGCTTCTGCCCTCCAGAAACATTTGCCGCCACCGCGCCCAAGATTAGATCATATTTTTGCGGAAATTGGCTAAAGCAAAAACTTGTTTTTTACCTTTCATCTTTTAGCGTTATCTGCCCACTACTATGGACTATAGTCAGTTTTTCAGGAGTTTTGGCAATGACCGCAGCAGCAGATCCCGTAAAGTTGATGAAGCAAGAAGTTGGCAAAGCCGCCGCAGCCCTAGTCAAGTCGGGTTCCATTGTGGGGTTGGGTACGGGGTCAACTACAGCATATACGATTCAGTATTTAGGCGATCGCCTCAAGTCTGGTGAACTCAAAGATATCATTGGTATACCCACCTCGTTTCAGTCAGAAGTGCTGGCGAAGCAGTACGGCGTCCCTCTTGCCACCTTGGATGCTATCGACCACATCGATATTGCCATTGATGGGGCTGATGAAGTCGATCCGCAGAAGAATTTGATTAAAGGCGGTGGTGCAGCACATACCCGCGAAAAAGTCGTAGACTACCTGGCAGAACAGTTCATCGTCGTGGTAGATAGTGGCAAGTTAGTAGACCGCTTGGGTTCTACTTTCGCTGTACCGGTGGAAGTGATTCCAATGGCAATTACTCCTGTTACCAATACCATCAAAAAACTCGGTGGCAAACCAGAACTCCGCATGGGTGTAAGAAAAGCTGGCCCAGTAATCACTGACCAAGGGAATTTTGTCTTAGATGTCAGATTTGACTCGATTGAAGATCCAGCCAGCCTAGAAAAGACATTGAATAACATTCCTGGCGTTCTGGAAAATGGTATCTTCGTTAACTGTGTCGATTTAGTTTTGATTGGTGAAGTCAAAGATGGACAGCCATTAGTCCGGCAACTTTGACAAAACAGAATTCAGGAGTCAGGAGTCAGAATTCAGAATTGAATTCTGTGTGATATCATGTCCGCTTGATTGCTTATTAAACCCGAAGAACCCCACACGCCAGATGCTCCACTTGGGGAGATCCCAAGACCGCACTGGCTCCCCTTAATCCCCTCCCCGCTTGCGGGGAGGGAAGACAAAGCATGGCTTTGGCGGGGTGGGGTGCAATGACTGTGGAAATCGTAACTAAATTATGCGGACATGATAAGCTGTTCCACATTTAAATTGCATATTCTGGGCGGGCAAGATGCCTACCCCACAAGAGTTATTTTTAATTCAATTATACAAGTTAGATGTTTTTTAGCTTATGAGTGGTGTTAGTGAGTCAGACGCTCGTTGACTCGCTACCCTTCTCTACAAAACGCTGCGCGAACGCTATCAAGCGTCAGCAGCGCAGTCTTGGGGGTTTCCACGCCAATTGCTTCTCACTTAGGGAAAACTACGGTGTACACACAAATTATCCCATTACCCAAAAGTCCTCTAAAATCTCACCCTATCCTATCTTTAATCCCTCTCCTTAATAAGGAGAGGGACAGATTTTACGTAGTAAAATCAGGGTGAGGTATCTTAGGGGCTATGAGACTTAACCGGATAATTGCGTTCAGAAAGACTTGTGTGTACACTGTACTTGAAAATGTATTTAATGCGTGAATTTTGAATTTTAAATTGTTAATCTGTATTCTTCTTCAAATACAGTAGTGGACTACTTCGGCTGAATTGGTGTTAGGGCTACACCTTGATAATAATGTCCCAAAATTTGCAGGTGGTTTACTCCTTGGCGAGCCAGATTATACGCCCCCCACTGACTCATGCCTAAAGCATGACCAAAGCCAAGTCCTTGCAGTACAAAACTACCATCGGCTCCCTTGGTGACAGTAAAGCGGGTACTTTTTAACTTCAGGGCTGTCCGTACTTCCTCGCCCTGTAGCACCTTCGTACCCCTGTTGCCGACAATTTTCAAGACTTTAACACTGCGGAAAGGCGAGTATGTCTCTGGAATCATATCCTTGACATTGCCCACCTCAGGAAATTTAGCGCTAATTTCAGTAGGTGAGAAGGTTTTGACCCAATTACACTCCCTGATATTTTGATCGTAGTCTTGAACAGCACGTAGGTAAGGCTCGTTGCTTCCCCAAACATCTTCCACGTTTTCAGTGTGTCCCCCAGAACAAGCATGGAAAACTGAGAGAATAATCCGGTTTTTGTAAGTTAGTACCTGCCCTAGTGTTTCATCAACTGCTTTGTAAGTAGAAGGAGCTTCACTGATTACACCTTTGTAAATTTGCCAACGATCGGGGGTATTGCCTAAATCGTAAACGGGATTATTCCGTTGTTTTTCACGTTCGTAGAGGGCATAGGTGCGGGCTGCGATCGCTTGGGCTTTTAAAGCTTCTTGAGGCCAACTAGCATCCATTTCACCACCAAGAACGCTGTAGAGATACTCTTGGTCATCAACCCAGTTAACAGCAGTTAAGCCTTTGTCTGTGGGAACAACCAGAGTTCTGCCCCGATACCAGCGATCGCCAATATAAACGAATCCCTTACCAGTTGGCTCAATCCAAAATAAACCAGACTGCCACTTATCTAAAGCAACTCCGCCAGGCACGGCTTGGGCATAATATGCACTCATCGCTGGTAACTGTCCGAGAGTTCGGCCGGTACTATCCTTAACGATTCCAGTGGTGGAACTGCCCACTTTTACCTGATTAACACCCCTTTCAATTGCCACGCGCAGGATTACAGACCCTTGGGCTGGTGCAACCAAAGCTATCCAGAAAAGGATACTTACCCACCAATGACGTACTTTTATCTGGGAAAATAAAGAGCCTAAATAAAGTTGGAATTTCATGCTGATCATCTAATCACACTAGTATCTAATTGACGCTCTGAACTATGGCGTCTATTACTTTAAGATGAGACACTTCTCCAACGCAGGAGGTTGCCACCTCCTACTTATTATGCATTTTGCTTGAGCTATAAGGTAGAAATCAGCTGAAGGGGGCAGGAGCCAGGGGAAGAATTCCTTTCCAATGCCCCATGCCCAATGCCCAATGCCACCTACTTCTTCAGTCTACGATGCCAATACCTTTTGAGAATTGCTCACTTCATTAGCGATAATTCCAATTAAATTCAACTTACTCAAAATTTCTGTTGCTTGAGTCAGTTCAGTTCGCGTCACTTTCCCCATGCGCTCTACCATCACAATCCCATTGCAAAAAGATGCCACAATCCTGGCATCAACCGTGCCTAAAATAGCTGGAGCATCTATCAATACTAGGTCATAACTTTCCTCAAACAACTCTATTAATTCTTTCATCCGTTGAGAACTGAGCAACTTCACCGTGTCTTCTGGTTCCGGGCCAGCAGTCAAAATATCAATAGAAGGGTGAATGGGCTGGATGTAATCTTGAAAATGAGTAGTTGTCTCATCAACTAATAATAGAGATAGTCCCCAGTCATTGGATAGTTCCAGGATTTTGTGCAGGCTAGGATTCTGCAAATTAGCATCAATAACTAATACCCGTCGATGCATCCGGGTAGCGCTAGCCACAAGCCCTAATACTAAGGTTGTCTTTCCTTCCCCTGGTAGTGCTGAAGTCAACATCAATGACTTCAAGGGTAAGGGATATTTTAATATTTTAATATTTTGGTAGATCATGTCCAGGGTTTCATGGACGGGCAATCTAGTATTGGCTTCTATTACAGAATAATTTGAACTTCGCCCTCCACTCCAAGGCAGTCCCAGCCGCCGCTTTTTCACATCATGCAACGGTAGTTTTGGTACTGACCCTAGTACACGTAAGTTCGTCAGTTTCTTTAAATCTGCCGCAGAATAAATAGCATCATTAAACTTTTCCAAAATCAGGGCTGCTAAGATACCTAAAATTGGCCCAATTACCGCTCCCCCAACCAAAAGTAATAATCTGTTGTTCCCCATATAAGTACCCAGAGCCGGTTCTGCCAAAACTTGCCAGTTATATCCTTCCTGAGCAATTTTCAGTCCCAATGACTGTTGTGCCTGAAGCAGCTGTTCAAGGCTTTTGCGACTACTTTCTACCTTTGGCAGCAGACGGTTATACTCTGCTATTAAACTTGGGTATTTGTTTACCTCAGAGCTTAGTCGCTGTTCTGACTCGGCTAGATTCTTTTCATTGGCAGTTAGTCCTAAGACATTTGTCTGCACCAGAATAAACTCGTCTAATAGTGTTGGATCAACCCCTACCATTTGCCCTTTGAAAAGCGGTTCTTCCTTATTGCTATTAGTAATAGCTTTCACCTGTTCTCGTAATAGTGACAATAGACTTTGGCGTTGCTGCTTTAGCTTTTGTACCGATGGGTAATCGTCTGTATAGCGCAGTCGCTCCTTAGCCAATGCTAGTTCAGTCTTTTGAATTTCACTCAATAGTGCTTGGTAGCTGCTTGACTGATTTAAACGAGAAGAAATTAGTTCATTCTGCTGAGATGAAGACGCTATTTGTTGCTCTAGGTTATCGTAGCGAGCGTTTACATCTTGAAGGTTGGCACGAGTGCTTTGTAGCTGTTGTTGAATATCGGCTAGAGATTCTAGCAGGATTTTACTTTGGACTTCGGGATCGAGTAATTTATGTTTTTTGCGAAACTGTTCTAAATTTTTCTCAGCCTTACTCACCTCTTTTTTTATCTCAGGTAGGCGAGCGTTTACAAAAGCCAGCCCCTGATTCAGACGTTCTTTTTGTTGCTCTTTGTTGTAGTTTTGATAGACTTTCTGTAGAGCTTGAAGTACTCTTTGTGCTTTAACTGGATCGTCATCACTGAAAGAAACTTTAAATACTTGACTGAAAACCTGATTAGCTCCTATGCCTCCCTCTTCTGGAGTCACTTCTAGAGATGCTTTTTTGTTGTGTTCTGTTTGACTATTGATATCTTCTAAGGTAATATTAGAATAATCAGAATGGAGTATATTTACGGCTTTCTGGAGTAGCTTAGAACTCAGCATGAGTTTCATCTGAGTAGTGGAATCAACAACTTGAGAATTGGAATCAGTAACCTGAGTCTCTGCCCCTACTGGGATATTATTTGACTGTGCCCCTTGAGATAAATTGGAACTCACCAATATCTGCATATTGCTCTGGTAAGTAGGTTTGACAATGACAGCCAACAGGCTAGCAGCTGACATAACGACACAGGAAACCCCCAAGATTAGAAAGCGTCGGCGAAGCAAAATAGTAGATAGTTGTCTGATGTCAACTGCGCCTTGTGCTGAAGTAGTAACCTGTTGCTCTTGATTCAGACTAGTCTTAGCCACTATCAAACTCCTCTAATATCGAAACACTATATTTATTTGGAAGATTTATGAAAAATGTGAAATGATTTTTTACACCTAATAGCCGCAACAACATACTTAATTATTCTTCCAACGATGACAAGCTCACTTGGCATAATATTATGCCAAGTGGCGCTTTCATGTTGATCAATTCAGGCATATAAATTCTTAATCAGTGTTGAAAGAATAAATTTTCAATAAATATTTTATTTCAGAAAGAAAAATCTTGACGAAAAATTAATTATTTTCCTAACTATTTAAGTAAAAAATTCTCTGATTCACAACATTACTATATATTAAAGTTCTTTTGATAACTTGCGATCTAAAAAATATATTGAGAAAAATATTTAACCCATACCCTTTCTAGGTTATTGATACACTTAGTTAACCGTAAATTCTTGGTTAACTAGTTGACTTACTCCTAGCCTTAAACTGCTGTCTATTTGCTGGACGTTATGAATTGGACTGCTAAACTCTAAGACAGAGCCTGATTAATTTTAGATTAGAAGGGTTGAATAGGAAATCTAAAATCCAAAATCCAAAATTTACACACCTACCTTGGTTAACTGTACTTCCCGTCGCCTGGGTACTTCATGAATCATGAAATCGTAAGCCATATCAGTACGGGGAAAAATAGCACGGGCTTCCTTGAGGAGATCCTTCAATTCCAAGGTATTTCCGGGAGCATAGCGGGGACTAAAATGACTCATAATCAGCCGATGTGCCCCAGCCGCTAAAGCTGTTTGCGCTGCCATTGTAGTTGTGGAATGCAATCGCTGAAAAGCCATATCTGCATCTTGATGGGCAAAGGTTGCTTCGTGAATTAATACATCTGCATCATGAGCTAATTCCACTGCACCATCACAATAAATTGTGTCTGTACAATAGGCAATCTTTCTGCCAATTTCTGTAGGTCCGCATAATTGGGTGCCATCAATCACCCGTCCGTCGGCAAGGGTAACAGTTTCACCGCGCTTGAGTTGACCGTAAATCTGACCAGGAGGAATTTGCAACACCTTGGCTTTTTCCACATCAAAGCGTCCTGATCGGTCTTTTTCGGCTACGCGGTAGCCGAAAGCTGTAATGCGATGATGCAAATTAGCGCAGCTAACGATGAAGTCATCATCTTCATAAATTACCCCTGGACGGATGGCGTGAACTTTAATCGGGTAAGAAAAGTGTGTGTAGGAGTAACGTGAGGCGGCTTGAATGTAATCATTTAATCCAGGTGGACCGTATATATCAATTCGTTCTACATTGCCAGCCAAGCCGCAAGTAGCAAGAAGTCCCATCAAACCAAAGATGTGGTCGCCGTGCATATGAGTGATAAAAATTCGGGAGAGTTGACTAATTTTCAGTTCACTCCGAATAATTTGATGCTGAGTAGCTTCGCCACAGTCGAATAACCATAGTTCTGCCCTTTGGGGTAATCTCAGGGCGACACTGGAAACATTGCGCGATCGCGTGGGTACACCGGAACTCGTCCCTAAGAATGTTATCTGCACAGTGTTCTTTAGTCTTCCTATTGCTCAATTTGCAGCTCTATTTTCTATAGTGACACGGTTCATGAGCAAAATACTTTTAAGAGGAAGTCGTCTTTTAGATTTTCCACCTCTGTTAGGGAAGGATTTGAATCAACTGGTACTGTTTTACTGTACCAATAATGCGGTGAGGGCGAGATAATTTCGGCGACTGGTCAGTATAGATCAAAACATAGCTCAAAGCTGGTAGTTGGGAAATAGAGACTACTGGTTGGGGACGAATAGAAAGATAGAAATTAAGCAGTACTTTGGTTTTAGCGTCTAGTTGCACAAAATAGATCGGATGAGTTTGGATAATTGAGGCGATCGCACTTTGTTGTAAAAAAGTTCTCAAAACCGGATTATAGTCACTTAACAGACCGATGCTACCCATCGTCGCCAAAGCCAGCCAACAGGGAATTAACCAACCTGCAATCCAGTACCGAGATGTGAGAAACTTTTTGCCAAAGTGGTAACGACTAATCCACACCACAGGCAAAATTAACCAACCTAAGCCAATAGCCAAGCCAATAGTTGCATACTTGCGAATATCAGAACCACCCCAACTAAAAACGCCAATACTCGCGATTACAAGTAAAACACCTAACCCACCAAAGCCATAACTGAGATTTCGAGGAAGATTCTTCCTTGCAAAAAGGTTTAATAAATTTATTTCACCTTTTTTAAGAGGTAATTGTTGGGGAATCCCTGTCTGGTAAATATTACCTAACCAGTTTAAACCCACAGATGCAAACCAAGCTATGAAAGGATAAAGGCAAAGACTATAGTGAGGGAAACGAGTGGTAAAAAGACTAAATTCACAAAATAATACAATTGGAAAGCCAACTAATATTAACTGGTAGCGAGGAATAGGACGACGGAGAGTTAAAACTAAACCTAAAATCCCGAAAAAAGCCCAAGGAAATGCTCTTAAAGGGATATTCCATATATAGAACAGCGGCCCGTTATTATAACGATCTTCAGAACCTAGCTGCACAACAAACTTGAATAACTCCTCAAAACTCTGATTTCCGTAGTGCAGCCAGCTTAACCACAGCCAAATACAAGTAGGTATTAAACCTACGAAAAAGCCTAAATATAAAATTGGGTTAGTCAGGTGATGATGACGGCGATGTTCCCCAATTAGATAAGGCAATAAAGCTATGATTGGCAAAAAAATCATAAAGCTTCTGACTAAGAAGCCTAAACTTAAACTTAAACCAGCTATAAAACCCCAAAAATAGCAATATTTAGGATGTAATTCCGTTTTTATTAAAGACCAAATAGCTAAAAGTACCAAGAGAACCATCGGTACATCAGGTGTACTTAAGCGAGAGTATTGTAGCCAGAGAGATTCCACACTTAAAATTGCAGCAGCTAGCCAAGCTAATTTTTTGCCTAGCATAATTTTGCCGATTTCATACACAAGCCATAAGCTAAAAATGCCAGCAATCATGCTAGGAAGACGCGCACTAGTATCACTGATACCAAACAGCTTGTAGGAACTGGCAATTAACCAATAAGGGCCAGGGGTTTTATGATGTGCCTTTTCCCAAGGAGCTATCCAATTACCAGAATCAAACATCAGACGCGCACGCGATGCGTAAAGCCCTTCATCATGTGCCATCAAACTATTGTGTCCAGAATTAAATAGTAACAAGGGCAGTATCCAAACCAACAGACTAAAATAGGGTAATGATCCCACTAGGCGAATTTGTCGGCAAATCTGCTGCAAGAAGTGTAGTTTATAGAACATTGAATTGATAAAAGACGGTGCGCGAACAATTTTGAATTGTTAACTGCCCTGGTGTTATTAAAAGATGTTAAATAGTACTTGTTTCAAAATACCTGAAATTGTCGCCATCTGGAGAAAAGTTTTCCATAACAGAGATTTATGCAGCTAAGACCCAATCAACGCCTGAAATTAGATGACACAGACGATAAGCTGTTCTATGCTTATCCCCGCTTCGTCACCCATGTCGATGAAGGATTTATTCAACAGTTAACGGATTTATATCGCGATCGCATCAAACCCAACACCCGCATTTTTGATATGATGAGCAGTTGGGTGTCTCATCTGCCAGAAGAGATGCAGTTTTCCCATGTTGAGGGACACGGACTCAACGCCCAGGAACTAGCACGAAATCCTCGCTTAAATCATTACTTTGTACAAAATCTTAATGAAAATCCGCAGCTACCTTTACCAGATGAAGATTTTGATGCTGTTCTCAATTGCGTATCTGTGCAGTATGTGCAATATCCAGAAGCAGTATTTTCCGAAATTTACCGCATCCTGAAACCCGGTGGTATCGCAATTATCAGCTTTTCTAACCGGATGTTTTTTGAAAAGGCAATTCAAGCTTGGCGAGAGGCTTCAGAAGCAAAACGAGTGGAATTAGTCAAAGAATACTTCGCCTCAGTTCCAGGATTTACAACCGCAGAAGTTATAGCTCATAAGTCAACATTACCGAATTTTTTACAGTGGTTGGGTGCAGCTGGAGGAGATCCATTTTATGCCGTTATAGCTTATCGCAGTTAAGCCCAGATGTGGGTATCTCACCGAATTTTAGATTTTAAATTTTGGATAATGGAAAAGAAGATTCAAACATCGTAAATTTAAAAAGGTCTGAGAGGTTGTTTAAAAAGTGTTTTGCTGTGACTTTAGGCACTTTTAGATCCCCCCTAACTCACGCCAGTCGCTCCACTTGGGGAGACCCCCCCGCGCTGGCTCCTATTAAAAAAGGGGAAACCGGAATCAAAGTCCCCCAATTTATCGGGTAATTTAGAGGGATCTAGAACTTTTGATACCGACAAGAGGACTTTTCAAGCATCCTCTGAGAGCAAGCAAATTTATACTCGCTCCGCGAGAAGCAATCTACGTGGAATAAATCTAAAATCCAAAATCTAAAATTAAATGACTTGCCCCTGACTTGATTGCTATGAGTCAATCTAAAATCTAAAATCCAAAATTGATTGATGCCCATTGCACAGGATTTAATTGATAGTAACGTTGAAGTTGCTCATAAAGTGCCGGATGCTTGGATAGCAATTGGTGCGGTTTCTCAAAGAATGTCTCAGTCGCTACGGCAAAAAATTCTGCGGGATTCGTTGCACCATAGCTATCCATTACCGTCTTTACGCCTTGTAAAACATCATTACAAAGTTGCTGATATGCTTCTGTCATCACCTTCGCCCAAATAGGATAGTCTGAGTTGCGTTGCAGTATAGGAACTCCTTCAGCTTTACCATCCTCTTGATCTAACTGATGGGCAAATTCATGAAGCACAACGTTGCGTCCATCCCTCCAGTTATCAGTGTCTTGTTTCACCTGTTCCCAAGATACTACTAATTGGTCAGTTGTCCACGATTCCCCCAGTCTTGCCACACGCCTTTCTTCAACAGCATAATTTCCGATGGAAGTCGTTTCCTGAACAAAATAAGCATTGGGATACACCAGAATTGAACGAAGTCTGGGAAAGTACTGTCCACGTTCATTTAGTAGGAGTAAACAGGCGACAGCAGCAAGGGTCAGTTTCATTTCCTCCGTCACCTGTAATCCTCTACAGCCAATAAATTGCTTTTCTGCTAAGAACACTTGAATATGTCCCTGAAGTCGTCTGAGTTCATCGGGAGAAAGACAGGGGTAAATGGGAAGATTATTCTCAATAATGGCATTCCAAAGTGGGGAAAAAAGGCGATGTTTGAGACGGTTTCTTCGCCTTTTGACTAGAATGGGATTGACTAAAATCCCAGTGATAATCAGCCCAATGATCAGAAATAAAATTATTGTTTTAATCATTGACTTTTGAGCAGTTTACATATTTCATTCACTGGTAGACTGTGGCGGAAGTTTGCCTTACTTTATTTAACAAAAGGATTTTGCCCCTTGTTAATACCCAAGTCTTGTTAATTGAGATGGTATGTAGATTTACGCCGTGCTGTAAGTAAGTCGTCATGATAAAACCTATGTATGTTTAGTTTCGTAAAAACTGGGGAATTACCCATTTATAAGCTGTTCGCTGCGTTTACATTTTGTCACATAGGTTGATTTTTTAACGCCGACTTACTTACTAGTAAGCAGAAAATTTAGATAAAATAATTGTTCTTGTTGTGACTCATTAACTAAATTAAAATAGGATTACCATGCAGATAAAAGGCGTTGTTAAACTTAAATCAGCAACGCCTTTTCCTGAGTATTCAATAAATACTCAGCCCTCTTATTCTGCCCAAGCAATCAACCTTGGTTCATAGGGATTAGCCAGGTATTGATTTTTCGGCAATACACGCAAAGACAAGCCTTGCAAACCAGAAGCGGTATAGGTGATGTTACCCGTGTAAATACTCAATTGCTGTGCATCCTCTCCTTGGTAATCCATCACCACTGGCACAGCGTTGACAATCTCACCATTGGCATCGATCGCACCTTGATATAGTTCCACCTGCACATCATCATCGGTCAAAGTTGCCAAGTCAACCTTAGCTTTGACAGCAACGGTTTGGTTAACCTCAATGTCTGAAGCTGCCGATACGTCAATATCTTTGATTGTGATGTCGAACCAGTGTCCGCTCAATTTCTCTTTCCAAGCAGCTAGTTCTTTAGCTGGGGCAAAGTTATCAACAGTCAAGGTATGATAGCGATCGCTGGCTGGGAAATAAGCTCTTTGTGCATATTCTCCTACCATCCGTGCTGTATTAAAGAAGGGACAATTCAACCGAATTGCATCCTTCATTTTGGCAACCCACGGACGGGGCAAGCCATCACTATCCCGGTGTTCATAAAATAACGGTACAACTTCCTTCTCTAACAACTCGTAGAGAGCATTTGCTTCTACTTCATCTTGATAGTTAGGATCGTCGTAATTCTCTCCATGTCCAATTGCCCAGCCCGTGCGGACATAATCAGCTTCATCCCACCAGCCATCTAGTACACTTAAATTCGGCAATCCATTCATTGCTGCTTTCATGCCACTGGTACCAGAGGCTTCCCGTGGGCGACGCGGTGTATTTAACCAGATATCGCAACCCGCAACCATCAACCGGGATATGTAAATGTCGTAATTGGGAACAAACACTACCTGTTTTTCTAAATGTTGTTCGCGGATAAAGTGATTGATATCGCGGATGAGTTCTTTACCGGGAATATCCTTGGGATGCGCCTTACCAGCAATCACAAATTGCACTTTCCGGTCTTTGTTAGCCAGCAAAAGCCGCTTAATACGTTCCAAATCACGCATCCAGAGGGTAGCGCGTTTGTAGGTGGCAAAGCGACGGGCAAAGCCAATGGTGAAAGCGTAAGGATCTAAAACTTCTTGGGCTTGGGAAATTTCGGAGGCGGAAGCGCCGCGATCGCGCAAATGTTTGACCAAATGCTCTCGCACATACAAAACCATATCTAAGCGGCAGCGTTCGTGATTGCGCCACAACTCCTCATCGGGTATAGCTTCCATCCGCTCCCACAATTGGCTATCTGGTGGTGCTGATGACCAATTTGGCCCCAAGTAGCGATCGTACAATTCTTGAGTCGATTTGGCAACACAACTCCGAGCATGGACACCGTTGGTAATTGCGGCGATCGGCACTTCCTCTACTGGCACCTTCTTCCACAAGCCCTGGAACATTTGCCGCGACACCACACCATGCAGTTGTGCTACACCGTTAGAAAATGTTGCCATCTTCAGCGCCAGCACCGCCATACTGAAAGGCCCAGATAAATCGCCTGTATTCTCGCGCCCTAGTCCTAAAAATTGCTCTTTGGGCAACCCAAATATCTCTGCATAGTACCCCAGGTAATACAACATTTTTTCGGGAGCGAACAAGTCAATCCCTGCTGGTACTGGCGTGTGAGTGGTAAAGATATTGCTGGAAGCCACCACCTGTCTAGCTTGGGCATAATTCAGTCCCTCTTCCTGAATCAGCAAGCGGATGCGCTCTAAGGCAGAGAAGGCGGCGTGGCCTTCATTCATATGGTAGGCGGTGACTTTCAGCCCCAAAGCTTTGAGCATTTGCACACCACCAATCCCCAGCATGATTTCCTGGTGGATACGCATATCGATGTCGCCACCGTACAGCTGATCTGTGATGTCGTGATCGTAAGTAATGTTGGGTTCAATGTTGGTGTCCATCAAATATAGGGGCACCGTTCCCACTTGTACGCGCCAAACTCTGGCATACACCTTGCGTCCTGGATAATCTACCGCAATCCGCAGTTCTGAACCATCGGAATTGCGCTCTAGATGCAAGGGCATATTGTAGAAATCGTTGCTCAGGTAGCGTTCCTGTTGCCAGCCATCGGCATTGAGATACTGGGCAAAGTAGCCTTGCTGATACAGTAAACCTACACCTACAAGCGGTAGCCCCAGGTCACTGGCAGATTTGAGGTGATCCCCCGCCAAAACGCCCAAGCCCCCAGAATAGACGGGCAAACAATCTACAAGTCCAAATTCCGCCGAAAAATAGGCGTAGCATTCCTTTGGTTTCTCCTCCCGTTGTTTCTGATACCAGGTGCGCTCTTGCAAATAATCTTCTAACTGACGGTCAGATCGATCCATTTGCGCTAAGAAGCCTTCATCTTCGACAACTTCCAGAAGCCGCGATTGAGAGATAGTACCCAGCATCAACACCGGGTTATGATGGCTAGACTCCCACAAGTCGGAGTCTAAGCGACGAAATAAATCTTTAGTGTCAACGTTCCAATCCCAGTGCAAGTTATATGCTAGCCGCCGCAGTGGTTCGAGTCGCGGCGGTAGTGAAGGAGATACGTTAAATGTACGAATTGGCTGCATAGGTTGGCAAAACTCCAAGTTTAACTATGGTTATTGTTTACTCTTTTTACCAATGTTGCCAATTCTTTATACTGTATTTTGTGAAAAAGCGATGACTTTGTTAAGCATTGAGAATTCTTTTTAACCTCGTTGCTAAAGTTTACACCAAGGTGTTTCTCATTCTATGCGTTACCTCAGCCATATACTTGGTATATTAAGATTTAATCATCTAGTGGCACTGTATCACTTAAAAAAATCTAGTATTGAATAAATAATTTATATTTATTTTAGTATTTATTCCGGGGATCAATTCTAGGGTCTTGGCTGAGGCTGAAAATTCCTCATAGCTGTGTCTAGGAAAGTTAAATTTTTAATTATTTTTTAATAAAATTGCGCTGTCAAAGAAGCAGTTTGAGGAAAGACTTAAATTTCGGTTAAGGTTAGCTTAAGGTGATGCGTCACCGCATAGCCCGTTGTAGACATTGCCTAAAATTATCTGATGCGAAAACTGTACCAAGCAGTTAACCAGGAAAAGCGATGCCTGGGTTGGGCTACACCTACGCTAACTACTTGGTATTAAATTTTGAAAATAAAACAGGAAAATAACTTAGAAAGGTGTTATTTTACGCACCTAGTGAAGGCTGATCTTTAGTACTTTTTGTCATTGACAAAGCTACAGCTGCTGCATAAGCAATCTCCGCGGCCATTTGATAAGCAAGTTTGATACTTGATGAAGTGTCCTTAGCTTTAGGAGAGAGGGAAGCTTTTTTTCGGCGCGACTCTTGTTTGATATCACCTGCTACAATAGCTCGTTGTAAAATGATCCAGGCATCTAGGTCTTCTGAGTCATAATTACTTTGAAGCTGCGATCGCAGTTTATCTTCGGCTCTAACACTCAGATAGCCAGTAGTTAGAGCTTGTTGCACAATTTTTTTAATTAAAGCCATAATTTGAACCAAGTGTGTGAGTTAAAACCGATACCTCAATTTGGGTGTGTGATGTTATTCTGTGGACTTTTCCTAGAAACTAAGCTGCGTTTTAGCTCTCTTTGAATAGAATTTATAATAAGTAGTCTTAAGAACGCATCACCCGCTTGGCTCACCCGAATGGGTGATTTACAAATTTATAGATAAGAATGCCAATTAACCGCTTAAAACATTTTTCAACTCCCCATCCTCAAGGGATTTTATCTAAGTGTATAAAATTATTTGGGAGTAGCGATCGCTCCCGTAAAAAAATTAACTGATTTCCACCATTCTCATCAACAAGCAACCTGGAAATCAACTTATTTATTAAGAGTGTTCCACTAAAAATAAAATGTGTTATCGTTAAAAACAATTGTTATTAAAAACCATTCATCTAATTATAAACGTGAATTGGTTGGTCTGTAAATCATCTGTGTGCAACATGATTGGAGCAGCATACTCTAGAAATTCGTTGCAAGAAAGCCGTCATAGCAGTCGGGGAAGCGCTTACTTGTTTGCACCGATGGTTAACTTCAATGTAATGGCTGATGTGGGAGATAATCCACCCTAATTGGGTTTTATTTGGGGAAAAGTACCCAGAAAAATCCAACAATAATTACATTGTCATGCTAGGCAAAAATTTTATCTAAATCTTTGAAATAGTCTAGTCAAATGTATTTTTTATTGCAAAAAAGCTTGCGGAACTGAGTTGTTTCAAAAGACTAAAACCGCTTGAGAGAAAGTAGCCTCATACTCAGCACTCAGCACTGTTTCGGTAACAAGCTTTGGAAATTTACTGAATAACCAAAACAGTATCCTATTTAAACCAGCAAATTTTTCCATCAGACAATTTAATAGTCTGAGGTTTGACTTTGCAATGCACTGAAATTGTTTTGTTAATTTAGCTGATCAAAAAGAAGCCAAACTTTTACGTACCTATTGTACAAAAGCTTCTAGCGACTTAACGCAATTTTGCATATAAATTGAGTGATTCTATACACCTAAGTTCAAAAATCGCTCACATAGTCAAAACCAGACTCTGGTTTTTCAAATGTTGGAAAACCATCTAAAAATATGGGGAAAATTTGATAAAACTGGCAATGTACCTTCTGTGTCAATGAATACTAACGCTGTTGGTATTGGCAGAAGATTAGGATACAGCCAAAACAACTTTCAAGACTGTCAACAACAATTGATTCAAGAGATATGTAACCATGCCTAACGAGCAATATTTTTCAAAATTGCAGCGCGTGCAAGAACTTTTAGTAACTACAGTGTTAGGAGATATTCCGGCACTTATTCTGGGGTCAAAGTTGCGTAATTTGGGATATCGTAGTATTTTTGCCCATATAGGCAGCCCAGTCTATATTCAAAATGGTGTTGAATTTAATGGTACTTCTTATATTGAGATAGGTAGTGGAGTCTATATTTTCAAGGGTGTGCGGATGGATGCTAGAGGACACAAAAAGAATAGAATTCATCTAGGAAATAGAGTCGCTATTGAGCGTAATGTTGATATCGGGTCTTTGGAAGATACGTATATACATATTGATGAAGACACCTTCATTGCTCCCAACGTGTCTATTGAGGGGCCAGGAGACATTAAAATTGGTAAACACTGCCTGATTGCTGCCCACTCAGGGATATATGCCAATAATCATAATTTTGCCGATCCGATGGAGCCGATTAAATACCAAGGTGTTACTCGCAAGGGAATTGTGATTGAAGATGATTGTTGGCTAGGGCATGGGGTAACAGTATTAGATGGCGTTACCATCGGCAAAGGCAGTGTTATTGGTGCGGGAGCAGTTGTCAATAGAGATATTCCTCCTTTCTCTGTTGCTGTAGGCATACCTGCACGAGTAATCAAAAACCGAATTGGCAAAGACCTAGCAAAAGTTCAAACTGAGAAATAGGGCATGGGGCATGGGGCAGTTGTACTGACTTGTACTGAGCATCTCGGTTTACCTCGGCTTACCTCGGCACAAGTCCCTCGATAGAAGCGCAGCCTAAGTATGCCGAAGTGCAGCCTGTGGTAGAGAAGTATTAGGTATTAGGTATTGGGCATCATAACTATTCCCTTTTCCCTGTTCCCTTTTTTTAAGAAACTTTTGCCGTTACTCAACGTCACAAGAGCAAACGTCGCCAGAGTTCATCTAAAAAAAGGACGAGATTTGGGTAATATAAAGGAGCCATCTTTTCTGCATGGTAGATCCTGAAAGAAAAGTTCTTTTTGTCTTACCCGTTGGAGATATTTCTATGCTGACTTTAAAAATCGCTGTTTATATTGTTGTTGCCTTCTTCGCCGCTCTCTTCGTCTTCGGATTTTTGTCGAACGATCCCGCTCGTAACCCCGGCCGTCGGGACTCAGAGTAAAAGGACGATAAATCATCCGCGACTTTGGAAGGCGGAAGATACTAAACGCCACGGAAACTTACTAAACTTTCGCCTAGTAAGTTTCCTCTTCCAAGTGGCTTGCTCCAGGTAGCAGAAGGCGACAGTCGGAAGGCAAAATGTATCTTTATCCTTCCGTCCGTCATTTGGCTGTTTGTTAGCCCGATTTTGCTCAAATATGCTTCATCCATTTCTGCCGCCCAATCCGCCTCATATCCTCGAATCTTTACAACCTGTAAATCCCGCCTCATCTGCTAGTCATTCAAAGTTTCTTTCAGGTGTAGAGACTGGAATACACGAAAAGATACACAAATTCAAGCAGCCCAAGCCTTTGGCTCAGTTGGCAATTGCGGGTAACACTAAGATTAATCCGCCATTGCCAACTGTGATCAACTCAACTCAAGATGACTTGGTAGTTGCCAAAACTTCCTCTGTACCTCATTCACCAGAAACCTTTCCACTAGAATTTTCCCCCCTTACCGCTTCTAGGAGTGCTGCACTTTTGGGGCAGTCGGTGGTAGTTGGTTATCCCATGCAGGAGGTTCTAGCCCCGAATCGCCATCAGACCAGGGATACTCAAAACCCCTATGGAGTGCGAATTGGGGGAGATGGGGCGAAACTTCCTCCATTCTCCATGCTCTCTGCTCCCCTGCCTTTGCTTGACGTTGCTCCAAGTGTGACAAACAGCGAGAAGTTAGTTGAGTCGAAGGCGGAAATTTTAGCTGAGAAGTTAACCCAACAAAAACAGCAAAGTGATATTACTGCCCAACAGTCTTCAGGAGGAGAGAATATCTCTGTATCTGCTACTGATCTGGCACCGAGTTCTCAATCAGTACAAAATTTTATAGAATTTAAGTCTCGCAGCCCGACAAACCAACTCTCAGCGCCCATCACTGTAGAATTTAAGTCCCAAACCCAGCAACAAAGCCAAGCACCAACACCTACACCACAGGTTAATACCACCAATCAGCCACAAGGTCAACCATCTGCTACAACTGCACCAGCTAGCACGCCGCCAGTCAGACCGAGAATTGTGGAAGTTACTTCAGATCGGCAAGAGTATGACGAGCAACGGCGAATTGTTACAGCTGTAGGTAATGTAGTTGTGCGATTTGATGGGGCGGTGGTGGATGCCGATCGCCTGCAAGTCAATTTGGACAATTTGATCGCTGCGGGAGAAGGCAACGTAACTTTAACCCGGGGTGATCAGATACTGCGTGGACAACGCTTTACCTATAACTTTGTTCAAGATAGTGGGGAACTGGAAAATGGTAGAGGAGAAATTTATGTACCCTCAGCCCAAACAGATTTTGCTTTCTCGCCCACAGGTGTAACTGCTGGTGGAGTCTCAAAACGTCCGCCAAGCGATCGCATTCGAGCCAATCAGCCCCTTTCCGGTGTGAGCAGCCCTGGAGGAATTGATCTAACATTGGGTGGTAAGGCAGCCGCTACCAACATACCAGCACCGAAATCAGGGGGTGTAGTCAATCGGCTGAGGTTTGAAGCTGAACACATTGATTTTTATCCGCAAGGCTGGCAAGCAAGCGATGTCCGCATCACCAATGATCCTTTTTCGCCCCCAGAACTAGAATTACGCGCAGATAAAGTAACTCTGACGCGAGAGACACCCTTGCTAGACCGGATCAGGACACAGGGACAGCGTTTGGTATTTGATCAAACACTCTCCTTACCAATTCCGGTGGATGAACATACTATTGACCGCCGGGAGCGGGATGTTACACCCTTTATAGTCTCCCCCGGCTTTGATGGAACTGATCGGGGTGGTTTCTATGTTGAGCGTGGCTTTTCAGTGATCAATACAGCCCAGACTCGATGGACGATCACGCCCCAGTTATTATTAGAGAGAGCTGTGCAACAAGGCACGGGTGACTTAGGCGCACTGTTTGGTGTGAAGACAAGGATAAATTCCGTTTTGAGTCCACGGACAACACTTCAGGGGACTGGGCAGTTAACCAGTCTTGACTTGAGTCAGGTGGAAAACAATTTGCGGGCGAATTTTTCATTGCGCCAGACATTAGGCAGTACCCTTCCCTATATCTTGAATCTGCAATATAATTACCGCGATCGCCTCTACAATGGTAGCCTTGGCTTTCAAACTGTCCAGAGCAGTTTTGGCGGCATTATTACCTCTCCTGTGATTCCTTTAGGAAAAAGTGGCATTAACCTCAACTATCAAGCAAGCGCTCAGTATATCGATGCCAACACCGATCGCCAAGACTTACTAAAACCGCAACGTGAAAACGATCGCATCTCACTAGGTCGTTTACAAGGCAGCGTTACCCTCAGTCGTGGGCTGTTACTCTGGCAAGGAAAACCATTACCACCCACTGCCACTGAGGGATTACGATACACGGCTAAACCTGTAGTTCCTTACTTGCAAGCGATCGCTGCCATCACAGGCACTAGCAGTTATTACAGCAATGGTGATAATCAAAGCATCTTAACTGGTACAATTGGCTTACAAGGTCAAATTGGCCATTTTTCTCGACCTTTTTTAGATTATACCGCCTTTAATATTAGTTATTCCCAAGGCTTAAATAACGGATTATCACCCTTTTTGTTTGATCGCTCCGTTGATAACCAAGTGTTGAGCGGTGGGATATCACAGCAAATCTACGGACCTTTTCGCTTAGGCTTCCAAACATCTGTTAATTTGGATACTGGTATACAAACTAGCACTGACTACATTTTGGAATATAGCCGTCGCACCTATGGCATCACCTTGCGTTACAATCCGGTGCTGGAGTTAGGCGGTTTTAGCATCCGAATTAGTGATTTTAACTGGGGTGGCGGCACTGATCCATTTTCGGAAGTTAAGCCAGTAGTAAACGGCGTGCAACAGGATAATTAGTCAACAGTTATCAGTGATCAAAGGAATCACTCTCACGCCTGGGAAACTTCACCGCCCTAGCTTCCGAATAAGTTGATACCGCACCAGGTATTCTCAGCTTGGCATAGTCGCCGCTTAGTTGAACACTTGACGGTGTTTGATGTAGGGTTGCACAGCATCTTTGCACTGCGGCTTGGTACTCTCGCCATTGCTTGCGGATTTCAATACTTGCAGCATCGTTACCTAAGTCTGAAAATCTTAGCCCCCCTCGAATCAGCCAAGATTCTACATCAGTTGTTTCACCCAGTATTTCTGGAATGGGATTAATCTTTTCCATGAGTAATATCTTTTAAGCATATTCAAAATAGGTCATTTTACTTTAATAGAAACTATTGATAATAGCCAATATAATTATTTATCAAAATCATAAATTAAATTGATTAAAAAAATGGTCATATCTGAGTCTCTATACTCAGATATGACAGGATGAGTTACTATTACGGCTGGCAAACATCATTGCTTTAGTTTCCGAATAAGCCGTTTTCTAGCTCGTAATCACTAGAAGCGATAGCCTAATCCGGCTTGGAAGCTGAGAGCATCAGCATCACTATTTCTGTAGGCATCAATACCCCATTTAGTATCGCCATAGGCAATGACATTGTTGCTAACTTCTGATTCAATCCCAAGGGTAACTACAGGTGCATTCTGATTGCCCAATGGGGTTTTTTGACCTTCGTCAGTGACAAAAGAATAACCACCACCGAAGTAAACGTTAGTATTTTTGGCGATGGGTGCATCGTAAGTCACTATGGGCATAATGGCGGCAGCATCACCACCATACAGCACAGAACCCCGTACTGAAAGAGGTGTTTTAGGAACAGCGTAACGTCCTTGAATATTGCCACCAACTTGTGCTTCATCGTTTCCTTGTCCGCCACTGGTTGCACCAACCGCAATCCCAGCACCAATGTAATTACCGTTTGTACCGGCTGTTTGAGCAGAAGCAATTCCCGCCGAAAGGACGATTGAAGCAACAGCAAGGAAAGAGGTAGCTAATTTTGTAAGTTTCATAGGATTCTTTTCACCAGAGTTAAGTAAAATCAATCTTCTCTAGTACCAGAATCTCTTTTTTTACAAAATGTAACCTCGCACATTTGGTTCACCCTACTGGCTGAATTATTGTTCACCCACTTGGGTGTATCAACTGAAATATGCAAATGAGAGTTATTTCTTCAAAAAGCGCTGACGCAGACGAGATATAAATCTATTGACTTCTGCTATTTTCATCGATGAAGCGATCGCAGCAAACACCGCAATCCCCACGAAACCAGATATACACAACTGCAACACCAGAATCAGTAAACCTTCTTTACCTAACAACTGTTGAGTAGCAACCAATGTACCATAGGTTGCTACCCCAGCTACGACGCTACCAGCAGCCAAACCCAAAATTGGCACACTCCACTCCTGCCAAGGTAAACCATTAAGTTTGCGATCGAGTAACCATAACAGCATTAACATTGAGCTGCAATTTACACCCACTGTTGCTAACACCAAACCAGGAGCGCCAAAAGGTTTAACGAAAAATGAATCTAATAAGATGTTGAGCAAGATATTAAAAATACTGATGCGAAAAGGTGTCTGTCCATCGCCTAAAGCATAGAACACCCGCACCAAAACATCACGTCCCAAATAGACAAACATCCCAATTCCATAAGCGACTAACAATGATGAAACTAACTGTGTGGCTTCTGGCTTGAAAGCACCGCGCTCATATACTACCTGCACAATGGGTACTGATAACGCCACCATCAGCGCCCCTAGCGGTAGCATGGTGAAGGCAGTGAGTAGGAGTCCTTGGCGAATGCGTAATTTTAGCTCTGGCCAATTTTCGGGGCCAGCAAGTTTGGCAAATATCGGTAATAGGGGCAGCAAAATGATATTAGAAATAATCCCTAAGGGAGTTTGAACTAATAGATTCGCATAGTTAAATCCTGCCGCAGCACCAGGGATAGGACTGGCAAAATAAAGGTCAGTGGCAACATTAATTGGCATCATTCCAGAAGAAACTGTTGCCGGAGTCATAATTTTAATTACTTCTTGAACACCTGGGTATTTAAACTCAAACCGCAGGCGTAATGTGCCTAATCCTAGCCGCCACTGGACAATTAGCTGCACTAACCACTGGAGAACGGCTCCTGCCAAGGTTCCCCAAGCTAAGACCATTCCCCCAATTAAAGCGTACTCCGGTTTAATAATATCTTTGCCCAGTTGCATAGCCAAGATACCAAGTCCGGCAACAACGGTAATACTAGATAATAAGGGACTAATGGAGAGTAACCAATATTGATTGGCTGTATTGAGAGTACCGAAGCCAATGCCAATTAATCCCGAAAATAAAGCCATCGGCGCCATAATGCGGAGTTGTTGAATGGCGATTGCTCTGGTTGTCGCCTCCAAACCATGACCGACTAGATCAACGATTGCATCCGCAAATAAAATCTGAGCAACTGTCACCAACAACAGCACTCCAGCCACCAGCGTTGTCACGGTTTCCACTAAAGGAGCCGCTTCTTCTCGCCGACGCTTGGCTAAAACGCTGACGATCGCACTGTGTAATGGCCCATTTACACCACCGAGTAATATTAATAGAAAGCCAGGGATAATATAGGCATAACTATAGGCAGTGGCAGCAGCACCAACACCAAAAGCGGCAGCGATCGCTTGCTGCCGCACTAAACCGAAGACTTTACTAATTAATGTGGCTGCGGCAACAATGCCAGCAATTCCAGCGAAAGAACGAGAGGGTTTTTGGTCTTGTTGTGTCACGAATAATACCCGACAACTCTTGCAGAGTGCATATTTTAAAACATTTAACCTGAAATTCCGCAGTCTGTCAGGTAAATTTCAATAAATTAGTTATTTTAAGTGCGATCGCTCTTGGTGGCGGGCTACGCCTACGCCCAAAATTCAATTCCTGCGATCGCTATGATACAGCGAATTGAGGAGTGAAATTTAAACCCATAGGCGCGGCGCGAGCCGCAGGGTAGGGGCGCAGAGGCAGGCAGAGAATTCGTCAGGATTTTACGCAAAACTGTACTTAGTCATGTTTTCTGCTGTATACAAGCCAAAATTATTTTTTAACCATTACGAAAATAGATCAAGAAAGGGGAACTATAACAATAACCATCTTCTGGGAAATAGTTGAACACTGCAAAAATTTGCAGGTTGTCATATTTTTGACGCCCTTTGACCCCATGAAGTTTGGGATGAGGAGTCATTAATCATATAAAAACGACATAATCCAGAGCAATGGAACCCAATTCAAATTTAACGGAAAATCAACTTCTTTTGTCAAGCGTTCAACTTCAAGAGCAACTAGAGCAACAAAAGGCTCTGGCGAGTGTAATTGTGCGAATTCGGGAGTCTCTTGACTTAGAGACAATTTTTCAAACCACCGTTACCCAAGTGCGTCAGTTGCTAAATGCTGACCGTGTAGCAGTCTTCCAGTTTGACCTGGAAAAAGATTGGGAAGGAGAATTTGTTTCTGAGGATGTTGCACTTGGCTGGGACTCGGCATTGGGGCTAAAAGTTTACGATCACTGCTTTGGAAAACAATTTGCTGCCTGTTATCAACAAGGTAGAGTGCAAGCAGTAGCAGATATTTACCAAGCGGGGCTGAGTGATTGTCATGTGGCAATTTTGAGTAAATTTCAGGTACAGGCTAATCTCATTGTCTCTCTATCGCGGGATAAGGAACTGTGGGGATTGCTTTGCATTCATCAGTGCAGTGAGCCTCGTGACTGGAAAGAATCGGAAATTGAGTTTATTCGTCAAATTGCTGACCATCTTACCGTAGCGATTCAACAAGCAAGGCATCTCCACCAAGTCCAATTGCAAGCTGCAAAATTGGCTCAAGCGGCTCAACGCGACCAAGTAATTGCTCGGATTCTCGATGAAATTCGCTCACCCCTTGATATTGAAACCATCTTTAAAACCACAACTCAAGAAATACGCCAGCTGCTGCAAGCTGATCGAGTTGCCATCTTTAGCTTCAATCCAGATTGGAGTGGTAACTTTGTTGCTGAATCAATTGCGGAAGGCTGGACTCCCTTAGTTGGCGTTCAGCCGGCGATCGCTGATACTTATTTGCAACAGACGCAAGGCGGACGTTACGTTCACAACCAGACATTTACAGTTAATGATATTTATCAAGCTGGATTAGCAAACTGCCATGTAACCCTGTTGGAGCAATTCCAGGCAAAAGCCTTTGCAAGTGCCCCCATTCTCCAGGGAGATCAACTTTGGGGAGTCATCGCTGCCTACCAAAATGCTTCACCCAGACAGTGGCAATCTTATGAAGTCGAATCACTGACCAAAATTGGTACACAAATTGGTGTGGCACTGCGACACCATAAGTTGCTGGCACACGCTCAGTACCAAGCAGAGCAACAAAAGACATTAACTAGCGTGATTACTCGAATTCGGGAGTCCCTAGATTTAGATACAATCTTCCAGACTACTGTCACCGAGGCCCGGCAAATGCTGCAAGCAGACCGAGTGGCAGTCTTTCGTTTTGACTCTCAAAAAGATTGGGAAGGAGAATTTATTTCGGAGGATGTTGTACTTGAGTGTAATTCGGTAATAGCAGAAAAAGTTTATGATTATTGCTTCGGTGAAAACTTTGCAACCCTTTACGCACAAGGTCGAGTAAATGCGATCTCTGATATTTATAAAGGAAAGTTTCCAGGTTGCTATATCCAAATCCTAAAAAAATTTCAAGTGCGTGCAAATATGATTGCACCTCTATTGAAAAAAGGTGAACTTTGGGGATTACTGTGTATTCACCAATGTAACGCTCCTCGTGAGTGGCAACCCTCTGAAATTGAATTTGTCAGTCAAATGGCCGAGCAATTGGGAGTCGCATTAAAACAGGATTCTTATTTAAAGCAAGTTCAAATACAGGTTGTCCAGTTAGCAAAAGCCACCGAACGCGAGAAAGCAATGGAACGGCAAGAATTGCTGGCTGCAACCATTGATAAAATCCGCCAGTCACTCGATATTAAAACTATTTTTAGAACTACTACTCAAGCTGTGCGAGAGTTGCTCGAAGTCGAGAGAGTTGCAATCTACCGCTTCAACCAGGATTGGAGCGGTAAATTTGTGGCAGATTCCTTTAAAGATGGTTGGAAACCTGTTGTACAAGCCCAACCAATGATTATAGAAACTTTTGAGGACACAGACGACGATAACCAACTTCCGCGTAACGAAACTTTTGTTCCGATTCGGGAAGGTGAAAAATTGTGGGGATTATTAGTTGCTTATCAAAATTCGCAACCACGTTATTGGAAAGAGGAAGAAATCAATTTACTAGCTCAAGTAGGGGTGCAATTTGGAATTGCAATTCAGCAAGCGGAATTACTCGAACAAACTAAACGTCAAACCTTAGAAATTACTCAAGCTCTACAAGAATTAAAACAAACTCAGACCCGGTTAATTCAGGGTGAAAAAATGGCAGGTTTAGGACAACTACTTGCTGGAGTCGCGCATGAAATCAACAATCCTATCAGTTTTATTTTTGGCAATCTCATCCATTTAACTGAATATACTCAAGAACTGCTAAATGTAGTGAAACTTTACCGTCAAAACTCCTCCCTATTGCCAACTGTCCAACAGCAAATTGACAAGACTGATTTGGAGTTTCTCATCGAAGATTTACCCAAAACTCTTGAGTCAATGAAAGTAGGAACAGAGCGGATTTGTGAAATTGTCCTATCACTGCGTAACTTTTCTCGTACAGATGAGGCTGAATTGAAGCCTGTAGATATTCATGAAGGATTGGATAGTACTTTGCTGATCTTAGGGCATCGGCTCAAAAATAATAATCAACGCCCAGCTCTTGAGATTGTTAAAGAATATGCTAATTTACCTTTGATCGAATGCTATCCCGCGCAATTAAATCAAGTGTTTATGAATCTTTTGAGTAACAGTATCGATGCCTTGGAGGAAAAGTTTAAAACTATACAGGAAAAGTATTTGAAGTTGTCACAAAGGTGTCCGAAAATACCCTTGACTATCTGGATTAGTACGCAAGCTGTTAACAATCAGATTGTAATTAGAATAGCTGATAATGGTCTGGGAATTCCAGAAGAGGTGCGATCGCACATTTTTGACCCCTTCTTCACCACAAAAGCAATAGGTAAAGGTACAGGGTTAGGATTATCTATCAGTTATCAAATAATAGTTGAAAAACATCATGGTCAGATTAAATGTTCCTCTAAACCAGGAGAAGGAACAGAGTTTTTGATTAAAATTCCTAGCAGTAATTAGAGGTGACTGGTATTTGATAATTCTCACTCAGTATTAAGTAGGGGAGCGAGGATAAGCAGAGGTTTTCTCTGTTCCCTGAAAACATCACAACTGCCATTGCATTATGCTACACCAAAACTACCTTTCCCAATTTTCCAAACCATTTATAGCGGTTGATACTTAAACTATTTGACTCTTTATTAAAATTACAGTTGATAAATGAACCTGACGCTATAATTAATAAACCTAATAATAGCCAAAATATTAATAGTTAATAATACATAGTTTAATAAAGAATTTGTATTTTCCATCTTCTCGGTAAAATGTCTCTGTTTTTATGCTCAACGCTGAGATTCTTTACTTACACCCCAAACTATCTCGCGTAGTAACACCCGTAATCGGATTTACGCCATCAGCCCTTTCACAGAATAGCGACACTTGATAGCGGTCAATCAACGCGTCGGTAAAATCAGCACCAGTGATATCAGCATTGTAAAAGCTGCTACTCGTCAAAGTCGCTTCTGTAAAAATGGCATTTTTTAGGTTAGCACTATCCATAGTCACGCGATCAACCAAAGCGCCGCTCAAGTTCGCACCTTCCAGATTTGCTTTTAACAAAATTCCCTTAGTCAGAATTGCATTGCTTAAATTCGCTCCTTGGAAATTCGCGCCTCGCATTTCTGCTGCGACAAAAGTCACACCTGCCAAATCAGCATTAGAGAAGTCACGATTTTCTAAATTTATATTGTTGTAATTGATTGTGTTTATTTGAGCAAAAGCCGGTTTGGGATTAAGTATTATCCACAAAAATGCTAGTATCAAAATCGCAATCAAACCAAAAAAACGCAGTAAAATCTTTTTCATAACTTTATTATTTGTCAGTAGTCCTTTGTCATTAGTCCTTTGTCATTTAACTAATGACTAATGACTAATGACTAATGACTCTTGCCTATTTCCAATCTTTACCAATCCGAATTGTGAGATCAGATTCTAAATCACCAATGGCCGACACCTCGATTTGACCCAAGCCTAAGACTTTTTGCAAATCAACTCCAACTCGTCGGTTGCCTTTTTCGACAATAATCTGAGTTTGACGTTGGGTATCTGGCCAATCAGGCACTTTGTAAATATTAGTAAAGCCTTTCTGTTTGAGATAAGCAATAACTTTTTCAGTTAGCTGAGGTTGATTGGAAGCATTTTGAATAGCAATTTTGAGGTTAGGAACCCGGCGCATATCTGGCTTTAGACCAGGTACATTTACCCCAACATAATCATTCAACAGGCTCTGTTGTCCAGTCATGTTCAGCCAATAGCTATCAGGATCTTTGCTAAAACGGCTAAACGTACCAGGCAACATGGTCATTTGGAAATTATCTCGATCCAAGTTGAGTCCGAAGTTCACCAACGCCATCATTTCTTCCATCTTCAGGTTGGTGTCAAAGTATTTTCGCATCAAGCGAGTTAATTGAGGCAACCTGGGTAAGACGGTAGGACTATTTAAGCGTTGCAGCAGGGCTGCTGTTAGTGCTTGCTGACGCTGTACTCTCGGCAAATCTCCCAAACCTGGTTCGCGGAATCGAACAAACTCTTCTGCTTGTTCGCCGTTGATGGTTTGCCAGCCACTGACTAAATTAATCGACAGCCGACTGCTGGAGTCTTTATATTCCATTGATTTGGGAACAAATACCTCTACTCCGCCTAACTGATCGACTAACTGTCGTAAGCCACTGGTAGAAATACGGATGTAGCGATCAATTGGGGCATTGTTTAAGGTACGGCTAACTACCCGTGCTGCCAAGACTGGGCCGCCTTTGATATTGGCATCAGATACCTTAGTTAATCCCTTTTCTCCCTTTTCGGGAATGGCGATCATCGTATCTCTGGGAATGGAAAGCACCCGTACAGATTTTTCACTAGGATTCAGGCGTACCAGCAGCATGGTGTCGCTTTTCCCAGCAAAGCTTTCTGGTGAACCATCAACAGTACCACTGACTGGTTCAATCCCCATAATTAAAATATTCATCGGTCGTGAAAGCTGGTACTGGGAGAGTTTGCTCCATAACTCCCCTGGTAGTGGTATTTTTACCTCGTCTTTAGCAGTAGTTCCTAAATCTTCATCTGTTCGATCTAGATTGCTCCATAACGGAGTCCAAAGTGCTAAAGTTGATACCAGTAACCCAGATAAGATGATGCCGATGACAACCGTCATGATCCACAACAGCCATCGAGGCATGGTCAAGCCCAGTCTCTCATAAAGCTGATTGGGAATTGCACCCACTGATTCGACGACGCTACGGTTCGGATTCGCTGGCTGGTTTAGTTCGACATCCTCCTCCTCTGAGTCTGCTACTGGTGCAGGCGTTACCTGATTTTCCGTTCGTTGAAGTTGCGGCGATCGCACCTCAGTTTCAAATTCTACTACTTGCTGAGATGTCACCGGATTTTCCGACCATTCGATTTGTTTTATCACAATTATTTCCCCACTCAACCACTCCCTAAAAGTTATGTTAATCGAAGCTACAAATATTGCCAGTGGAAAAGCTCACTGTAAACTTGTAATGTTCTTCGGTAAGCGTGTATGACAACATGAATACTTTATTGTTCCCCGTAATCCTTGCTGGTGGTAAAGGTGAACGTTTTTGGCCTCTGAGTCGCAAAGACCGACCCAAACAATTTTTAAGTCTTGATGGTAGCTCTAGAAGTTTATTACAAGCAACCGCCGATCGATTGATAGAACTCGGTGGCGGTGAGTCCAGCGCTGCGGGAGGGTTTCCAACGCCAGTCGCTCATGGAGGAAACCCCCAAGACTGCGCTGGCTCCTTTGCAGGCGACTGGCGAACCCCAAGGGGGTGGGATTCCTTGTGGGTAATTACTTCTAGTCAGATTGCTGAAGGGGTACGACAACAATTACCTGATCTACCAGTTGAAAACTTACTGATTGAGTCGGAAGGAAGAGACACTGCCGCCGCCGTTGCTTGGACAAGTTTAGAAATCAAACAGCGCTATGGAGAAGACGCTGTTATTGGCTTTTTCCCTGCTGACCACTGGATTGCTGACCAAAAGGCGTTTGCACACACATTAAGCGCGGCTACGCAACTGGCAGCAAGCACAGCAGCGATCGTTACACTGGGGATCAAGCCTACTTTTCCATCAACCGGTTACGGCTATATTGAACAAGGTGAAAAAATAGGTAGCTTTAATGAGTTGCCAGCTTATCACGTCAACCGTTTTACTGAAAAGCCCAACCGTGAAACAGCAGAAACTTTTTTATCTACGGGACGCTTTAGCTGGAATAGTGGAATGTTCGTTTTTCGGGCAGGGGTTGTTCTCAAGGAACTACATACCCATGCTCCAGAAATTATCGAACCTTTAGAACAACATGGCCCTGATATCTATCCCCAGTTGCCTAAGAAGAGTATAGACTATGCGTTAATGGAAAAGACAACTCTAGCATACGTTTTGCCAGTTGATTTTGGTTGGGATGATTTAGGAGATTGGAATGCGATCGAACGCTTACTGAAGACAGAAGAGAGTCCAAATGTGGAACTCGCTACCCACGTAGGGCTGGATACGCAGGGAGCGATTATTTATGCTTCAAATCCAGAAGATGTAGTTGTTACTATTGGTTTAGAGGACGTGGTGATTGTGCGCGATCGCAATGTCACCCTTATTGTTAAAAAAGAACGTACCCAGGAAATCAAGCAGATCCTTAAAATTCTCCAAAGCGATTCCCGATTTACCGACCTGCTATAAAAGTTAAAACCCTTGGCAGAGGCAAAAAAGTCTATTTATCCATTATAACTTGACTGTCTGTTATTTTATCTGAAAGTTATGGACATTATTAGCTTTGAGCCTCTCGCCAAGATAATGGCAATCAAGTCTATTACGGCCTATCAAAAATATACTTCTCCGTCCAAAGGATTTAGTTGCTCCCATCGCTTATTACACGGTGGGGATTCTTGCTCTAATTATGTCAAACGAATGCTGAGTGAACAAAAGCTTCACGAAGCCGTACAATCATCCATAAAAAGATTTCAAGACTGTGGCGCAGCTAGCAAAACTTTAATCAGTACCAAAGCTAGAGCCGACTTCCGTTGTATTGTCATCCCCTGCTGCTTACCTCTTTAACTCCCTGCGTCTTTGCAGTTATTTACAAAAATGTTCCTCACCCAAACTGTTCCCCGTCAACGAGAAATCCTTGAAGTATTCCTTCGTAATGGCTGGGACTATATGCGAAGGCTACTTACTGGTGGCAAAGCTGATGAACCCCAGCTACCTACACCTGCGGTTTTAAAAAATATCCTGGTAGACTTGGGACCAGTTTACGTCAAACTTGGTCAGCTACTCTCCACCCGTCCAGATTTACTTAGCGCCGCCTACATTGAGGAACTGTCAACTCTTCAAGATGAAGTACCAGCAGTTCCTTGGTCAGAGATCGAAATAGTCCTCCGCAAAGAATTAAAACTTTCACTAGCAGAAACCTTCAGCATAGTTAACCCGATCCCAGTAGCAGCAGGATCAATTGCTCAGACACATCGAGCTACATTAATAGACGGTCGAGAAGTCGCTCTGAAAGTGCAACGTCCGGGAATTGATATTACTATTGCCCAAGATATTGCTTTAATTCAAGGTATTGCCGATTTAGTAGCGCGGACTGAGTTTGGGCAAACCTACGAAATCAAATCTACCGCCGAAGAATTTACCAAAGCACTAGAAGCCGAGTTAGATTTTACACGGGAAGCGGGTTTTACAGACCAACTGCGGCGCAACTTATCTAAAAGTCGCTGGTACGATCCTACACAAATAGTGGTTGCGGAAATTAACTGGGAATTGACCACAGAAAAATTACTGGTGATGGAATGGCTGGATGGGGTGCCGTTCCTGGAGGCGGATTTGAACAGCAATAATAATGGTAAAGACCCAGATGTAGAGCGTAAAGAAATAACTACTTTGTTGTTTCGGGTATTTTTTCAGCAACTATATATTGATGGCTTTTTTCACGCTGATCCTCATCCAGGAAACTTGTTTTATCTCAAAGATGGTCGTGTTGCCCTCTTAGACTGTGGCATGGTGGGAAGACTTGATCCCCGCACACAGCAGATATTAACAGAAATGTTGTTAGCGATAGTTGATTTAGATGCTCAAAGGTGCGCTCAATTAACTTTGCAGCTATCAGATTCTGCTCAACCAGTAATTTTATCGCGGTTAGAAAATGATTACGATCGCATGTTGCGAAAATATCATAACGTCAGCCTAACCCAAATAAACTTCAGTCAAATAATTTATGAAGTTTTACAAGTTGCCCGCAACAATAAAATTAGGTTGCCTAGCAATATGGGATTGTATGCCAAAACCCTAGCGAATTTAGAGGGTGTGGCGCGGACATTTAACCCAGAGCTTAATTTTTTTGATGAAGTTAAACCATTAATTACAGACTTGTTTCGTCGGCAATTAATAGGTGATAATCCAGTGCGCTCGCTCCTGAGAACAGCCTTAGATATTAAAAGTCTCTCTCTCCAATCTCCTCGCCAAATTGAACTCTTATTAGACCGAGTTACGTCGGAAACCTTACAGTGGAATCTATCGCTGCGGGGGTTAGATGGCGTGCGCCGTACTATGGACGATGCGGCTAACCGACTATCTTTTAGTATTTTAGTGGGTTCGCTGATTATGGGTGCGGCAATTATTTCTACCAGAGCGCAGACAACTCAGCTATCTTTTTTAAGCACCATCCTGTTTGCAGTCGCTAGTTTATTGGGTTTGTGGTTAATTATTAGTACATTGCGATCGGGACGTTTACGGTAAAGTCTATGTGTTGTGCGTAATGCCCACCACAGGAAATCATCATATGTCACTGGCGAAAATTCCTGCTTTCGTATTTGGAACCACAGATAAATAGCGCTAAACACCAATGATTTATGTGTGTTTAAGTAAGTGGGTCAAATTAAATATAAAACCTCACCCTGCCTCCGGCTTCCCTCTCCGAACTCACGGAGAGGGATTGAGGGTGAGGTTTGATCTTATATTTAATTACGCCTACCTACTTACCTGTGTACAACTGTGGTTCTAATATAAAAAATATGTCAATCATCATTGCTGAAAATCTGAGTAAATCTTATCCAGTAGCAGTTAAAAGTCCGGGTATTAAAGGTACAATCACCCACTTTTTTCGCCGCACCTACCGCTCAATTAAAGCAGTTCAGGATGTTTCCTTTGAAATTGCCCCTGGTGAAGTAGTAGGGTTTTTGGGGCCAAACGGTGCTGGTAAAACCACCACACTCAAAATGCTCACAGGGCTGATCCATCCCTCTAGCGGTAGAGTCACAGTAGCTGGACAAATTCCGTTTCATCGTAAAGAAGCATTTTTGCAAAAAATTACCTTGGTAATGGGGCAAAAGCAGCAGCTAATTTGGGACTTGCCAGCGCTGGATTCTTTGAAAATTAACGCTGCTGTATACGACATCTCTGATAAAGAGTTCCAACGGCGGGTGGGAGAATTAACAGAGATGCTTTCCCTAGAAGGCAAACTTACCCAACCAGTGCGGAAGCTATCTTTGGGTGAGCGAATGAAGGCGGAATTGCTAGCAGCACTTTTGCACCGTCCCCACGTATTATTCCTAGATGAACCAACGCTGGGATTGGATGTAAATGCTCAAGCAGCAGTGCGCGAATTTTTGCGTGAGTACAATCAGCATTATCAGGCTACAGTGCTGTTGACGAGTCATTACATGGCTGACATCACAGCTTTGTGTCAACGGGTGCTGTTGATTCACGAGGGGAAGCTGATGTATGACGGAAGCTTAAATGGACTGCTGGAAAGTTTTGCTCCTTATCGAGAAGTCCATATAGAGTTAGCCCAACCTCTACCTATAGAAAAACTTATGACCTATGGAGACGTGCAACTCTTAGAAGGGCGATCGGTGCATTTTATGGTGTCGAGAGAGGCGCTCACCCGCACGGTATCTCAGATTTTGACGGATTTGGAGGTAATTGATTTAACTGTCACCGAACCGCCTGTAGAAGAAGTGATTGGACGAGTTTTTCAGGCAGGTATCGTGTAGTGAGTGCTGTGAGGAATAGAGGAGAAAATGCACCATAGATGAAAAAATTTATTAGAAAAACTCTAACTTTGCTGTTAGTATATTACGCCTATTCGGTTGAGTATCGAGCAGAACTAATCTTATGGGTTTTGGCTGGATCTTTGCCGATTATCCTTATGGGTATCTGGATGCAGGCGGCACAAGGCGGCCAGTTTGGGCTATCACCTGTGGATTTTGCTCGTTACTTTATCACAGTTTTCGTTGTTAGACAATTAACAGTTGTTTGGGTAATTTGGGACTTTGAAAGAGAGGTAGTGGAAGGCAAGCTTTCGCCCAAGTTGCTACAACCACTCGATCCAGTCTGGCATCATGTTACCGGGCATATTTCTGAAAGATTTGCTCGGCTAATGTTTGCTTTTTTATTAGTGGCATTATTTTTTATTCTTTATCCCCAAGCTTTTTGGGTACCAAGTTTGAGTAGATTTTTACTTTTTACATTGGCGGTAGTGCTAGCTTTTGCTTTGCGGTTTACGATTCAGTATACTTTTGCCATGTTCGCCTTTTGGACAGAACGGGCTACTGCTTTAGAAAATTTGTGGTTGTTGTTTTATCTATTTTTATCTGGTTTGGTAGCACCTTTAGAGGTCTTTCCAGAACCTGTGCAGAAAATAGTGATGTTTACGCCTTTTCCCTATTTGATTAATTTTCCTGCGAGTCTTTTGGTAGGGCTACCCGTGGATATAGTGCAGGCATTTGGCTCAATGGTGGGTTGGATATTAATATTTTTGGGTGCGAATCGCTTGCTGTGGCGTGCGGGTTTGAAGCGGTATTCTGGCATGGGAGCTTAAATAACTCATAATTTATAATTAGGATGTTTACCACCCCAGAATTTGGCTAAATTGAGGTAATTTAAAACTTTCTTGAGCAAATAAAGATTTATCGTACACTGACATATCCTACCTCATGATTTGCTCAACTAAAACGCTGTCTAATACGAAGGTAGGAAAAAAAGCCATGCAAAGTACCAACTCACCACAATAATAGTTTCTAACTGACTCAATTGCTCATCGGCGCGGAGTATTTGTAATGCCCGTTGCATTATTGATTCTGCTGCACCGCCCTTGAGAATTCGGAGTTGAGAATTTCTCCGCATACAATATCGGGAATTTTTGTTACCCATTTTACCCAATTTTCGGGTGCGAGGCTGATTAATCGCTTGGTGCTAATATCTGCTGCTTTAGCCATAGGGGATGTAGATGACCATAGTTGTAGTTTATGGCTAAAGTGGCGATATCTACGATGGGCTACGCCTATGCACTGACGTACTTTGCCAGAGATTTTATAAATTACTCGGTATCGTCTTAAACCTTTCTATAGTCCCCAAAGAATAATCTTCTAACTTAAAATCAGCAAAAGGTTTCTTTTCCAACCTATCCCGTAATGCCTCATCCAGAATTAAACCTGCTGATTGTTTTTTAACCCCAATGACTATAATACTTTTCTGATATTTAGTTAAATCCTGATTTGCCTGACAATCACTACGTTGAAATTGTCCCAAATTTAATATCCGATAACCTTTGACGCTTGGTGTATTAATAAATAAATTTTTCACTAAAAATTGTATTTGTTTGGAACGTTCTAGAGCCATACGTTCTTGAACTGCTGTATCACCCTTGCAAGAAACTGTACCTACAGAGATAATCTCACTGGGGTCTTCCATTATATTCTGTATACCTTCTTGTTCTAGGTTCAACTTTAAAAGGTCGAGACTAATAATTTCATCATTATATTTAATTTGAAAATTACTACCTAAAAGCCATTTATATTCTAGTGATAAAACAGCTATATTAAATTCGGCTACCTTTCCATGACTATCCCTACCTTCTTTATAAGGAAAATAATCAATCTTACCTTTTTTCTCTGGAGATTGTTCGGAATTTGGCATCAAAGTAAATTTTGATGTCCGCGTTGCTAAAGCCACTATACTAAGTAATCCTAATATTACTAGCATGACTGCAAAAAAGGCCAGTAGTCGTACTTCTTCTGGCTGTTTATCTGGAGGCGACAAAGTTTTAGTAATTGGCGGGGACAACTGCTCAATGTTAAGATTGCTTACTAAATTAATATTTGCAGAAGTAGTTTCTGTTAGTTGGGTTTCAATTTCTTCTAGGCGTTGCAAAATTTCCTGAGTATTGGCAGGACGCTTTTCTATATCCAGTACTGTTAGCCAATCAATTAAATTTAATAGTAAGGGTGAGATATGGATGGGATGATTTTGCCAGTGCAAAAAATTGTGCTGCATATCATACATATCTAAGGGATGATATCCCGTAAGTAAAAATACAAATGTGCGTCCCAAGGCAAAGAAATCTGATTGTGGTACTGCTTGAGCATTCATTTGTTCTGGGGCGCTGTAGCCAGATGACATAAGTGCTGTCATCGCGTCGCCGTTGCTGAGTTTATCTGGGTAGGTTCTGTCCATTTCAGTGGCGGTGCCAAAATCAATCAGTACCAAATCCCCCCAACCCTTGCCAAGGGGGGATCTAATCATGATATTAGATGGCTTAATATCTCGATGCAGGTACTGTTTGCTATGCACTAAATCCAAAATTTCTACCAATTGTTTTAACCAGTCTATGGCTTGTTCCTGCGAAATAGGGTGATTTTGCTGCTGCTTTAGCCACTGCTCTAAGTTGTACCCATCGATTTTTTCCATTGCAATGCAATGCAACACTAAACCGTTTCGGGTTTGATATTGGAAGTAACTATCTTCGTTGGGAATGCCGGGATGCTTGAGTTGTCTCAATATGGTTACTTCTTGCTGAAATAGTTCTACTGCTTTGGCGTTGCCTGATAAATCCTGTTTGAGTATCTTGAGGATTTTAGGGGTATCTTGTTCGTATGCTTCATAAACTTTACTAAACCCTGTTTTGTCACTCAACAGGCACATTACCCGATAACGCCCTAGCAATTCCAGATGGGAACCACAACTTTGACAAAAGCGGTTTTGATAATTATTCGGGTGATTTGGTTTAGGGCAAACTGGATTGATACAAAGGCTCATGACTGGCTTATCCGTACTTTAACAGTTATCAGTTATTGGTTATCAGCATTCATGGGGGACTGATAACTAATAACTGATTTAAGAGGAGCGCAGACGCATAGCACCTTGTCGCTAGACATCGCTCCTATTAATTCTTCTGTTGTCCTAATGATAATCCCGTCTAATAATAATCAGATTTTCTATCTGTGTTCTGCCAAGAAAGCTGCTACAGTTTGGTTAAATGCCTCTGGTTGTGTCAAAAACGGCCAATGATTGCCAGGAACTTGGCAGATGCGTAGGTTGTTGAGATAGGTTTTGTAGGGTTGGATTTGCCAATCTTGGGGATTTAGACCTTGTTCTGGTTGGACAAAGAGGGCATGGGTGTCAAGAGGAATTGTAAAACCAGGCACTTGCATGACTTCCTCAAAAATAGCGTTGCGGGCGGCTATAGTAAATTTGCTACCCCAACTACCATCGAGTTTTTGTTCTATTCCTGCTTGGAAAACTTGCTGCTGTAAGGAACTCCATCCTTGATATTGCTTTAACTGGCGTGCTTGTTTTTCGGCTTCTTCATGACTGGCAAAGGGTCCCATGCTTTTGAGAAAAGGCAAGAAGCGATACAACATTGGAAAAGTTACCCTGAAAAGGCTGGGCATTTTCCAGATGAAAATCGGATCAACCAGAATTATACTCCGCAAACGCTTTGGGTTGTGCCTTGCCCAGATGACGGCTAATTTTCCTGTCCACGAGTGACTGACAATATGTGCAAAAGCCCATCCCAGATGATCCATGAGTGCTTCGAGGTCTGCGATCGCACTTTCAAAAGTATAATCTCTCTCAGGCTTAGTACTTTGGCCATGTCCACGCATATCTGGTGCGACTATGTGGTAGTCTGCCGCTAAGTAATCTCCTAAACTAGACCACACTAGAGCATGGTCGCCTAAGCCGTGTAACAGCAGTAAAGGTTCTTGACCTTGGTTCCACTCTAAGTAAGAAAGTTGGATATCAGGCTTTGATAAAGTTTGACGTACAGGCATCATTGCACATCCACCAGTGAAGAAATAGAAATAGTTTCGCGTTTATATAGTACTGCGAAAGAAGATGGTGAGCGTGAGGAGATGGGACTTGACAGCTATAACCAAGCTTTAAAATTCAAACCTGATGCTCTTTTCTTAATCGGTCAGTCAAATTAGCTGGATGCGATCGCGCATTTGGAGTTAGAGTAATTAAATCGTCAATATTGCGTTTCATTGTCTCGCAAATCGCATCTAGAGGTAAGTCGTTAGGGTCATAACCAAAGGGGTTTTCTATCTCCAAGCCGATGGCTTCAATCCCAAATACTGTAAAAGCAACGAAAGCAGCAATTAAACCTGTCCACCAACCCAGACTCTCCACTATTTGAAATGGGAACAGGAAACAATATAGTAACAATAATTGCTTCAGATGAATAGAATAAGCTAATGGCATAGGTGTTTTTAAAATACGTTCACAAGCTCCTAAATTATCCACAAGATTATTCAATAATTCTTGCATAGATGTTAACTGGTAGCTATTAAGGCAATTGCGATGATACTGCTCCTGTAAATAATCTCCGATCCAAAAGGCAACCTCTATGGGAGGATTATTCATAATCTTCAGTTTTATATACTTACTAGATGGCATTAAATCTTCTAACTCGCTATTGACTGCTTCTCCCCGCAAATGTAATTTAGTTGTCACAGCAAAAGCTACCAATAAATTTAATGCCGTGATTTTATTGTCTTTATCTTCTGGTGAGATTTCATCAATTGATACCCAAATTTGCCGCGCCAGATTTCGGATGTTATTTACTAGAGAACCCCAGCATTTTCTCCCTTCCCAAAATCGCTCATAAGCAGTATTGGTGCGAAATACAAGTAACAAACCTAAAACAATACTAGGAATAACACTTCCTAAAATAGGTTGGGATACAGGTACATCAAAATGGTAAAGTAGAGAAATCAAAAATCCGAAAGCTCCACACCATAAAATATGTTTATAAATTGCTTTAATCACCGAACCTTTAAGTTGTAATGTTGTGCGTAGCCATGTGATTTTTTCGGCTTCCATAAAGTCCCCTTTAAAGAATATTTAGTCAAATTGGGTAAAGCCTCGTGTAGATGAGTCAGCGCTGTGCGTATTTGCACCCGTTCTCCTTTGGGTGTCTCCCCTTCTCTCAAAGGGAGAGGCGACTGGCGTGCGGTTTCTAACCGCCGATTTAACGTTAACAGCAGTTTGCGATCAAATTCACCACAAAAAAAGCTATCTAATAGGCTCAAAAAACAGACCACAATGATTAAACCAATTTAGAGCATTTTC
>NZ_JBALCS010000099.1:0-38766 GCF_036919555.1 Nostoc sp.
ACAAGACCAATTTTTTTCTAATAGTATAGCTTGTATTGATTGCCTCATGAGGCTTCTAGCGATCGCCCTCCCGGAAAGTGACAGAAGAGGGTTATGATACTTTTAAACACAGAAACTTCTAACCAGCAGACATAGTGTGGTTCAAATACTTGAATTCTGCTGTAATGGCTTGTTTACAACTATTAGATAGAGCAGAAAGCCCATGAGGATGTGACCGACGCAGCAGGGCACATCCGTCCTTTAGGCATGAGGATGCCAATACAGTGGTCGGTACTTCACTATTTTTGTCTGGGAATATTGCTTAATTTGCCTCTTAAATCTGCCCATTTGATGCCTTCTAGGCTGGGCAAAACAACATGAGCGGCTCCAACTCGTTCAGCAGGTCCCAGTCCTACTGCCCACATACCAGCAGCTAGAGCTGCATCAACACCTGCTGCGGCATCTTCAACAACTACACATTGCCCTGGTTCGACTCCTAGCTGCTTGGCTGCGTACAGAAATAGGTCGGGTGCTGGCTTGGGTTGCTCTACACTATAACCGTCAGCGATCGCATCTACTTTGTCGGCAATGCCCAATCGCTCGATCACTGTCTGGGCATTTTTGCTAGCTGAACCAATACCAATCTTAATCCCAGCTTGCCGCAGCTCATCCAAGAGGGCGATCGCGCCTGGTAACAAATCCTTGGCTGTCATGTTTTGCATCAATTCCACATAATAGCGATTTTTCCGCTCCATCATCTCCTGGATTTGTGCTTCAGAATACCGTCTATCCCCAAGAATCAGCATCAGGGAAGCACGACGGGATACACCCCGCAGCGCGTCGTTAGCCTCCCGATTAAACGGTATACCCTCTTCATCTGCTAGCTTCTTCCAAGCTAGATAGTGAAGTTCTGCTGTATCTGTTAGCACACCATCTAGGTCGAAGATGAATCCTTGGATGTTGAAGTTGTGGGGAAGGTGGGGTTCCCTCTGGGGATAAGGCGTAATGGCGACTGGGGGGGATGAGAAACCAGGCAAACCAGAGGGATCAGAAACTTCTGAGTCGAAATTTGGGGGATTTGCAGAAAGAGAAAGTTGGAGATATTCTAGTTGACGAGTGATATCTTGGGGGACTTGTCCCTGATGCAGATCGAAATCGTGCCATTTCCCGCGCCAGTGCAGTTTAAACTTCAAGCGCGTCCAGCCCGGTGGGAGGTGGGGGTTGGCTACAGGGCCATTTTCGGTGAGTTGGATGCCGCCGAACCCAAAAATTACAGCTTGCCAAATGCCACCAGCACTAGCGCCGTGAATTCCATCGCTGGTGTTACCTCGGTTATCTTCAAGATCCACCATTAATGCCCGCATAAACAGTTCATAAGCTTCGGTTGATTTACCCAAATCTGAAGCTAAAATGGCTTCAACTGCTGGGCCAAGGGACGAACCATAGGTAATATCGGTGCGGGGTGCGTAGTAGTCCCAGCTTGTCTGCAATGCTTTTTCGTTGTAGGGAAAATCTGCTGATTCTCGCATTAAATATAAGAGCATTAATACGTCTGGCTGCTTGAGTACTTGACATTTGTTGATTTTCTCAATACCCAAGAGCGGTTGCATGGAGCGATCGCGTGGTTCATAGTCTGCTAAGTTAATATCTTCTAATTGGAAAAATCCCTCGAACTGCTCAATTAGTTCTGTTGATGGGTCATAGAGAAACAATATTTTGGCGATGATATCTTGCCAGTGCGATCGCTCTTCGGGGGTCAGCTTTAGTTTCTCTTCTAGTTCGCTGGCTTGTTCGGGGAAATTGTCAACCAACCAATCATAAACTGCGATCGCTTTCTCTAAATGCCATTGCGCCATGCGGTTTGTAAAAGCGTTGTTGTGGACGAATTCATGGTATTCATCCGCTCCGATCACTCCCCGAATTTCATACTTTTGGCGCTGCGGATTGAATTCAACCCGGCTACCCCAAAAGATCGCGGCATCCAAGATCACCTCTGCGCCACGCTTTTGCATCCAGTCATCATCACCAGTGGCTTGCCAGTAGTTCCAAATGGCGTAGGGGATATCTGCATTGATATGGATTTCCTGATCGCGGCACCAAATCCGCACGTCTTCACCATAAAAATCACTGCCGATAGCCCAACGTGGTGTAACTTCATCTCCGGTAACAGCACTTTCCCAGGCAAACATTGCCCCTTTATACCCATAATGAGCTGCCTTGCGTCTAGCTCCATTCAAAGTGTGCCAACGGTAACTGAGTAAGTTACGGGCGATCGCTGGTTGGGTAAACAGAAAGAGGGGTTGCATAAAAATTTCTGTATCCCAAAAGATATGACCGCGATAACCAAACCCCGAAAGAGTTTTCGCCGGAATGCTCACCTTGTCATCATGCTGTGGAGCAGCAATCAGCAGCTGAAACAGATTGTAGCGAACAGCAAAAGCAGCTGTGCTATCCCCTTCAATGAGGATGTCACTTTGCTGCCAAACCTCATGCCATGCGTGTTCATTGGCTTTTAATAATGTTGCGTAGTCTGACAAGTCGGCGAGTTTTTCTTGAGCTGCTGAAACTGGTGTTTCAATCTCCCGCGAGGTAAAAACTGTCACGATTTTTTCCACAGTTACGGTCTGTTGAGCTTTCGCCAAGAAGGTTGTATTCAAGCTCGGATAACCAGGGGCGGTATTGACTTGCAAAGATGCTTCAGTTTCAGTGCCTAATATTCTCACCTTAGCCGCCATACCGAGTTCAATTCGGGAACTCCGAGTGGAGCGTTGTAACCAGATTCCTTGGTCAGTCTTGCCCTGATCTAGTCCTTCCCAGTGATTGAAACCCTGATTTTCTGGATAGCCGTTGATACTAGCTTGAATTTCGATTAACCCATCAAAATCTACTGGCGTTAAATGGCAGCGTAGCGCCAACACATGGGGATCTGCAAGACTAGCAAAGCGTTCAAAGCTGATGTCTATGGTGTTTCCACTGGGAGAGCGCCAACGCACGGAACGGCTGAGAAGTCCGTAGCGTAAATCAAGCTGCCGATCATAGCGCAATATCTCACCTTGATTGAGACGGAAGCGATCGCCATTCACAATTACTACTAAGGATAGCCAGTCAGGGCAATTTACCAGTTCAGTGTATACCACTGGTACATCGTCGTAGACACCGTGGATAAAAGTAGCTGGCGATGCATGAGGATAACCTTCCTCAAAACTGCCCCTTGTTCCCAAGTATCCATTGCCGATTGTAAAAACCGTTTCTTTGGAGTGTAATTGCTCAGGGTCAAACTGGGTTTCGATTAATATCCAGTCTGTGTAGATAAAATGGCGAGAACGACCTTTTGTTTGCATAAAGTGGAGAGTGGGGAGTGGGGACAGACTAATTACGAATTACGAATTACGTTCATGTGCTTTTCCAAAATCTTTTCGGATCTGGGTTTATAAATGAGATGAAATAAGGCTTCCATATAGCGATCTCTGGCTTCGTTATTTTCTGGAGCAACAAAGTTCCAAAAACTAAACATTTTAGCAAGTAGTAGTAATTGATTGCTATGTAAATGCCAATTGTATCTATTATGAATTCGCTGACTCATCCATTCTGATACTTCCTGCCAGTGTTCAGGATGAGTATCGCATTGTTTAAGGAAATCTAAAATTTTATTTGCTGTTCCTTCTAAGTCTGTAGGATTAACATTAAATCCGTTTTCTTGGTTCTCAATAATTTCTAAAGAACCGCCAAATTTAGTAGTAAAAGTAGGCAAGCCGGAAATCATCGCTTCCAAAATACTCCGTCCGAAGGATTCAAAGCGGGCAAAATGTACATAAATTCCCTGATAATCTGCAACTACCCGGTAGGCTTCGCCGAGTTCACTGCTAGAGATACGCATCCCCACCCAGCGAATCTTGCCATGAAGATGATATTGATCAATAACGTCGTAGAGTTTTTGAATTTCTTCTGCTTCTTCTCTGTTTATAGCTTCATCTGGATGCAGTTTACTACTTAAGATAATCAGGTTACAACCCTCTTGCAACGCTTGACTTTTACCAAAGCATTCAGCTAAACCAGTGAGATTGTTGATTGAAGTGATGGTATCAACAGCAAAGATTGGTCGCTTATTAGGGTGATCTAAGTTACCAAAGATTTGGGGGTCTTCGCGGCCAAAGAGTAGGTCGTGGACTTGTGTGCGAAAGTGAGAATCTCGGTCTTCTTTTTGGCTATAGGGAAAGAAAATATTCTCATTTACTCCAGGCGGCACTAAATTGAATTTAGGACTAAACAAATCAATGCCATCAACCACATGATACAACTGGGGCATTGTAAAGCATTTATACGACTCATATTGACCTGTGCTGTCGGGTGTACCGACAATTTCTTGATAGGACGATGTGATGATGAAGTCGGCTGCATTCATGCTAATCAAATCGGCGGTGAATTGTACCGAGAAGTGATATTGATCTTCTAAATCTTGCCAATATAAATTGCTAAATAGATATTTAGGCTTTTCCAAAGAATGGGCAATGTTGCACTGAGTAACTTTCATCCGGCGAGATAAGATAAAAGCTACTAAGTTACCGTCGCTGTAATTGCCAACGATCAGATTAGGTTTGCCCTGGAATTGAGCTAGTAATTCTCTTTGTGCATCTAGAGCAAATTGTTCTAAATAAGGCCAAATCTCAACTTTAGAAATCCAATTGTTAGTAACTTCCCGATTAAATTCACCAAAAGGAACCCGCAATATCCAAGCATTTTCAGTATCTTGGACTTTTTCTAACCGCAGGTTGCAAAATGTCCCTTCACAGTTAGGGATTAGCCGAGTCAGAATAATTACATGGGGTTTAATGCCTAGCTGGTCGAGGCCAGCGAGTTTGATTTGTTCACGCAGCTCATTTTCTAAGCTGCGAGCTTGTTCGAGGACGTAGATAACTTGACCAAATGTTTCATCTTTTCCCAAAACATCTTGCTGTCCAACCCAACCGTGGACGGAAATGAGGACGACGCGAAAAACAGCAGGGACGCGGGCCACAAATGCTTCTAAGATGCCAGGTTCTGGGGAGTAAATGAGTCTGTCCAGGAGTTCTAGGGTTCCCCTGACTCGCGCCGCAGTGTTACCCCAACCCGGCTCAAAGCCTAGTTCTCGGAAGTCAAAGCTAAATTTATCATAGGGTTCATGAGGCTCAAGCTCACTCAGGAATTTCAGCGCTTGCTTAATTTGTTTGGCTAACTGAATACCGGAGTCAATGCGATCGCTAAATAAGAGGCGAATACCATCGTATTGCAGCCCATGTAATGCTTGAAATAACTTTTCTAACCAATATTCGGGGTCAGTCAACAATTGATTGCACAGGTAACGGTTGAGGAAGGCTAAACCTTGACCGATATTTCTAGCATCGTCGATTCTTAGGGAACTCTCATAGAAGGGGTGGAGGTCGATTTCGAGGATGTGGGGTTGGTAACGGTTCACTAGGCGATCTCTCACATCTAGCAGCGCTTGAGGTGTCATCTGCTCGAACTTGCTCAAGTCGGCTGTCAGTCGCCAAACTTCTTGGTTAGCAATTTTAGTCCGAACCACCAACCAAATACTTTCCTCTTCAAGAATTATTTCGTGGGTGTAATGTATCAATTTGCCAACAGAAGAAGAGTAGTAAAAATAGGCTGGCTTTTGGGATTGATGACAGTAGTCGCCAAAAGCTTGCAAAATCTCATTTCTCAGGAAGTAACGCTTACCTGAAGCACTCAACGCATAAATCAACTGACGCAAATCAGTTTTTTCATCACCGTTGAAGACAGCTTGAACTAATTCATACATGATAACCAATTCCACAAATTTAGCTAGGTCACGACCTCATTTTTCTCTCCGATCTCCAGTTCTGTGAGGTACATTTCCCCCACAATGGTAAATAACCATAACAACCGATGCAAAAACACTAACAATTATTAACAATTACCAGTTTTTTCTTTCTGTTTATTCCTGCGAGTGTCGGTACTATTAAACTCAACGAGATTGTCACCAATCCCGTTGGTCTTCAAAACCGGACGTGATACTTTCGCATCATCCGGCTCCTCAATGATTTGGTGCTTGTCACGCATACCTCATTACCCATTTATCCGCGACTTTTTCAAGTTTTCTGATGGGCTTAGGCTCGGCACTATTGCAGCCGGATTTTATGCCAGGACTGCCATCATTGGCTGTCTTTGTGTCGTGGCAATGTCTGTGTAAAAGTTGAAGATTTTTATACTCAGCCTTTCCACCTTTCGATTTTGGGATGATATGATCAACTTCCATCACATCGTCTTCACAGAAGAACATTTCGCAGTGGGTACACTTCCCTTTTTGCTTTTTCAGGAGTTTTGATACTCTGGTTGGCATTTCTGGGTTGTTACCCATTCTTGTACTCCAGTAAACCAGATTTCCGTCGTATGGTGACGATTCGCCTTTAACTTTCACATGACGTACTATTGGAGTGTCGGCATGGTTTAGTAACCGAAGTGGGGTTAATCCTTCCTTCCTGGTTGCGAATACCCAGTTATCACCGCCTATGAATTGCCAGTATCTTTTTGACACCCATTCCCCGCTCTTTTTGGGGTGGCGGCGTTTTGCCCAAGCGCTTAACTTTTGGTACGTGAGGTCATCGATATCTGAGTAAGCTACCTTACTTACCACAGTCGCGTAATAGTTAGCCCATCCCCTAATAATTGGGTTTAAATGGCTGATTAGTGCCGCTTGCGGTGCTGCCTTATGAGCTTCAATAACCCTGGCGATTTGTTCGTAATGTACCTTTTGCTTCTGCTTACTTGGGGTGATGATTGTCTTAAATCCCTGCTTTGAGTGATACTTTCCTGTTGGAAATTGTTGTATCGTAAAACCAAGGAATTCAAACCCTGGTTTTTCTTGCTCATACTGTATGAGGGTGTGAGCGAGTCTCGTTTTACTGGGCTTTAATTCTAAACCCATGCCTTGCAACCATTCAGAGATAATCTCTTTACATCTTTGGACAACGGTTATATTTTCGTGGAGAATCACGAAATCATCGGCATAACGGATGAGGCTGAGAGCATAACGGTTATCCCGTTTACCATGACCTTTTCGAGTAGGCAGGGTATCTGCATACTGTTTAATCCGTTCTTCCATCCCGTGGAGGGCGATATTTGCTAGTAACGGAGAAATGACTCCACCCTGTGGCGTACCCTCAGATGTTGAAAATAACTGCTTACCATCCATCACCCCCGCTTTTAACCATGCCCGAACTTGTCGGCGAATGGTGGGGAATGTATTTAATTTTCTTAGCAGTGCTTCTTGGTCAATGCGGTCAAAACACTTGGCGATGTCCGCGTCTAGCACGTATTTTGGTTTTACCCTAATTGCCAAGAAAATTGCTTCTACCGCATCATGGCATGAGCATCCGGCTCTGAACCCGTATGAGTTAGGCTCAAATCGTGCTTCCCATTCTGGCTCTAATGCCAGTTTGACAAGCGCTTGCAAGGCTCGGTCTTTCATTGTAGGTATACCCAAAGGTCGCTTCTCTTCCGCCATACCCGCCTGGTTGGGCTAACCTTTGACCCCAGGTTTAAGTTTCCGGTAAGTTCTAGACGTTGCTTTGGGGTCAGCGATTTAACGCCATCTACCCCAGCCGTCTTTTTCCCCTGGTTATCCTGGGTAATTCTACGAACCGCTAAAGCTCTTGCTGACCATGACTTCATCAGCGTCTTTTGGAGTCTGCGATATGCTTTTACATCACCACGGGCAGAGGCTTGATAAATTCTTTTTTGGAGCTTGTACACGTTACGCTCTAGCTTGCGCCAGTTAATAGAGTGCCATTCCACCATCAGTTGTTGAGACTGTGTATTAGACATTTATACTCACTACTTGAAACTTTATCATCCAAATCACCGTAAGTCTGTCTGCATATTCTGGGAATTACCCCAGACATTCGCTTCTGACTAAATCTCCCCTACTCGCTGCATACGGTTAGCACCTACTCAGGTATTCGACCACCTGAGAGCATACGAGAGGTTATCTCGTTCCGAATGACCATACTGTGTACCTTTAGAGTGATGCTATTCGCCGGGTTTATTGGAGATGCTTATTGGTCAACTAGCTACTTGCCAACTCCGTTATCCTTTGCCTTTTGGCTCCAGCGCATTAAGCCTTATTTCGCTGGTTCTGTGTCACGACGATTAAGCGCACCTTCAAGCAATTGCTTTTACTCATGGGTACTTTGCTCGATGCTTACCAACTTAGGCTGTCAGTAATAACACCTTTTCACCCCGCTTCAGGCGTTGATGGCTATTCTCAAACCTGGGGGTGATGCTTTCACCGTTGCATCTACGGGGTAGGATTTGAGGATTCTAGGATACTACCTTCTCACCTACATGGTCATTCAGTTGTCAAGGTTCAAATACCTTGCGGCTAATCCTCCAGACCCTAAAGGGTCTTAGTTTCTAGCCAACGATTCGCACATCCAGTCCACAGGCTAATACGACTAATCTAGCCACATATGAATGATATGAACTTAAATTAATCGCAGCATTCAAACCTTTGTCAGACTTAAAACTGTAATGTTCACAGTTTAATATTCGTTGTGAGAGTGATAGAGATAATTTTTTCTCACTACCCTTCGACCCTTCGGCAAGTGTAACCCTGAGCTTGTCGGAGGACTCAGGGTAACGCAAGCTCAGGGCATCGCAGCAAGAGCAAGTTTTACTACTGGGATAAAATCTATCCACAATTATTAACTTGTTACCATATAGTTGAGTTTTATATGCTAACTACCTACGAAATTCATAAAAGCCCATATCAGCTATAGCTTTAGCTAACCTACTGTTGGCTAACATTTGATAGTAATTGTTAACTTTTAGCCTAGTGTTAATTCAATACGCTTGGGTTAGCCTCAAAAATCTGAAACTGCGTAGGTTGGGGAGCCACTGCGCCCTTGCGGTTTCCCGACTTGTCCCTTGCGCGTCTGTCCGCAGGAGTTGCAAGTGGCATTTGAGGAACGAAACCCAACATTTTCGAGGGTTTGTTGGGTAACACGAATGTTCAACCCAACCTCCGATTATCCTTAACCCAAGCGTATTTAGTGTTAATTAACCTTCGCATCTAGCTATGGGATGAAACGCTGTGAAGTATGGGAATAAGCAAAGCCTCATTAAGCTGGGTTTTTAGGACTTAGAGCGTTTTTCAGGTAAATGAGGTATACAGGTAGGGGCACAACATTGTTGTGCCCTGACAATAATCTGTACAGAGACGCTTGTTGCAATCTGCTGTATATGTACACCGTAGCCTCTTTAACAGAGAAGTATTGCTACGCTAGCGGTGGTTCTCTCCTCTTTTCAAGCACCTAACGCATCCATCAAGATTTATTACTTACTTTAATAATCTCTTCTTTATAACCCCCGACTTAACTTGAGGGTTTTAATGCGGAAAAATTAATTTGTAATTTTGATTTTATTGGGATGCTGCTAATGAGGTTCAGCTTATAAATGCAGCCTCAATCGTCTTCCCACGATTCGTGATTCAGTAGGTCGATAATTCTATCTCTGAGTAGAAATTCGTTTTTTTCTAATTCAAGTTCAAAATTAACCCAGTCATCATGAGGAATATATTTACAGAGGGTATAAATTGGCTGCTGACGGTTAACAAGTCTCTTTTTAACAAGTTTAAGTGCTTCTTCCTTGATAACCTCAATGTCGTATTTAACCGTAGTGTTCATAGGTCGTTCCTTTATTTTCAATCAAGGAATTAAGAATCCAAACAATAGTTGCTTTGACTCTCCCTTAAACTTATCAAATAAAATTGGGGAGAATTGTGAAGAATCAAGACATTAACCCTTGCTGAAAGTTAGATATGTCAGTAAACTACTCTTTGGGTCTCCAAGTATACCCCCTTTAGAGAGATTCTTCCAGAGCCAGAAAGCTGGCACAACAAGCTGTAAACACCAAAAGAGGATGTAGATGCTCTGTAGGTGACTTGTCAAAAGGTAAGCTAGGGTAAAGAACATTCTCTAGAAAACTTATACTATGCTCCTGAATCTTGATAAAGTTCGTCAATATTTTCCCGCCCTAGCTGGTGAATGGACTTTTTTTGATAATGCTGGCGGGTCACAAACCCTGAAAAAAGTAGTAGATAGAATTAGTGAATATCTCCTGAGTTCTGATGTCCAGTTGGGAGCTTCTTATGCAGTTTCTCAACTTGCAGGAGAAAGATTGGCTCTAGCAACTAGGGGAATGGCTACTTTCATTAATGCCAATTCTTCTAAAGAAGTGGTCATGGGCCCATCTACTACAATGATGTTGAAAGTTCTCTCAATTTGTCTGGGTCAAACCTTTTCGCCTGGTGATGAGATTATTGTTACTAATTGTGACCATGAGACCAATATTGGTGCTTGGGTCGCTCTTGAAAAACAAGGAATGAAGGTTAAAGTGTGGCAAATTCGTCCAGATACTTTGGAACTTCATTTAGCAGATTTAGAAGCATTGATGAGTCAGCGCACCAAATTAGTAACCTTGACTCATGCTTCTAATGTTCTGGGAACCATCAACCCGATCAAAGAAATTACCGCATTTGTACACGATCGCGGCGCAATGATTTGTGTGGATGGTGTAGCTTATGCACCCCACAGATTAGTTGATGTGCAAGATTTAGATGTTGATTTCTATACTTTGAGTTTTTATAAAGTCTATGGTCCACATCATGCCTTACTTTATGGTAAAGAAGAACATTTATTAAGATTGCCTGGTCTGAACCATTATTTTATTGAACAGACAGACATACCTTATAAATTTCAGTTAGGGAATGTCAATTTTGAATTAAGTTATGGAATGTTGGGTTTATGTGATTATCTAAGTGAGTTAGCACAACTGCACTACGGGAATGAAACTGCACCTGATTTGAGAAATCAAATGGTGCAAGCGTTTGATTTAATTAGCATACATGAAGAAAAGATTAGCGATCGCCTACTAAATTACCTCAACAGCAAGCCTAATGTGCGAGTGATTGGTCAATCAAAGGCTGACCGTCAATCTCGTGTGCCAACTATATCTTTTGTGGTAAATGGAATGAATAGCTCGACCATTCCGGCAAAAATTGACCAACATTATATTGGGATTCGCTACGGAGACTTTTATGCTAAACGGCTGATTGAATACCTGGGGTTAGCATCGCTTGATGGAATAGTCCGGGTGAGTATGGTGCATTACAACACCCTTGAGGAAGTTAACAGCTTGATTGAGGCTTTTGAGCAGGTATTTTAACTAATTCGTAATTAGTAATGACGCTTGAAGACTCCTGACTTTTCACCTCATGTGGAAAAACCAACACCAGACCTAACCCACTAGCCTCCTTCCCTACTAGGGAAGGGGGAAAATTCAAAGCCTCTCCTCTTGTCGGCTAGGTGTACACACAAGTCATGAAATTACCCAAGACAAAACAAAAACCTCACCTTGTCCTGGCGGACATCCCTCTCCGAACTCATGGAGAGGGAAAGATTTACTCTTGGGTAAAGCGAAGGTGAGGTTTTCCAGAACCTGTAAAAAGTCACTACCTTTAATAAGGGATTTTGCCCCAAGTCTTGTTAATTTAGATAGTAGCTGGATTTACGCGCTTGCTGTACTAGAAGCGTCAGAGATTAATAATTAGGGGAGATTATGGTCTGGGACTAGAACCAGGGGCATTACCGTTAACTAGTGCGCTAGCTACCCAATTATTTGTACCAGCAATGCGATACCAGCGAGCATCGGGGGTATTAATCCAACGGTCTGCAACACTGTCCCCATAAGTCCAAGCATCAAAGTTCAAGCGTTGATTAGGAGTAGCACGCCCAACAATGGGGGCGTTTGTAGAGGTGCCAGAGCGGATATTAACACCTTCAGGAGCTGCAAGGGCACTGAAATTCACAAAGCGAATGTTAGGGTTATTTCCTCGTACCCAGAACGAAACATTTGGGTTGTTGATCGCAGGAGTGAGGAAGGTAGTGATTCGTACATTAGAGCAACCAGCTTCATTAAACAGGGCATTACCAACAGTTTGATGTCCGCCACGGACACTTATCCGCCCATCAGGAAAAATACTCTCAACGATGCCAATATGACCAGCAGATGTATTACTACCAGGAAAAGAGCGTTCCATGACCACAATCGCACCTGGTTGAGCTCCAACGCGGATAAAACCTCTACTTTGGAGGTAGCCATTATCCCAATCGCCAGCGTCAGGATAACCAGAAAGACCGAAACGATTTGCTATATAGTCAGTACACCAACATACCCTTTGAGCATTAGCTGGAGCCACAAAAAAACTTGTAGTGAGAGTTGCCGCAATCACTGTCATACCTGCGATCGCTTTTACACTTGTCAAATTTTTGGATATTTTCATATCGGCTGATTTCTAAAATGTCTATGTAATTAAATTAACTTGTACTAAAAAATACTACATTGACATAAGTACGGAATTAATATTTTTTGTGTATAAACCAAAATTGTTTAATTGTGACAACACTTAGAGATAAATGTAATAAATATTTCAGAGGCGTTATGCCTAACACCATGCGATCCCCAAGAACAAGACAGGTGTTATCAGCAATTGTGTAGTTGAGTTTCATATCTGGGAGCTAGGAAACTCAACATTTACTATGCCAGGACTTACGCAAACAATAGCCGAAAAGAAAGATTTTTAGGTAAGGGTAATACCCTGCCTTAAGCCGCTTCTCTACGAGACGCTCCGCGTAGCTTGCTTCTCCGTAGGAGTATGCCTCTACATGAATTGCCCCAGAGCGCGTGTAGTTTTGCGTAAGTTCTATAGGCAATAAATTGTAAAAATAAGTACAAAAAATAGATCCCCGACTTCTCTAAGAAGTCGGGGATCTATGTCCTGGAATACTACTTCAGCTATCGATTTTCAAAACTTGCACTTCTTCTTCTGGGGAAATTAATGTTTTACCCATTGGTAGAACAGCTAAGGCATTGGTTTGAGCTAAATTAATTAAATTGCCGGAACTGTGACTACCAGCAGCTTTGTGAAATTCGTAAACTCCATCAATTAAATGTAATTTACCCCAAAGGTAAGTTTCGCGCCTGCCGTCCGATCGCAATTCATCATGCGATCGCACTTTCAAAAATACTGGTTCCCAACCTTCAGTAATTCCCGAAAGTTTCTTGATTGCTGGTAGCACAAAGCGCCAAAAAGTTACTAAAACAGCACCAGGGTTTCCTGGTAAACCAAAATAGAGGGCTGTTAGCGGATAACTATGGTTTAGCCCGTTTTGAGTTGGGAAAGTTGCGACGGTAAGGGGTTTCCCTGGTTTCATCTCCACAGCCCGAATGTGGATTTTTGCTCCTAGTGACTCTAGAATTTTGTCAACATAGTCATAATCTCCCACTGAGACACCACCAGAAGAGAGAACTATATCAGCGATCGCAATGGCGTGGGTAATGACTTTCTCCAGAGCAACTGGATCATCCTTAACAATACCTAAAATTAACGGTTCTGCCCCACTTTGTCTTACCAACGCTGCGATCGCATACTGATTAGAATCTACAATTTGTCCTGGTTGCAGCAGTTTATCAACTGATACCAACTCATCACCAGTGGAAAAAATTGCCACACGCGGACGACGATAAACACTTAATTGCGGACATTGTGCTGCTGCCAATACGGCAATTTCTGGGGCATTTAACTTAATTCCTGCTGGTAGTAGTTGTGTTCCAGCTTGATAAAAAGATGCTTGATGTCTGACAAATTCTTGCGGCTTTGACGCATCCAGGATAAATACGCGATTTTCCTCGCGCCGTGTCTTCTCTTGTATGACGATAGTATCCGCACCTGCTGGGATCACCGCACCTGTGAAAATCCGCGCGGCTTGCCCTGGTTGAATTGTAGACTTGGGCTGATACCCAGCCGGAATCTCTTCAACAATTTCTAAAACAGACGGTTGTTCGGTGCTGGAGTGCTGCACATCTTCGTAGCGAACTGCGTAACCATCCATTGCCGAATTATCCCAATGAGGAAAATCTAGCGGACTGGTGACAGGCGTTGCTAAAATGCGACTATCGGCTGCCAATAAATCTACAACTTCTGTATCCCGTTGATGATCCAACGGTTGTACTAAATTTAAAATAATTGCTTCTGCATCGCTGACTGATAGCATAGCGATCGCCTCCGAATTTTTACCTTTATCTCATAAAGTAACACTGAACAATTTTAGATTTTAAATTTTAGATTTTGGATTGAAGGATTCAAAACTTAAGCCTGGTTTCACAGCTACCGTTGTTTCAACTATGGAACTTTTAAGTTTAAATGCCAAACCCAAGTCATCATCTTAATATAAAAAACAGCAGCAATTATTTCCCAACCCCTAACTAAAAATACCTATTTTGTATGACGATCGAACGACTTCCCCAAAAGCACTATCCCAAGGCTGAGATTGGGCGACGAGGTATGGCATTGGGGCTTGATTTCCTTGGTGTCTGGTTAGTCAGTTCCCTACTGGGAAGCGGCGATATCGGTATTCAATTTGTTGAAATTCTAGTTTTTATAATACTTTGGCTAGTTTTGCGGGTGCTGGTGGTATATAACAATCAAGGGCAAAGTTTAGGGCGTTGGGCGTTCGATTTAAAGGTGTTGTCAGTCGAAGATGGGCAAGTAATGGGTAGAATTCCAGATTTGCTCTCACTGGTGAAGCGAGAGGCGATCGTCGGCTTGGGTGCCCTTTTCGTCTCAATTGCCCTAAGCAATATTAGAGCCAATCCCACTGCTATACTGCTAGTACTTCCCTTAGCAATTGATTGTGGGACTGCCTTCTCTGATGCCCAGATGCGACAGGCTTTACACGATCGCTATTGTGGAACTTTCATCGTTTCGTCACGTCGTGGCTACTCGCTCGATATAAAAATCAAAAGATTAGTTGATAATATAGGGCGGAATGTGAGAAGATAGTGATTTGTGTTAATTCTCTTCAGGCTTCACTGTTTGTAAGATTATGGCTAAGAGTAAAGGTGCCCGGATAATTGTGACACTAGAGTGTACCGAGTGTCGGACAAATTCAAACAAGCGTTCTGCTGGTGTTTCACGTTATACCAGTACTAAGAATCGCCGCAACACCACTAACCGGCTAGAACTGAAAAAGTTCTGCACCCACTGCAATAAACATACCGTTCACAAGGAAATTAAGTAAAGATGAGTTATTTCCGTCGTCGCCTTTCTCCGATCAAGCCCGGAGAACCAATCGATTATAAAGATGTTGATTTATTGCGTAAGTTTGTCACCGAGCGGGGTAAAATACTACCACGTCGTATTACTGGGCTGACATCTCAGCAACAGCGAGAGTTGACATTAGCAATTAAACGTTCGCGGATTGTGGCTTTGTTGCCATTCATCAACGCGGAAGGCTAAATAAAAGTGATGAGTTATGAGAGACGCGATTAATCGCGTCTGTATAGGAGAGACGCGATTAATCGCGTGCTGTACAGGAGTTAAGAATCAAAACTCCTAACCGGAGGCGGAGCGTCTCCGGCTCGGCTCCTAACTTAAAACTATTTAAACTGTTCACCAAATTAAAGTGCGAGAGTTGTGGAGAAGGGGACGCTAGTTGAATTTAGGGTTCAAGGCGATCGCCGTCTAGGCATCGTAGAACGTCCAGACGGTAAAACCCGCTGGTTTGTGGTAGACGAACGTGGTCAATCCCACAGCCTCGCGCCCAGACAAATAACTTATATAGTTAATGGACAGACTTACAAGCCGTCTGAGATTGCCAGCTTTTTGGAGCAAGTCAAGCCTTATTTAGATCCATCTAGCTTAGAAGTAGCTTGGGAATTACTGGTTGAAGATGGGGAAACAGTCACGCCAGACCAAATGGCGAATCTGCTATTTTCGGAATCAGCCGCGCCTCATTGTTACGCCGCCTATTGCTTGTTGTCAGACGACAAACTCTATTTCAAGCAAAAAGGAGATGCTTACGAGCCGCGAACTGCTGCTCAAGTGGCAGAACGCAAGCACCAACTGGAAGTAGAGGCACTAAAAGCTAAGGGACAGCAGGAATTTTTAACTCGCGTAGAGCAGGCGCTCAAAGGTGAAGTCATAGAGTGGGGGCGCCACGATCGCCAGCGCTTAGAAGGACTAGAAAAATACGCAGCGCTGCTTGCGGATACGGTGCGGACGGGGGTCAATTATGACTCCTTGGCTCGCGCTTATCCGCCAAGCGCTCCAGTATTAGAAACTATGACCATGCTGGGACGGCCCACAACACCCCAAGGGGCCTTTCAACTGTTGGTAGATTTGGGTTGCTGGAGTCCTTACGAAAACTTGTTTCTGCGTCGTTCTTCAATTCCAATTCAATTTCCTCATAAGGTATTAGAAGTGGCGCAACAGCGTTTGGATTTCCCGCCAATTGACTCAGATACAAACCGCCTGGATCTGACTCACCTGAAGGTGTACACCATTGATGATGAAACTACCACAGAGATCGACGATGGTCTAAGTTGGGAAGTACTCCCTGATGGACGGGAACGCCTGTGGGTGCATATCGCCGATCCCACTAGATGGTTAGTGCCGGAAGATGAATTAGATTTGGAAGCCAGAAAGCGGGGTAGTACAGTCTATTTACCTACGGGGATGATTCCCATGTTCCCAGAGGTATTAGCAACTGGGCCAATGAGTCTGATACAGGGACGGGTTTGTTGCGCTCTCAGTTTCGGGATTATTTTAGGTACAACTGGGGTAGTAGAAGATTACAGCATTTATACCAGCTTGATTAAGCCAACTTATCGCCTCACTTACGAAGATGTAGATGAAATGCTGCAATTACGGGTACAAGCAGAACCAGAAATTGCCGCGATCGCCACTTGGGCAAAGAAGCGCAAAGCTTGGCGTTACGATCAAGGGGCAATTAGCATCACTATGCCCGAAGCGATGATCAAAGTCAAAGGTGATGAGATCAACATTGAGATTTTGGACGACTCCCCATCGCGGCAAGTGGTAGCAGAAATGATGATTCTTGCCGGTGAAGTTGCGGCTCGTTATGGTAAAGCTAATAACATACCTTTGCCCTTTCGCGGTCAGCCGCAACCAGAATTACCTCCAGATGAAGAATTGCTCCTACTTCCGGCTGGATTCGTTCGCGCTTGCGCCATGCGTCGTTGTATGCCCAAGAGTGAAATGAGTATTACGCCTTTGCGTCATGCTGGTTTAGGTTTGGATACTTATACCCAAGCAACCTCTCCCATCCGCCGCTACAGTGACTTGCTTACTCACTTCCAGTTAAAAGCCCATTTGCGGGGTGAAGTTTTACCATTTTCCGCAGACCAACTTAAAGAAGTGATGATAACTGTCACGAGCATCACCCAAGAGGTGACGATGGTGGAACGGCAAACTAATAGATATTATGCTCTAGAGTATTTACGCCGTCATCCAGAGGAAACTTGGGATGTGACAGTGTTGATGTGGCTGCGGGAAGACAGCAACTTAGCACTAATTTTGTTAGAAGATTTGGGCTTGCAGTTACCAATGGTTTTCAAACGTTCTGTGAATTTGGGTGAACAGATATTGGTGAAAGTTAGCCACGCCGATCCCCAAAAAGATATGATCCAGTTTCAAGAAATAATTTATCAAGAAGCCCAAACAGCTGCGAATTAACCTTGCTCCAACCCCTTTTAGTTAGCATATAAAATAAATGGAATGAGGTAATAGTTATGAATATATCTTTGACCCCAGAACTAGAGCAGTTGGTTAAGGATAAGGTTAATACTGGTCGATACCACTCAGTTAGTGAGGTAATGGGTGAAGCATTAGAGATTGCTAGATCAACGCGATGCCTGCGGCGGGCTACGCCAACGCGTTCGAGAGCGGCGTCTAGCAGAATTGAAAGCTAAAATCCAAGAAGGAATAGAAGCCTCAGAGCGTGGTGAAGTAGTCGATGGCGAAGAGGTGTTTGCAGAAATTGAAGAAGATATCCGACGCGCTGAAGCTCAAATGCAAGAAGCAGAGGCCGCTAAATAATGAGTCGCTACGTTTTAACAATTCCAGCCAAGCAAGACCTCAAAGAGATTAATCGCTAGCACCTAAGTAAAAATACTTAACTAAAAATATTGTAATCAGACAACTTGAGTAAATTTGCCAATGTCTAAATTGGTAAGTTTGAGAGAAGTTCTTGTATAGTACAGTAGATTTCAAACAAATGCTAAAAAATTTATCTCTTGCCCTGTCTATAACTACCTTGACACTCATCACAGGATGTTCTAGTGAGGAAATTAAAGCTAATACCTCATCTCCAACACCAGAGATAGCAGTCGCAACTCCTACACAAACAACTGAGGCTGCATCTCCAACACCGGAGACAGTAGTCGCAACTCCTACACAAACAACTGAGGCTGCATCTCCAACGCCAGAGACAGCCGCCACGCCTTCGTCAGTATCTAAAGACCTTGAACGTTTACAGCGAAATAAAGCTTGTCCAGGGTGTGATTTAAGTGGAGCGAACTTAGCCGATGCAAAGCTTGAGGGTATAGATTTAAGTCGCGTCAATTTGAGTAATGCTAACCTAGACCGAGCAAATCTCAGTCGTGCAAGACTAAAAGGCGCTAACTTGAGTAATGCCAGCTTGAATGGTACTGTTTTGAACGGGGCAGATTTGAGTGATGCCAACCTGAATAGTCTTATTCTCAACAAAGCCGAGCTAAATAATATCTATCTAATAGGTGCGAATTTAAAAGATACAAAATTCGGTGGGGCTAAACTTTCCGGTGACTTTTCTAAAGCTGATCTAAGTGGGGCTGACTTAAGTGATACTGACCTAAGTGACGTATCTGCTAATCCTAGTACTCTAAGTGGTGCTAATCTAAGTGGTGCTAATCTAAGTGGTGCTAATCTAATAAATGTAAATTTCACTGGCGCTAACTTAAACAAGGCTAATTTGAAAAGTGCCAAGTTATATCCCAATGCTCTAGCACAAGCACAATTGAAAGAAACAATAATGCCTGATGGTACAATTCAAAAATAGAATTGTTTTAGATCCCAAAGTCAGCGCCACTGGAAAAAGTTAAATTATTAGTGGCTTTGGTTTTTCCCCATCTCGTCACTCCGTGCTTTTGACATCACAGCCGGGGATATAGTCATTTTTATCATTGTTACAAGCCTCGCGATCGCTCCAAAAACTTGCCGCAAAATCGCGTTTTAAACCTTTATATCGTTTCGCCTCCTCAGATAGTCGCAAAATAGCTATGCGTTCACAAAATTCGCTATTAATTTAGTTTTGCTCTAAGCTGACGGCTGGTGGAGCGGCTGTAGTTTAAACCCAAAGTACAGTTATGATCTGTGAACTTTAGGATTAGTTTATCTCCTGTTTGGGGTCGTGCCGTTGTGGCTGTACCTGATAGATTGATTTTTCTGGAGAGGCTACTGCTGCTTTCGGAATTTCAATTACCGGATTATTTAGTCCCACCATCAGAGGGGAAGGTGGAAGCATAGATACTGAGGACGTTTGTATCGGTTCTATTTGTGGTCGTTGTGCCAGTTGCGGCATCCTCGAACCACCAGATACTAAGCCAGATATTGTACCGATTGCACAAGCAGCAACGGCTGCACCTCCCATCATCCAGTTGAAACGCGAACGGCGGCGCAAACGTGTCAATACTTGTTGAGCTGTTGCTTCTGGTGACTGTTGGGCTGTTGGCACTGGGATAGTCCGCAAGCCTTGGCGCAAGTTTAACAGTCGGGCATACAAGCATTGAACAGAGGCATCATTTGCCAACCATTCTTCTACTTGCCTGCGTTCGGGGGCTGTGACTTCACCATCGAGGTAAGCACTCAATAACTCGAAGCGATCGCGCTTCACCATATCCATAAGACCCGTTGATTCATTGGTATGCTTGGCCATTCCATCTGGCAAATCTTGAGGAAGTTGCAAAGGTGAACGGTCGAAAAACTGAGAATCAGTAGTCATCTTAACATTATTACCAATTCATACACGGGTAAATGGGGCGCAAAATTCGGAAAAATTGTCAATTTTCCTCCTAACGGGAGAAGCGATCTACATCTTTGGCGGTAATACTTAACCAATACTTAAATTCTGCCGTTGGGCAGAGGCAAGATACTGTAAATTAGGAGTCTAGATAAGTCTGTAAGTGAGCTTGCAGCCTCGATCTAGCTCTGGCTATTCTTGACTTCACAGTTCCTAAAGAAACGCCAGTGATTTCGGCAATTTCTTCGTATGCCAAGCCTTCGATTTCTCTGAGGACAATGGTAGTACGAAAAACTTCTGGTAAATCCGCGATCGCTTCCCGCAGTTGCTCGTAAAATTCTCTAGTTGTCAGTTCTTCCTCTGGACCTGGGGTATCGCCGGCGATTTCCCAATCCATCTCGCCGTCTTCTAAGGAACGGGGGGCATCGAGTGACAAAGGACTCATAACCCGCTTGCGTTTCCGCAACTCGTCGTAAAACAAGTTGGTGGCTATGCGGCTTAACCAGCCCCGAAATTTAGCAGGATCTTGTAATCGGTTAATATTCCGATACACTCGAATCCAAACTTCTTGAGCCAAATCGGCTCTGTCAGCCCAATCTGGAGCCAGGTGGTATAGAACTCTATCAACTTGACTTTGATAGCGGCGTAATAGTTCTGCAAATGCAACACGATCTGGTCGCAGTCCCGCTTGACAGCGCAAAATTAAATCGTGGTTAGGGAGTTTGTCAACTTGCACTGATGCTTCTGGATACTTTGCATCAATCGTTGACCAGGATACAGTAATCGACTGACTCATAGATCGTACTGGCTCTAAATCATCCCTATCTATTAGACCTGCTAATGGGACAGAAGTTCCATGCTAAGGTGACGGATTTATGACTGGAACACTGAGGCATACAATTTTGGATACATTTATAGCAATAAGGAGAGCCACTTTTTGCTTATACTGCTGGCATAGTTGGCCTTGCACCCATCAACTAACAAAGGCGCAGTTATTATATGCACATTTTGGTACTTTTAGCAACCGGGTATATACGCTTGATCAAAATAATTAAATCTGGTTATAAGGATGAAGATAAAAATTTTGTAATTCTAGCTTCTTGATACCTTTAAAAATCAGGTAATAATTTCTGGAAGTTGGGTTGCTGTGGTTACTATAATGGTGATTTATTTTTTTAATTTTGTCACTAGAATAGTTGCTGATTGTTCTACTTGTGATCCGTGGGTAGCACCTGAGTTATTTTGCTGTGGTACGCGAACTTGAAAAAAGAAATGGAGGGAAAATGTAATTGTGACTGCTATCAATAGTTTTTCAAACACGGTTTTTCTCCCACCGACACCATTAATCATTGATTGCTACATTTCAATGGTTCCACCAGAAAGTCCAAGTATTGGCTTACAACCCCCAGAACTCTGGAGGAATGAGGTTGCTGACTTGGAGTTTTGCTGCTGGGACAATTCGTACAGTCTTAGTTTGCCCAGAGGTGTTGGCAGATTTATATCGGAAATGATAAGTATTGATAAATTTTTGATCATCGGATGATGAACGCATCCAATTGCTCGACTGGATATGTCAGGGATAAACAATAGGCGATAGTAATGGTAAGAAACGAATCTGTAGGGCGTATGGTAATGTTGCTCTGTTTTGGCACAGCATTTTTATCTTTAGCTGTCCATTGGCGCATTACTACGGCGGAACGGCAGTCTGAGCAGTCTGCATCTACTTTGATGCGGCGAAATTCTACCCTAACCAATCCCAAGGGAAGCCACCCAGAGAAAGTCTACAAGAATCTTTCCCAAGTGAGTTTAGGGGAAATTGCGTTGGGTGCATCTGTGCCCCCTGGTGAAGTTACCCAAGGCTCAACTACAACTGCCCAGAGGTCGTTTACACCAAAGTCCTCTGCTATTAAGCCTCAAATTAAGTCGAAAATAATTAAGAATAATGTCGCTAAAGCAACTACTCGGAGAGCTTATACACTCAAGTCTTCTACTATTAAGTCTCAAACTCAGCCCAAAATCATTAAGAATAATGTAGTTAAAGCAACCGACCTACCAACTAAGACGCGGCTGGTAGCGCAAGTAGAAAGTCAAAATCCAGTTGCGGATAGTTGGCCAAAAGGTCTATGGTCTCAGGCTGCAGCCCAACAAGTACCATCTAATAGGCTGGAAGATACCAAGACTAAGACGCAAGTAGTGGTTGTTTTAAGCGATCGCCGCACCTATGTATACGCAGGAGATGAGGTGATCGCCAGCTACCCAATTGCTGTCGGTAAGAAAGGTTGGGAAACGCCCACAGGTTCTTTCCAGGTAATCCATATGCGACACTATCCAATCTGGCGTCACCCGATTACGGGCAAAGTGTTTCAAGCTGGTACGGATAGTCCCTTGGGAGACAGATGGATTGGTTTTTGGTCAGATGGACGGAATGAAATTGGCTTTCATGGCACACCGGATATTGACCTGGTAGGAACGGCTGTATCCCACGGCTGCTTAAGAATGCGTAATTCTGATGTCCGATTGTTGTATGAGCAAGTGAGTTTAGGGACAACAGTAGTAGTGCGTAATTAATTATGAGTCATTAGTCATTGGTCATTGGTCATTTGCAAAGGACAAATGACTCTTAAAGTTATAATTTTTGCTCGAAGTTAGGTGCGTATGCCTGGAGTAAAGCACTAACTTGGCGTACAACTTCATTGCCAGTGTTTTTGCCTAAGGCTTGCCGTTCTGGGAAGAAATTAGGTTGATCGAGGTAACGGTTAATCGCCTCACTTACTTGCTGAGAAATTAATTCTTGCAGTTGTGCCTTAGCCGTTTGGCGCTGGAAGCTAGCACCTTCTTCTGTAGTAGCATACAAAGGTGGTAGCCGATTCAGAGCGTAAGCAGCAATATCCCCGACATCTAGAGAACTTTCGCTGGTAGCTTCAATTTCTGCAACTCGGGCGATCGCTTCCGTCAGTACCAATTCTTCCATGACGTTAATGAATTGTTTGCGAGGTACCGCCACTACCTCACCAGTCAATAGCGCACCCATCAGCCGATCCAGCGCCATATACTCTTCAATTGAGAGTTCCGAGGCATTGTCACAGATTCTACCGACTTCTGCTTCCATTGCTGGTGTCAAATAACCATCCTGGAGAGCTTGTTCTACAATTTTTTCGATACTCATAACGCTTATCATCATTTATGTTAGCCAAGCGAGGTAGGGACGGTATCAATCCAATTTATTTTGCCTAATTATCCGCAAACAAAAATTATACACAGACGGGATCAATTCCGCCTCTACTAATTAACGACCTTAGTTCGCCAAGGTGTTGGATCAACAGATTGTCCGTTGACATACAGACCCCAGTGCAAATGTGGCCCCGTGGCAGCACCTGTTGAACCCACTGCGCCAATTAGTTGACCAGCTTTCACAAAATCACCTTCTTTAACGTTAATACGACTCAGGTGCATGAAAATGCTGGTTACTCCTTGACCGTGGTCAATGCCAACTACGTTACCGTGTATCCGAAATCCTTGGGATACCCTACCTACCAAAGCAACTCGCCCAGAGGCTGGGGCAATTACCGGTGAACCGGCAGCACCTGCGTAGTCAAGACCACGATGATAGTAGTCTTTTGCAAATGTACCATTATAGTAGCGACGTACACCATAGTTTGTACTCATCCGCCCGGCATTTGGCTTCAGAAATACTCCATTCCAATACTTTTGTGGTGTTTGTAGCGCCTTAAAAGCTGCCACCCGCTTAAGTTCATACTCTGTGGCATCCACTCCGGCTTTGCCAGGTGGCAAAGTAATGCGTTGTACGGGGAACTTGCGATTAAGCACATTAACTGCCAAGTTTTGCACCTGACCATCTCCCGCAACCCTAAGTGTTCTAGTTCCAGATTTTTCTAGTGGAGTTGTGGGAACAAAAGCCCGATAGTGATGAGGCGCCATTTCAAATGCTGGGTAAGTATTTTTACCAGTAGTTACTGTTGGATTTGTATTGTTCTCCGAATTATCTAAATTAATCTCTACTGATAGTGTATCCCCTAATTTAGGATTAGTTGGAGTCACCTTTACTTGCAAAGCATCTACAGGCAATGCCAAAGTGAGAGGGAGAACAGCAAATATTCCCTTTAACACATTTATTGCATGGCGATTGGCTGTCAAACTTTTGACATCAAAACCGAGTAACTTTTTGTTTGAACGACTAGTGCTATTTTTAATAATCATGGAGCTACAAAAAATCCCTTGTTTGTGTTGGAAAATAGACTAGCTTATTACCACCAGTGTTTCCTGTTTGAAGCCGATGTTGTTGAAAATGATAAATGTTGGGAAATACTTCAGGTATTTATGGATTGCAACGCAAAATGATTTATCTGTAATTTTAATGAATTGGTCTTAACTCTAATAACCAAAGTGTATGACATTGGCAATGAGCATAAAATTTAACTATATTGATGGCAAAAAGGCTCTCGTGGCTTGCCATAAGTGTCACTTGTTAGGCGAGAAAGGAAATTCGTTGTGGTTACAGCAATTACATAATAATACTTGAAGGAAATCTTGGAATCAAATGGACACTTGTTCAACTGGACACTAATACTACACTGTTAGATTAAAGTTGATGTATGTAAATCACCTGAAAAGGAGTGTGTGGAGTATGTCACGCTGATAGGTTTACTTTTGACTTGAGTTTGCCATCTTCCATGTGAACGATGCGATCGGCAATGTCTAGGATGCGGTTGTCATGAGTAACCATCAAGATGGTACAGCTTTGTTCTTTTGCCAGTTTTTGGATGAGATTGACTACATCTCGTCCTGATTGACTGTCAAGGGCGGCAGTGGGTTCATCTGCGAGGATTATTTGAGGATGACTGACTAAAGCACGAGCGATCGCTACTCGTTGTTTTTGTCCCCCAGACAGTTTATCAGGATAGTAATGCAAATGATTTCCTAATCCTACCTGCTCTAACATCTGGGCTGACCTAGCTCGTATCTTTTTTAACCCAAGATGTTTGTGCAATTCCAAAGCCATTTTGACGTTTTGGAGTGCCGTTAAACTACCATGCAAGTTATGTGCTTGGAAAATATAACCGTTATGGCGTCGCGCCTGCACTAGTTGTTCAGCACTAGCACCACAAAGTTCTCCTCCCAACACCCGCAAACTACCAGATTGGGCAGAACGCAACCCACCCACTAAGGTCAGCAAGGTAGTCTTTCCAGAACCAGAGGGTCCGGTCATGATAATAATTTCACCGGCGTTAATCTCCAAGTTGATATTAGATAAAACTTGCTTGCGGAGTGAGGCGTGACCAAAGTGGTGGTCGAGATTCTGGATGGAGATGACGGGAAGCATAGGAATTTTGGATTTTGGATTTTGGATTTTGGATTGGGGATTGTTAATTATTCCAATGACAAATGACAAATTTAGAACATATCAGCAGGGTCGGTGGCTTGGAGTTTGCGGGTGGCGATCGCACCGGAAATTGCACACATAATGATAGTTAGTATTAATACCTGCAATGCTCGAATCGCAGTCATGTACATGGGCAAATTTGTAGCACTGCGAGTCAGTTGGTAAAGTGCTAAGGATACTCCCAATCCGGGGAAGAAGCCCAGTGCTGCTAATATCAACGATTCTTCAAGCACCACACCTAGTAGGTAGTAATTGCGATATCCCATTGCCTTGAAGGTGGCGTATTCCCGAACGTGGGCATTAACATCTGTGGAAAGGACTTGATAGACGATTATCACGCCCACCACAAAGCCCATTGATACACCCAGGCTGAAAATAAACCCAATTGGGGAGTTTGTTCTCCAAAAGTTGTTCTCAAATTCAATAAATTCGGCGTGGGTTAATACTCTGACATCATCTCTTAGGTAGGCTTTGAGCATTGCTGCCACTTTTTTTGGGTCATAGCCAGGTTTAAGAAGAATCAAACCTAGACTGACACTGCTGGACTGTCGCCCAGAAAATAGCCGCAAAAAGTTTTCATCGCTGGTAATTAGATTGCCATCAGAGCCAAAGGAAGCACCAACTTGGAATAAGCCACTAATGGTAATTGTGCGTCGTTCTATTTCGGTGGTTAGGGTTTTACCTTGGTCAATTTGAGCGATCGCTTTTTGATAATCTCCTCTAGCACCACGATCAAACAAGACAGCACCCGGCAGCTTAATTGCTTGCAATTGCTGGTTAACATCCGGTAAGTCAAAGGCTGGCTTGTCTGGGTTGAACCCAATAACTAACACCCCCGTCTCACGGTGTGTTTGGGGATTTTTCCAGATTGTATTGTTGAAATACATTGGTTCGGCGGACTTCACCCCTGGTATATCCATTGCTTGGTAAAGTCGCCGACGAGAAAATGTAGACAAGCTTGGCAAGTTACGGGCTTGGGGACTGGTTAAAACAATGTCTGCTTGCAAACTGCGATGCAGTCTAGTGTTACTGTCATACAGCGCAGTCTGAAAGCCTAGCTGCATGAACATGAGGAGATCCGCAAAAGCAATACCTGACAATGCCACCAAGAGACGGCTTTTTTCATGATTCAGTTGCAGCCATCCTAGAGGGGTTCGCCGTAGCAGTTGTTTGATTAATTGCATAATTAGGTACTGGGAGTTGGGGATTCATCCACCTCAAAGACTCATTCATCCACCTCAGAGACTCATTCATCTACCTCAGAGACTCAAGTTTCCCAATGCCCAATGCCCCTCATGAGTGCTGAGTGCTGAGTGGGGAGTAGGGAGTAGGGAGTAGGGAGTGGGGAGTGGGGAGAAGAACCAATGCCCAATGCCCAATGCCCTTTTCATAATTCAATTACTGCTTTAACTTGCATATTGGTTAAGGTGGCAGCTTTTCGGCTAGAGGCTTCATCTAGTCGGATATGGACTTCCACAACTCTGTTGTCGATATTGCTGACGGGATCTGTGTTGATGACATTTTGCCGTCGTACTTGCAAGGCTTTGCGATCTACGATTCCCTGCAATTCAATCGGGAGGTAATCACCAAATACTCGCACTTGCTGCCCTGAATGCACTTTGCCAATATCGCTTTCATAGACTTCGGCTATGACATACATCTGGCTGGTTTGTCCAATATCTGCAATGCCATCATTTGATACCAATTCCCCTGGATGGGTGTGGATCTCAAATACCTGTCCATTTTGAGGCGATCGCACCTGGGCCTGTTTTAAATTGACTTTTGCCAGATTCATGCCTGCTACGGCGCGATTGACTTCTGCTTGGGCAACTTCTACATCCACTGCGCGCACTTCAGCAATTTCATCGAGTTTTCCTGTAGCTTCTTTGATCTGTTGCTGGCTAGTTGATTGGGTACGATTTAATAGTGCCTGTGCTTCTTGTAGGCTTTTTTGGGCGGTTTCCAAATTTAAACGCTTGCTATCCCGTTGAGAGGCGGAAATTGCGCCCTGTTGAGATAGTTGCTGATAGCGTTCGTCTTCTGCTTGGGCGTTACGCACTTGTGCTTGGAATCGCTCAATTGTCGCTGCTTGAGTATTAATATCACCTTGGCGTTCTGCTTCTAGGCGGGCGATCGCGGCTTTTTGGGCGGCAATTTCACCGTGTTTAGCACCTGCTTGGGTACGGTTTCGGTTTGCTTGGGCTACTTTCACTTGTTCCTGCGCCTCTTTTAATGCTGCTTGCAAGCGATCGCGGCTGTTCAAAATCGCAATCACCTGTCCTGCTTTTACCCGATCTCCCTCCTTCACTAACAACTTTTCTACCTGACTTCCTTCCGCAGACACCGCAGCAGAGAGTTTAATTACCTTTCCCTGTGGTTCAATCCGCCCTAAAGCTGTTACTGTTTTTAACTGGGGTAATTGTGTTGCTGGCACTTGTGCCTCTGGATTTGCATAATTTTGCCAGCGTTTTACTATATAAAAACTTATTCCGCCAACCAATAAAGATGCAATTATACCTATAGCAAAGGATGGACGCAGAATAGACTTAGGGAACGTTCTGTACCCCAGCTTTGAGTTTCGCACCATAGATTACCTCTTAACTAGTGGCGCACAAAAAACTAAATAGATTAAGCTTTTCTTCTTACTTCTTTGCTAATTTTGACTTCCTTTGCTAGTTATTGTTTATTTATCGATTTCAAGTTCATAAACAAATGGAAAATTTTGATATTTTACTAACCTACTGCGATTTAGCCGCATAGGATCACAACAAATCACTCTCCAGTATATAAGAGACTTATGTTACTGATGAACTACTTTTGTCTTTTGGAAAGTACTCAGGTATAGTAAACGTTTTTAAAATTACGGGTTGTAACAGCGCCAACAATCAGAGGTAAATTCAGTCATAAGAAAATATTTTTTGTGATGAAAAGCAAATAAATTCAAATCACTAAAGAATCTATAGTAATCGTAATTTTTTTTGAAAAAATCTAAGTAGTCTTGTAGGGTGTGTTAGACGAGAGTACGGCACCAAAAGCCTGAAGTTGTGGGTTACGCTCTCCAGAAAGGCTATCATTAACGTTAGTACCATTGATATTTGCCATAACTTTCTACCTACCTCAATAGATTATTTTCCTTTTTACTCGCAGCGATCGCCTGATGCCGGAATTTGTGCGATCACGGCAATTTCTACTTTTTTAGGGGAACTCAAGAGGCGAATTGAAAAATTACATAAATGTTCAACTCGCCTCAGTTAAGTACTTGAAAATTTCAATCAATCTGTTCTGTCTCTGCACTTAACGAAGTCCGCACTGCTCTTTGTGTCGCTCAATTAGCTCACCCTTTTGGGTGAGTCATATATCAACCGATCAGATGACCTGACTGAAGGAAGCTGAGATTAATAATAAAGAGGATTCTATTACTAAAGGGCACCGACTGCATTTTACCCAAGAATAACCTTATGAAACTTGTTACCTTAATAAAATCTGCACTTATTTTTGCTTCTATTACTCTTGTACCTGGAATCGCTGGCGCTCAAATAGCTACTACCAATAGCAGTGAAATAGCTATTAACTCTAACAATTTATCCAGAAACTCTACTTCTATGAGTTACCTCCAGCCTTTCAATCTAGTTTCTTTTGCTTATCAGGGAGGTCTGAAGCAGCACGGAATTCCTAGTGGAGAAACGCTAGTATTTGAAACTCAGAACAAAAATATTATGGCAAAAGATTTAGTAAAGGCTGCTGTTAATGCAGATAAATTACCATCACAAGTTTTAAACGACCAAAATTATCTAAGTACTGTTAATTTACAACTGAATGCCTTGCCCGATTATGCTGCTGCTGATTGATTTAGTTTTTATTATATCTTTTGAGAAAGCTAAATTTCTCGACATCCTATATTCGTGCGCTTGTTACTCATATAAATAAAAGGCTTTTATACACAGCGATCGCTGTGTATAAAATAAAGTTTGCCTCTACTTCCAATTTTACGCAGATTTGCTTTCCAGTTTCGGTTTTTAGGAAAAGTTTAGATCAAGAGGACGAATACTTATTGAATACTGCAACTGAGTCCTTGCGATCAAAGGAAAACACAGAAAACGGGTCTTTTCGATTCTCCATCTCCATCCCAGGAGTGCCTACAGGCATTTGGGGAACAGATAAACCAACAATATTTGGCTTTTCTTGAAGCAGACGTTTGATGTCGTCTGCTGGAACGTGTCCTTCGATGACATATCCATTAACAATTGCTGTGTGGCAAGATGCTAAGTTATCTGGCACGTTGTACTTTTGTTTGACTCTTTCGATGTCAGGTGTAGAAAAGTCTGTAACTTTAAAACCCTGTGCCTTTAAGTGGTCAATCCACCCGCCACAACAATTACAATCAGGACTGTGATATACAGTGGCATTTAGCGCTGTTGATTTTAATGATGTCCGTTGATCGTGGATACGCCTAGTAGTACTTACCAGTTGAGCATTAGCTGCAACATAACTAGGAAAAACAGCTTGAGCATTACTCATCGGAGCAGTGCTTCCCAAGATGCTCAACACTCCTGCTGTGAGACAAATCATTACCACTGCACGTAATAAGAGCGGAAGTAACCATTTTTGCCAGCAATAAAGAAATTGTTTGTACGACATCTGAAACTTCCTAAGTCCGATAAAGCAAAAGTTATTCCTTATTAGTCATCATAACTGCAAGCGTAGATGCGTAGCGGCTTCTCTCAAAATCCTAGCGGCTGAATCTTCGCTTATGTGTCCATCACTGAGTTTTTAAGTCTAACCCAGACTAAAATAGCGCAGGCAATATGATTTTTTGAATTGTGAAAACGTAACAGTGCTAGTATGTCGAATATGCGGCTTTTTGTAGCTTATGAATTGTCCTTCTGAAAAAGCACAGATATACTACATGAGCCTCTGTTTTCATCCTCTTTTTTTGGCAAAGGTACTCAACTATTAACCCATTTGCACCAGTAGTAGGACAACAGCAAGCCATAGAATTACTCACTCAGGCTGTCAGACAAAACCGGGTTGCTCCAGCCTATCTATTTGTGGGGCCAGATGGTGTAGGAAGGAGTTTAGCAGCCAGGTGTTTTGTGGAATTGCTATTTTCTAGTGGGATGGGAATCACTGCGTCTTTACAAAACCGTTTGCGTCAGGGGAACCACCCAGCTTTGTTGTGGGTGCAACCAACGTACCAATACCAGGGACAACGATTAACAACAGCCGAAGCGACCGAAAAAGGACTTAAGCGTAAAGCACCACCTGTAATTCGGCTAGAGCAAATTCGGGAAATTACCGAGTTTCTAAGTCGGCCACCCCTGGAAGCACCGAGGAATGTGGTAGTGCTGGAAGAAGCCCAAACGATGGCAGAAGCCGCAGCGAATGCTTTACTTAAAACCTTGGAAGAACCGGGACAGGCGACGTTAATTTTAATTGCACCTACACCTGAGTCTGTGTTGCCAACTTTGGTGTCACGCTGTCAACGCATTCCTTTTTATCATTTAGATGCAGAGTCTTTGGCTGTTGTACTCACACAAACTGGTCATCAGGAAATTTTGCCAAATCAGGCAGTATTGACTATAGCAGCTGGCAGTGCGGGAAGTGCGATCGCATCTTACGAGCAATTACAAGCTATTCCCCCTGAGTTACTCGAAGACTTGAAAAAAGCCCCTGCTTCCTATCGCAAAGCCTTGGAGTTAGCCAAGAAAATTGATAAAGATTTAGATACAGAAGCACAATTGTGGTTAGTTGATTATCTTCAGCAATTCTACTGGCAGCAGTGGCATCAACCCAGCATCATCAACCAGCTAGAACAAGCTCGTAAATACTTACTTGCTTACGCTCAACCCCGGCTAGTTTGGGAATGTCTGCTTTTATCTTTGACATTCCCCAGCCATAAAGGATTCTAGTATCACTGCTTAAAACTGGTATCGTAGATGTGCTAAAGATTCAAGCCGTTGAGACATTAAACCCCATATTCTGCACTTCATCGTGTAATACACGAGGATTTCCAACATCTGGCTAATGGTGGTTAAATAGCAATCACAAATCCCCAATAATTGTCAGTATTAATACTTAATGATTGAGCGTTATTAGGAAAAATTCTTGAATATCGATGTATTACATTTTGAAGTGTGGAATGTCGGTTCAATGCGATCGCCTACTCTCAGCTTTAATGCATCCTCAAAATAAGAATACTTATCAAAATGACATGACTCAACACGATTCAGCCACTGTAAACCATAGCGTTGCCGAATAAATTGTACTGTTCCAGAGTCATTTTCCAGCAGCCAGTCGTTGAGTAATTGCACTTTCCAAGTGCGGTTGCGTTGTTCTTCATCCTTAACAAACTCTAAAAATGCTTCTAACTCCTCTGGGGTAAGTTCGTCTAAGGGATTAGCAATATTTGATATCCCAGAGGAAGAATTTCCCTGAATTTGCTCAATCACTTGCAGTAATATCTGTTTCTGGGTGTCAGTGAGAGGACAGCTTGCTACATCACAATCATTAAAAGCTGCGAGCATAGCTGCTTCAATCTCATCTGGAGTCATAAGTTAATAGCAATTGAGGGTTTATTTCCCTAATTATTACAAATGTTAAATTAAAGTCTCCAATCTCCTGTGGCTAAATGGACATAATTAAACGTAAGATGCTTAATATTCAGGGAAGTCAGGAGTCAGGAGAAAAACTTTATTCTGTCTCCTGAGTTCTTGGTATCGGTTTGATATTTTCTAGTGTTGATTTACTTATCACCTAGTTGGGAAAATTGCCATGACTCAAACTCAGCATCCTACAAAACTCCTGACTTTTGAGGAATTTCTGGCTTATGACGATCGCACTGATACCCGCTATGAATTAGTGGATGGGGGGCTAGTAGAGATACCAACTGAAAGCCAGGAAAAGTGTGATATTGCCAAATTTCTGCTGTTCGAGTTGGCAAAGTATTTTCCGATCACCTTGCTGGCTTACAAGGACATTGAAGTTGAAGTTAGTGGGCGGCGATCAACCTGTCGGCTACCGGATCTGGTGGTGCATACAGAAGAGTCGAAAGCGGCTTTGATTGGCAGTCCTCGCAATCTGATTACCCGCGATATGCCCCCGCCGGCGCTGGTGGTTGAAGTTGTCAGTCCCGGAACTGAGAACCGCAGCCGCGATTACCGTTACAAACGCACAGAATACGCAGCTAGAGGCATTACCGAATACTGGATTGTTGATCCAGAGTTAAAACAAATCACCGTTTGCAAGTGGCTGGAGGGACAGTATGAGGATACGGTGTTGCAGGGTACGGCGATTATTGCATCAGATGTAGTACCCGATTGGGAATTGATCGTGGAGCAGGTGTTTGCAGTTGCGAATCAATCAGGGAAGTAGAGAATAGCGAGTAAGGGTATGTTGTAAGCTGAGGTTATAAGTTAAATAATTATTGAATTAAGTCACGGGGTCTTTTATGCGGTTGCGCTCACTCACGGTCGTTTTGATTTCCTGTCTGATCACCTTTCTATCGTGGGCGATCGCTCCCACAGCTGTAGCCCTGACACAGATTAAACTATTTGATGTTTCTTATAAAGATTGTCCACCAGAATTAGCACAAGGGGCTGTTATCAGTAGTGGTAGCGCAGCTGCCAATTGTTTTATTGTCATTGGCAAAGCCGAAAATGGCACTAATAAAACAGTCTACGACGCAGATATTTTTGGACGCATCTATGATGCTAATAATGACTCAGTGATGCAAAACCGTACTCGCTTAGGTTCTATTGTCGAGGTGCCACCAGGCATTAGCGATTTTGAATTGAGAATTTCTGTACCTGCGAATCAGCCGTTACCTTTGAAGCTCAAGCAATTTAAAGCAGCCGGATTTAGCGGTCAAGTCCGGCGTTAATAGATACTGTTAACTAATTCGCCGTAAGTCCCCCACTGAATTTGATACTCCAAATCAGTGGCGGGATATAAGGCAGACGGTGACGATGGAGAGGATGTAAGACCAATTCGAGGACGCAAATCCAAGATGCGGCAATCTTCCGTGAAGTTGGAAGCCCACACTGTACAAGGCACGTCCAAGTCAGTGTGGGTAGTTCACAGAGTCTGGACTTAACTAGCCCAGAATAAAAATGTTTTATTTGAAGTGTAGCAAATAGCAAATTCTGCTTTATGCGTAGGCTTGAAGACCACCTATCAAACTACCTAGTAGTTGAAGGAGTATAATAGCTAACATTGGAGAAAAATCCATACCGCCCAATGGGGGAATAATTCGGCGGAACAGATTCAGGTATGGGTCGGTTATCTGGCTCAAAGTGGTAAATGGTTGGTTGTACCAGTTGATATTGGGGAACCAGGTCAATAAAACCCGAATAATTAGCAAAACAGTATAAATCTGGATGAAACTAGCCAGAGTGTTAATCAGAAGGTACATGGATTTGTTAGTTTCCTACTTAAGTGTCAAACGCAGTCTTATCTTTTAATTTTAATTTAGTCCATGTCATCGTGTCTGCTGATTCCACCTTTACCACACTTGACATTTTCACCACGCCTGAACAAATCTCAGGAATCTTTAGTGAGGGAGCGCTCATGGGTTGTTTCGGGTGAACCGCCATTGACATTTCGCAGTTGGTTCCGCACTTCATCAATCGTGGTATTTAGCTGGGCAATTTTATCTTCTAGCGATCGTCGGGCCGTTTCTATACCAATACTCTGATTTTCTGAGGCTTTCATCTGACGTCGCTTTGCTGCTATTTTCTTAGCTTCGGCTTGGCTATCTGTGAGCTCTGTCCCCTCGTCTGCTAGCAATTCTGGCTCGCGTCGAGAAGCAATTAGTGCCCCGATAACACCGCCAAATACGCCACCAACAAACGCCCCGGCTAAAAAACCACTACCAAAACCATCTCGCTGACTCATATCTTTACCGCCTTCAACAACCTTGCAACTTTTACAGTAGTTATGCTATTTTCCTGCCCTAGCTGCATACTAGCTTAAGTCCCAAAGATGCGATCGCCAGCATCTCCCAATCCCGGTACAATATACCCCTGGCTGTTCAGTTTTTCGTCAATAGTTGCCGTGTAAATTATTAAACCTGGATAAGTTGCACTCAGTTTTTGCAAAGCTGGTGCAGCCGCCACTACACAAACAATCCGCATTAGGGCTGGATCAGCACCCCGTTGTGTCAATTCTGCCATTGCCGCCATCATCGACCCTCCAGTTGCCAACATTGGATCGGTAATTAACACTCGTGTTTGGGGGTCAAATTTTTCTGGTAACTTGTTTAGATAACAATGAGGTTGCAGCGTCTGTTCATCTCGTGCCAAGCCCAGATGGTAAATCGATGCTAAAGGTAATAAAGTCTGCGCTCCCTCAAGTAATCCTAGTCCAGCCCGCAGAATCGGTACTACTGCCATAGGTATTTGCGGATCAATCACAGTTGCCAGACAGGTATCCAAGGGACTCTGCACCGATATTTCTTGGGTTGGCAACCAGTCTCGCACAGCTTCATAAGTCAGCCATCTTCCCAACTCGGTCATGGCACTGCGAAATAATACTGAAGGTGTGCCTGCATCACGGGCAACTGCCAGCCAGTGTTTAATCAGAGGATGGGGTGGAACATAAACGCGCAATTGTAGCGTCATAGCCAGAAATAGGAGCCTTTTTATTGTATGAGAACTGAAACACCATAATACTCTTTCCTGCATCCGGCTGACAGCTAAAATTAACCTGAGTTCGATAGATTTGGTCTGATCTGCTGTCACAAGCTATATTTTGGTGCAAGTTTGAGCTTCGGGCAATTTCTGATCAAACAGATGTTGATCTGAATCTGCTGGGGCAAAATAGAAAACATGACGATTGAATCCAATTCTTCAAATCTACCAACCCCAGAACCAGTCCCCCAAAACGATTCGCAACCGGATGACTTTGACGGGAGTGCAACTGAGAAGAACCTCAGTTCAGAAGTACTAGCGACACAACAAGCCCTAGCTGCGATCGCGTCTTTAAAATCTCCGCAATATACATTAGCTTTACAACAAGCTCGTTCTGAGGTCAAGCAACCCACTACCAAGCAATTCACAGTTAAGCCGAGGGCATTGCTGATTACTCTAATAGCGATCGCCATCACCTTCACTGGAGTTATCCTGAATAACTCACTCATCGGCATTATCGGAACGCTGATGAGTTTGCTGTTATCCCTAGCAATATTATTGCCTTGGTTGCAAAAAGTTTTAGACGAGTGGTTTTCACCCCAAGAACGCACACTACTTGTTGCCTTTTTGGGACTAATAGTAGCCATCATCGGCTTGATCAGGTTCACAGGTGTAGGCGATCGCTTACTGCTTTGGGGACAGCAGATTGACTGGGACATTGCTGGAACCCTAGCAGACTGGTTTGGCGCTTTGGGGCAAATTTTCATCGCTGTCATCGCCGTTTACGTAGCGTGGCGACAATATGTTATTTCCAAAGACTTAACAATTCAGCAAAACCTGCTAACAGTTCAGCAAAATATTATTACTCAGCAACAGACGATTGATTCCTATTTTCAAGGCGTTTCAGACTTAGTATTAGATGAAGAAGGATTATTAGAAGATTGGCCTCAAGAAAGAGCGATTGCAGAAGGACGCACTGCGGCAATTTTAAGTAGTGTTGATGGCAGTGGTAAAGCGAAAATTCTCCGCTTTCTCTCACGTTCTAAGTTGCTGTCACCCCTAAAACGCGATCAACGATTAGGTCGTCCCATTCTCGACGGAAGTGGCGGATATGCAGAAGACCGCTTGGAAGGTGTGCGTGTCATTGATTTAGGCGTAACGCTAGCCGCAGCAGACCTTTCTGGTACTGACTTGCGTTGGACTGACCTCAGCGAAGCTAATCTTGTCCGCGCTAACCTGGCCGGTTGTGATTTAGTAAAAGCTAACCTCTCCCGCACAATTTTATATAATGCGAATCTCAGTGGTGCTGACATCAACGGGATTCGCCTATTCTACGGTGTAGTGGACAAAGCATCACCCCGCAGTCGCACTGTACCACCAGATTATGAAAGCGGTGAACACACTGGCGCTGTGGTAGAAAATGCCGATTTCACCAATGTGCAACGGATGTCTGAGTCTGCACGTTGCTACTGTTGTACTTGGGGTGGCGAAAAAACTAGAGGTACTATTCCTGGTGGTTGTGAAGGTATTCCTAATAAGTTGGGACGATAATTATAGGACTTACGCACTGTACAAATTAATCATGGTAGCATTTACCGGCTACTAACTTTTGTGCCGATGTAACCTCTACTTGATGAGTCTCCACAGTAAGCGGTAAACCAAGTTCTGCACGAACTTCAAGGCAAGCTGCGATCGCATCCTTGATATTTTCGAGGGCTTCTTCTCTTGTCTGACCTTGACTAACACAACCAGGTATACTGGGGCACTCGACAATCCAAACCCCATCTTCATCACGATCAAGTGTTACATTGAACTTCATACACTGTTGTCGGCAAGAGAGTTGTAGTTATTTATTATTGTAACCTGCGATGATTTAACCCAAAAAAGCAGCCGAGCGATCGCGTTACGTATCAACTTAACTTTGTACTTCACACATCTCAAATTGCCATCGGTATTTCGGCTTAACGAGTCTTTGGTTAGGAAAAACGCTGAGGGAATTGAAATTATCAAAAACTCTATGAAGATATGCCTTTCCTATTTGGATTAGTAAACCATTTTTTTATTTCACCACAAAAATTTCATACATCATCACCTGAGGGTTTGAGATAATATTGCGATTCTGGATCTTCTCCCATTTTCTCAAAGATGTTAATCAACCAACTTGGCCCGTGTCCAGGCGCAGCAAGTTGAAGAAACCAAGACTCCAACTCTCCCTTCCGCACAACAAATAGACCATACTCTGCAAGTTTGTCAAATAAGTTATTTGCTGCTTCTCTGTCACTGCCAGAGAGAATATCTACACCACCATCCCGTTTCATATTCTTTTCTGTGGCATCAAATTTTTGCTTGACAGCATTTCGTAAACTAGCAAGTGACTGATACTCAAGTTCCGGGATAAAGCCGCTTTTAAGAAAGTTCGTCCAATCTTGACCACCATCTTTCAGGATATCAACGTCAACAATGCCAACTGCTGGTATACCCAGTTCTCTCAAAGGCTTGATAATTATTTGGACAGTTTGCTTGTTTTGAGCATTGAGAAACAAACAGTTAGGAATTCCCAACTCTGGCTTATAACGTAGCAGTCGCTCATTAATCTCCTGATAAAATGCGCGATCCGCATCAGATTCTGTCACGATAACAAATTCATAGAATAGCGCCCCAAGCACACCGATTGAGCGCAACAAAGGATTTCGCATCAATCGAAGAATATCTGTGTTAGATAAAACTCTTGCACTAGCTACCTCACTCCGATAAGTTAGTCTCACAATATTGACTGGTGCGCCTGATTGTATACAACCCATTACAAAATTTGGACTATGTGTTGATACAAACAATCTTTTTTGAGAGCCTAAGCTAGAAATAGCAATTTCTTTTCCTAGTTTGAAAGCTAAGGGTGGATATAAAAAAGCTTCAGGTTCATCAATTAGAATAATGGCAGGATCACCAGCTATAATCTCTGTAATAATTCCAGTGAATGCTTTTACACCGTCGCTGGCTTGCTCAACAGAGAATGCTTTTGAGTGAAATTGTACAGCTTCATTGTGAATCCCACGTTCTTCCATATCTGTCTTAGGAGGAAGAGATGACAAGCGTAGTCTAAGTTGTCCGAGAAAAGTAGGATCTATAACGAAGTATGTCCCAAAAGCGTCATAAATAATTCGTCTAACTTCATCTCTTTTGGCATCGTCACGAAACAATACTTGAAAGCTTGTTTGAGGAGGTTGCTGAAGATCACCAGCGCTTTGTTGCCCAATCAAACTAATACGGCTTTTACCGTCTAGTAGAAGAGTGTTAAAGGAGAGATACCACGGGCAAAACAAGTTTACCTGACCATTAGGATTTTGTAAGACATTCAAAAGATTCTGTCTAGGAACTTGATGCCTCATTCCTTTTTTTCCAACAATTATATGATCAGGTAAGAGCGCTTCACTTATATGTGGTTGAAGAGTTGACTTTTTAATCTTTTCTTCAGCCGCTTCAATTGAGAATGTATCAAATTCAATCTTTTCTAGAATTACATCTGTTATGTTCAGTTGACCGCTTATGCAGTAATAGTGAATTTCAGAGAGAACTTTGCTTTTCCCAGAGTTGTTTGGGCCTACAAATACAGTTATGGGCGTTGTGACTACTTCCTCTGAGGGTAATCCTGAGCCTCTTCCAAATTTCAGTTTGATGGTTTTTATCATTTGTCAAAAACTACGGATCGCTTGGGTTGCTTTTGTTATATGGTTATATAGGACTCCTATTTGATTTTTGAACAAGACTAAGAGACAATACGGGTACTAAAACAGGTGTAAGAAGGGACAATGATAAGTCAGCATCTGCA
>NZ_JBALCS010000100.1:0-111508 GCF_036919555.1 Nostoc sp.
ACGGAGGGAACCTCCGCAACGCACTGGCTCCCACGCCAGTTGCTACAACGGAGGGAACCTCCGCAACGCACTGGCTCCCACGCCAGTTGCTACAACGGAGGGAACCTCCGCAACGCACTGGCTCCCACGCCAGTTGCTACAATGGAGGGAACCTCCGCAACGCACTGGCTCCCCTACATATGCTTAGATTTTTTCACGCAATCAAATCGGATTGCTATATTGCATTTTGAAGTGCGGAATGTGGGTTAAAAATAGAAGCTTAATTAATCAAGTTGATTCTGCATCATTTCAACTCAAAAAATTTCCTAAGTGGAAATGCTGAAAATACTTAATGAATTGGTGAAAACTATGTTGTTTATCGCCAATTTAAAGTTTTGGTTAATCTTAATGCCTACCGTAGACAAGTAATAGTTTTTTATGGCAATTTATACATAAGCAATATTCATAAAAAAGTTATTTTGAGACATTTAAAATGTCTTAAATAGAAAGCAAAGGAGTTTCAAGCGATTGTCTCAACTATATTCCAAGAAGATAGTAGGTTATGCAGCCTGCTGTATATCAGCATTAACTGTACTGACAGTTTCGCAGATGCCGAAAGCAGATGCAGCCTCCATGACTTTCTCAGCCACAGGTACTAACCCAATATCAGGTGGAAACAGTACAGCCCTTGCGGCGAAAGCTCTCTTTGATGACTCAATTGCAGGTAAGTTGACACTGACCCTTACTAATACAGGCCCAGGTGCATCAGACCCTACTGATGTTCTCACAGGAATCTTTTGGGATTATGCTGGATCTGCCTTAACAAACTTAACGTTGTCTTCAGCCAAAGCTCCAACCGTAATCACGAATAATCTAACTACCGGAAGTAATGTCGATCTTACCAATGTGGGACTAGGTAAGGTTGAATGGGGTTTTGCAAAAACTACCGCTAGCAGTGGACTTGGCGGTACTAGTGGCGTAGCTAACCCAGTAACTCAGCACTACGGTCTTGGTACAGCTGGTTTTGGCATATCGCCTGGTTTTGGTCTTTCGGGCGGACAGCAATTCAATTACGGTATTATTACTGGTTACGATAGTCCAAATCTAGCAGTAAGCCTGGGAACTTTTGTGAAGAATTCTGCCACATTCGTTTTCTCTGGGCTACCCTCTGGCTTTGATGCAACAAAGATTCAGAATGTTCGTTTTCAGTATGGTACTGGTTTAGATGAGCCTAGTACTTATTATATTGCTCCGCCACCTCCACCTAAAAAAGTACCTGATCCTAGTGCAACAGTTGCCCTTGGTTTATTTGCTGTAGGTGCGCTGAGGGTTGCCAAGAAAAAGCCTCTAGTCTTAGCTTAAATGAGAACTTGAGTACTAATTGATAACAGAGTTAAGCCTTATAAGCAATTCTCACAATGACAGGACTTACGCAAAAAGGCAGTGAAAGCCTTGATTTAACGTCGGGGCAATTTATGAATTGCCCCGACATTTCGTAGTTGATGTGTAAGTCCTAAATCAGATATAAACCCACCCTGTTTTTTAAGAAAATTGGTACAGATATAATATCTTAGTCAAGAGTCCAGACTTTATCTCTTGGCTAATTTTTTTTTGATATAAACCTAGTTAGCGGCTTCTGAGGATGGAGATAAACCAGGATAAGGCAGCTACAGCCAGTGGCAAAGTTCTAAAATTAAGAAGTATTAAATAAAGTTGAGGACATTATGGCTGCAAAAGTAGAAATTTACACCTGGAGGACTTGCCCGTTTTGCATTCGTGCCAAAAGTTTGCTGAAAGACAAGGGAGTTGAATTTATCGAATACAGCATTGATGGAGATGAGGCAGCCAGAAATAAAATGGCTCAAAGGGCAAATGGACGGCGCTCTTTACCGCAAATTTTCATCAATGACGATCACATTGGTGGTTGTGATGACATCCACGCTTTAGACAGTCAAGGCAGGCTGGATGAGCTACTAACTTCTAGCAATAGCGTCTAAGTTTAGAAGATTTTGCGATCGCTAGCGACAAGCCGCTGCAAATTACACGGCGGTCGCTACAACTCTAGAAGGGAGAGCAACGCGTTGCCTTATTTAGGAACTTTTTTATCACAAAAGCGATATCTGTCCACAAGACTTTCCCCTCCAGGTTCTACTCCGCAATACATATATTACGTCAAGTGTTGAGCTCATCAAGAGATAATAATTGAATAACTATTTAATTTCTTGGTGATTGAGGTATAAAGGGTGAAACTGGCTTTTATCATTGATTCCATCCATCTGCTTGACCCGTGTCATGATACCAGCATTGCCCTGATCGAAGCAGCGCAAATCCTGGGACACGAAGTTTGGATAACTCAGGCAAATCTGCTGAGTGTGGTGGAGGGCAAAGCTTGGGCTGTCCTACAGCGAGTCGAAGTTGTACCAGTGCAGTTGGTGGAGGGACGCTGGATAGCGGTGAATCCTTGGTATAAGTTGATCGATTCCTCCTTAACTTCCTTAGAGACAATGGATGCCGTATTTATGCGGACAGATCCACCAGTCAACGATTCCTACCTCTATGCCACCTACATTCTCGATTGCATTGACCAAAATAAAACCCTGGTGATTAACAGTCCTAGTGGCATTCGAGGGGCAAATGAAAAAATGTATGCCCTCCAGTTTACCAAAGCGATTCCAGAAACGATTGTCAGTGCTGATAAGCAGTTTATTCGGCAATTTGTCGAAGCAAAGGGGGCAGCAGTTCTCAAACCACTGGGTAACAAAGCTGGGGAAGGAATTTTGTTTTTGCAATCAGGCGATCGCAATTTTAACTCCATTGTCGAACTCAGTACCCTCCAAGGTCGAGTGCCAGTAATGGTACAAACCTATTTACCAGAGGCAAAAGAGGGAGATAAGCGAATTATCCTGCTCAATGGCGAACCGATTGGTGCGCTCAATCGCCTCTCTAGCGGAACTGATTTTCGCAATAATATGGCCACTGGTGGCACAGTCGCTCAAACTGAAATTACCCCAAGAGAGTATGAAATCTGTACCCAATTAGCCGAACGCTTACGCCAAGACGGGTTAATTTTTGTGGGTATTGACGTTATTGGTGGCTACCTGACTGAAGTTAACGTCACCAGTCCTACCGGAATTCGTGAGATTGATCGCCTAGATGGTACTCGCCTCGGTTATCAAGTTATTCAATGGATTGAACAAACCTAGTACTTACGCATTGACAAAAAATATCATCCATGAGATATACAAGTTACTTTTTGTAAGAATCAATATGTTCTACTTTAATTGGGGGTGAGGGGATATTCAGGGGTGCTACTGGCACATTAGCCTTTTCCCAGATCCAGCCACTCAGGTTACAGGTAGGTGTTGCCTTAAAAGGTCAGTTTACGGTGAATGGCTCATTTCAGACAGTTCCAGAACCAAAAACCATTACAGCACTAATTGGTGTAGGTGTGATGGGAGTTTATCTGCTGATGCGCCGACACTGCCAAAGAGCCACTTCTGTTTGATCTTTGAGCCTACCAGTATTTCATCTGTAGTTGGGCAGGTCTTCCGGTTTTTTTGTGACATAAGCACAGTTGGACATCTGAGCCAGGAGACTCCTGCCCAAGTTCATTCTATAAAGTAGCGTAGACGAGTTTTTTTACCAATTGACAAAATCGGGGATGGCAACGTATTGCTTACCCCTGCCTTTGGTAAAACCCTGGAACTAGCAAATTTTATACAGCACTCAGCCTGACCTGAGACTGCTAATTTCATCTAAAATTTCAAATTCAAAATTTCTTAACTCCTTGGTGTACGTCGGTTTTTCAGAAAATCAGGTATATCCAATCCAGGTTTTTCTTTTGGTTCTGGAGTTGGAGTTGGAGTTGGGGTTGAGGTTGGGGGATTAATTGCGGGTTGCTGTGTCGTTGGTCGCTTCGAGGTATTAGGTGCTACCCGAATGTTAGCCACGCTTTGTTGTACCACCGCTTGCACTTCACCTGTAAACCCGGTAGCAATTACAGTAATTCTTACCTCACCTTGGAGTCTGTCATCAATTACAGCCCCAAAAATAATATTGGCGTTGGGATCAACTACTTCATAGATTGCTTCTGCGGCAGCATTCACTTCATGCAGGGTGAGGTCAGTACCACCAGTAATATTAAAGACAACTCCTCTCGCACCTTCAATAGAACACTCTAGCAACGGTGAAGAAATAGCTGCGATCGCAGCTTCTCTGGCTCTAGATTTTCCAGAACTCACTCCAATTCCCATCAGTGCCGATCCCGCATCTGCCATCACAGCTCGGACATCAGCAAAGTCAACGTTTACCAAACCGGGGATCGTAATAATATCAGAAATACCTTGCACCCCTTGACGCAGCACATCATCTGCATAGCGAAAAGCTTCTTGCACAGGCGTTTGTTCGGGGATCACTTCCAGCAGTTTGTTGTTAGGGATAATGATCAGCGTATCTACTCTACTTTTTAGTCCATCAATACCTTGTTCCGCTTGGCTGGTGCGGCGGCGTCCCTCAAACACAAATGGACGTGTGACTACACCAACAGTAAGAGCGCCCATTTCTTTGGCTATTTCTGCCACAATCGGGGCTGCACCTGTCCCAGTACCACCCCCCATACCAGCAGTGATAAATACTAAGTCTGCACCCTCTAAAGCTGTAGCAATTTCGTCCCGTGATTCCTCAGCTGCTTTTTGACCAATGGCAGGATTACCACCTGCTCCTAAACCCCGCGTTAGCTTCTGTCCAATTTGCAATCGACTGGGAGCGCCAGCTAAGGTAAGAGCTTGAGCATCAGTGTTAATTGACCAAAACTCTACCCCAGAGACATCAGACTCGATCATCCGGTTAACAGCATTGCCACCCCCACCACCGACACCAATTACTTTGATGTTGGCGACTCGACCAGGAACAATCTCGCCAATTCGGCTATTTTCGGGAGAAATCTTCTTATTATCGTGATTTTGTCCGAAATTTAGCCCAGAGTTATTAAAGGGATTAGTCGAGTTAACTGCCAGAGAGAACCCCGGCTGTCCCGCAGATTGGGAATTTTTATAGGTAAGTCCTTGGTTATTATCAAGTGTCATTGGATTTGTGAAAGGGTAGATAAACGACTTTTTCAGGTGTTATTCACCTCAGAGTCAACTTTAGTTTGACAGTGCCACAATACTATGGCACTGTTCTTTATTGTTTTCACTACTGCCAAGCCTAACAGAATTGGCAGGGCGAAAATTTGCTATGGGATAAGCTTTTAACGCAGCCGATCGCACAGCCAATTCTAGAGAAGTATACCGACATTTATCTAAAATTGACTTGTATAACTTCAACCAGACATTAATCTCTTCATTCTTCTGAGCGGAGGGCATAACTTGTAAAGACATACTATAGCGCCTCTTCTCTGCCTCAACAATAATATTGTTAATAGGTTTCACCATTGGGGATGATTGCAACTTTAGACACAAAACTTACGTTATACTTACTTATCCTTAAGATTCAAGTCAGCAAGAATTTACTTGTCAGACTATACCTGATTAACTTGTTCTTTGGGGGGTCTTAATGGACACTTTGTTGCAGCAATAGTCTATCCTACGAGAACCCGCACTAGTACGGTCAAAAAATCAAGATTTCCTAAGCGGTTTCGTCACTCAATTGGAATTAGGGCACAGAGTAGTCCAAACTTATTGCCCAGAAGCAATGCTTATGCAACTTTGGGCGGTAGCGTTACAGATTCAAACTTCGATAAACTGTCTTTGGAAATTTCCTCAACAGACCAAAGCCAGACCGTTTTTGGCTCTGCACTTGGATGGTGGCGTAAATCGTTCTTATCAGTGCCTCTGTTCGCAAGCCTGATCTTAATGAAAAACTCAAGCATTTTTCTCTTTTCCGCACTGGGTTTAGTTAAAGAATGTATGGGCAGAAGGCGTTTGGCACGCCATAGACCATCATGAGATTGTCCGACATCTTGCACCCTACTATTAGATGTTAGGGTAACAATTGAGAATGTTTTACTTGCAATGGAGATTTTATGATTGATCTTCTCATTTTAATTAGAAGTTAATGCCGATTTTAGTGCGGTTTGCCAGAAAACTGAAAATAATAAATATATTTATCAGCATAAAGCTTCTTATTTTACTGCGAGCAATCAATACATTAAACACGCTAGATGTTTTTAGGGATTTTGGGAGTTAATTTTGGGGCTTTTTGGTTCATTTGTACTAAGGGAAAATCGGGATTTTTCAGATCAATATACTCTATTTGACTGGAATTGAGTTTTGCTCCTAAATGGCGCATTTGGGCGAGTACCTTAATTTGTTCAGACAACTGGGGACCTGGAGCGCCGAGATGCACATTTCCTAGTTCTGTTTTCAAAATTAAATTCGTGGGATTTCGACAATCAATTTCCATTACGTTCACCGGACTTTGGCTGATAGCTTGATGAAGTTGAGTCCAGTAGAGGCAGTATTGTTTTGGCGAGCCAATTACTTTGAGATTGGGTAATTTGCTAGTGGGATTCAGTGATGTATATTTTTCTAAAGGCATCCAGACTCCACTTGCATCTAGTAAGCCGATTGTTAGTTTTTTGTTGCCAGATGTTTGAGTCACTGCTACAGGTACTCGTTCTTGGATTTCAATGATTAACCCAGGAGGAAACAGGCGGCGTTTGACGATCGCTTCGGCAATAGTTGGTTGTTTCTTCAAAGAGTTAGCGATCGCTGACGGTTCAATCCGCCACAAAGACTGGGGGTAAGATAGCACCAACAATGACTGAGCTGTTTCATCCGACAGTAATTTATCGCCTGATTTCATCAGTATTTGTTTAGGAGCTTTTAGCATCCACACTGGTTGGACCACCAACCAGAACAATCCACCCGTCAAACCAGTAATGGCAAAGGTTCGCCAAATAGCCTGAATAATTTTCATCCGCCTCTGCCGACGTAATTTCTGACGACGCTGGGCTAGATTCGTACGGGAAACTGATATTATGCCAGCCATTCAAACCCCTTTTTGGTTGCAATCTAAAATCCTTGAGGCGCTCGGATCATTCTTAATTTCAGTAAACAGTGTTGGCATCTGTTAGCCGATCTCCTCAATACTTTTTTATTTTTAGTAACACTTTACAGTAACTACAGAGATTATGGCGCTAGCGATCGTTCCGATTAAAGTTTCCGGTGTCCATTTTTAACTGACTGTAGTGTTTTTGACAAGTTATTTTTGAAGATTTTCCCTAAAAATTACAAAATATTAATTTAGATGTTTAGGATTTTCTTTCCTTGACAAATTTAACGTGAAATGATATACAGGTATTCCTGAATCTCTGTGTACTTTGCTATAATTCATACTAGTTCTACTCATCAGGCATACAAACTGAGAATCATGTTTACTTGTAGCTTTTTTTACTTATCCCCTAAGCCCTAAAGGTTTGTGGCAGGTCAAACAAAAGCTACAGATTGTCAAAACCTCAATACCAGGTGTAAAAATTAAGGACAGATATGCTTAAGGTTATTAGGGTCAATTAAATCTCTACCATACTACTGACAGTGACTCTGCCTTAATTACTGTCTTTTTTAAGACACTACCAACTTCGAGTTAATCCTATGCCTATATCTCCGATAGAGATTACTTGTATAAAAACGAGAATTAAACTGTATCTACATACACATCTACATACATGAAAACGACATTAAATTTATCACGTTTTTATAAAGCATGTAACCCCAGCTACACGCTAAATATAAGTAACGTCCTAGATCGGCAGTATTACATAGATTTTGCTGATGTACGTGGTTGCAAGATTGTCGAAGAATTGCAACGGACTATTGTTCGGATTTCTCCTGATGAGCCTACCTGTCAGTTATTTACCGGTCATATTGGCTGCGGTAAGTCAACGGAATTGCAGCGCCTCAAGACAGAACTGGAATTGGCGGGATTTCATGTGGTTTATTTTGAGTCCAGCCAAGACTTAGACATGGCGGATATTGATGTCAGTGATATTCTGCTGAGTGTAGCCCGTCAAGTCAGTGCCAGTTTAGAAGGCATTGGCATGAAACTCAAAGCTGGTTACTTTACTAATTTGCTTAAAGAAGTAGGCGATTTTTTGCAAAGCCCCATAGAACTTTCTGGACAAGCAGAGTTGTCCTTGGGTATTGCCAAAATTACTGCCAAAACCAAAGATAGCACCCAGATGCGGAATCAACTGAGGCAATATCTGGAACCACGTACCAATAGTATTTTGCAGGCGATTAACGAAGAAATTTTAGAAAAGGCTGTTGAACAGCTAAAGCTGCGAGGTCAAAAAGGACTGGTAGTGATTGTAGATAATTTGGATCGAGTGGATATGCGTCCCTTAGCATCCGGGCGATCGCAACCAGAGTATCTCTTCATCGACCGAGGCGAACAGTTACGCCGACTCAAATGCCACCTAGTTTACACAATTCCCCTAACGTTAATTTTCTCCAATGAGTATGAGACACTGAAAAATCGTCTGGGGGGAGGGATTGCGCCAAAAGTACTACCGATGGTATTAGTGCGGCAAAGAGATGGCAGTGATTACGAACCAGGGATGTCACTAGTGCGCCAGTTAGTTCTAGCAAGAGCTTTTCCAGAAGTTCCTTTGAATGGCAGGCTTTTATTAATTACAGAATTATTCGATCACTCTCAAACTTTGGATCGTATATGTCGCGTTAGTGGTGGTCACATTCGTAACTTATTGGGTTTACTTTATAGCTGCCTGCAACGACAAGATCCGCCTTTTTCCAAGGACTGCTTAGAAGCCGTGATTAAGGACTACCGCGACGATCTTCTATTAGCTATTGATGAATCCCAGTGGGAATTATTGTTTGAAGTAGTGCAGCAGCAGAGAGTTAAAGGTGAGTCTGACTACCAGAGCTTACTAAGAAGCATGTATCTGTTTGAATATCGTGATCCTGTGGGGCGCTGGTTTGGCATCAGTCCAGCCTTGGCAGAAACAGAAAAAGTTTTGGCTTGGCAACAAAAAAAGTAACAGTGCTAGGTAAGTCATTTGTCATTAGTCCTTTGTCCTTTGCGATTGGATTAATAACTAATGCCTCATGGCCCATGCTCCATACCCAATGACTAATGACTAATGACTAATGATAACCAGCTACACATCTACAGCAAAGAAAATCAGCAAACTTTGCAAAGACTGATTAGAGCGATCGCGCTTTCCGAAGGTCAATTTGCCCTGATTTTAGTTCGATGTAACTATGGGCAATTACGTGAGCAAATGTTAGAGAATATTCGCTCGATCACCAAAGACATCTATATTAGAGAAATCGTTTTAAATCCATCAACTACTTCCTTACACAGCACAATAGTCTCAGAACTATCTTTAGATAATCCTGCTGTCCTTACAGACTCTTTGCCATCTGCTGTGATGGTTTTCGGTATTGAGTCAACTACCGACCTGGAAAATTTACTTACAGGCATCAACCAAGCACGAGATATCTATGCCGCGACTTTTCCATTCCCAGTGGTGTTATGGCTACAAGATGAAGTAGCATCATTGCTTTCAAGATTAGCGCCTGATTTCAAAAGCTGGGCTGTAACCACTATTAAATTTGAAATGGCCAAAGCAGATTTAATTGCTTTGATCCATCAAGAGGCAGAATCTCTATTTGACAAAGTTTTAGAAGCAGGTGCCGAAACATTTTTATCTAATGCCCTTCTCGATTTAGATCCCAAGTCCCAACACCGCCACGAAATAGAATCAGCCCGTAATGATTTACGGCGACTGTATGGTGTTCAATTAACGCCAGGATTAGAAGCTAGTTTAGAATTTGTGTTAGGGCGAGATAAATATGCCAACGATCAAATTAATGGTGCTTTAGGCAATTATCAAAGAAGCCTAGCATTATGGCAGCAGGAAGCAAGCAGAGTGGGAGAGTGGGAGAGTAATTCTTCTTTCCTGTTCTCATGTCCTCACCCTATCCCTATTTCGTCTTTACTCAAGCAAGCAATAGTACTATTCCACCTGGGGCTGTGTTATCACCGAATGGCAGACTTATACCACAATACTAATAGTAGCTATTGCGAACATGCTCTATTGTGGTTTAAACAATGTTTGGAGCTATTGGAGCAGGTAGAAAGAGAAGACTTAGTTGCTAAATTTATTTTGCCTGCTTGTGAAATGCTGCAACGCTTACAAGCCTGGAATGACTTAAAAGAATTAACTCAAAAGTCATTACGTCTGCATCAAATTTATGGAACTCCCGCACAAGTTGCTCAAAATTATGGCTTTTTAGCAAATGTGGCGGCTTCTGAGTCGAATTGGTTACTGGCTTATGAATTAGCGAATACAGCACTTTCTATCTCCGAAGAAGTAACACAAGTTTCTCTGCGAGACGCTTTGCGAAGACGACGACAAGAAAGTTGGTATCTTCTCTTGCTAGCACGTACACAACGGCATCTGGGTGAGTCGGAGGAGGCAATCAATAACCTGGAATGGGCGAGGGTAGTTTGTGAACTGCAACATCAGCCATCACTTTACTTAGAGATTTTAGAGGAACTGCGATCGCTTTACTTTTTTGAGCGTCATGACTATACTGAAGCCTTTAAGCTGAAGCAAGAAAAAATTAAAATAGAACATCAGTATGGCTTTCGTGCTTTCATCGGGGCAAGTCAATTGCAGCCGCAACGCCCCAGAATTAACCCAGTATTGGAACCTCACAAAATCCCGTTTATTCCTGAAGAAATTGCCCAAGAAATATCTGCTTCTGGACGGCAGCAAGATGTCAATCGCTTAATTGAAAGAATTACCCGCGCTGACTACAAACTCACAGTAATTTATGGGCCATCAGGTGTAGGTAAAAGTTCAATTCTCAAAGCTGGTTTAGTCCCAGCACTAAAGGGAAAAGCTATGGGTGAACGTATTCCTATACCTATTGTTTTATCTGTTTACACTGATTGGATTACAATCTTGATAACCAGTATCAACCAAGCGCTGGCATATACAGGAATATCGGTTAGTCTTGACTCTACACCGACTATACTGCTTGAAAAAATTCGGTTAGCATCTGAGCGCAATTATACAATAATTCTCATACTAGACCAGTTTGAAGAATTTTTCTTTGTTAGTAATCCTCCTACACACAGAATAGAATTTTATAATTTTTTTACTGAATGCTTAAATATTTCATTTGTAAAAATTATTCTTTCCTTAAGAGAAGATTCTTTACATCATTTATTAGAATTTGAACGTTTGAGCCAGAAAAATAGTACTGGATTATATGATTTAGGAGTAATTAATAAAAATATTCTCGATAAGGACATTCGCTACTATTTAGGAAAATTCTCTAGCCAGGATGCTAAAGCCATAATTCATAGTCTTACTCAACGTTCACATTATGAACTGAGTGATGAATTAATTAACCGATTAGTCCAGGATTTGACAGGAGAACTAGACGAAGTACATCCAATTGAATTACAAATAGTTGGCGCTCAACTACAAATAGAAAACATTACCACACTTGCACAATATAAACTTTCCGGTGGCTCGACAAAATTGGTGGAACGGTGGCTTGGGGAAGTTATCAAAGACTGCGGTCAGGAAAACGAAGAGTTAAGTTGGAAATTATTATTTGAGTTAACTGATGAAAAGGGGACGCGACCGTTAAAAACTAAAGCTGATTTAGCGGCAGCATTAGTTAATAATCATGATATAGATACAATCTCAAGCTTTGACACAGTTGGAGAACTGATTTTAGAAATATTGGTGGGTTCAGGGTTGGTGTTGCGAATCAGAGAAGAGTTAGGCGATCGCTACCAGCTAGTTCACGATTATTTAGTTGAACCAATTCGCCAGAAAAACAATTATGGCATACTTGCCGAATTAGAAAAAATCAAACTTGAAAAAACTAAAGCTGAAGTAGCCCAAAAATTTAGCCAAAAGCAACTCAATTTGGTATTGCAACGGCGACTGCGGGAAGCACGGATCGCAGGCGCAATTCTGGCAATCATGGGGGGAACAATAGCAGCATTATGGTGGCAAGCCGACTTGCAAAAAAGAGCAGCAATTAGCCAAACTCTACGAGCTGAACGCAGTGAAACCAACTTGAAAATTAGTGCGATCGCTGCTGCTAGCGAAGCTTTGTTTGCGTCTAATAAAGAGTTTGATGCCCTATTAGAAGGTTTGCGGGCTTGGAGAGGACTTAAACAGGCAGATGACGTGCAGCCAGATACCCGAATGCGGGTAGTGACAGCCCTGCAACAAGCAGTTTATGGCGTAACGGAGGTTAACCGCCTGGAAGGGCACACTGATGTTGTCTGGGGAGTAACTTTCAGCCCAGATGGTCAGTTGCTAGCATCAGGTAGCCGAGATCGGACGGTGAAACTTTGGCGTCCTGATGGAACCTTACTCCAAACCCTCAAAGGTCACACTGATGCTGTCACCTGTGTAAGTTTCAGCCCTGATGGTCAAACCCTAGCCTCCGCCAGCCTCGACAAAACAGTGCAAATCTGGCGCAAAAACCCGATTACAGGTGAATTTGACCCCAAGCCATATAAAACACTCAAAGGACACGGAGATTGGGTTTATAGCGTTAATTTCAGTCCTGATGGTGAATTGTTAGCTACTGGCAGTAACGATACAACCGTAAAACTCTGGCGCAAAGACGGTAGCTTAGTAAAAATACTGAGAGGACACCGAGGGTGGGTTAACTGGGTAAACTTCAGTCCCGATGGTCAATTTATCGCTTCCGCCAGCGACGACAAGACAGTGAAAATCTGGCGACGGGACGGTAGTCTCGTTACAACTTTGCAGGGACATCAGCAGGGTGTAACTGTAGCTGTTTTCAGCCCAGACGGTAAATTCTTGGCATCAACAGGTCGAGATAAAACAGTAAGACTTTGGCTCAGGGAAAGTAACAGCACTAAAGACGGTTTTGACTTTCGTCCTTACAAAACGTTACGACACCATAGCGATATAGTGTGGAGTTTGAACTTTAGTTCCGATAGTAAAAAGTTAGCTTCTGCAAGTCAAGACAAAACCATAGACCTCTGGAGTATCACTGGTACTTTACTCAAAACCTTCAAAGGACACAGCGATGGTGTTGTCAGCATCGCTTTCAGTCCAAATAACAAATTGCTGGTCTCAGGAAGTTATGACAAAAGTGTGAAATTATGGAGTTTAGATGCTCTAACACCATCTATTCTTCAAGGGCATCGGGATCGAGTTTTGAGCGTTGCTTGGAGTCCCGACGGTCAGATCCTAGCTTCTGGTAGTAGAGATCGCACTCTCAAACTTTGGCAACGATACACCAGTAAGGGCGAGGTCAAAACCCGACTTTACAAAACTTTAGTCGGGCACACAAATAAAGTTTCTAGTGTCAGTTTTGACCCCAAAGGTGAAATGCTGGCCTCAGGAAGTTTTGACAAAACAGTGAAACTTTGGCGGCTTGACGGTACTTTAATCATGACTCTCTACGGTCATAGCGATAGTGTGATGAGCGTGAATTTCAGTCCTGATGGTCAGTTGTTGGCATCAGCTAGCAAAGATAAAACAGTGAAACTTTGGAACCGTCAGGGCAAGTTGCTCAAAACCTTAGTGGGGCATCAGGGTTTGGTAAATAGCGTCAGCTTCAGCCATGATAGTCAGGTTTTAGCCTCTGCCAGTGATGACCAAACTGTTAAACTTTGGCAACGGGATGGTACTTTACTCAAAACTTTCTCGCCCAATGACAGCTGGGTGATGGGTGTCAGCTTTAGTCCCAATGACGAGTTACTGGCTTCTGCCAGCTGGGATAATACGGTGAAACTGTGGCGACGGAATGGGACGTTACTAAAAACCTTATTAAAAGGGTACAGCGATAGCGTCAATGCAGTGACTTTCAGCCCGAATGGTGAATTACTCGCCGCCGCCAGTTGGGACGGTACAGTGAAACTTTGGAGCAGTGACGGCAAATTAATTAAAAGTCTCAATGGGCATCGCTCTTCGGTATTAAGTGTCAGTTTTAGCCCAGATGGTCAAACACTAGCATCAGCTAGTGATGACAAGACGATAATTCTGTGGAATTTAAATCTTGATGATCTGCTTGTTCGTGGTTGCAACTGGGTTGGCGATTACCTCAAGCACAACCGCAATCTTGAGAAGCGCGATCGCCTTCTTTGTGATGGCATAACCACTAAAAACCCTTTTTAATTCAATACGCTTGAGTTAAAGCCAAAAACCAAAACCAGCGTAGGTTGGGGAGCCACTGCGCCCTTGCGGTTTCCTGACTTGAAACAAGTGGCGTTTGAGAGACCAAACCCAACATTTTCGGGACTTTGTTGGGTTTCACTACGTTCAACCCAAGCGTATTGCTTTTTAATTACGAATTACGAATTAATTTGAAGCCTCAACCAGCAACCGCTCTTGGTTTAGCGGTTGATGAGGCGATCAGAGTTGTTAATTTAGAGCTAGAAACTTATTTCGAGATGATCAGCCGCATGAGCGATCGCTCTCCAAAACTTCATGGTTATTTTCTTCGGGAGCCTCTTGTGGCAAATTCGCTAAAAATGCTTGTAGTCTCATTCGCTCAATGTAAGGCCAGCCTCCCTCAGACTCAATATCTTTCAGTAGTGAGTAGAGTTGCCGACGGTTAACAGGCAAACTCTTTTGAAAAACCCCATCCCGGATCTCTCGGTGTAACTGCTCCAATTGCCGCAGCAAAGCCAAAAGAGCTTCAGTATCGCCTTGACAATCCTGAACAGCATCATACACCACAGTTGTGATCGCTTGCTGTTTCCAAGACAACTCTCCTGATTCAAAATTTTTATTATTGTTCATGCCACCCTTTCCGTATAAATAATGAGGCCAACTCAAATTTACCGGAGATTTTTAATTTTCCCTAGCTTGTCAGTGTAGATTCCTCTCATCACCCCTGTCCCCGTATCCCCTCACTTGCCCTATTCAGGGGTGAATATAACTAGATTTGTATCTTTATCAAAAGCAATTGCGATCGCTCCGAAAAGAGCGTAGTAACCTTTAGCATAGCCTCCACAGCAGCTAGATGTGATCAGGACGAGACTTTTTTGATTAAGAGTACTTTGATTTTGAGTTAAAAAAAATCGTATGATCTGGCTGATTTCCCCATAAAAAAATGGGCTGTATGTAGTAGCGTCACATACATGATACAAAAAGACTTGGGCGACACCGCTTTTGCCATAGGCAAGAGCAAAGTGCAAAGCAGACAATCTAGATGCCCAAACACTTGGTTCAACTCTGGAAATCAGAGCAAAGCCGTGTCCGACCAAAAATAGCTTTTCGCAGAGTAGCGGCTTCTCATCAGAGATCAAAGCTTCGATGCAGTTTTACAACAAATCTATTAATTTTTGAGATTGAGGTTGACCATGAGGTATCGCGCTTTAATTGTTGCATTCTTGGCTTTGTGCCTGGGGCTAATAACTGCTTGTAGTGATGCTCCTGCTAGTAGTAGTAGTAGAGATGTACTCACTTACGATCAAATTCGCGGGACTGGCTTGGCTAACAAATGCCCCCAACTAACAGAAACAAGCCGTGGCTCCATTCCCATTGATTCTAGCCAGTCCTATGCCATCAAAGAACTTTGCTTGGAACCAACCAGCTTCTTCATCAAAGAAGAACCTGCTAATAAACGGCAAGAAGCAGAATTTGTTGCTGGCAAATTATTGACCAGATACACTTCCACCATTGACCAGGTGCAAGGTAACTTAAAAATCAACGCAGATAATAGCCTAACCTTTGCGGAAACTGATGGTCTTGACTTCCAAGCCATCACTGTGCAACTTCCTGGTGGTGAGCGAGTACCTTTCCTGTTCACCATCAAAGACTTGGTTGCTCAAACACAACCCAGTTTGACCAGTATTAACACCTCCACGGACTTTGAAGGCACTTTCAAAGTTCCTTCCTATCGTGGTGCTGCCTTCCTAGATCCTAAAGGTCGTGGTGTCGTCAGTGGCTATGATAATGCCGTGGCTCTCCCCGCCCAAGCAGATGATGAAGAACTTACTCGCACTAACGTCAAGCGTGCTGAAAATCTAAATGGCAAGATTTCTCTGCAAATCGCTAAAGTAGATAACTCTAGTGGTGAAATTGCTGGTACTTTCGAGAGCGAACAGCCATCTGATACAGATTTAGGTGCTGGCGAACCTAAAGAAGTCAAGATTCGCGGTCTATTTTATGCACGGGTTGAGCCGAATCGTGCCTAAATCCTCTAAAGTAACGCATGTACTTACAGCAGTTTTCAGGGATCTAGACCACGACTGAGATGGGCAATGGTGAGTCAGGAGTAGTGTAGTTCAATCACTTGAAAAGCGCTGTAAGTATAACAAAGGGCATCTCGCCCTTTGTTATTGCCCTGCGTAAATATATGTGGTATCTTTTAATTTTTATTAGTAATTTTTAAAGATTGGATAAATCCCAGTTGAATAGACACGTAATTTTACTGTCAATTAAACTTTTGCTGATCCAACAAAATACTGAACACTATTGTTTTGTTTCTCTAAATTAACTTCATTATTAATTAATTCAAATTAAGTACAATCTCGGTTTGATATTTAGTAATTAATTTTATATTTTATTTGTATGTAGTTCTAAAAAAACTACAGGTCATACCAAAGATAAATAACAAACTAAAGACCGATTTCGCCAATTTAAATTTGGCTCGATTTTCAAGCAACCTCTGGAATCTTTAGAGAAAAAACTTTGTTAGCTACATAGTATTTGCTAGGAAATATAGCACGATATTGTCTTAGATGTCGTGCGATCGCAGCTGAATTTAAAAGCGAATAATCAATTCTTTCTTTGCTCAATAAACACGGTGCTATGCCTACCACAGTCACCAACGAACTAAAACAAGAAATTTGGCAGTTGTTGCGAGAATATCAGCAATCTCCGTCAGAAAATGTCCGCAATCAACTAGTAGAACTCAATTTTGGGCTTGTGAGAAAAGAAGCTCACTACTGGACGAATCAATGTCATGAAACCTACGATGATTTGCTCCAGGTTGGATGTTTGGGTTTAATCAGAGCTATTGAAAAATTTGAACTTTCCAAGGGACATGCCTTCAGTTCCTATGCTCTTCCCTATATTCGTGGTGAAATTCAACACTATCTCCGAGATAAAGGTGTCACCGTGCGAATTCCTCGGAAGTGGTTAGCTCTGCAACAGCAAGCAATAGGAGTTTCACGTTCTTGGCGTGAAAAACATAATCGCCAACCAAACGACTCGGAATTAGCCGCAGCACTGGAAATTTCTCCAAACGAATGGCAAGAAATTAAATTAGCATGGATCAATCGCGCTCCCTTGAGTCTTGATGTGCCAGTCCAAGACGGAGAAGAAGGCTCTACCTGTTTAGGAGAATTGGTTCCAGATCCTCACTTTCGTAGCTTTCAACTAGCACAAGAAGACCAATTTCGCTTACAACAAGCATTAGTTCAGCTAGAAAAACGCACCCGCGATGTATTGGAATGTGTGTTTTTGCAGGATTTGACACAAAAACAAGTTGCAGAACATCTAGGGATCAGTGTAGTAACGGTTTCCCGTAGAGTCAAGAAAGGACTGGATTTGATGAAACAGCTTATGGGTGTGGCAGAAGATTGACTGCAAACACCAAGCCGCAGTTATGCTGGGTAGGCAGTGTTAAAAATAACCCTTGAAATCTCAGAAATTAGGTTATAAAGGGAACATACTTTGCCTTTGATACAAATTTCAGGCTTGTTAGTTTCCACTTTTCAATTTTCCAATGGCTTTTGAGAACAGCTCATGGGCATAAATTCAAAAATTACAATTGCAGCTATTTTAACCTTGGCGATCGCTGGATGTGGTTCTGAAGATACACAACAAGCCATCAATCCTGCGCCAATTCCCAAAATAGCAGCAAAGTTGCCACCATCGGCTCAATCCTTTAAGAATCCAGTCATACCAGACAAACAGGTTTCACAAGTTACTCCTGCATCTGTTAACTTGATTCAATCCACTAATGCTACAGAGCGGGCACGGCTAGTTGTGCTATCAAAAAATCGAAGTGACCCATTTGCACAACTTTTCGGGCAGATAGTTCCCGGAATGCTTCAAACATCTGGAAGACCTGTTCCCGTGGTGCCTAAGCTCCCTACTGCATCACTACCAGCACGAAAACTTCCAACACGCAGCATAGCTTTAAATCCAAAGAAAAATAACGTTTATTCTGTCCCAAAATCTTCTGTCCCAAAATCTTCTGTATCAAAACCAAAAAAAGTCAATCCTATCTTGACTTCAGTCTTGCCTAAAGTTTTGCCTCAAGTTGTCTCCAACCCTACTTTAGTATCTGTATTGCCACTGCCAGCACAACCTGATTTAGCAAGGGCAGTGCTTGTGACTGGTGTAGTTTTAATTAGTAAGGAACCACAGGCAATTATTAAAGTACCTGATGAGCCGACGAGTCGCTATGTGCAGGCGGGACAGCGATTAGCAGATGGCGTACTGGTTAAACGTATTGAAATGAATCAGGGCTACAACCCCATCGTGATTCTGGAACAATATGGTATTGAAGTTGCCAAAATGGTAGGGGAAGGGGCTGTCAATTCAACGCCCTCAGCTGCACCTGCTAGCGGTAATCCTGTTTCAGTGACAACGCCCCCCTCAAATCCTTCTAATGTTGGAGCTTCATAAAGATGGAGACTAAGGAAAAAATTGAATTCGCTGGTTTGCCTTTAGCAGTCTATAGAGAGATAGCAGCTCATTTATGTCAAGTCGAAGGGGTAGAAGTAGATTTAATTCCCCAGTCATCCCCACAGTTTGATTACAATCAAAGTCAAATTGGTGGCTTGTCCATCTTATGGATAGCAAACTCTGGTTCAGAAAGTCGGCAACGAGTTAACCAAATTTTGGCTTACTATCAAAATCGCTATATGAATCTTATTTGATTTGCTAAAATCGAAGCCTCAAATTCCCGATTTTCCAAAGAAGTCGGGAATATTGTTGTTCACGAATGTTAATATCAATTTATTGAATTTAGTTGAAAACTTGTCTACTCAAAAAGCTGCTGTCTTTCTAGAAAACGTCTACAAGTTGTACAAGAATGTACCTGTAGTCAATGATGTGTCATTCAAAATTAAAGCGGGGGAAATATTTGCTCTACTTGGCCCGAACGGTGCGGGTAAATCAACCATAATTCGGATGCTGACTACACTCACGAAACCCTCCCAAGGACGAATAGAAGTAGGTGGATATGACGTGATGAGCCAAGGAATGTTGGCAAAACAGAGTATTGGCGTAGTCTTGCAGCAAATCAGTGTGGATAACGATTTAACCGTTTGGGAAAATATGGAACTGCATGGGAGACTACATCACATTAGCAACCCGCAGCGACAAAAACTAATTAATCAATGGCTAGAGTATGTTGAGCTAGCAGAAAAACATGATGATTTGGTAAAAACTCTGTCTGGGGGTATGAAACGACGGTTGCAGATTGCGAGAGCTTTATTGCATCAACCGCAAATTCTGTTTTTGGATGAACCAACGGTAGGACTAGACCCCCAAACCAGGCGACGCCTGTGGGAAATTATTCGGGATTTGAATAAGCAGGGGATGACGATGCTACTGACGACCCATTATATGGATGAGGTCGAATTTTTGTGCGATGCCTTTGGCTCTACCAAGCCAGGACGTATTGGTATTATGGATAGCGGTAAGCTGATTTCTTTAGGAACTTTACAACAGATGCGTTCTGCTCACGGTGAAGGTTTGGTGATGAAGCAATTAGGTTTATCTGAAGTGGGAAGTGATGGCGCTCGTGGCTGGGAATATTTGTTTTTCCCATCCCTGGAAGCAGCAAATGTCTACTTGAATGAACAGCCCGATAAAACCGGAATGATGGTGCGTCCCTCTAACCTGGAAGATATTTTTGTGGAATTAACGGGACGCCAGTTAGATTAAGCTCATCCTCCTAACTGTCGCAGCATGGCTTCTACTCTGTCCACTCCTTGTGAGTCATTGCGCCGCTTGTACAAGTCGCGGGCTTTTTGAAGCGAACTGTTGGCTTGTTTGGTTTGTCGTCGCTGTTTATACATCGAACCCATCAATTCATAAGTTTGAGCATTGTTCTTATCCAAGTCGATTGCTTGTTGGTATGCCCAGGTAGCTGCACTATAGTCTCCCATACGAGATTGCGTCACAGCCAATCCTAAATAGGCGTTAACGTTGTTACGGTTCAGCTGTATGGCACGACGGTAGCCTTCCTTTGCCCCACGTGTGTCGCCCAAATTTGCTTTGATGTAACCCACAGCGTAGTAAAAATCACTATTGTTAGGGTTGATAGCGATCGCCCGACGATAAGCTGTTAATGCCGCCTGGTAATTTCCCTGTTGAGCGTATAAGTAGCCAATACCTGAATGAATTTTAGCATTCTTGGGATCTAGGCTAGCTGCTTGCTGATAAACTGCGATCGCACCACTATAATCGGCGGCATTCACTAACCTCCGTCCTTCCTCTAGTAGTTGCTTTAACTGCGGGTTTTTGGCTTGTGCCACTAATACCTGAGCCTGAGCCACTGAAGGTATGCTGAAGGCAAAACATCCTAATAACACTACACTAAACACAAATGATGTTGACTTGTACACAGTAAATTTCCTGAAATTTTAGACGGCTTTTTTCTTGTACATTAAAACAAAAATATGGACTTTTGAAAACTGTATTTCCTCGTATTCATTAAGATGTTAATTGTTCATCCAGTCTTTCCTTTACAATCAGTGCCAGATCACAGAGTTTTTACTGAAAGCTGAAGTGCTAGGTATAAATGACGAAATGAGCTTGCTCTACATATAAATTCGGAGAATATCAAAATTACACTCTTTTTCGACAGTAGTTATACTGATAATTCCAAAAAAAACAACAGATCTTTCACTTAATTCTAAATAGGCGATCCGTCATTGGTATTTCATATCCGATGTCAGCGATCGCAATCTAAAATTGTGTGAGAATATGTTTATCAAACCTATCTCAACATCGGCTAATTATATATGTCTAAATAATTTTACATTTGTTAGAGTATTTTAATAATAAATATCAACCTATCTACTATTTTGGATGCTAATTTATGATTATGACTACCACTGATGTGATTCAAGGAGCCGTTATTGAGTCATATTTAGGCATTGTTACCGCAGAAGTAGTCTACGGCAGCAATTTCTTGCGGGACTTTTTGGCTGGTATTCGAGATATTATCGGTGGACGCACTGTTAGTTATGAGCGTCTATTTGAGCAGGGTCAACGTAAGGCACTAGAAGAATTAGAACAACGAGCACAACGTTTAGGAGCAAATGCTGTAATCGGGATTGAAATTGATACTGGCACAATCAATGTTGACCAGTTAGGAGTTCTTTTGCTGATTACTGCCACAGGCACTGCTGTCAGAATGCGTTAATCTTTTCGTGGCTGTCTAATTACTTTGTAAGCATTTTCTAATCAGGGTTACAAATTTTTGTATTAAGTCTAATTTTTTCCAAATTCCAGATGGATTACTATAGCAGTTAATAAGTGTATTTTAACTTCATAATTTATATAAAAAAGCTCTAAATAATCATTAAAGAATAAATAAATACTAAATTTGATTAAAAATTCTTAAAGGCGTTTGTTTTTTATCACTAAAGATATATTCATTAAATATTTCTCTTGATAGATATGAACAAAGATGATTTAGTTGTTTAATTTTAAACATAAACATGAATATACATTGAGATAAATTTTGCTGAAACAGCACTGGAGTAGATAAGCTATGTCATACGTAAATCGGGCAGGTGATGACGTTATTTCTAATGAGCCTGTGATAGCAGGCCGAGTAGCTGAATATCATGATCTTGTTCGTTGGGGTCCGATTATTTCTGGTTTGTTGGTTTCTTTAGCCACTCAATTAATTTTAAGCGCTATAATTGGTGCTTTTGCAGCAGGTGCGGTTGAAGGTTCAGGTGCGCCGAGATCAATTGCTCCTAACGCTGCTGGTAATGCGGGGCTTTGGTCAACTATCGCTCTACTAATTTCGCTATTTACTGGTGGTTGGATTACAGCCCGTGCTTGTGGGCCGATGAAGCGTAATACAGCTCTTCTTAACGGCGCAATTCTTTGGGCAACTACTTTAGCAGTAAGCTCATGGCTGTTAGCAAGTGGAGTATCTGGTGCTTTTGGTGTTGCTGCTTCCAACGCTGGGGCAGTCATAAACCAGGTTCAACAGCAAGGTGGTGTTAATGTACCACAAGCAAACATAAGTGCCCAACAAGCTCGTGATGCGGCAGCTAATTTACGTTCGGGATTATGGTGGTTTGTGTTTGGTTCCTTATTGGGTTTAATAGCCTCAATGATTGGAGCCGTAACTGGAGCTCGTAGTCCCCGGACTAACAATTACAATTCTTAAAGAATTGTTTGACAAACAAAATTTTATCAACTTTAAAAGCACCTTGAAAAAGGTGCTTTTTGTTTATTATTTAAAGCTGGCATTTGTAGCGTCCAATTAATTTTGCTGTTACCAAAACATGACCTTCCATTGCTGCTATAATTTCGTTTTTGATAGCACTTGCTGCCAAACGCAAACTTTTATCTAAAGCATAAAGTTTAAAAACTAAACTGAACTAAACAGTTCAGTAATAAAATAATGCAAATTTTTTATTTTAAAATATATGAATTTATGGTTTATATACGTATATTCACTCACGTATGGATATTCATAAGAAGCATATAACATTATTAATATTACAATCTAGATTTAATTATTTATTACGGTATTTCGGAATGAGGATTAGAACGATGAAAAAACAAATTATATCAACACTTACAGCTACAAGCCTTATAACAATTACATCTTCAATTGCTATGAGTAACCCTGTTCCTGAAGCTAATGTATGTAATTACTATGCAGGTAAAGCTGTAAATGGAGAGAGTATTTATATAGATATGTGTTCTATTTCTAGGGCAAGCGATCGCACTGTCAATTTTAGCTACTATCTCGCTAAACAACGCATAGAATCCCAGGCAAACTGTGAATCTCGAACCTGGACTAGTTTAAACGCTCGCACAGTTCACAGTCCACGTTCTAGAGCCACACAAGATATGTTCCAAATTGTTTGCACTTCACCCAGTTTTAATCCAGGAATTGCGCTCGGGGTTGTATTTGACCCTCCATCATATATAAGAAAGTCTCCGAATGGCAAAATTCTCTGCACTATTAAAGAACTCAGAGCTATTGAACTACATGGGGGAATCACAACAGATGGTTGGCTTTTTACATCTGCTTGTGGTGGTGGTGTTATTCATAAGAGTCAAATTAGGTCTAATTAACAGGTTAAAACTATATAGCGTTTTCCGGTCTGGTAAGCATTTATTAATTATCAACAGTGTTATCTGTTAATATCCCGCTTATAATAAACATTTCTGTTTTTTAAAAGCGGGATATTGTGTGTGTTTATTTTTTATAAGTAAATGAACCTAAACTTTATTACCACAGATCACCATTTCAAATATGAAACTTCAATGCCCTGTTCACGCCGAATTTTGCCATCTTTTTCAAACCAAGCAATTACTTGCGGCGCTGTCAAATCTTCAATCGCAATGCCGTAATCTTGGGCAATATGCTTCAAAAGCTTAAGTGATGAAATCGTCAATCTTGTTAAAAACTTTTCTGGGGAAGACAACAAAGCCCCATCTACTTTTGCTGACTCTTCCAACGTTAAAAATTGTGTTGATGATTGCTGTGGTGCTACATCCATAAATGCTATCTCAAATTTAGTTCATTATTAGGGAGTAGGGAGTGTTTTTCACAAATGACAAATGACTAATGACTAATGACGAGCTTGTACCAAATAGCCACAACGATGTTCGCCATCAATAATCCAGTGGGTGCGTTCTACGGTACAATCAGGTAAGACGGCAGCAAACATTTCTAATTCGTGACCACAAATGCTGGGGAAAGACTCGGCAACGTTAGAAATAGCGCAGTTATGCTCCATTAAGATAAAGCGATCGCTCTCAAAAGAGTCATTGATATCAACAGGGTGATACTCCGCCATGAAGCCTTCGGCTTTTCTGAACTCTACTAAGTTAGCTACACGTTCCCGCAGTGAACCGCTACCTACGCGATCGCGGTATTCTAGGGCTTTGCGCTCCCACTGTTTCTGTAAAATCCATTTAAATTGTTCATGTCCCACCGTTTCGGCTAAGGTGTCTAGCAGCGAAACCGCAAAATTGCCGTGGCCATCACCAAAGCGATCGCTGATTGTTCGATGCAAGCGATCACGTCCCTGACGACTCAGTTGATAAACGTGCTGTGGACGCCCCATTCCCGCCGCCTGCACTGTTGACGAATACAAAACTAGCTCCTCCGTCTCCAAATCCTTGAGATGGCGACGAATCGCTTGGGGGGTAACGTCTAAAACTTCAGCTAGCTCCAAAGCCGTTGCTTTTTCCTGTTTGTGCAGATACTCTAGGATATCTTGCTTGGTTGAGGACTGGTGAGTAGTCGCCATCTTCTGGTGCGAGACGTTCAGCGAACGTCCCAAAAATTTCTTTGAAAATTTGACTTTGACAACATTGTTGTTGTTAATTTAGCGTAAAATGAAGATACATTAAACAACATAGCTGTTGTTTTACTCTCCACTACTATTCTAGCAGCCGTGTAACCATTCCGTAACGCGAGATGAAATATCGGCTAGCTAAGAGCTTGTCTCCCATTCTTAAAGAGTTCTGAACACGAGAGATTATTACTGATGAGTGCCACTGTCAAAACCTTAGTCAACCAACCCTACAAGTACGGCTTTATTACCGATATTGAGTCCGACACTATACCGCGTGGACTAGATGAGGACGTTGTTCGCTTGATCTCCTCTAAGAAGAACGAGCCACAGTTCATGCTGGACTTTCGCCTCAAGGCTTATCGCCAGTGGCAAAAAATGACAGAACCAACTTGGCCTAATGTCAAGTATCCGCCAATTAATTATCAGGATATCATTTACTACTCAGCGCCGAAACGCAAGAAAGAAAAACTAAACAGCTTGGACGAAGTCGATCCAACCCTTTTAGAAACCTTCGAGAAGTTAGGCATTTCTCTATCTGAACAGAAGCGACTGGCAAATGTCGCCGTCGATGCGATTTTCGATAGCGTCTCTGTCGCCACTACATTTAAAGAAAAGCTAGCGGAAGATGGCGTTATTTTCTGTTCGTTTTCGGAAGCGTTGCAAGAACACCCAGAACTGATCAAAAAATACCTGGGTAGCGTTGTTCCTATAGCTGACAACTATTTTGCCGCCTTGAACGCCGCTGTATTTAGCGATGGTTCCTTTGTATACATTCCTAAAGGTGTAAAATGCCCAATGGAACTGTCTACCTACTTCCGCATCAACTCTGGTGACACGGGACAATTTGAGCGGACTTTGATTGTCGCCGAAGAAGGTAGTTATGTTTCTTACCTCGAAGGTTGCACCGCACCGATGTATGACAGCAACCAGTTGCACGCCGCCGTTGTGGAACTCGTCGCCCTCGACAACGCCGAAATTAAATACTCCACGGTGCAAAATTGGTACGCTGGAGATGCCAACGGTAAAGGCGGTATTTACAACTTTGTCACCAAGCGCGGTTTGTGTCAGGGTGTAAATTCCAAGATTTCCTGGACTCAAGTAGAAACAGGTTCGGCAATTACTTGGAAATATCCCAGTTGTGTGTTGGTGGGTGATAACTCTGTGGGTGAGTTCTACTCGGTGGCGCTGACAAATCATATGCAGCAAGCCGATACTGGCAGTAAGATGGTTCACGTAGGTAAGAATACCCGCAGTACAATTATTTCTAAAGGAATCTCCGCAGGTAAATCCAGCAATAGTTACCGGGGTTTGGTGAAAGTTAATCCGACAGCGATTGGGGCGAGAAATTATTCTCAGTGCGACTCAATGCTGATTGGGGATAATGCCCATGCGAACACTTTCCCATACATCCAGGTGCAAAATAATGCTGCGAAGGTGGAGCATGAAGCTTCTACTTCTAAGATTGGGGAAGATCAGCTATTTTACTTCGCTCAACGGGGTATTTCTTCCGAAGATGCCATTTCGATGATGATTAGCGGCTTCTGTAAGGATGTTTTCAATCAGCTACCAATGGAGTTTGCTGTGGAAGCTGATAAGTTGTTGAGTTTGAAGTTGGAAGGCAGTGTTGGATAAATGGAATTAGAGATGAATACCAATCTATCTGTGTTCATCTCTGGAAGAATAACGAACCGCGAAGGCGCGTTCACGAAGTGTCTCGAAGAGAAGGGCGCAAAGTAAGAGAATAGAGAGAACATGATTATTGAAAATAGTGAAGTTGTGCTGTCAGTAAGGAATCTGACGGCTAATGTTGATGGAACACCGATTCTCAAGGGTGTAAATCTTGAGGTGCGATCGGGTGAAATTCATGCGATTATGGGGCCGAATGGTTCTGGTAAGAGTACCTTTTCTAAGGTGTTGGCTGGGCATCCAGCATATCAGGTGACTGGCGGTGAGGTGATTTTTCAAGGGCAAAATCTGCTGGAGTTGGAACCGGAGGAACGGGCTAGAAGTGGCGTGTTTTTGGCGTTTCAGTATCCGTTAGAAATTCCGGGTGTGAGCAATTTGGATTTCTTGCGGGTAGCGTACAATTCCCGACGCAAGGCGCAAGGTTTAGAGGAAATAGACGCTTTTGATTTTGACGATTTGATTGAGGAAAAACTGGATGTGGTGAAGATGAATCCCAGTTTTCTCAGTCGGAGTTTGAATGAAGGGTTTTCTGGTGGTGAGAAAAAGCGGAATGAAATTCTGCAAATGGCGCTGCTGGAACCAAAATTGGGAATTTTGGATGAGACTGATTCGGGTTTGGATATTGACGCGCTCAGAATTGTGGCGAATGGGGTAAATCAACTGGCAAGTCCTGAAAATGCCACAATTTTGATTACTCACTACCAACGGTTACTCGATTATATTGTGCCTGATTTTGTGCATGTGATGGCACAAGGGCAGATTATTACCAGTGGTGGCAAGGAACTGGCACTAGAATTAGAGTCTCGCGGTTATGACTGGGTTCTGGCAGAATTTGCAGCTGCTGAGGTGGGTGTGTAATGAGTATTCAAGTTTCTCCCAGCACAATTCCTAACTCAAATGTAGTCAGTTTGACATCTACTCTGTTGGATAAAGATGCCTACCTAACTGAATTATTAAATCTGGTAATCCCATCAAAAATAGAGGGGTGGTTACAGAATTTAGGTGAAGGTGCTGCTAATTGGGTACGCCACTCGACTATCCCGACTACCCGCGAGGAAGAATGGCGGTTTACTGATTTGTCGTCTCTGCGAAAGGTGCAGTTTAATGTAGAGACGGGAAATTTTGCATCTTTACAATTTGATATTTTGCCAGAAGCAGCTAATAGTCGTTTGGTTTTTGTCAACGGCGTTTTTGCACCCGAGTTATCCGCAGTTACAGATTTACCACCTGGTATTGTGGTGAGTAATTTGGCTGGCTTATCTGTGGTTGAGCAGGAAGGTGTAAAGCAGTATTTAGCTCAAGCTGAGGGAGCGCAGGAAGTTTTTACGGCTCTCAACACGGCTGGGATAACTGATGCAGCTGTGGTGTGGGTGAAGAAGAATGTGGTAGTTGAGACGCCAATTCATTTGGTGTTTATTTCGGTTGCTGGGGAGACACCGACGATTTCACAGCCGCGTTGTTTGCTGGTGGCGGAAAGTGGTTCGCAGGTGAGGTTGGTTGAAGAGTATACGAACCGCCAAGACGCCAAGAGCGCCAAGGAGATTTATTTCACCAATGCGGTTACGGAAGTTTGGGTGGGTGATAATGCTGAGGTGAGTCACACTAGGGTTGAGCAAGAAGGTGCAGAGGCTTTTCATATTGGGAAGACTGCGATCGCACAATCTCGTGATAGCCGATATACTTGTCATGCCATAACTTTAGGTGGTAAGCTGTCACGGCATAATTTAGAAATTTTGCAAACTGGTGAGCAGACTGAAACTACTCTCAATGGTTTGACGATGGTTTCTGGTAAGCAGTTGGCTGATACTCACAGTGCGATCGCACTCAATTATCCTCACGGTATAAGTGACCAATTGCATAAATGTATTGTAGGCGATCGCGCTCATGCAGTGTTCAATGGTAAAGTTTTGGTACCCAAACGGGCGCAGTTGACAAATGCAGTCCAGATGAATCGGAATTTGCTGTTATCATCTAAAGCCAGGGTTGATACTAAACCCCAATTAGAAATTACTGCCGATAATGTCAAGTGCGCTCACGGTGCTACCGTTAGCCAATTGGAAGATGATGAAATATTCTATCTGCAAAGTCGGGGAATTGATGAAAATGATGCTAGGAAGTTGTTAATTAACGCCTTCGCTGCTGAAGTCATCAACAAAATCCCGGTTCCCTCTCTGCGAGAAATCCTTTTAAACACAGTCAATAATCTTAAGTCCCTGACTAATGACTAATGGCTAATGACTTAATGACTAATAACTAATCTACCAATGACTTTCATAACTACCAAAACCCTTGCTGATAAAGTTCGCGCTGATTTCCCGATATTGCATCAGGAAGTCAACGATAAACCCTTGGTTTATCTCGATAATGCGGCGACATCACAAAAGCCTTTGTTCGTATTAAATACCCTCCGCGATTATTACGAGCAATATAATGCTAATGTGCATCGCGGTGCCCATGTTCTGAGTGCTAAAGCTACTGATGCTTATGAAGGTGCTAGAGACAAAGTTGCTAAATTTATTAATGCTGCATCGCGTCAGGAAATCGTCTATACCCGCAACGCAACTGAAGCGATTAACTTAGTAGCCTACAGCTGGGGCATGAACAATTTGCAGCCGGGAGATGAAATTATTTTCTCGGTGATGGAACACCACAGTAATATTGTACCTTGGCAATTGGTGGCGCAAAAAACGGGTGCAGTACTGAAATTTGTCGAACTAACACCAGAAGAAACTTTTGATTTGTCACAGTTTAAAAAGCTGATTTCCGACAAAACAAAATTGGTGTCAGTAGTGCATATTTCTAATACTTTGGGTTGTATTAATCCAGTGGAAGAAATTGGTGCGATCGCTCACAAATACGGTGCTAAATTCTTAGTTGATGCTTGCCAAAGTGTCCCCCATATACCTATCGATGTGCAGCAAATAGATTGTGATTGGTTGGTAGCATCGGGTCATAAAATGTGCGCCCCAACTGGGATAGGATTTCTGTATGGCAAGTTGGAATTACTAGAATCAATGCCACCATTCTTTGGTGGTGGTGAGATGATTGCAGAGGTGTATTTAGACCATTCCACCTATGCAGAATTACCGCATAAATTTGAAGCTGGTACACCTGCAATTGGAGAAGCGATCGCTCTTGGTGCTGCGATCGATTATCTTAGCAGTATCGGCATGGATAAAATCCACGCCTACGAAGCAGAATTAACAGCTTATTTATTCCAACAATTAGAGCAAATTCCCCAAATTAGAATTTACGGTCCCAAACCAAATGCTAAAGGGGAAGGTAGAGCCGCTCTTGCGTCATTCACCGCCGGGGAAGTCCACGCCAACGACTTATCTACATTATTAGATCAAGAAGGCGTTGCTATCCGTTCTGGACACCACTGCACTCAACCATTACACCGTTACTTAGGTCTTCCTGCAACCGCACGAGCAAGTCTATCTTTCTACAATACCCGTGAGGAAATTGATATTTTCATCAAAGCACTGAAGGAAACTCTGGACTTTTTTGCGGGTTTCCTTGATTAAAGTTACAAAATATTCAGATACTAATTGTGCAAAATATCAGCAACATATCTTGCTAATATTTTGCACAATTTAATTATTAGTAATAAATTAGACTTTTAAAATAACCTCTTAAGTTTGGATTATAAAATTTAATAATTAGTATTACTAAATTCAACAGATTTGACTTTCTAGTTTTGATTTTAATTGTCATGATTGGTCTTATATATTTACCTATAATGCTCAAAACTATGGCGCGTCCAGGAAATTTATGACGAGCGATCGCTATAAACGCTAGACAAATCCAGCCAAATTGGTAGCCCCAGTTTTTCTAAATAACTCAGGCTAAAGTAGAGTTGCTTTGTTCTCCCCCACAAATCCAAGTCAAACCAGCCGTCATCTTGCGTATCGGGTTGAAGTCTAGCACTGGTGATATTGACTGTTAATCCATAACGAGAAACTAACTCCGAAATCACCGGTTCTTCGTAATAGGTTTTTAAGACGCACATTTGCAAGCGCAATCGATTGGTTTGACCCAGAGAAATCCATTGCTGGAATTGTTCTTGCCATTGATTTGTCAGCGATGCAGAGTCTTTGGGACTCACTTGGGTAGCTGGATTTGGGAAAGGTAAAGGGTGCTGGTTGGTTTGAATCTGGTTAGCGATCGCTAGTTCGAGCAAATTCACTCCCAATCCTTGCAAGTAAGATAGACTATTTATCAGTTTTTGGGGATTTCCCGAAAGTTCCAAATCAAACCAGCCATCGCTGTCACTATCTGATGTCAGGGATGCAGCTTTGATATTGACGGTTAAACCATAACGAGATACCAGTCGGGAAATTACAGGTTGCCTGTGATACCTCTGAGGTACGAGAATTCGGCTGTGGACTGAAGCGGGTTCTACTGATTTTGTGGGAGACATCAGATTAATTCCCAATAGCGATGCCTACGGTGGTCACTGAGCTTTGGCGCTACGCAATTTTTGGGTTCGGCAGAGAATCTTGCTGATCCCGTGCCCCTACAACTTAACTTTGCCTGCTTGGATGTCAGCCTCATAGAGATTTTCATATTTTGGCTTTTATTAAACTACTGTAACTCTATCGATTTAATACATCTAATTGTTATGTAAAGGACAATCTCACAAAGTTCGCAAAAAAACAATGGGTAAATTCACGTAAAATTATGCTCAGGCGATCGCCCTACTCATTACCAAGCGATTAAAGGTTCCCGAAGTCAGGTTAGAGGATGTTTTAAGAATTTTGTTAGATTTTAGATCATAGTGGGCATACTGCAAGTATCAAGTAAGTAGCATCGAAATAGGGAAAACAGTATGTTCACTACACTGCCGCAAGAAGAAATTACATCATTGAAGCAAAATTTAAGACGTGAAATCAGTAAACTATCAGGTGCAGCAGATAATAATATACCTAAGTATATTTGCATCAATAACCTGAATTCAAAGCTAGAAAGATTAGAAGAAATCGAGAAAATCCTTAGTATAGATAAATATAAAATTGTTTTTATAGGTACTATTGGTAAAGGAAAAACTACAGCCATCTGTCATCTTTTTAACTTAATTAGCGACATTAAGGGTTCCAAGACAATTAATGGCAAAACTAAAGATGTAATCGAAACTAAAGAGTTATTGTCAACGGGAGCAGGCAGAACTACTATATGTGAGGTAATTATTAAGGCATCTGAAAAAACTTATATAGAGATAGAGCCTTATACAGTTGATGAGATGGAAAATCTTATTTTTGACTTCTGCGATTCTATTGCCAATAAAGATAATCCTCAGTTAGAACAGAAAATAATTATTTCTCAAGAAATTGAGAGAGCTATTAGGAATATTACTGAACTCAAAATTAGTTATAAATCATCACCTCCCACTGACAAAGCTAAAGAAGTATTCGATGAATCAAAAGACGAATTAAAGGAAGACTTAAGATTAGAGTTCCTTAAAAAAACTGCACTGAATAAGGCAAACCTTGAATCTAGAACTACGACTACAATTGAATTTGACAACCACAGTAATGAGCAAGTATGGATCAGAAATATCTTTGCTAAAATCAATAACGTAGAGTTCAAAGAATTTGCTATTCCGAGAAAAATATATCTTTATGTGAGTTATGATGTTTTATCTGGTTCAAAATTGTCTGAGTTCGATTCAGTCGTTGATACCAAAGGACTTGATGAAAATCCAATTCGTAAAGACTTACAGAAATATATTGACAGTCAGGATACCATCTGTCTCTTTGTAACTCCCTTTAATGATGCTCCTGAAAATAATATTATGAAATTAATAGCTTATCATCTTACATCTAAATCAAAAGACTTTCATCATAGATTTGTAACTTTGGTGTTACCTCATAAAAATGAACCTGAAAAAATGAATGGATGTGATGGCGATTATGATACAGGAATTCAAATCAGAAATGAACAAGTTCAAGCTACATTCAAAATTTCTAATTTAGATTTTTTTCCAAAAAATATCTTGTTCTATGATTCCTTGAGATACTATCGTGATGACATAGTTAAGCTCAATGAAGACTGCGATCAAGAAGATGTACAGGCAGATAAAAATGAATTTATCGAAGCTATAGCGGGTGTAGTAGAACGTAGGCGAAATATTTTATTAGATGAAATCAAGGCTATCAAAGAAAGCTCGGCGAAAATCAAAAATGGTAATGCTTTAACGGAATCAGAAATCAAGGCAATTGAAAAAGCCATTAAGAAGATAAAGGATTTACAGGATTTAAGTAAAAGAGTAGCTGGTTTTGTTTATGAAAATTTTATTGATGAATATGTTAATAAATACTATCGCACGGTTTATCGAGCATGGAACACGAAACACGCTATCCATAGAAACTTCGGTTACTATGAGCCAAGAGATATAGATATATATTACGATGCAAAGGTTATTGCTGAGGGGATAGATGAGGATAAAATGTTGAAGAAATTTACCAAAGAAGTAAAACAGGAATTAGAAAATATCCTCAATGAGCTTACATCTGCGAATGAATCTTTGAAAACATTTATCCCTGAATTAATCCAACAATTTTACGGTTTATATGACGATTTTATAGACGAAGTAGGCACAAAAATTGAAGAAGAAGTCACGAAAAAACTATTACCTCGAAGCAAGGATTCTGAGTTTTGGAATGCTCTAATTGCTGAGAAAGGTAAGGAACACAAGAAAGGCGAAAATTATACACGTAATGTATGTCTGATATTTCAGCGAGAACTAGAAAAAGAGACAAACTTAAATACATTCTTAAAAAGCCAAGCTGAAGAACATTGGAATGAATTAGTTACCGAAATACTAGACTTTTTTGGGCAGAAATAGACAATTTCTCAATTGCACATTTAATACATGGTTTAGGGCGCAATATAATTGTGTCCCTAAAACTATTTTATCCACCATTAGTTGCTACCACAAATATATGACTGATTTACAACAAGAAATATCTACAAAATTCAGTAAATATACAAAAGATTATCAAGAATATATAAAATGTTTGATTAGGGGAATACAAATTCCAATTAATGGAAGACCAGAGGAATTAGTTAGACAAATATTTATTCATTTTCTTATTAAAGAAAGTGGGTTATTTCCAGATATCATCAGTATCCAAGTTGAGGCTAATAATCATGATGTAGAAATATACAAAAAGCAAAATAATAATAATTTCAAGCCACATCAATCTCCTTTGATAATTATGGAAGTAAAACGAGAAGATGTGAATTTAAAAAATCATTATAATCAGATTCAAAGGTATCTAAAAAAATCTGGTTGCGATATTGGAATTTTGTATAATTATCATGAAATTATCGCCTTTACTAAAAAAGATGATCAGTTTGAAATTAATCATCTCAAAAGTCTTAGAGACATACAGGCATTAATTTTACAAAGCAATAATAATAATGATGATTTATTATATTTTGAAAAAGCTCAAAACGGAAATTTTGATAGTTTTGCTTATTTAATTAGGAAATATGGTAAATATACAACTAATCAAGTAGTTTTTAAAGTTAAACAACAGCAATCCCAAATAGAAGGATATTTCTTCAATATACAAGGAAATAAAGTTTACTATGATGTATGTGGTAAATATTCTCAAAAACAACAAAATTTTGATTACCAAGATTTTGAAAAACTAATTTATATTGCTTATTAAAGAAAAACCTAACCCCCTTCCCGACGCGGGAAGGGGAAAAATTCAAAGTATCTCCCCTTTTAGAAGAGAGATTTAGAGAGAGGTTAACTCTTACCAATCACTTGCTTTAGTGTCATCCCAGACTTCCAACTCCAAATCGTGGAGATAGGTTAACCCACTCTGAATTTGTGCATCTGTTCCTTGTAATTCAAGGTCAAACCAACCATCACCGACAGCATTGGCTCCCAAAATCGCTGCCGTGATATTCACAGTCAGTCCATAGTCAGACACCAGGCGAGAAATGACCGGTTCCTGGTGATAATCCTTGGGAATTCTGAGGCGAATCCGTTTATTGGTAAGTGTATTATCAGTAGCCATATCTGAATTATTTCAATCCCTGATAAGGATTGGTACAGAACTACCCTTAACCCTAATGGTAATTTCCTGATAGCTAATAGGTAAATCGTACCATGTCCGATGATTTGCTTGTATCCTATTCAAAGGATAACTATAATCGCTTGATTTTTCTATTCAACATCTTTAATGCGGGTTTTCCGTTCTAAAAGCTCCTTCAGCACTAAGGTTACTACTGCTAGCAACCCTAACAGTACAGCCGCAGAGAAAGCAGATTCGGTTTCGTATTGTTTGTAAGCGTCTTCTACAAATAGTGGTAAACTCTGGGTTTGGTCAGCAATGTTGCCAGAGACCACCGAAACCGCCCCGAATTCACCCATTGCTCTGGCATTGGTCAAAATTAAACCGTAGAGTAAGCCCCAACGGATACTGGGCAGGGTGACGCGCCAAAATATCTGCCAATCTTTCGCACCTAGAGTTCTAGCAGCTTCTTCTTGATCCTTACCAAATTCCTCTAAAACAGGAATCACTTCTCGGGCCACAAAGGGCATACTCACAAACGCTGTAGCCAGTACCATACCTGGAAAAGCAAAGACAATCTTGATATCATGTGCCTGGAGCCAAGAGCCAAACCACCCATTCCGACCGTAGAGCAGTACAATCATCAATCCTGCTACTACAGGTGAAATCGAAAAAGGCAGGTCAATAATGCTCAAAACTACGGCGCGTCCAGGAAACTTATGACGAGCGATCGCCCAAGCTGCACATAGCCCAAATACTGTATTTATAGGCAGAGAAATCAAAGCCAGCAACAGTGTCAGCCAAGCTGCATGGAGAAAAGCTGGTCGCGTCAGGTTGGATAGAAATGGCCCAACTCCTTTGCTGAAAGCTTGGATAAAAACGTTGATTGCCGGAATGTATTGAACCAGAGCTAAATAAGCGATCGCTATACCAATTAAAACTATTGGTACCCAATTCTTCTGCTCTTTAGGCTTGGCTATATCTGTATCAGACCCAGAAGATGAGTGAAAACTTGGCTTATCTACTGTCATATCGCCTTGCCCATGCTTGTAATAAATTAATTGCCAATAACAGTACTAATGAAATTGATAGTAAAACTATGCCAATTACTGTTGCACCAGAATAGTCATACTGCTCTAATCGTTGGAAAATCAGCACAGGTGCGATCAAATCTTTATAGGGCGTATTGGAAGAGATAATCACAGTCGAACCATATTCCCCAACTGCACGGGAGAAACCCAAAGCAACACCAGTTAAAATTGTCGGAAATAAAGGTGGCAAAATCACTTTCCAGAAGGTCTGCCATTCAGAAGCACCCAGACACCAAGCGGCTTCTTCAATTTCACGTTCCATTTCCTGAAGCACGGGTTGCACAGTTCTGACGATAAAAGGTAGTGAGATAAATATCATTGCCACCGCTACTCCCGTGCGGGTAAAAGACACCTTAATTCCCAGTGGTGCTAGTAGCGAACCTATCCAGCCATTATCGCTGTAAACTGTTGCCAGGGTTAGCCCTGCTACTGATGTTGGTAGTGCAAATGGTAAATCCACTGTCGCATCAATCAACCGTTTTAAAGGAAAGTTGTAGCGAACCAGAACCCAAGCAATCAGAGTCCCAAATACGCCATTGAGTAAGGCAGCAAATATTGCTGTAAAAAAAGTTACGTTGTAAGTGGCTAATGCAATATCACTGGTTGCGATCGCCCAAAATTTCGCCGGAGTTTCCGTACTTGCTTTCAGGAACATGGCAGCGATCGGGATAAACAACATCACTGTCAGGTATCCTATGGTGATTCGCCAAGTCCAAGGAACCCGCCCCAATTTCTTCCAGAATGGTGTTTTGCGTTCAACTTCCAAAGAAGGAGATACAGTCGTCATAGTCAAAAATTCAAAATTCAAAATTCACAAGAAGTTTTGGCGTTGCTGATTGTGGTATGAAAAATAATTTTGCATAATTTCAAAATCTTTGTAGAGACGTTGCATTGCAACGTCTCTACATCCAGATTCATCCCTCGATTCATCAACACCGAAGTTTTTTGCCAGTTATCGGTTGTTTTTTCTACTGGCTACCGACCATTGACTAATGACTAGATTACCGTTTAATTTGCGCTTGAATCTTATCAAACACGCCCCCATCTGCAAAGAACTTCTTATCGATTGCTCCCCAACCACCCAAGTCTACAACTGTACCGAGAGTTTTCACCTTGGGAAATTTGTCTGTGACTTCCTTAGTTTGAGCTAAAGTCTCATCTACCGGTCTGAATCCCAATTTTACAAACTCTTGCTGTGCTTCTGGGCTATAGAGGTATTTCACAAAACCTTCAGCAACTTCGCGGGTTCCGTGCTTATCGACGTTCTTATCTACTACAGCGATCGGGTTGTCGATGGATATATTCACATCGGGAACGACATACTCAACCTTCTCGCCCTTTTGCTGTGCCAAAATAACTTCGTTTTCGTAGTTTATTAAGACATCTCCCTGCCCTTGCTTGGCAAATGTATCAGTCGCTTCCCGCGCATCTTTAGGCAAGATTGGCACATTTTTGTAAACTTTAGTCACAAATTCAGTAGCTTTGGCCTCATCGCCACCTGTTTTAATCACATAATTCCATAGTCCTAAGAAATTCCACTTAGCACCGCCGGAAGTTTTGGGGTTAGCAGTAATCAACTTTACACCGTCTTTGGCTAAATCTTCCCAGTTCTTGATGCCTTTAGGATTGCCGGAACGAGTGACTAATGCTGCCACAGATTTGGAGACAATACCATTGTTGGGAACTTCTTTTTCCCATCCTGGCTGAATCAATCCAGCTTTCTCAATCTTTGAGGTATCTCCAGCCAGCGCCAAGTGGACAACATCTGCTTCCAAACCATCGATAACGGCGCGAGTTTGGGAACCAGAACCGCCATAGCTTTGCTTGAAGACGACAGTTTGGTTATGATCTTTCTTCCACTGTTGTACAAACTTAGGAATAATCGCTTCGTGAGCCGCTTTGGTAACGGCAAAGGAAACGAGAGTTAGTTCAACATTATCCTTGCTTGCAGCAACAGGACTAGCAGTAGGGGTTTCAGAGGAAGAATTACTCCCAGTTCCACCAGAGCAGGCGGCAAGCGCCATACTCAATACGGTACCTACTAAAAAGAGTGATACAAAGCTTTTGAGCGAATTCAGTCTGAACCGATATGTTCTATGTTCAGCGATCGCTTGTAACCTTTTCAGTGGGCGTTGCCACAAACTCATTCTATTTCCTCCACTAAATGTACAGATAATTGATGGGAATACAGTTATATAGTGTTTATAATACTGGATAATTCCATGTATCTAGTTGCAAACACCAAAAAACCTCACATTCTTTATCAAGAATATGGTGATTTTACCAGTTTTGTAAATAATTACAAATGCTTTTATTTTCAACTCTCAAGTTTTCATCGCAATCAGCTACCTAGTGTATCAAGCAAAGTGCTAGGGAATAGCTAATTTTTGGGGACAGTCTATTCTAGCGATCGCTGAAGTGAAACCCTTTTAAAACCTCGTTTCCAGGTCTAATATCATGTCCGCATAATTAGTTACGATTCCCACAGTCATTGCACCCCACACGCCAGATGCTCCACTTAGGGAGACCCCTCTGAGCGCTGGCTCCCCTTAATCCCCTCCCCGCTCTTCAGGAGGGGAGACAAAGCATAGCTTTGACGGGGTGGGGTTCTTCGGGTTTAATAAGCAATCAAGCGGACATGATATAAGAAGGAAATGCTTGTCTTTACGGCTCTGCGGCGAGGAAGTAAGGCTCTGCCTTACAGAGGGCATTCCTAGTCAGAGACTAGGAACGAGGCAATATCTCAAAGCTTTTTTTGCTTACTAGTTTTTACCTTAAGTTGACACGTAATAACTATTACTGTGTCCCTAAATAGCGAGTCTATTTACGTGAAAATAGCTGTAAATTACTCAATATGAAAAGTATGAAAAACAAAACCCATCTAGAAATTATCTAAATGGGAAAAATCGAGCAACTAGTTATTCTTAACTGAATGCATATTTCAGAGGTAATCCGTCCTGAAAAACTAGTAATTCTCCTGGTTGGATTTGTGTCCAAACTTCGTTGTCAGTCAGGGGTGTGGTAGCAATAACAGCAACGCGATCGCGTTCAGTAGTCACCTCTCGAAAATCTACGGTCATGTCTTGATCAATTAAATGGGCAGCTGCAAAGGGCGCTTGGCGAATAATGTAGCTGAGTTTAGTTGAGCAATAAGCAAAAAAGTGTTCTCCATCTGATAACAAGTAATTAAATATACCTGTATTTGCAATTACATCACTAATTTCTTGCAGCACAGCGTACAGTTTTTTGATGTCAGGCTTACCCTCAGAAAAGCGCGATCGCAATGTTTCTAGCATCATACAAAATGCTTTTTCACTATCGGTGTCACCTACGGCTTGATAAAAGCCCAAATTTTCTGGATCAAAATCTGGCAAATTACCATTGTGGGCAAACACCCAATACTGACCCCACAATTCTCTGCGGAAAGGATGGCAGTTGTGTAGGGCAACTTCACCCTGAGTGGCTTTGCGGATATGGGCTATGACATGGGTCGAGTGGATGGGATAACTCCGCACCAACTCGGCTATAGGAGAAGCAACAGAAGGTTGGGCATCTAAAAACATTCGACATCCCTTTCCTTCAAAGAAAGCAATGCCCCAACCATCGCTATGATCATCCGTTTTTCCTCCCCGTGCAGAAAACCCTTCAAAAGAAAAGCAAATATCCGTTGGAACATTGCAATTCATTCCGAGTAATTGGCACATAATAACGCCATAGCAATAGTTTCAGCAATTAAGAAAATTATTCATACCATTGACGTACTATCTTAGAGCTTTTTGTAAATTTAAAACGTATTTAACCTGACATTTTTCGTTAGCTCAAAAATACTATTGATGTACCAAGGGCATACATCCCATCTTTACACCAAAAGTTCTCTAACCGATAGTCCAACAACTCTAATTATAACTAAAGCGTTTGTAATGAGTTATCGGATAACCAATGTATAGGCACTTTAAAGACAAAAAGACCAGCATCCCACAGCTGGTCTAGAAAATCTTTTTTTGCGTTGTCTTCTCAAGAGAGTTAAAACCCAATTGCGCGTTCCCAAAATGCAAGGGGCAACTTTTCTTAACAATATTGTAACATCCAACACAGATTTTTCCTGAATATTCATTAAAAAAAGATGGGAAGAAAGCTTTTAAGCCTCTATAGGAATCCGGTTTGATTTCTGAAAAGATACGTAGGTGTGTTAGCAAGGAGAGTACGGCACCAAACCCTTGATAATGGTGCGTTACGAACTTCGTTCTAACACACCCTACAATACCTAATTTTGTTCAAAAATCAAATATGAGTCCTATATCTATCAGGATAATTCAGCAGATTACAGGGTATAGATGGGGGGCAGGGGGTAGGGGGCAAAGCTTTCATGACTCCTGAATTCTGTTTTGTTATTAATCAGTTCTATTTGGGAATACTTGTACAAGATGCGGTAGCTTTCACCAGCAACAGATATTTGGAAGTCCCTTATCCCCTGCTGAGTTGGCAAAGAAGATATAAATCGCAACAAGCGTGATCAAAAGTATGATTTTGCAATCAGTTTTGTACACAACGACAAATCAACAATCCTTACTTTGTGCGAATACTGCGACATGGCAATGCTCTCCTACCCCATCTATTATTATTGCTGCCCCTGATAACTTTAACCCTGATGTGCAAACACCACCGCCACAACTTATTCCACAACTTATTCCAAAACCTACTGCTCCCACAGTCACGCCAGTACCGCTAAAACCAAAACCGACTACTCCTTCGCTGAAAACCTCACCACCGCGATTGACTCAAGAAGCGGATCAAATTGCCGCCGGGCGAGCTTGGAAATATTTTGAACGTAATTGGAATCCCCAAACAGGTTTAGTAAATTCGGCAGACAACTTGCCCTGGACAACTTGGTGGGATCAGGGTAGCGCCTTATTAGGAATTCATGCGGCTTACCAGTTAGGGTTATTGCCGCAAGATATCTTTCAACAGAGGATGAACAATTTACTACAGACGTTAGAAAAACTGCCGCTACCGCCAACTGGTTTGCCCAACAAAGCTTATAGCACCCGTACTGCCGAAATGCGCCAACTCAATGACACCCCCGATCCCAAGGGTACAAGTGGTTGGTCAGTGCTAGATATGGCGCGATTTTTATTAGGATTGCATATTATGCGATCGCATTATCCAGAATATAGCGATCGCATTAATCACATCGTCACTCGCTGGAATCTATCGAAACTTGTCAAGGATGGTTGGTTAAATGGTGCTATCCCCAGAGCCGGCAAACTTCTCGAAGTGCAGGAAGGGCGATTAGGCTACGAGCAATATGCTGCTCACAGTCTAAAGCTGTGGAACATTCAAGCTACTAATGCTCTCTCCAATCCACCAGTCAAGACGGTTAAGGTTGATGGTATTACTTTGCAAATCGATCAACGCAATTTCAAAAACTCTGGAGCTACTAACTATCTAACAAATGATCCTTATCTGCTTTGGGGTTTAGAAATGGGTTGGAATGATGCTGTCAAGCCTCAAGTGCAAAATCTTTTGAAAGTGCAACACCAACGGTTTAAGCGCACTGGAATTTTAACTGCTATAAATGAAGATTCCTTAGATCGTCCCCCTTACTTTCTGTATTACAGCGTCTACGCCAATGGTAAAACTTGGCAAGCCGTTAACACTAGGGGAAAAGCCTATCCCCAATTGCGGTTTGTCAGTACGAAAGCAGCATTTTCTTGGTTTGCTCTCATTCCAGATGAGCCTTACACGAAAATGCTGCGAGACTTTGTTCAAAATTTATCAGATAAAAATCGCGGCTATCTTTCAGGCCGATATGAAAATTTCCAACTCGGTGTTAATGCTTCAATTGACGTTAATACGAATGCGATCGTTTTAGAAAGTCTGCTTTACCAAGCTAGAGGCAGGCATCCACTAGCCGATTAATTTTATTTTTGGTAATACCAATTTGAACAATCATTCCGATAGATGAAGCACTTAAAAGCCTATCCAGTAATTCTTGCTCTACGAGATGCTACCCGAATACAATCTAAAATCCAAAATTGTCTAATATGACTTCAGTTTCTCTTAGTAACAATTCCTCAAAGTTTTCAGGTAACAGCCGCTCATCACTCAAAAAAAGAACGCTGTTATTTCGCTACCTGGCAGAAATAAATTTAATTTTTGGGATCTGGTATTTGCAATGGCGCATTACCCATTCCATCAATTTTGATGCGCTCTGGATCTCGATTCCTTTACTAATGGCAGAAATTTATAGCTATTTCGGCGGTGTAATGTTTGTAATTGGGTTATGGCGTCCTTTAGTCCGACAGATTAAATCTATCGACCAAATGACCCCACCTCTACCCAAATCCGACTGGCCAACAGTAGATGTGTTTGTAACCTGCTACAACGAGCCGCCGGAAATTGTTGAAGAAACTGCCAAAGCCGCCCTAGCAATGAATTATCCGCCAACAAAGTTACGGGTTTATGTGCTGGATGATGGCAACTCGGCTGATATGCGAGCGATGACAGAAAGATTGTGTATTCAGGATTTGCAGTCACCACTACTACAACAAGAAGCAGAGCGGATTGATGCAGAACACTCTTATTTGTTGGAGCGCCTAAAGCAACTAGAAAACCTGACAACTAATACTCAAGCCGCAGAAAAATGGCTGCAAGCATCATCATCAGAACCAGTGGTTAACCAGGTTGCTACAGAATTTGTGCAAAGTCTGCGATCGCTTATACTTTGGTTATCTCCAGCTGATCACAGTATAAGCGATCGCTTAATTATCGAACGGAAAGCCTTAGAAGAAGCTATTCGCAAGAAAGAACTGAAACTAGTTAAACTCGCTCGTTTTCGCTACATTGCTCGTCCCAAAATATCTGGTGTACCCCACCACGCTAAAGCGGGTAATCTCAATTACGCGATTTTTTCTGGAGAAACTTCTGGACAGTTTATTCTTACCCTAGATGCTGACCATATTCCCAAACCACAATTTCTCAAGCGAGTTCTGCCTTATTTCTACACCTATAATCTTTTAATAGGTAAATATGAGCCGAATAAAATTGCTTTTGTACAGACACCCCAGGATTTTTACAACATTCCTCCAGGCGATCCATTTGGGCATCAGGCACATTTATTTTATGGACCACTCCAACAGGGGAAAGATGGCATGAATGCCGCCTTCTATACAGGAACTAATGCAGTATTAAGGCGTGAAGCACTGATTAGTGTAGGACTGCAAAATTTTGCTGATGAGTATGCCAAAGATGAAAAAAGTTTAAATGAATTTGATTTAGTTGGTGGGATATCGAGTAATAGCATTACGGAAGATATGAATACAGCCATGCGTCTGCATAGTGCTGGCTGGAAATCTATTTATCACCATGAACTTTTGGCAGAAGGTTTAGCACCAGATGACCTGAATTCTACTCTGAAACAACGGCTACGCTGGGCACAAGGAAGTATCCAAGTGCTAGTGAGGGAAAATCCACTGACAAAATCAGGGCTAACGTTTTGGCAAAGGTTGCAATATTTTAAGACGATGTATAGTTATTTTTCTGGTTTTGCAACTCTAGTTTTTATTTCTTGTCCAATCATCTATTTCTTTACAGACATCGTTCCAGTTAAAACCTACGGATCTGACTTTGCCCTACACTTTTTACCAGCTTTTATTATCAACCGTTTGACTTTCATCACCGCTACTTGGGGGATTCCAGCTAGAGAAGTTTGGCGAGCTGAACAATATGCGATCAGCCTATTTCCCTTATTTATCCAAGCTGTATTCAGTGTATTTTTTTGGGGCAAAATTAAATTCCAAGTAACGCCTAAGCAGCGACAATCGGGAGTTTATCTCCAACTAGTATGGCCTCAACTACTTATCTTTTTCCTCACTATTCTAGGAATATTATGGAGCCTTTACCACTTTGCAATTGATGATCTAAATAATCCTTTGATTCACCTACTCAATGGTGCATGGTCTATCTATAACTTGTTACTTTTGTCGGCTATTATCCGTGCATCTGTTTGGCAGCCTCCAAAAGAGACTTAAGAGGGTGTTTGAAAAGTCTGACAGGTTGTAAAAAAGCTCTCTCAGTATACGCTGTGAATAGAAAGTAGACAGCACCGAGAGAGCAACATGAGTAAAGCATACCCCAGCAATCTGACCCGCGCCCAATATGAATTTCTCAGTGATATGATTCCAGAACCAAAACCCGGTGGTCGCAAGCGTGAAGTCGATATGTGGGAAGTCATCAATGGGATCTTATATATTCTGGTAGAAGGAGTTAGATGGCGATGCCTACGGCGGGCTACGCCTACGCTAGCAGGTGATTTTCCCGCATGGCAAACAGTCTACACATATTTTCGCAACTGGCGCAAAAACGGGACATGGTTGAAAATTCACGATAGTTTGCGAGAGTGAACGAGAATTGATATTGAACGCCATCCGAGTCCGTCAGAAGCGATCATCGACAGTCAAAGCGTTAAGAGTGCGGCGATGCTAAGTCAATCGGTGGGCTTTGATGCAGGCAAGAAAATTAAAGGACGCAAGCGATTTATGACGGTTGATACCTTGGGGTTAGTCTTGCGGGTCTTGGTTACAGGCGCCAATGTAGGTGAGCGTGAAGGGGGAAAACAAGTCCTCAAAAGAGTCAAACAGTCTCACAAGCACGTATCTCGTTTGACAACCCTTTGGGTGGATGGCGGTTTTGATGGTGAGCCGTTCATGCACTGGGTGATGGACTTTTGCCGCTGGATTGTCCAGGTAGTGCTACGACCTGACCAAACGAAGGAGTTCGTGTTGCTCAAAAAACGATGGGTAGTGGAACGCACTTTTGGCTGGCTCATGGGGTGTCGCCGATTGGTCAGAGACTATGAGTTATTGCCGGAAACATCGGAGACATTCATCTACTTGGCTATGATCCGGATCATGGTGAGGCGATTGGCATAAAATTTGACCTCTCAAAACTTTTCAAACAACCTCTAAGAGGATATTTTAAAAGTCTTTCTAGTTCGCCTGTTAAGAGTACACGTCATCAAGAATTGGACTTTGGATAAAAGGTAAAAAATAGTTTAATCATTATAAGTAAAAATACTTTAATTCTCCGAAATTTTCCGATACAATCTATCTAAAGCTCACCGAATTAATGTGTAGATTTATACAAAATTTATAAGTTATTGCTTAAGATAGATTTACACACAATCAATGCAAGAATATGAAAAAATTTCTGGGTGCTTTAGTGGTTTCTAGTCTAGTAGGATTAGGAACCTTCTCTACCATTAACAAAGCTCAAGCCGCATCCCTAACAATCGATGCTACAGACACCTTTTTGAGAACCTACGCTGACGCAACTTATTACCAAGGTGTGAATACTTTTGCTGGTAACACTAAAGCCATATCCCTAGCAGATTTGGGTTTGAAAGGTGGCGACTCCATCAGCCTGAATACTTCTGGTATATTTAACACGAGTGTTTGGAGTCCAGGTCAAAGGAGCGACATGATCGGGGTATTCAGTACCTCAGACCAGCTCCTTGATACATCTTCTGAAAAACGTGTGGTTGATGATGTAGCCCTCAATCAGGAAGATGCCAACCAATATAACTACACTCAAAACACCTGGACTTCTAACACTTTGTTTGATTCTACTGCCTTCCCAGACTCTACCTTTGACTCTGGCAAAAATGCTTATATGTGCAGTGATGCGATCCTGAGTGACCCTAACAGAACCTGCGGTCAACAAACATTCTTTGATGGTGTTTTTGGCATCTTCGGTGAGACAACACTTACGATTCCCACCACGGCGAAGTTTTTGTTTTTAGCTGTGAACGATATGTTCTATAGTGACAATACTGGAAAAATATTGGTAGACATTAACAAAACAGCAATTGTGGATAATCAGGTTTCAGTCCCAGAACCTAATGCTGTTCTTGGTGTGCTAGCAACGATCGCACTAGCATTGAAAATGAAACGCAAGCAACAAGCTGCAAAATAGCTACTGTTGACTGTTGACCGAAAACGCAAAGGATACAGAGCAAGTGAATTTATTTATGGAGAAGCAAAAAAATGTATTTCGAGACGCACAGCGCAAGAAATACGAAGCGGAGCCGGAGACGCTCCGCCTCCGGTCCTTATTACAGAGCAACTAAATTTATTATGGGGATCAAAAATGTTTGAATTTTGAATTTTTAATTCGGAGCGAAGCGACGTGACGGTTAGTAGAAAACTTTGGACATAAAGTAAACACTGCGCTAAAATTTGATTTGTGAAAATTGAGAGGCTCAGATCCCCGACTTCTTTGAGAAGTCGGGGTATCTTGTTGTTCACAAATGATTTAGGATTGCTACATCTATTGCGGTTTACATTAGAAGAATGCCAAAATATAAATATATAGTTATCAAGCCAAATAATCGGAAAATAAAAACCATGAAGTTGAGTGTAACAGTACTAGAGCTCTCTGGAATATTAGATGGTATTAGAGGTAATGAACTACGTCGTGAAGTTAGCACTATTGTGGCAAATGGGTCTAATATTTTGTTGCTTGACATGAAAGAAGTAAACTTTATTGATAGCTCTGGTTTAGGTGCTTTAGTATCAGCAATGCAAATGGTAAGAACTGCTAATGGCAAATTTTTTGTCTGTTCGATCAGCGATCAAGTCAGGATGTTGTTTGAACTGACTAAAATGGATAGAATTTTTCAAACCTTTGCTGACCAAGATGAATTCAAGCGCAAAATATGGACAACACAATAAACTGCTAGACAACAGAAAATTTAATATGCACATTTGACTATACTAACCAAAGTTAACTTTTACCAAAGATAAATCATCATCAAGATTATCTTGAGCATTTAAGGCGAGAATCTTCGCTAATAGTTGATTTAGCTTATAGGTATCTTTCTGGCTATATTCGGTCAGTAAGTCAATAAAAGCATCAATACCCCAAATTTTTCCATCTGACTGCTTAATTTCATAAGCACCATCACTAAAGATGTATAAAGTGCTGTTTTCTTCGACATCAAAAACAGCATCCTCAAATTGGACATTAGGTAAAAAGCCAATTGGTAAATCTAAAGAACTTAGCTGTTTAACTTGGATGCTTGTTGTAGAGGTATTAGATAACAGTAAAGCTGGTGGATGTCCGGCGTTGGCATAAATGAGTTGATGTTTAAGGCGGTGATAAACCCCATACCAGATTGTAAAGTATTTATCACCGTGCTTCCTCATTTGGAAGGCATGATTTAGGGCTTTTAAGACTTCACTTGGTTGACAAAAGTTAGTGTTCGGTAGGGATTGCGATCGCAAAACATTCAGCACAGATACAGATAGGAGGGCTGAACCCACCCCATGTCCTGATACATCCAACAAATAAATTACCAAATGATCCTCGTCAATCCAATGATGATCGAAGCAATCACCCCCTAACTGCGCTGAAGGAATAAACAGACTTTCTGTAGTTACTGCTCCTACAAGCGGTGAAGGTAAAAGCGATCGCACATAATCAGATGCCTCAGCCAATTCTGCTTCCAAAATTTGCTTTTGAGTTTGCAAATCCCGATTGAGTGTCTCCAAAGCTTGCTTTTGACTTTGTAAATCCTGATTCAGCTGGTGTAACCTTAATCCTGCTCTTACCCGTGCTTTCAATTCATTCATCTCTATTGGTTTAGAGATAAACTCATCTGCTCCAGCGTCAAGTCCCTTAACTCTATCTTCCTCCTCTCCTGGGGCTGCTCCCCTAGCAGTCAATAGAATAAAAAAAGTAGTTGCCAATTTTGGATCTGCCCTAATTCGACGACAAACTTCTAGCCCATCTAGCTGGGACATCATCCAGTCACAGATAATCAAAGCAGGATGTAGTAATTGTGCTTGTGAAATTCCTTCCTCGCCATTGCTAGCGACACTGGTATCATAGCCCTGATTTTGGAGTGTTCTTTTCAGTACTGTTCGCACTATCGGGTCATCATCAATAACCAGAATTTTAAACATAGATTACAGTTTATTAAGTAAAATGATACGTAAATAGTTGCTTTAATTTAACCTATATGCAATTTATTTGGGAATGTATAGTGAAAATACTCAAATTAAATAAATTAATTACCGAATATGATCATGTCAAAATATTTTATTGGTTAAAAAGTGAAAAATAAAATTTATCTAAAAGTCAACACAGACCTTACAGCGTCGCCTCAAGTATTATCTTGGTTCGAGCAGATGAATCAACCACCTATTCCTGATAAACAAATTTGGTGGCAATGTCAAACACTTTTGATGGAAGGCTTTACTAACATTGTTGAACATGCCCACAAAAATTTACCTATTGAAACTCCTATTGAGATAGAAGTTGTGCGATTAGATAAATATATAGAAATTCGCATCTGGTCTCAAGGCGAACCCTTTGACTTAGAGCAGAAATTGCGGCAAACACCTGAATTTGAGGAGAATGAGCAAGAGCGTGGTCGTGGTTTAAAAATCATGTCCATGATTGCTGACAAGTTGAGTTATGAGCCAACAGTTGATAATCGGTACTGTTTATTTATTAGTAAATATTATTAAAGAGGAATGGGGAGTGGGGAAATAACAATTTAAAATTCAAAATTCACGCATTCAAACATTTTAGACAATTTCAGACGTTCGCGTAGCGTCTCGCAGAGAAGAGGAGTGCGGTCTTGGGGTCTCCCCAAGAGGAGCAACTCCGGGGGATTTAAATCCCGACTGAAACTGAGCGGAGTCGGAGACACTCCGCCTCCGAGCTACGTGTAATGGTACAGGTCTTAAACCCTTCGATTTCCGATAAGGGAGGTAGGGGAGAAATAACACTGACTACTAACTCCTGATTAAAAATTCTTGGATGCGTTTAACAAACTCTTCTAATTCTGAGATGAAGTTAGTAGCACCTTGATGCTCTTGGTTATAAGCTAGTTGTTCTAGTTTTTCGGCTACCAGATACATATTGCTCAAGAACTATCCGTTCTGTGGAGTCTTCCACAAGAATTATCAACGGATTGTTAGAATAATTTTCTTGGATATTATTAGTAATCCGAATATCAATATACAAAGGAGAAGCCGTATCTTGTGAGCGCATAATTCCCTTTAATTCAAAATTATCTTGCTCTCCTTGTCGAATTGCATCAAAAATATCTTCAAGTCCTCTAATTTTGGAAACACAATCCGAGCATCCTGGCCGGGCTTCACCTCATTAGGAATATCGGCAAAATGATTCAGTCCCAAAGAGTTCTCCAGAATCTTGAAGTTTTCATCAATTATTAAATATTCAATCCGACATACAGATAATAATTTTGCCAACAATGAGTTACAGGAGCGATCGCATCTGAAACTTCTTCTGGAGCAATAATAATACCAAGTTGCAATAGATAGTATTATTTAAGGGAAGTAAAATCGGTGTACAGCGATGCCTCGTACTCGGATTAAGATCATTCCTCACTTGGATTACGCAGAATTAACCCAACGCTACCGACGTTGTAGAGAAGTATTTGACCTTACAATTACCAAGACCACTACATGAAAAAAGTGCAACCCTAGAAGAAAGGGTATTTTTTAAAGCGCAACTGAAGTTTTTTGTCCGATTAATGCGTTGGTTATGCCCTCATAAACAAGTAGAAGTCTGGGCACAGGATGAGGCTCGTTTAGGACTCAAGCCAGTAGTTCGTCGAACCTGGGCTTTGAAAGGTCAACGTCCAACTGCTCATCATTATCCGCGCTACAAATGGCTCTATACTTATGGTTTTGTTCATCCCCAGACAGGCAACAGTTGTTTGTTTATTTTGCAAGCGGGTAAATACAACTGTGATGCAAATAGCCTTAGAGGCATTTGCTAATCAAATTAATTCCTGTAAAAACAAGTTAATTATTTTGCTTGTAGACCAAGCAGGTTGGCATACTACTCGTCACTTAAGTGTCCCACAAGACATCATCATGTACCCCATTCCCCCATACACTCCTCAACTTAATCCTACCGAGTGTATTTGGCCATTACTTAGAGAGCGATTGGCAAACAAGGTGTTTAATAACCTTGATGCTCTAGAGACTGCCTTAATTGATCGTTGTCAGTGGCTGATGAATAACCCCCTCACTGTTAAGGGAGAAGTAGGATTTTCTTGGCTCTGTTCAATATAACGGAATGTAACAATACTATCTTTTGCAACTTGGTATAATCTGCTGGGAAATAGCTAGAGTAATAACAGGAGCGATCGCTGTACTCATGCTATTTTTATCCTGTTCAGTGCGACTCTTCATCGGCTGCTTCTCGCAATTTAGGAATGAACTCAGTTTCTTTTAGACGCATTCCCAAGGCAAAGAAAGTTTCAGCCATATCGTCTTTAGAAACTTTAGTGTCTGTTAACTGCGAGAAGCGTCGCTTTATTTCTTCTAAAATCAGATCCCGTAACGCCGTGACATCATCTTGTAATTGGACTTTAGTCTGAAAGATTTCGTCTCGAATTGAGGTAGTTTGGCTATCTAACGTCTCATCAAGCGACTGAACGCTGTTAGAGAACTTTTTATTGAGTCTATCAACCTGTTGCCGTAAGTCAAGAGTTTCTTCTTGAGTTGTCGTGTTGAGTGATTTCAGCTTTTTCTCCAGCGCCTCAAACCCTGCCTTTAGTTCAGCCGAAAAGTTGGACTTGAGTTGATCAACTGCGATCGCATCTGTTGTTGCAACTGAGAGATATCTGACTCCAGCTTATTAAATCGATTTTCGTACTCTCTTACCTGTGTTCCAAGAATAATATCACGGATCTGATCGATATTGCCAAGGCGTTCTCGTACATCGTCTTTGCTCATCTGACTCATTAGGAAAATCTCCCTTTTTGGTAATCAATTGGGTACAGGAGGTGATGGATTTAACTGACACTTAAGCTAAAAATTCTCAGCAGAGGACGCAGCTAACTCACCGAACCTGCTTTTAGTACATCAAATTTATTGTTCCCAGTTGTTCACAAGTTCTATAGACCTCTTGCAAAAGTCCCTAACACCCCACCCCCAACCCCTCCCCGCAAGCGGGGAGGGGAGACAAAACGTAGCTTTGGCGGGGTGGGGTTCTTATTTTTGATTTATGCAAGAGGTCTTATCTTCAAAATAGGAAATGAGTAATGAAAAATGGAAAATAGATATTTTTCATGCTTACTCACAAAAAATCGTCACTGTTCATTTATTAATAAATATTATTAATTTTTCAGATTTTGGCGTTACTCTCTTTAGAGATCAAAAACTCTTGGATGCGTTTAACAAACTCTTCTAACTCTGAGATGAAGTTAGTAGTACCTCGACGTTCTTGGTTACGAGCGAATTTTTCTAATTTTTCTGCCGCCAAGTGCATGGTTGTAGCTCCCATATTGGCACTAGCACCTTTAATTTGATGGGCTTGGAGTGCTAGTTCCTGAAAGTCATGAGTTGCGATCGCTATTTTAACTACCTCTAGACGAGGTTGAATATCTTCAACAAATATTTGCAGTAGTTCTAATTCAAATTCTGGGTTGTTTTCCGAGATTTGATGCAAACGTTTCCAATCAATTGGGAGGTCAACTGAACCTACATCTGTCGGAGAAATTGTTTGCTCTGTGGCAGCTGTTTCTTTTACCCTGAATATCACACTTCCCCAACGCTCTAGCGCCTGTGCCAATTTTTCTTTAATTACTGGCTTGCTCAGATAGTCGTCCATTCCGGCATCTAGACACATTTGTTGATCTTCTTTCATGGCATTAGCTGTCATCGCAATTACTACAGGACGACAACCACTAGCAAAGTTGCTTTCTTGCCAACGATGAATTTCTTTTGTGGTTTCTAAACCGTCGAGAACTGGCATTTGGCAATCCATCAGAATTAAATCGTAAGGAATTTTTTCCAATAACTGCAAAACTTCTTTCCCATTACCAGCGACATCAGCGCTATAACCCAGGCTTTGGAGTTGCTTCAAAGCAACTTTCTGATTCACCAAATTATCTTCAGCTAAGAGAATTCTAAAACTTCGGCTTCGCTCAGTTTTAGCAGTTTGACTACGCTCACTACTAAGTTTAGGGGAGTCAGGAGAATGATAATTGCTGTTGTTATCGGAATTTTTCAGTTTTAACTCCTGACTTCTAATTTCTGTCTCCTCTTGTTCGAGCTGCGTTCCTAAGATAGTCATGATCGTATCGAGGAGTCGGGACGGCTTAACAGGTTTCACCAAATAAGCCGCAAATCCGATTTTTAGCGCCCGTTGAATTTCATCCCGTTGATTAGTAGAGGTAAGCATAATCAAAGGTAGCCCAGCGATCGCTGAATTTGCCTTAATTTGCTCTCCTAAAGTCATGCCATCTATTTCTGGCATCTGCATATCAACCACAGCTATGTCATAGAGAATTTTTTGCTTGGCAGACTCCTGAATAGCTTTGAGGGCAATAGTAGCTGAAGCAGCCTGATCTACCAGCATCCCCCAACGGGTAGCTTGATGGTGGATGATTTTGCGATTAGTGGCATTATCATCTACTACTAACAAGCGCCGATTCAGCAAAAGTTCGCGTTTGCTCTTGGCGTTGGCCAAGCGATCGCCTTGTGAGGAAATAGGGTAAAGTTGCTTGGGGAGAGTTACTTCAAACCAAAACTTAGATCCTTTCCCTAACCGACTTTCTACGCCAATTTCTCCTCCCATCATGCTCACTAGTTGCTTGCAGATGGCTAATCCCAAACCTGTGCCGCCATATTTGCGGGTGGTGGAAGCATCTACTTGGGTAAATGGCGTAAAGAGTTTGCTTTTGTCTTCAGGGGTAATCCCAAGACCGGTATCTGTAATGGCAAAATAAATGGTGGCTGTAGTAGAGTTTTCTGTACGCAATTCTGCTCTTAATATTACCTCTCCATTGCTGGTGAACTTGATCGCATTGCTAATTAAGTTCATGAGAATTTGCCGCAGGCGGCCAGCATCGCCTTGAAGGTGAGTGGGGACGTTGCTATAGATCAACGCTGCAATTTCTAATCCCTTATTATGGGCTGAGGGAGCCAATAATTCCAACACCTCTTCCACACAGGTAGATAAGTCAAAATCTAGAGTTTCTAGTACCATTTCCCCAGCCTCAAGTTTGGACAGATCCAAAATTTCGTTGATTAGGCTTAAGAGAGCATCTCCACTAATGCGAATTGTTTCGATAAAATCCTGTTGCTCAGGGTTTAAGGGAGTTTCTAACATTAAACCTGTCATCCCTAACACAGCATTCATCGGAGTCCGAATTTCATGGCTCATGTTCGCCAAAAAGGCACTTTTGGTTTGAGAAGCTAATTCAGCTTGGTGACGAGCAATTTCGAGTTCTCGTCGCTGTTGAGTTTCGGCGTTTAACATTTGCGCTTGGGCTAAGGCAATACCTACTTGGTCAGCTATTTGCCGTAAAAGATGAGTTTCAAAGCTAGACCAGTGGCGGGAACTGCCACACTGATGGACAATCAGCAAACCGCAGAGTTCTTCTTTGACAAGAAGAGGTATGACCAAATGGGACTTGACTCCAAATTCTTGCAGTAATTCCATATGGCTTTTTTCGGCTTCAGCTATATCCAATTCAGCAAGCCCCAGATTCCGTTTTTGACGATACTGCTGTAGATAGTACTGCTGTACGTATTCTGCTTGAAAGTAAGCATCGGTGAGTTTGTTCTCTTTGATTGCCAGCCAGCCAGAAACTACTGCCTCAACCACTGTGGCTCCAGATTTATCTGCCAAAGGTTGATAAATCAAAACTCGATCGCTATGGAGAATTTTTTGTACCTCCGTAACAGTGATTTGGAGAATTTCTTTGATTTGCAAAGACTGACGAATCTTGAGGGTAATTTCAGTAAATAGTTGCGATCGCAAGTTTTGGCGCTGGAGTTCATCTTCTGCTTGCTTGCGTTCAATAAACTGCCCTATTTGCTCACCAATAGAATTCATGACTGTTGCCAAATCTGGTTCAGGTTGCTGAATCTGATGGCTAAAGCAGGTTATGACACCGAGGATTTTTTTACCACCACGGATCGGAAAACCGAAAGCTCCGTGCAGTTCTGCTTGGGCAGCGATTTGAAAGCGGACGAAATTGTGATCTTTAACGACATCAGAAATCCAAACAGGTTCACCACTAGCCCAGACACGGCCCGGCAACCCAATTCCTGGTGCAAAGGTGATCTGTCGACTTAAGAGGTCAAATTCTTGCATCTCAAAGGAGACTTTATACCATGAATTTAGCAATCTGAGTAGATTTGCTTGCTGATCTATCAGCCAAAATTCACTTAAATCCCATCCCAAACTTACGCAGATTCCTTGCATGATTTGGGGCATCGCTTCCTTGATTGTAGTTGACTCTGCTAAGACGCGGGTTGTAGCATACTCTGCTTTGAGATGCTGTTGGGTTCGTTTCCGTAAGCGAAGCTCCTCGTGGACATCGCTGATGTCAATACCTGTGCCAATAATATATTCAACGTCGCCCTTATCGTCTTGCAAAGTAGTGTTAGTCCAGGCAATCAGCCGCCGATTGCCATCCTTTGTTACCCAATAGTTTTCGTATTTATAGGGCGCTTCACCAGATCGCAACTGCTCAAAAACTGCTTTAACTGGCTCGCTCTCTTCCGGAAGTAAAAACAAGTTCCAGAAATGCCTTCCTCTCACCTCATCAAATGAGTAACCAGTTGTTTGTTCACAAGCTTGATTGAAGCGAACGATTTGCCCTTGTGTGTCAATAACTATTACTAAAGTGCTGGCTGTATCAAGGACTGCTGAGATAAAGTTGCGTTCTTTGTTCAGTGTCTCCTCTGTTAATTGACGCTGTTTTACCTCACGATAAATCAAGAAGTAGACTATAGCCAGAATCAGAAAACTGAGGAGAATTGCGATCGCCTGCATCAAAAGAGTATTGCGAGCAATACTTTTTGTGATTTTTAACTGCTGCTGAAGTTCTTCGGTATCTTTGTTTTCCATCTCACGAATGATATTGCGGATATCACTCATTAAGTTATCTTCCTGATTTCTATTTATTACCTCCAATGCAGCATCTAATCCTAAATTCTGGCGCGAGTCGATAGTCTTTTTCAGTTCGTTCAGTTTTACTGTGATCAGGGGTTCAAGGGTGTCAAGTTGACTCAGTTGCTTAGGATCATCTGCTGTTAATTTTCTTAGCTGCTTAATTTCGGGAGCAAGTTTAGTAATTGCAGTCTGATATGGTTTTAGATACGCATCCTGTCTAGTGAGTATATAACCACGTTGTCCTGTTTCAGCATCCTTGATATTAGACAGTAGTTCTTGTAAGCTGTTGATTGTCAGTTGGGTGTTATTCAACTGTTTACTAGTATTAATCAATACTTTCGTACTTTGGTAAAAGAGCGTGCCAATCAGGACTAAAATTGCCAACGTCAACCCAAACCCTGCGGTAACCTTTTTTAAAAATTCTTTGCTTGTCTTCTGTACTTGTTTGCGTGTATCACTTGCCAATTCCAAACTTGCTAAGTTGCGCCGCATTTCTAGTTGCTTGATTACCTGGCGACCTAGCATTCGTAATCCTTCAACTTGTTCTGGAGACAGGTTTCTTCCCACATGGTCAATTACACAAAGTGTTCCTAGTGCATATCCTTCAGAGTTAATTAGTGGTACTCCAGCATAAAACCGAACATTTGGGTCAGAAATGACTAGTGGGTTTGTAGCGAACCTTTGGTCTTTTGTGGCATCAGGCACCATAAAAACTTCAGGTTGCATAATAGCATGAGCGCAGAATGCTATATTTCGGGGTGTTTGTTGGGCATCCAAACCAACCTTTGACTTGAACCACTGGCGATCGCTATCAACTAAACTGATTAAAGCAATGGGAGTTCCACAAATATATGAAGCTAAACGGGTGAGGTCGTCAAAAGCAGCTTCCGAACGAGTATCGAGAATCTTATACTGCAAAAGAGATTCGATTCGCTGTCTTTCGTTATCAGGTAATGGTGTTTTCATTCTTTAGTGATTCCTAAAATTTGACCCGCAACTGTCCTGTCAAAGAATTACCACTGTAGGCACTTCCCCCAGTATCTTGATTGCGGACATTACTAAAGCTATAGCCCAAGTCTGCTTCGATATTGGGCGACAGCTTGATCGTACAGCGCGTTTGATAGATATTGGCGTTGTCAAATTCTCCTTTAAGTCGCTGTCGTCCTAAATTGGCAGCGAGGCGACAGTGTAAGAAATTAGCAATATCTCCCTCCCAAGCCACCTCAGCGTTGTAAACTAGAAAATCTGGTGGGGAAAAATAGCCACTTGTGCGTTCTAAATCGCGATCGTAACTCCAACTGAATAAGTTAGCTGCCAGAGAAAATTGTCCAAACTTGCGCTCTAATCTACTAAAAGATTGCACATCGGAATTACCATCGTTGTAACTACTCAAACGCAATGACGAAAACAAGCTGGTGTTACGGTCAATCTGCCAATATAAATCAGGCCCAAATCGCCAAGCAGTAATTTGATTGCCTAAAGTTCGGGCATTGGATTTATAAGGCCCTTGTTCTAAATTACCTGATAATACTACTACCGATAGCAATTGACCTGATGGTGAAACTTGCGGCGGCGAAATGGGAGCCTCCACCTTAGCATTAAGATTGATAGCTGTGGGTAAACGATTAAACACATCGACTCCGACTGCTGTTTGCAGAGTCACTTGCCCAATTTTTGCTTGCCATCCAACTTGTAAGGGAAAATTGGTAATTGATTCAACACCGCGTTGCTCAAAGAAGTTAAAACCTGTCTTGAAAAATATTTTATTGCCATTACTTAATCGAAACTGAGCCGTTGGTTCAAAGAAAAAATTGGTTTGACCAAAGTTGTCTGTCTCATAGTGATAATCTGTATAAATACTTTCTAAAACTACATCCGGCGTTCCTGGTTCGGTGGAAGTTGTTGGTGAGCCAGAATTCTGCGGTGGTTTGGGTAACGCTGGTGGTTTGGGTCGCACTGGCGGTAATTGCAGATCAGGATTGAAGTTTTCGGGTGCCGCCATCAAAATAGGTGTAGGATTTACTTTGATGACTTGCTCGGTCAATTCCGAAGGTAATTTCCAGGTCTGATGTGCTTGGGCAGCTTGTAACTTAGCTTCTGATAATGTCCAAATACCGACGCTACAGATTACTCCTAATTGAATCTGTAGACATTTCAAGGTTAACTCAGTGTACAAACTAGATCGAGAAGCAAAAAGATCAAGTCTAAAACTATCTGTCATTGGTCGAGACTATAGTTGTAAATAAAAAACTTGCTGCCAAAAATTTTCTGGCTGCTAGCTGATCTATTCGGCTTGGGATTATGATGCCCACAATAGACGCTGATTAAGACATCGCAAAAAAAAAAGACGTTACTGTCGGTAACGCCTTTTCTCCCCCTCAACTATGCTTACGGTGTATACACAAGTCATTAAATTACCTAAAACCTCACCCTGTCCTGACTTTAATCTCTCTCCTTACTAAGAAGAGGGACAGGTTTTGCGTAGCATAACCAGGGTGAGGTTTCTTTGGGCTTTTCTTAGGGATAAGAATTAAATAACATACAATTTATGTCCCTGGCTTACCTCACCCTCAATCCCTCTCCTTATAAAGGAGAGGGAAGCTTGAGACAGGATGAAGTTTTGCATTTTATTTAATCCACGTTTCTTAGTACTATTCCACTCTATGCCCGATATCTCTCCGGTAATATATTCCCTCAAACTGAATATATTTGATCCCTGCGTAGGCTTGAGCGATCGCTTGCTCAAAATTTTCTCCGATTCCAGTCACATTTAATACTCGACCCCCATCTGTCACTAGTTCTTGTTGCTGGTTCAACTTCGTACCTGCATGAAATACAGTTGCTCCTGTTGCCTCTGCCTCGCCAATGCCAGTAATCACCTGGCCTTTCTCATATTCTCGTGGATAACCCCCAGAAGCTGCAACGACAGTGGCAGATGCTCCCCCTTTCCAAGCAATGGGCGGCAATTCACTTAATCGCTGCTGTACACAGGCGAGAAGCAACTCTTCTAGGGGTGTTTCTAACAGTGGCAAAATCACCTGGGTTTCTGGATCACCAAAGCGACAGTTAAATTCCAAAACTTTCAAGTCACCATCAGGTGCAATCATTAATCCAGCATACAATACACCTCGGTAATCAATCCCTTTAGCTCGTAAGGTTGCGATCGCCTTTTCTAAGACTTCTGTTTGAATACGTGCCATCAAAGAAGGCCCAGCAATGGGTGCTGGGCTGTATGCTCCCATCCCGCCAGTATTTTCCCCTGTATCGCCGTCACCAATCCGCTTATGATCTTGAGCTGGCAGCAAGGGTCGAATTGTTAACCCATCCGTCAACGCTAAAACTGACACTTCTTGCCCAATTAAACATTCTTCAATGACGACAAATTTACCAGCACTGCCAAACTGTCCTTGAAAAATTGCATCAACGGCATTTTCCGCCTGTTCAACTGTTTCAGCTACGGTTACACCCTTACCAGCCGCCAAGCCATCAGCTTTGACGACAATTGGCGCTCCCTGAGATTTTACGTAATATTTTGCTGCGACTGCCTCCGTAAATACCGTAGATCGTGCCGTCGGAATCCCTGCTTCTTGCATCAGGGCTTTTGCCCAAGCTTTACTCGCTTCAATTTGCGCTCCGGCTCTGACTGGGCCAAATACCATTAGTCCTTTGTCTTGGAGGTAATCTGTGATTCCCCTCGCCAAGGGGACTTCTGGCCCAACTATTACCAGAGTTATGCCATGTTCTAGAGCATATTGGCTCATGCCCTCAAAATCATCTACTGCTAGGGGCAAGTTTTGGCAACGTTCCATATTTGCTGTGCCCCCATTCCCTGGTACACAGACAACTTCCTCAATTTGCTTAGATTGCAACAGTTTCCATGCCAGAGCGTGTTCGCGCCCCCCATTACCTACAACTAAAACTTTCACTGATTTCCTTGTGCGTCCCTTGCGAAACGAGAATGCCGTATTCAGCTCTCGCGGATCAATTTTTTCATCAATTATCACACTTGTGCAAGTTTCTTATGATTCAGTACGGTTGGGTTAAGGATAATTGTAGATTCGGTTGAACATTCGTGTTACCCAACATTAAACGTTAATTGTTGGGTTTCGTTCCTCAGAGGATGTTTGAAAAGTCGTAAAGTATACCAAAAACCCCGCTTCCATTCCTCTCCCCGTTGGCGTCAGCCTGCCGTTAGGCAAGGGTCGAGAGGCTTTGAAACCCCCCTTCCCTTGTAGGGAATGGCAGGGTGGTTTCATACAAAGAAAGAAAAAACTTTGTGCAGTTGGTTGGAGAGGGCACGTTGTGCTTGAGGAATAGTTCGGAAACAGAGTTTGCGGGCGATCGGAATGAAAAAGTTGTGTAAGATAGACCAATTGACAGGGGCATTGCCACCACGCCGTGGTGGAAAGTCTTCTTGGAATGTCACATCTCGAACCCAATGCAGTCGATTTTCGATGCCCCAATGCCCTTGGATGTCAACAGAACTCGGAGATTAATTGTTGTACGATCGCCACTTCACTAATTTTTTTGTTTGACATTGGTTTCATATAAACAGAGAAAAATGACAATGCGTAAGTGCAAAGCTAGAGCAACTCTGTGATGGAAAATAATCGTTGTCGGTCTATTTGCTGAAGCTTGATTTTTTCAGCGTAGAAAGCCTGATAATAAAATTGATACCGCTCTGGTTCAGCTTCTGGATCAGTTTGTTGCCATAATTCCAAAAAGTGACGGTAGCGTTTTTCAAGCATTACCAAATCCATGCAAGCGATCGCAGCTTGAACCACTTGCGGAGTCCGAAGTATTTCTTTCTTCCATTTCTCGTTCAGATGAAATAGATGCGACACTAATCCCAATTCTTCAGACGATTCTAGGTATCTGTTTTGCAAACTTGATATTAAATTTAGCTGTTCCACTGTTGTTTCTAAAATCTGTTGCCATAAAAATCGGTGATGGGAAAGGCTAAATTGCAAATCTCGTTCTTCTAGTTCGGCAATAATCGCTTGACGCTGTTCAGGACAATGTAAGTAAATCCTGAGTAATAACGCCTCGGCGTGTTCTAAAAGACTGCGTTCTGTAGGGAGTGGAGAGTGGGAAACTTTGCCACCTCCCCATGCTTTCTTCGCTGATACAGGCTTAGAGTATGTAGCCGCAACCGGAGCAATTTGAGTTAGCAGATTTTCAACTCGTAGGGGTATAAGTCTGGTATCTCCCAAGCTGAGTATTTCTGCACAGTAGGAAACGTAATAGTTGCGTGTATCGCTGTTAGCTATATTTTTAAGTAATTTGACTAATTGCTGAGTTACTTGCTGAAAATCGGTAGCCTGTCTTAAGTCGCGGTCTTTAATAATTTCTTGAATCTGCCAGTCTAGCCAAAGTGGGGCATTTTTTAGCAGTTCTCCATAATCTTCTGATGTGTGACTATATAAGTATTCATCAGCATCTTTACCATCGGGTAAATTGAGAATTTTTAGCTGAACTTCGCCCTTGTATGCTAATTCGGCAATTTCACCGATCGCTCTTTCGGCGGCATTTGTTCCGGCTTTATCAGCATCAAAGTTGAGTACTAATTGTTTCGATTCGGTGTAGCGTAATATTAACCGGACTTGTTCTAAGCTTAAGGCAGTACCGAGAGAGGCGATCGCGTTATTAATACCAGCAGCGTGGAGGGCGATCGCATCAAAATATCCCTCTACCACCACCGCTTGATCGAGTTGAGAAATCCCACCTTTGGCTTGATCGAGGGCAAATAATGTTTTACCTTTACTAAAAAGTTCCGTTTCTGGTGAATTCAGATATTTAGGTTGTTCATCCGTGAGGGTTCTACCACCAAAGGCAATGACGCGCCCTTGGACATCACAGATGGGAATCATTAAGCGATCGCGGAATACATCATAATAACCGCCCCCTTCCTTGCGTGGCTTAATCAATCCCGCTTTTTCCAGTATTTGGGCGGGCAAACGCTTATCTTCCACTAGATAACGATGGAGAGTTTCCCAACCTGCGGGAGCGTAACCTAAACCAAATTGCTGTATAGTTTCTTCTTTGAGTTGGCGGTTAGATTGCAAATATTCAAGTGCCTTTTGCCCTTGTGATTGTCTCAGGGCATGCTGATAAAACTGTGCGGACCTTGCCAGAACTTCATACAACTGCTCACGCAAAGATAGCTGACGCTGTAATTCTTGGCGTTGTTCGGGTTCTAAGGTTTGCACAGGTACTTGGTAACGCCGTGCTAAATCCAGCACCACGTCAGCAAAAGAACGCTTTCCCAACTCCATGACAAACTTAATGGCATTTCCCCCAGCTTGACAGCCGAAGCAATAGTACATTTGCTTGGTTTGGCTGACGGTGAAGCTAGGAGATTTTTCATCATGGAAGGGGCACAAACCGACAAAATCCTTGCCACGTTTGCGTAAAACTACGTATTCCGAGACAACATCTACAATATCAGATCGTAGTTTAACTTCCTCAATTGTGTCTGGGTGCAAGCGGGGGATTTGCATGGCTTTGTCATTAGTCATTAGTCATTGGTCAAAGAAGAGGAAAAGGGGCAGGGGGCAGGGAGCAGGGGGGAGAACCCCATAAATAAATTTAGTTGCTCTGAAAACGGACGCATTATTTTTCGTGGCACTTGACGCTCAAAATAAATATTTTTGCTTTTGGGCATAAATAAATTTAGTTGCTCTGAAACCCTTGATTGCTGGGGAATTCGGTGAATCTTTCTCCCCCTGCCCCCTGCCCCCTGCTCCCCTGCCTCTTTGGTCATTGGTCATTGGTCATGAACTTTGGAGAAATAACAAAGGACAAATGACAAAGGACTTCTGATCGCTATTATATTCTTGTTGCTAGACCAAGCATGATGTATAGAATTGCTTACACTTAATTTTATCAGAGGAAATACTGAAAATGGGACGTATTTTTATATCGGCGGCTCATGGAGGCAAAGAAGCTAGAGGAATCGATACAGGTGCGATCGCAGGTGGTACAAGTGAAGCTAAAGAAATGATTCTGCTGCGGGATTTGATTGTCACGGAACTAAGAGCGCGGAATTTGGAAATTTTGGCGGTTCCTGATGACTTGAGTGCCGCCCAAACTATCACCTGGATCAATTCCCGTGGTCGCCCTGGTGATATCGCCCTAGAAATTCAATCTAATGCGGCTAACAGCCCTTCTGTGCGTGGGGCTAGCGTCTTCTACATTGCTAATAATAGCGATCGCAAGAGTAATGCTGAACAGTTGCAAATGGGGTTATTACGCCGCGTACCCCAATTACCGAATCGGGGAGTCAGGCCAGATACAGATAGTGGATTGGGTAGTTTAGCATTCTGTCGCCAGACAACGCTTCCGGCTTTGGTGATGCAAGTGGGGTTTCTCAGCAATCCAGAGGATCGGGCTTTGCTGCAAACTCGTCGCCGCGATTTTGCTTTGGGAATTGTCGATGGATTAGTAACTTGGAGTCGTGTGATTGACCCCACTCCTGGAACTCCGGCGGAACTGAATTATCCGGCAATTAATATTAATATTAATGGGCAAAGTTACTCAGAGCAAGGGGTTTTAGTTAATGGGAATGCTTACATCCCCATTGATTTAGTAGACCTTTTACGGATTGACCTTTCTAAAGCAGCTAATGTCAATCGGATTACCTATCACAAAATTGTTTATGTCAAAGCGATCGAACTGCGAGATTTTAAGATTGCAGTTAGTTGGGATGCTGCAACTCATACTGTCAGCTTGCGCTCGAATTTGACGGTTTGCCCTGGTCAATTTGACCGAGTGATGTCGAATGGTAATACTTCAGAAGTACAGTTACAATTATTTCTCAAAAACAATAATGAAAATGCTTTGGTAAAGTTTCCTGACATCCCAAAAATTTATCGGGAAGAAGCAGGTATTGAGGGAGTAAACTATGATATTGCCTTTTGTCAAATGTGTGTAGAAACTGGATTTTTACGGTTTGGTGGTGATATTAAACCTGAGCAAAATAACTTTGCTGGCTTAGGTGCGATCGGTGGTGGTTCGGAAGCTGCATCTTTTCCAAGTGCCAGAATTGGTGTAAGGGCACACGTCCAACATTTGAAAGCTTACGCCAGTTTAGAACCTTTGGTACAAGAAGTAGTAGATCCCAGGTTTCGCTTTGTCACACGCGGGATTGCAACATTAATTGATCAGCTATCAGGGCGGTGGTCAGCAGATTTGGATTATGGTACAAAGATTTCAGCAATGCTCAAACGATTATATGAATCAGCAGGACTTCTTTGAGTATTCAGTAACTTCTTCTAGCAATTTTTAGGGCATTAGCTTTGTGATCGTCCCATTAAGTAGTAGAGCGTTAGTAGCAAGTCATAACAGTAGTTTAGAGTTTACCAGCCTCGCAAAACTATCAAGTGCAAACTTGCTTGCAGAAGTCGATCTTCATCGGGCTGTAGCAAGTTTAAAGCTAAGGCAAGACAAAAAAGTATCGATGGGTCAGTTTCTAACTCCCGCATCAGTAGCCCAATTGATGGCTGGGATGTTTAATCGGCTGGATTTACCGGAAATATCCTTGCTTGATGCTGGAGCCGGAATCGGATCATTACTAGCCGCTTTTGTAGCAAAAGTATGCCAGCATCGACAACATACGTCAAGTTTGCGCGTTGTAGCCTATGAAATTGACCCTTTTCTAATTGGATATTTGGATCAGACTCTAAAGCTATGTGAGAGGGAATGTGAATATGTGGGTATTTCCTTCAATTACGAAATTCGTGAGACTGATTTTATCGAAGATGCAGTCAGGCTGCTTCAGATTGGTTTATTGAATAGTGCAAACGCAACAGAATTTACCCATGCTATTCTCAACCCGCCTTATTTGAAAATCAATGCTCATTCCCAGGTGCGCGAATTGTTGCGTTCCATCGGTTTGGAGACTAGCAATCTTTATACTGGTTTTATGGCTGCTACAGCGCAACTTCTAAAACCAAGTGGGGAGTTTGTAGCGATTACGCCGCGCAGCTTTTGTAATGGGCCTTATTTCCGTGACTTCCGCAAGATGTTTTTAGAGATGATGGCTTTAGAGCAACTACATCTTTTTGAGTCGCGGCAAGAAGTATTTAGTGACGATGATGTTTTGCAGGAAACTATCATCATCCAAGCTACAAAACAAACGCAAAAATCTAGCAGCGTCATCATCAATACCAGTTCTGGTGCTAATGAGGACTTGTTCATGTCACACTCTGTACCATATACAGCCTTAGTTAAGCCCGATGATTTAGAGCAGTTTATTCATATTCTTCCAGATAAGATTAGCCAGCAAATCGTTCAGCGAATGGCGCTTTTTACCTGTACTTTGAAAGATTTAGGGCTAACAGTTTCAACCGGACGGGTAGTAGATTTCCGAGCAAAAGAGTACTTAAGGACAAATTTAGAAAACAATACCGTTCCTTTAATTTATCCGGTAAATTTCTCGAATGGATATGTAGAGTATCCCAAAATAACCAAAAAGCCCCAAGCGATAGTTTATATAGAAGAAACAGCAAATCTTCTGATACCAAATAAGCATTATGTCCTCTGCAAAAGATTTTCATCGAAAGAAGAGAAAAGGCGTGTGGTTGCGGTGGTTTATGATGCCAAGCAATTTAATTATGCCTATGTCGGCTTTGAAAATCATTTAAATTACTTTCACAAAAATGGGTGTGGACTTAGCCTTACCTTGGCTCGTGGGCTTGCTGTTTATCTAAATTCAACCCTAGTTGATGCTTTTTTTCGGTTGTTTAATGGGCATACCCAGGTAAATGCAACAGATTTGCGAAAATTAAAGTACCCTAATTTGTCACAGTTATTGTCTTTAGGGACGGGGATTAAAGAGCAGTTTCCTTGTTTGCGGGAAATTGATGAACTTATCGAAAATCAGCTACTTAGTATGTCGAATCTATCAGAAAATAATCCCATTGCAACTAAGTCTCGAATTGATGAAGCGCTGCAAATCTTGACTCAATTGGGCTTTCCACGAGCACAGCTTAACGAACGATCGGCTTTAACTCTCCTGGCGTTACTTGACTTAAAACCGACAGACTCTTGGCAATTAGCAACTTCCCCTTTGATGGGAATTACGCCGATGATGGACTTCATGGCTCAACATTATGGCAAAACCTATAAGCCTAATACACGGGAAACAGTTCGCCGCCAGACAGTGCATCAATTTCTAGATGCAGCTTTGATAGTTGCTAATCCAGATGATTTAAGCCGCCCTATCAACAGTCCAAAAACTGTATATCAAATCGAAAACAGTGCGCTCGAACTATTAAGAACTTATGGTACTGACGAATGGGAAAAGAGCATTCACACCTACCTTGCTTCGGTTGAAACTCTGAAAAAGCAGTATGCTCAAGAACGTGAAATGTCCCGTATTCCGATAGTAATTGCAGGGGAAATTAAAACTTTATCGCCAGGTGGTCAGAATATTCTAATTGAAAAAATTATTAATGATTTTGCCCCTCGTTTTACTCCTAGTGGAAAGCTCATCTATGTTGGCGATACAGATGAAAAGTTCGCCCACTTCGATGAAGCAGGATTGACAGATTTGGGCGTTAATATTGATTCCCACGGCAAAATGCCAGATGTGATCATTCACTTCACAACAAATAACTGGTTGGTACTGATTGAAGCTGTAACCTCACATGGGCCAATTAATCCTAAACGGAAGAAGGAACTTGAAGTCCTATTCAGAAGTGCCCAAATACCTTTGGTGATGGTAACAACATTTCTCAGTCGTAAGACAATGGTGGCATATCTGGCAGACATTGCTTGGGAAACAGATGTTTGGGTTGCGGAAGATTCAACTCACTTAATTCATTTCAATGGTGAATATCTATTGCAGGCTTACCAAATAGATATGTAGATTTATTAATAAATTATCTATGAAGTATATCTGGTTTATATACTTTCCATCACATAACCAAAAATTCATTAAGGTATGAAACCAATAGCAGGACTAGAAAAGCGGTATAACAATTCGATTGGAGCAGCCTGCCGAAAAATCAGCTATGGCTCTGCTTGAGAGTAAAATAGACTCATGAAATTTCAGTGGGATGCAAACAAAGCAGTTAGTAATGCCGAAAAGCATAGTGTGTCTTTTGAAGAAGCTGTTACGCTTTTCGGAGATCCACTAGCCATCACGATTCCAGATCCTGATCACTCAGTAGGCGAATTTCGTCTTCTGACTACAGGTTTATCTAGGTTACAACGTCTTTTGGTTGTATCCCATACAGAAGGAGAAGGTGAAGTGCGTTTGATCAGTGCTCGTTTAGCCACTCGACAGGAAAGAAAAAGCTATGAGTCAGGAACCTGAAATGAACATCAATGATGAGATAAAACCTGAATATGATTTTTCAGATGGTGTCCGTGGCAAGTATTACGAAGCGTATATGCAATCGAGTAATGTTGTGATTCTTGATCCAGATGTCGCAGAAATCTTTCGAGATTCGGCTTCTGTTAATGAGGCGTTGCGATTGCTTGCAAAAATTGCGAAGGCGACTGCGGTATAACATCGCCCGTAATTATTCTTAGCGATCGCTATCCTAATGATCAAATTACTTGTTTACATATCTCCCTTATATTCTTCTAACAATTGCGGAATGTGATCATACCCATCCACACCGATAACTGCAATGATTTTAGGGCGATGTTGCTGTAAGAACTTTTGGAAAGCTTCTGCCCCGATTTGTCCTTGTAAAATTGTCAGTAACCCTGCCGCTTGCCGCCACTCACTAGAAGCTATTTGCTCTAAAAGATACATTCCCAAGCAGCCAGTGTAAACAGTTTTTTCGGAATTTTGTAGATGGTAATAAGCTTCTGCCAAATAAGCTAAGTTCCGCCCTTGGAGATACAAATCACCAGAAACTTGGGCTGTTTTAAAGCCATCTTCAAGATATTTAATTGCAGTTTGATGTTGTCCAATTACTAAATAGGCAATTCCTAAGCTGCTGACACATAAAGCTTTACTTTGAATATCGCCTAATTTTTCTGATAATCTTAAACCTTGTTCCAAATAGTTAATTGCGGCTTCATAAGTTTCGGGTTCTAGGTTTTCCAGTTCCTGAGCTTGCATGACTTCGCTATAACCTAAATTTACCAGCGCGTTTGCCTCTCCGGTGCGATCGCCTGCTTGCCGACTTAGGATTAATGCTCGTTGACTATAGTTAATTGCCTCAGCATAATTTTGCTGTTGCACGTAGGTACGGCTGAGGTGGTTAAGATTGGCAATTTCACAGGGGCGATCGCCTGCATTTCTGGCTATCTCTAGCGCCTGCTGATGAAAATCAATCGATCGCTGGTATTGCCCTAAAGCACGCTGAGAATAACCTAGAAGGGTCAAAATACGCGCCTTTTCTTGGGTTCCCTCGCCTCTTCGCAATGGTTCATCCAAATAATCTAGGGCATCTCGCAAATAAGTGCCAGTAAAAGAGGCAAAAATCCCGCCGTAAAAGGGAAAATACGGACGCTGGGCAAAGGTTCGCAAAATCTGAAGCATGATTTGAGAACAGGCATCGCCGTACACTGTCCCAATGCTCCCAAAACCACTTGCTAATTGACTCCAAATCACTGCAAAAGTCAAGAAAGTGGAAATGGACAACTTTGGCCCGGCTTTAACATCGTAAGCTTGTTGGTCAAACCAGTTAATTAGTCCCCGTTGCAAGTACTGTAAAATCAATGCCATTTCCACCCAATCTCTAAGGGTGATTCCCCGTTGTCGCTGGGCAAACTCAATTGCCGATTCTTCCATCGCCAAGGTGCGAAGCAGTGCTTTGGGTAACTCACTATTCAGTTGTTTGGCCCAACTTGCCCAAGGGCCACGTTCTCCGGGTACGCCGCCAAATCCTAAAGATTCTTTTTGCTCGTACATCCAACTGAGCAAGTTGTCTTGCAATCGCTGCCAAGAAGCTAAACCACGGGTAATCCCTTCGGAAAATTGTTCTAAATCAGAATCTGCCTGAGCAAATTGCTGTAATGCTCTTGACAACTGCTGTAGCTGTTGCAAATTTAGCGGATACTTCTGATTGGGGTCAGTAACCCGTAAAAATGTCGCCAGACGCTCGTCAGCAGGGGCTGTGGTAATTTCTGAAACTGCGGAGGCGATCGCTTCTGTGGCTTTGTTTTGTTCTTGCCAGCGTTGCCATTGACTTTGAATGGTCTTAATGGCTCTCAAACTCCGAGTCGCCTTGCCTTTCTTGAGTTCGTCTTTTTCGCTATCTACTTGACTTTGGAGGGCATTCAGGCGATCGCTCAAAACTAGCTCAAAGACTTCCCCTGTACCGGAAGTGATTCCTTTAAGCAGCATTTGATACACCATCTCAACAGAGCTAATTTTGCCCTTGAGGGTGGTTTCAACAATTTCATCGATTAAGGCAAGATAGCGATCGCGCAATGGCAAAGAGTCTGACACTTTGGCTATTAGAGAATGTCACGTCAATTATAATTCTAGTCTGGGAAGTGGGGAGTGGGGGAGGGCAGAGGTCTTTGAACTCCATTAATGAGGCTTTGAACTCCATTAATGAGGCTTTGAACTCCATTAACGAGTCAAATGGCACTAGGGCTATTTCGTTCTAGACATAAACCGCCCAGAACTAAAGTTCCGGGCTAATAGCTAAAGTCCGTTTTAACGGACTATAACCTTTTCTCAGTCGTCTTTAGACGACTTTCGCTATTAGACTCAGAATTCATTCTGAGGCGAGCTAGATGAGAATGAAATAGTCCTGGAATGGCACTAAGTTAAAACACAGCCCTTACCCTGACTGGTTCCCAGCCTCTAGGCTGGGAAGCGATCGTGCGAGGCTCCGCCTCCAGTGGCAAGATGCGAGGCAGCAGCCCTCTCGGAATACATTCCCAGTCTTAAGACTGGGAACGAGGCAACACAAATGCCCAATGCCCAATGCCCAATCCCCAATCAAGTGCGTCCGGTGAGATTGGCAATTACAGCTGCTAACTCACCCGCATTAACTGGCTTGGGGACGTGGAGTTGAAAGCCTGCCAACAGGGCTTGTGTGCGATCTTCTGCCCTAGCATCGGCTGTCAGCGCCACTGCTGGAATTCGTCCTCCTTGATCTGTTGGCAGCGCCCTCACTTGACGAATTAGTGTGTAACCGTCTTCTTGGGGCATATCAATGTCGCTCACTAGTACATGGGGTTTAAATTCTTGCAGGGCAAGCAGTGCTTCAGAAGCAGATGCAGCTGCTATGACTTGGGTGCCATACTGCCTCAGAATTGTGGTGAGCAAATGACGCCCATCTGCCTCATCATCGACTATCAACACCCGCAAGTCATCTAAGTTCGGCAGGTAATTATTAGCCTCTTGGGTATCCACGGAAGATGAAAGCTCCTCTGCTGTATTAGTTTCTACATCAACGGCTTTCATTGGCAGATTGACAATAAATGTCGCCCCCTGTCCAATTCCTGGACTTTCGGCAGAGACTGTGCCACCGTGCAATTCTACCAAGTGGCGGACGATCGCTAATCCTAATCCTAATCCACCATGCGATCGCGTTTTGGAACTGTCGGCTTGACGAAAGCGTTCAAATACATGGGACAGGAATTCGGCAGCAATTCCCTCTCCCGTATCGCTCACCCGAATTTGCACATAGGATTGAATGCGCTGCAATTGTACATCAACTCTTCCCCCCTTGGGTGTAAACTTGACGGCGTTGGAGAGCAAATTCCACACAACCTGTTGCAAGCGGTTGGCATCACCCATAATTACCCCGACTTCCGGGTTGAATCTAGATTTGATGCTAATTTCTTTGCCCTGGGCTGCTGCACGCACAGTATCGATTGCTGCCTCTACGAGTGGTACAAGTTTTACCTGATGAATATTTAGATGAAGTGTACCTCTAATAATCCGCGAGACATCTAGGATATCTTCGATCAGTTGCGTCAGTGATTTGGTGTTACGCTCAATTGTCTCTAGTGCCCGGCCAGTAGTAGTCTGATCCAAATTGCGATTCCTAAGTAGCTGTGTCCAGCCCATTATGGTATTTAGGGGTGTGCGGAGTTCGTGAGAGAGTGTGGCGAGAAACTCATCTTTGATGCGGTTTGCGGCTTCGGCATCGGCGCGTGCTATCTGTTCGCGCTCAAGTAATTGTTTGCATTGTTGCTCTGCTTGCTTGCGTTCTGTGATGTCGCGTTGAGTTCCCCACGCTCTGACTAAAAGCCCTTTTTCGACAATTCCCACCAGATTATTCAAAAAATATTTGGAATTACCTTGCTGATCTATTTTGTGGGACTCTGCATCGATTAGTCGGTAGTTAGAACGGATAAAACTACGCAGGTATGCAATATTATCTGGATCGGAGGAAACGAGAAAGTCTTCTAGTCTGGCGCTGATCATTTCTTCGGCACGAGAATTGCCATACATCTGCGCCATAACATTGTTGCATTCTGCTAAGTAAACATATTGGTAAAAATGTTGAATTTGTTCATCTTCTGGACACTCTGGCGAAATTGGTACTTCCAGTTCGATGCACCAAATACCTTCTGAACTCTGCTCTAAAAAAGCGCGGTAGCGTTCTTCGCTTTTGCAAAGGGCAAGCTCTAGTTGTTTGCGTTCGCTTAAATCTAGTACAAAACTAATAATATTATCTGGATTATTTTCTAATAAAGCAGAACTTAACAGGATGGAAACGTGGCTGTGATCTTTGCGGATATATTCGTTCTCAAAGGGCTGACACACACCTTTGGTTGTGAGTTCTGCGATCGCGCGATCGTTAGCTTCAATATATTCTGGTGGTATCATGTCGCGCCATCGGACTCGCCCTGCTAGCAAATCCTGTTGTGAATAACCTACCATTTCTAAAAAAGCATCATTCGCCTCTGCGATCGCTCCGTCCATTTTGACTACAATTACCCCAATAATGTTGGAATCTACCAACCTTCTAAACCTGGCCTCACTCACCTGAAGATATTGTTTGGCAGTGCGTAACTCGGAATTGAGCAAGCTAATAAGTATTGTCACTAGCACAAACAAGCCTAACCGCACCATGCTATCTAGACTCGCAACAAACAGCGAAAATACTGGCTCTAAAAAAAAGTAGCTGACGGCTAAAGTAGACAAAGCGGTAGCCAGCAACCCTGCTTCCATGCCGCTATACCAGGCACTAACCGCCACGGCAGCAAAAAACAGCAGAAAAATAGTTGGTTCCAGTAGTGGCTGTAGCAATAGTGTTAGCAGCAATCCGCTACCAACAGCCAATAGTCCCACAGCATAACGCGCTAGCAGGAAACGTGTTCCTTTCAATGTGGCTTCTCCTTTTATGCAGCTAGCTAAAGGATTATTCCCAAAATCAGCTAGATAATGCTGCATCTACGCCCGTCGTAGACATCGCTCAACACCTATTATCAGGGGAAAAATACACATTTTAGCAGTTAGTTACTGCGAATCTATCTAAAGTCGTAAAACTCAGTTTTAGTAAAGGTACAATAGCTGATAATTATCACTCTAATTATATATATAATTTTTTAGTCTCTATCAAAAAGAATAGATTTATTAACTTTTTCAATTAATTCCCTTTAGTATATAAGTCATCATTTCACCTTTACCCTTAACCATAATTAAACCTCGTTTCTCCAAAAAGTATTTATCCTTTAAAAGCTGATAAGTTGCTTCACAAACCTGGATACTACCTGCTATACCATGTGATTCCATTCTACTAGCTGTATTAACTGTATCTCCCCAAAGGTCGTAGGCAAACTTTTTCAGCCCAATCACCCCTGCCACAACTGGCCCTGTACTAATGCCAATACGGATGCTAAAAGACTGGTTATTTTCTTCGTTAAACGTAGCTATAGCATTTTGCATATTCAAGGCCATGTTAGCTATTACTGGAGCATGGTTATTAGACTTATTTGGCAACCCCGCAACAGCCATATATGCATCGCCAATCGTCTTGATTTTCTCTACTCCATGACGTTCTGCTAATTGGTCGAACAAACAGAATATTGTATTTAATAACTCGACTAATTCGGCAGGAGATGTCCGAGTTGAAAGCTCTGTAAAGCCAACAATATCGGCAAATAGCACCGTAACTTCTAGAAAGCTATTGGCAATAGTTGTATACTGTTGTTTTAATTGTTCTACAATCATCTCTGGTAGAATATTTAGTAGCAGCATTTCTGATTTTTGCTGCGCTAGTTCCATTGCCTTACGGGCGTAAAATTCTTTTTTTCGCAAGCGTTCGTATAAATAGACAGAGAAGACACAAATTATGCAGGTCCAAAATAAGTATAAACCCTGCTCCATGTAAAAAGCGAATGGATTTTTTAATATAGGATTATATAAGATATATAAAATTAAATAGCAAACAATTGTTCCAATTTGCGAAATTAAATGTATCCACCATTGCACTGGAACGATTGTAGCCTGAGTGAGAAACATCAGAGTCCAAATATTACTTCTAGGTTCCAGACTATTAAACAACAAAGCTATATCAATTTGGACAGCACAAGTTACAGACCAGCATAAACTCAAAAAAATTAAGTTTGGGTAACGACGACCTATAGAGTTTTTACATAAACCCCAACAAATGAACGTGAATAGTTCTACTAAAAGACCGATTTTGAAGGCGTATATCTTGCCTTCTAATTGTGAATTTGCCCAAAGAAAAAAAGCGATCAAAGTCAAGCCAGCTACTAGGATAATCTGCGCTTGCAATTGCAGCCGTTTCAGCTGAAAGCTCTGTCGCTGTTCTTTGTAGGATTCGGCAAGATTATTGTTGGTTTGCCCATAGGACATTCCGTGACTAATGAGCGTATCTAGTTGGGTTTTGTCTGAGTTATTTGGATGAATCATGCACTTTTTGCGTTATTAGTAATTAAGGGAGTAGGGAGTGGGGCATGGCGAATGGAAATAATTACCAATGCCCAATGCCCAATGCCCAATGTCCAATGCCCAATGCCCAATACTCATGGTTCGCACCCCCACATTAAATTTTGATCGTGGCACATTAATTTTGCATCCACCACCACGCGGCAAAGGTTGGATGGATTATGCTACGTGGGATGATCGAGTTGAAAAATTCCGCATTCCGGCGATTAGATACCGATCGCTAGTGGAAGCACTACAAGCGGAAGATGTTAATTTTATCGATGAGGCCAAGCAATTTTATCCTGTAGATTTGGTTCCCAGCCTGGAAATGGAACCCTATGCCCACCAGACTGAGGCGCTAGCGGCTTGGAAACTGGCGGGTAGACTAGGGGTAGTTGTGCTTCCTACGGCGGCGGGAAAGACTTATTTGGCGCAAATGGCGATGCAGTCAACGCCACGCACGACGCTGATTGTGGTGCCAACTTTGGATTTAATGCATCAGTGGTATGCACACTTAGTAGCGGCTTTCCCTGATGCTGAGGTGGGATTGCTGGGGGGTGGTTCGCGGGATAGAACGGCTATTTTAGTTGCAACTTATGATAGTGCAGCAATTCACGCCGAAACGTTGGGAAATCAATATGCGTTGATTGTTTTTGATGAATGTCATCATTTACCGACAGATTTTAATCGGGTGATTGCTGAATATGCGATCGCACCTTATCGGCTGGGACTCTCCGCGACACCGGAACGCACTGATGGTAAACACGCTGACTTAAATATTCTCATTGGCCAAGAAGTATATCGCAAACGCGCTGAAGATTTGGCGGGAAAGGCGTTAGCAGAACATGAAATTGTTCAAATTAAGGTAAAGTTATCGCAACTTGAGCGGGAAAGATACAATCAACTAATTCAAACCCGCAACGACTTTTTGAAGCAATCTAAGATTTCTTTGGGGAGTCTTCAAGGTTGGCAAATGTTCGTGCAAATGAGTGCTAGATCGCAATCTGGACGTAGAGCTATGTTAGCGCACCGGGAAGCAAAAGATATCGCCTTGGGTACTGATGGTAAATTGCGAATTCTGGTTAATTTATTGGCAGAACATTATCCGGCAAGAATTTTGATTTTTACTGCTGATAATGCAACGGTTTACCGCATTTCTCAAGAGTTACTAATTCCGGCAATTACCCATCAAACTCCTGTAAAGGAACGGCATGAGATATTAACAAAGTTTCGAGAGGGTAAATATAATACTTTGGTTGCTTCTCATGTGTTGAATGAAGGTGTTGATGTGCCTGCGGCTTCTGTGGCAATTATTTTATCGGGAACGGGTTCGGCTAGGGAGTATACTCAGCGATTGGGGAGGGTTTTACGGAAGGGGAATATTGAGAATAAGCGGGCGATTTTATATGAGGTGGTGGCGGAGGATACGAGTGAGGAAGGGACTTCGGCGCGGCGGAGAGGGGAGAGGAGTAACGAACCACGAAGGCGCGTTCACGAAGTGTCTCGAAGAGAAGGACACGAAGGGAAGAAAGAGAATAAAGGGAAGTTAGAGGTTGTGTATGGGAGTGGGAAGGAAGGGAGTTTGAAGGCTGCGGAACAGTTAGAGATTAATTATTCAACTGGAAGTTCAAAATCTAAAATTCCAAATTCAGATGTTACCGACAGATTTACTGATGCATCGCCAAAACGGGGAGGAGATTATTCCGAAGAGACTGAAGATTGATCAGAAAACTTCGGAGTTGGCGATTGAGTTAATTAATTATTTTCAATCAGCAGTGGGGAAGACTCAGGGTGTGCTTGAGCGACAACTGACTGATTTTGAAGGAGATTCTACAGATTATCGGGTGAAGCGGGGATTAGCTTATATTCTCAAAAGCAGTTTTTGCACTTTTGAGGTAGTTAGTCCTTTGGAACCACAAATGTTAAGAGAACGGGTGTTTTCGCTAGCTTCAAAGTCTGTTTCTAGTCGGGAATCAACACAAGTTACTCTTGGTAAAGTTGCTGATGAGTTAACTCAAGAACTTGAACGGGAAGTTTTATTGGAACAGGTTCGGAATGGACTATATGCTGATTTATCTGAAAATAAGATTTTGACTGTGTTTGATGCACCAACAGCACCAGATTTGTTGAATCGATATAATTTATCTCAGGTACAGGGTGTGTTTTATAAGGCCAGTCAACTGGTGTTAAATGCTCATCGGAATGTTCCGGGTGAATATAAGCTGTTATTCCGCTATTTAAAGTTGTTTCAATTGATGGCTTATATTGAGGGCGATGCTGACCACGGGTTTACAATTACCATTGATGGGCCGACGAGTTTGTTTAGTTCTAGTACGCGGTATGGGTTAGCGATCGCAAAACTTATTCCTGCTTTACTTCACGTTACTAGATGGAGTCTTTCTTCGATTCTCCAAAGCCGCGACGCTTATACAAATACTTGGAAAACTGGACGTTTCACTCTCAATTCTGAATGTGGTTTGGTATCTCATTATCCACCAGGGAAGCCCTACGATAGTATGCTAGAAGCATCCTTTGCTGATAAGTGGGATGCGTTGAAAAGTGGTTGGGCGTTAGAGCGAGAAGTTGATTTGATCCCAATTCCCGGTAGCGTGATGATTCCCGATTTTCGCTTGGTGCATTCTGATGGACGCACTTTCTTATTAGAAATTGTTGGTTATTGGCGACCTGAATATTTACAAAAAAAGTTTTCTCAGGTGCGGCGGGCTGGACGTGACGACTTGATTTTGGCAATTTCTGAGCGACTTAATTTAGAAAAGGCGGGAGTAAAATTAAATGATGTCCCCGGAAGAATTGTTTGGTTTAAAGATAAGTTATTGCCGAAAGCTGTGTTAGCTGTGATGGATTGATTAAGGAGAAATGAGATGAAAAGTATAGAAACAATTGCCACGGTTACAAAAGATGGTAAGATTACAGCGCAATTACCATTGGATATTCCAGAGGGTGAACATCAGGTGGTAATAGTAATTGATGAAAAGCCTTTGGCAGAGAAAGCAGAGAGCAAGGAACAACGCCCTCCTCTAAACTTCCCTGTAGATAATTATGGTTATTGGCCTGAAAATCTTTCTCTAAGACGTGAGGATATGTATGGTGATTGGGGTCGCTAACTCTGTATTTCTGGACACGAACATTTTAGTGTATGCAAATGTGTCCGAATCTCCCTTTCACCAAGCAGCACTACAGGCTATTGAAAATCTTTATGACGCAGGAATTGAATTATGGATTAGTCGCCAGGTGTTGCGGGAATTCTTAATGACTCTTAGTCGTCCACAAGCATTGATGAATCCCCGACCTGTTGCGCTCATAATTGAGCGTACCCGATTTTTTCAAGCTCAATTTCGAGTAGCTGATGAAACCGCCCAAGTGACAGAAAGACTTTTATCTCTAATGGAGCAAATTACTATTGGTGGTAAGCAAGTTCATGATGCAAATATTGTTGCCACGATGCTAGTTTATGGCATTCCTCAGTTACTCACTCACAACATAGGTGATTTTGTAAGATTTTCTGGGTTAATTACTGTCTTGCCATTACAAGGTTAACGCCGTGTGCGACTTTATCTCAAACCTAACCCCCAACCCCTTCCCTACTAGCGTTGGGGAGCAAGAATCAAAGCCTCTCGACCTTTCGGGGAGAGGAATGGAAGCGGGGTTCCAATTTCGGTAATTGTACAATTCCACTGGCTAACCCCAAACGTTTCTGCGTTCCCAATATTGGACAACTCTTTTTTCCCACTGTTCCCAGTAATCTTTGATGACTGCTGATTCAAACCAAAATACCTCTGCTGGCATTTCTGGAATCGCTACTACCAAAAGAGCGTGCTTTAACTGAATACCATAATCTCGATAATACTCGTTAGCGGCTCCTATGTATGCCGTAAGTTGCAGTGGATGTTCATATAAATGCTCAATTGAGCCTTTGGGTTTGTCTGCTGTTTTCCACTCACAAATACAAGGAATACCTTGATAGCTGGCTATACAATCAACTTTGCCAGAATAACTCAAATCATGATGAAAAACAGAGCCTTCCACGAGTCTAACTGTGTCGATTTGTTGTAAAACTGGCTGGATACTCTCCCAATAAGGGCGACTCGCTTCGGGACAAACAGGGTTTTGTCCAAGGAGGTAGCGCTCAATTTGTTTGTGTGTTTGGGTTCCCCGACGGCTAGCAGTTGTAGTAATGCGGGTAGCTTCTTCTGTACCAACACGCGCTTTCCAGTTTAATAATCTGTCTCTGTCTGCTTGTGATTTGGTGGTATTAAGTATTGTAGTAACGCTAGGGAAGCGATTTCCGTTGGCATCTACATAATATTGTTTACCATTTTCTCTCTTGGCTGTGGCATTAATGCTTGGTAGCAGTTGGGTATCAAATTGCATCAGTTGGTGTGTTGACTTTAATGTGTGTGATATATTTCCGAAATAGACAGAGCTACATTTGTATCTCCAAGTGCAATTAACTATTTTATAATTATGGAACTTGTAACACTGACGGCGGCTGGAATCGCAACTCTTATTTTCTCAGAAGCCCTCAAAGAAGGAGGAAAAACTTTAGGAAAAGGTGTTTCAGAAAAAGTTGCTCAACTCTTGAATGCTATTCGTGAAAAGTTCCAGGCTGCGGGAACTGAAGGACTACTGACACGAGCGCAAGAAAATCCTATAGAGAAGAATACCTCAAAGTTCCAAGATGAACTGGAAACACAGATGGAAGAAGATGAAGCCTTTGCCAACCGTTTACAGGAATTAATGACGCAGCTTAAATCAAACGAAACGATTAATCAAATTGTTCTCAAGGGAGTTCAGGTAAAAGGTAAGGCTAAAGTAGGCGATATAGATTTGGCAGCCACGAGAGACGGTTCAGTGAATCAAGAAGCGGTGGTTGATTCTCAATTTGGCGACGATCTTGACGTTGGTGATGTGAACATAAAAGCCTAAAATCATGAACGATCGCCCTAACTCTGAGAAAATACAGCAGAGTGCGTTTGAAAATGTTCAAGCCCGCGATATCACAGTTGGGAGCTTTACCCAGAATGAAAACCAGGGGAAAACTCCCAAGGCAAAAGGTATTCCGCAAAATCTTCCCCTGAGTGGGGTGTTAAAGTTTGTTGGACGTGAAGCCGAACTGCAAACCCTTCACCAGATGTTGCAGGAAGATAATCAGGTGGCCATTGCAGCGATCGCTGGCATGGGTGGACTGGGTAAAACAGAATTGGCCTTACAATATGCAAAGGCTCACCGTGAAACTTACAAGGGTGGAATTTGCTGGTTACTGGCAAGGGCTGGAGATCTGGGCATTCAAGTTGTACAGTTTGCCAGAACGCAGCTTGACTTAAACCCGCCAGAGAATTTAACAGAAGATTCTAACCAAAAATTACTCGCGCAAGTCCAATATTGCTTTCGGCATTGGCGTGAGGGTGATGTGCTGCTAGTGTTGGATGATGTCAGTGATTACGAGCAAGTCAAGCCTTATCTACCATCGCCATCTTCCCGATTTAAAGTGCTGATGACTACACGTCAGTACTTTGGAGGCATAGCAAAATTATCTTTGGATGTGCTGCAACCAGAAGCGGCGCTGGAGTTATTAAAGTCTTTACTCAAAGATACACCGGGGCGAATTGAAAAAGAATTAGCTGTAGCAAATCAATTGTGTGAGTGGCTGGGATATTTGCCCTTGGGTTTGGAATTAGTGGGGCGATATCTAGCGCGGAAACGGGATTTGTCTGTAACAGAAATGTTGCGGCGATTGAAAGAAAAACGACTAGATGAGCGTTCCCTCTCTAAGTCCAAGTCAGAAGGTAACATGACAGGACAACGGGGTGTGTTAGCAGCTTTTGAGTTAAGTTGGCAGGAATTAGAGGATGATGACAAGCAGCTTGGTTGTTTGCTGAGTTTATTTGCCGCCGCACCTATATCTTGGAAATTGGTGGAACACTGTTTACCAGATGAAGACGAGGAAGAGTTAGAAGAAATTAGAGATGATAAGTTGTTGAATTTGCATTTACTTCAGCGCAAAGATGAGGGAGTTTATCAACTACATCCACTGCTAAGGGAGTTTTTTCAATATAAGCTTATAGATTTACAGCAAGCAGAGGAATTAAAGCGATCGCTTTGCCAAGTAATGGTAGTAGTAGCAAAAGATATTCCTCAGACACCCACATTGAGAGATATTGCTCAAGCAACTCTTGCCATCCCTCATCTTGCAGAAGCTGCCACAGTTTACCAAGCTTGGTTAAGCGATGATGATTTAATCTGTCCTTTTATAGGCTTGGGTAGATTTTACGAAGGTCAAGGAGCTTACACCCAAGCATTACCGTGGCGTGAACAATGTTTATCAGCTGCTAGAAAACGTTTTGGGGATGAACACCCTTCTGTGGCAATTAGCCTAAACGATTTGGCAGGACTCTACGATTCACAAGGAAAGTACAGCGAAGCCGAACCTTTGTACATCCAAGCTTTGTCCATATATAAACGCCTGCTGGGGGATGAACATCCAGATGTGGCAATTAGCCTGAACAATTTGGCAGAACTCTACCGTTTACAGGGAAGGTACAACGAAGCTGAACCTTTGTACATCCAAGCTTTATCCATGAGAAAACGCTTGCTGGGGGATGAACATCCAGATGTGGCACAAAGCGTAAACAATTTGGCAGGATTCTACGTTTTACAGGGAAGGTACAGCGATGCCGAACCTTTGTACATCGAAGCTTTGTCCATGAATAAACGCCTGCTGGAGAATGAACACCCAGATGTGGCACAAAGCCTGAACAATTTGGCAGAACTCTACCGTTTACAGGGAAGGTACAACGAAGCCGAACCTTTGTACAAGGAAGCTTTTTCAATGAGAAAACGCTTGCTGGGTGATGAACACCCAGATGTGGCACAAAGCCTGAACAGTTTGGCATTACTCTACCACTCACATGCAAGGTACAGCGATGCCGAACCTTTGTACAAGGAAGCTTTGTCCATCAGAAAACGCCTGCTGGGCGATGAACACCCAGATGTAGCAATTAGCCTGAACAATTTGGCAGAACTCTACCGTTTACAGGGAAGGTACAACGAAGCCGAACCTTTGTACAAGGAAGCTTTGTCCATGAGAAAACGCTTGCTGGGCGATGAACACCCAGATGTGGCACAAAGCCTGAACAATTTGGCATTACTCTACCACTCACATGCAAGGTACAGCGATGCCGAACCTTTGTACAAGGAAGCTTTGTCCATCAGAAAACGCCTGCTTGGAGATGAACACCCAGATGTGGCACAAAACCTGAACAATTTGGCAGCATGCTACTATTCACAGGAAAGGTACAGCGATGCCGAACCTTTGTTCATCCAAGCTTTATCCATGAGAAAACGCCTGCTGGGGGATGAACACCCAGATGTGGCATAAAACCTGAACAATTTGGCAGCATTCTACTATTCACAGGGAAGGTACAGCGATGCCGAACCTTTGTTCATCGAAGCTTTATCCATGAGAAAACGCTTGCTGGGGAATGAACACCCAGATGTGGCAATTAGCCTGAACAATTTGGCAAAACTCTACCATTTACAGGGAAGCTATAGCAAAGCCGAACCTTTGTTCATCCAGGCTTTGGATATTTGTGAGCAACAGTTAGGGGTTGATCATCCCCTAACTGTTAGTGTGCATGAAAATTTAGCAGATTTGCGCGATCGCCTCTCCTCAAATCAAGAATAGGCAAGTTTTGTGCAAAGCGTACCATGTTAAAAGTTAGATTTGCGATCGCCTGAATTCAACCGTTCGTTTTCTGAATTCGGCCCTTCGTTTTCTAAGACTGATCCCTCTCCTAAAACTGATTAAACTACATTCAGAGCGATCGCTTCTCGGCAAATCTGAACTCGGCGGTTAAAGAACTCCATAACTGGGGCGACTTTTACGTAATGCTTTGGCTAACCACCAAAAAGGTGATCGCCCATCTACCAGGAAAAACGATCGCATGAGTGGAACCTTATCTCAATCGTTAATTTCATGCTAAATTTGAGCTAAAATTATTCGGTAATTGCAGGTAATTTCAGGAGATTTACGATAATAATATCACCGTAAATCACGGCGGCAAAACTATGCTTCCAATTAAAAAACCGCCAAATGGCGGCTTTTCGTAATGGGCAGTACCAGACTCGAACTGATGACGTCCTGCTTGTAAGGCAGGCGCTCTACCAACTGAGCTAACCGCCCAATCCTTAACTACTATAGCAAAATATTTCGCGTTGCGCTAGTAGTTTTGGGAAAATCTTTTTTTCTCTTATACTGACTCAATATTCAGTTACTCAACACGGGCTAAACGCCCCGCTATCGCTAACAGGATTTAGGATGCCCTCTGGTCGGACGCACGATCGCATTACAATGTATGCTCTGCCGTTCGTGGCGGGCGTTACTTTCTGGCAGACTCGCAGTAGCAATGCGACTTTGTTGGTTGCAGGCGGATTTCTATTTGGAGGGCTGATGTTTGGCCCCGATTTGGATATTTACTCTGTGCAATTTCAACGCTGGGGTTTGTTGCGCTGGATTTGGCTACCTTATCAAAAAAGTCTCCGTCATCGTTCTTTTTTATCCCACGGGCCGATTATTGGCACGATCCTCCGGGTACTTTATCTCGGCTGTTTACTCGCTATCTTGGCAATTTTCGTGATCACGATCGCCGAAAGGTTATGGAATCTGAGTTTTACTTGGCAGGATTTGGGTAGAACTGTGGGGCGATCGCTCGTGGATTACGATACTGAATATATTGCTCTGTTTTTGGGGTTGGAACTCGGTGCGATGAGTCATTCTCTCAGCGATTGGGGGGGTTCGGCATACAAGCGCTTTCAAAAACAAGGGGTTAGGGGGTTGCTTCCTAGTGGCAAAATTAAGAAGCGGAAAGTGAGGAGTGGTCGGGCGAGATTGAAGAAATAATTTTTTTAACGCAAAGGAACGCTCAGGGAAGCGCAGGGGTAGGCTGAGGTATGGAAAATCAAGATGAGAGTTTGGTGGCTTTGCAGGAGTTGATTGAGGTAGTGGCGAAGTTGCGATCGCCTGATGGTGGTTGTCCTTGGGATTTGGCTCAAACTGCCCAAACGCTGATACCTTATGTCATTGAAGAAGCTTATGAGGTGGTGGACGCGATTAAGGGTGGGGATTGTGCTGCGATCGCAGAGGAGTTAGGCGATTTATTATTACAAGTGGTACTGCAAGCCCAAATTGCTAGCGAATCTGGAGAATTTTCCCTCAAAGAAATAACTCAGGGGATTTCCCAAAAGTTGATTCGCCGTCATCCCCATGTGTTTGGTGATGTGTCTGTTGCAAGTGTGGATGAGGTGCGGCAAAATTGGGAACAAATTAAAGCTGCCGAAAAAGGCGAAGCATTCGCAGACAGTCAAAAACTTAGTGCTAAACTCGCTCGTTATGGACGCACCCTTCCCCCACTGACGGCGGCGATGAAGATTTCTCAAAAGGCTGCGGCTATGGGGTTTGAATGGGAAAATATTCAGGGGGTCTGGGATAAGTTTGATGAGGAGTTGGGGGAGTTTCAACAGGCTCTAGCTGAGGAAACACCAGAACGACAACAAGCAGAATTAGGCGATTTACTGTTTGCGGTGATTCAGCTAGCCCGTTGGCATAATCTTGACCCTAGCGCTGCTTTGCAAGGCACCAATCAGCGATTTGTCCAGCGATTAGAAAAAATGGAGGCAGCTGTTGATCGTCCCTTTTCTGATTACAGTTTGGATGAGTTAGAAACTCTCTGGCAACAGGCAAAAGCCCAACTTGCCAAAGAGCAGTAATACATCCCATTTTACATTTGATTGGACTTTGGACAAAAAAGAGTAAGTTCGCGGAAATTCTACGCGAACAAAAGTAAAAGACTAGAGAAACATAAATTACTATGTCTCTCTAGTCTCTGGAACGCATAAATCATATTTAAGATTTTCAAGTTATCTATGTAATAATACTTAAAATATTTTGATCGATGTAAAATTAAAAGCTCTAATCTGTCTGTGTTTGATAATTACAGAATAAATGTTTTGAACCCAATCAAGCTTCACCCGATCAGAGTAATTATTGATAACCCAGATGGTTCACCCGATTGGAGGAAGACATACCAATAGAGATAAGAATGAAAATTCATGAATTGTGCTTACCAAGGATTTCGGGCAACGCATAATTAATTTCACCAGATGTCTAATCATCAACTCTGGTTGATAAGATGAGGAAAAAGTAAAGATTTGTGCTATGACTATTCTTGACATTGCTTCTCCCCTAATTACGATCGCAGGGCAAACCCGTCAAGCTGCAAGTAAGCTAGCGATCCTCTCCAGTGAGGCAAAAAATCAAGCACTTGAAGCGATCGCTCAAGCTTTAGAATCAGCTAGAGATGAAATTTTAAAGGCAAATGTTGCTGATTGTGAAGCTGCTACTGCCGATGGAATTTCCAAACCGCTTTATAAACGCTTGCAGTTGGATGAACATAAATTAAGAGATGCGATCGCTGGGGTACGAGATGTTGGTAAGCTAGCTGATCCAGTGGGTAAACTCCAGATTCACCGCGAACTAGACACTGGTTTGACTCTCAAGCGGATCACTTGTCCTTTAGGTGTTTTGGGGATTATTTTTGAAGCACGTCCAGAGGCGGCGATTCAAATTGTTTCCTTGGCGATCAAATCGGGCAATGGTGTAATCCTTAAAGGTGGAAAGGAAGCGGTGCGTTCTTGTGAAGCGATCGTTAAGGCAATTAAGCAAGGATTATCTCATACTGCTGTTAACCCTGATGCGGTACAGTTGCTAACAACTAGAGAAGAAACTCTAGAACTTTTGAAATTAGATAAATATGTAGATTTAATTATTCCTAGAGGTTCTAATTCCTTGGTGAGGTTAGTGCAGGAAAATACGCGCATTCCGGTACTAGGTCACGCCGATGGAATTTGTCATCTTTATATAGATAAAGCGGCTGATATTTCTAAAGCAGTTCCGATTACTGTCGATGCCAAAGCGCAATATCCTGCTGTTTGTAATGCGATTGAAACTTTGCTAGTTCACTCCTCTATTGCTAGAGAATTTTTACCAAAAGTTGCCGATGCTTTGCAAGAACGCCATGTGGAATTAAGAGGTGATAAAAGTACCTTAGCGATTTTGCCTAACATTACAACTGCAACAGAAACAGACTGGGAAACTGAATACAGCGATTTTATTTTGTCGATTAAGATTGTAGATTCTATAGAAGATGCGATCGCCCATATTAACGAATATGGTTCTCGTCATACTGACGCGATTATTACTGAAGATTCAGTATCTGTTGAAACTTTCTTTGGACTTGTCAATTCAGCCAATATCTTTCACAATTGTTCTACCCGATTTGCTGATGGTTTCCGCTATGGTTTCGGTGCAGAAGTCGGGATTAGTACACAACAAATGCCTCCCCGCGGCCCCGTTGGTTTAGAAGGATTAGTGACATACAAATATCAAATGACTGGCGATGGTCATATTGTAGCTACTTACACCGGAGCTAATGCTAAATTTTTTACTCATCAGGATTTGGGGTAAAACATCCTCAAAGTTATGGGCTTTAGTAATGGGATAAATACACCAATTTATCAAAACAGAATAAAGGCATCAGTCGTCAGAATTCATGCTGAATTTTGACCGAAAAAGCGGATAGCGCAGCGTAAAGCCTTCTCTTCTCTCAAGGGGAAACGCTACGCGAACGCCAACGGCATAGCAACTCTTAGAGACGCTACGCGTAGTTTGCTTCCCCAAAGGGGTATGCTTAGATCGAGTCTGCGAGCGTCTGAATAAACGGCGTTTTTGCACCCCTACTAAATCTACGATTTGATGGTCTTCTATTAGTGGTGGTAACAGAGCTTGCCTGCCCTGAGCCTACGTCCTACCCCTATGGGGAAGCAAGCTAGCAAGAGCGTCTCGTAGAGAAGGGTCGAAGTGCCGGTCTGAATCCTTCACTGATAGCCCAGTGTTAGCTCATCCGAGAGCGTCTTGATTCTGACTCATGAATTCTGACTTCTGAATACTTCTTCAAATGGTAAGCATTTTTTTTATGATCTATGATTGGGATATACTAACGACAACAGAGTATCATTTACACAAATTAGAGTGAGGTATTATGAGAGAACAAGTAAAAGTTATTAAGATCATCGGTAATTTAAACGCCACAACTTCACAAGAGTTTCGGCAAAAGATTACTGATATTTTAGTAAGTGGTGCGAAAATTGTATTAGTTGATTTTCAAGATGTAACATTTATGGATAGCTCAGGTTTGGGAGCTTTAGTATTAGCTTTCAAAACCTTGCGAGCCGCAGATACTAAGCTCGTTCTCTGCTCAGTTAATGAGCAAGTCAGGATATTATTTGAACTGACTAATATGGATAAAGTATTTGAAATCTTCCCCAGCCAAGAAGCATTTAATCAGGTTTTAGTCTCAAAGAATTAGTTAATTAAAGTTAATTTGCAAAATAGATAAATCATCATCAAAACCATCTTTGGAGTTCAGAGCGATTAAATAACTCAGTACGCGCTCAAGTTGGCAATCAACAGGATCTTGTAAGCTAACTAGTAGCTGAATAAAAGCATCCAAGCTCCAAAGTGTGCCATCTGATTTAGTGAGTTCATAAGCGCCATCACTAAAAATGTAAAGGGTACTGAATTTTTCAATATTGCAAAAGCCATCAACATATTTTGCCTCTGGAAACATCCCAACTGGCATACCGGGCGTTTTCAAGAGTTTAACTTCAGACTTCCTTGGAGATGTGCCGGTTACTAAAACTGCTGGTGGATGACCTGCACTAGCATAAATTAACTGGCGGTTGATTCGGTTGTAAACTCCGTACCAAATCGTAAAGTATTTGTCATTTTGATAATTCATCTGAAAGGTATCATTCAAAGCCTTCAATACATCACTAGGTTGATAATAATCCAGACTTTTGAGCGCACGAGAACGCAGCAGATTCAGCACTGAAACAGAGGGAAGAGTAGCTTTGAGGCCATGTCCGGCAGTATCCATTAAGTAAATTGCCAGATAATCAGCATCGAGCCAGTAGTAATCGAAACAATCACCGCCAAGTTGCCGCGAGGGAATGAATCGGAAATTTATATTGAAGGGTTCAGTCATGGAAAGAGGCAGCAGCGATCGCACATATTCTGCGGCTTCTGACATTTCTGATTCTAAAAGCAACTTTTGAGCTTGCAAATCTCTACTCAATTGATGCAGGCGTAATCCCGCTCTTACCCGTGCTTGTAATTCATTGTGCTCGATAGGTTTGGAGATAAAATCATCAGCACCAGCATCTAGACCTTTGACGCAATCGGCAACGGAATCTAAGGATGTTAATAAAATAAAGAATGTGGTATAAAATTTGGGGTCTTTCTTAATGCGATGGCAAACTTCCAGTCCACTCAACCCCGGCATGATCCAATCACAAATAATTAATGCTGGATTGTAAGCCAGTGCCTTTTCTATTCCTTCTTCGCCGCTACTGGCAGTAACTACCTCATAACCCTGTTTTTCTAACATCCTTTTCAGGAGTATTTTTATTGAATAGTCGTCATCAATTACTAGTATTTGAAACATAAAAAGTTGGATGAAACACTCATTAATAGTTGGCTGTAAAAATAGGAAATAAAAATATGATATCGACTAATTAGTTAGTAGTATATCCAGATATAATACTAACTAATTTATCTTTTTACGTCGAATTTATGACTGTTTAACAGTCATAAAACATTATGGTGCTGTCAGAGGATTTAACCACAAAAGAATATTGCTTTTTAGCTGATTCAAGTCGCGGTATGCTTCTTGCTTGAACCATTGCCCTAAGGCATCAAAGGGAGTGAAAAATGTTCCAGTTTGCCATTTAATATCTTGACCTAGAGGTGTTGTGTGAGTTCCTGGTAACGTTTGTGTTGTCACCATCTCATCAAAGCGTTCTTGTAAGATTTTGGTTAAAGCTGCCGATTGATCAATTGTGTCATTGCTAAATTTTATTAATAAATTGCGCCGGATATTGTAATGATCTTGGATAAGCTTGTTAGTTTCCAAAGGTGAGGGGGTAAACTCGATCGTAAAAGTAGAATTGAACTGTTCTACTAAGGGGATAGCTTCTTTTGCGGCGTAGTTGTTGAAGGATATTAAAATATTGCCTGCGCGTTCTACTTTAAAGAGGCTACCAATGAGCAAGTGAAGTTTACAACCCATACTGTGTCCAATGCCGTAGATGGGGAAGTAAAGCTTGCGTAATGCTCCAGAGTCATGTAAGCGTTCGAGAGTGCGGTCAAAGTTTAGCAGTACGGATTGTGCGATCGCAGTATGATCCAATGTATTGACGAAAGGCGTAGCAATTACAACATAACCTTTACTTGCCAGTTCTTCCAGTAACCAGCGATAAGTGATGTGCGGTGCAGTGGCGACAAATGCACCTCCTAAAAAATGGATGATACCGATGGGATTTCGGGGAATGATTACCCAGTTACCTCTGATTTCTTTCCAGTCCATGCGGATAAGCGATCGCTTTACGAATATTCTTTATGTTAGACCGGAGATCGCAACCGTGGGAAGGATTATGGAAAAAGCCATTGAGAATATCTGGTGAGTCGGTTACGTTGCCTTAACCTGAGCATGTAGGCTTTGTCTAATTCACTTCTTTTACCCACGTTGCCCTGAGTATTAGTTTTAACGCTGAGTCTGTAATCTTTTCATTTCGTCTTGCACATCTAACGCAATTTGTAATGCTTCATTGAGCAACCTTCCATGTTCGGTAGCCTGTTCGGTTACTTGCATGGCTGTTAAAGTTGCTAAATTGTTGACGAATAATTCTGTATTACTAAGGATAAAGCTCTTATGCTCCCTCAAAATCCTTTCTGTCTTCAAAGCGCGAACTAAATCAGCTTTGGTGAGTTTAAGCGCTTCGATAACACCTTCCCTTTCCTTTATAACTACTTCTGGATTACCAGCTTCTTCTATTTGGTCATTAATATCTATTACTCTAATAACAGTATTATATCTACTCACCTCATTTAACAGAGTTTGCAGAGATTTTGTCATATTAATTTTGACAATTTTCTTTCTAGTTTTCCAGATTAAATATAAGATAGTTTGCGTAAGTCCGCCAACCCAAAGACCTAAGATAATTAACAATATCCAAGATGGAACTGTGATCCACGTCACAAAAAATTTAATAATTATATCAAATAAAATATAGACAAAAACAAATGTAGAAAATCCAATAAAAACTACAGTTGCACCTTCAGAGCTTTTCAGCTTTTGGATATATATATTTGCTAATAGTTTCAGAGGATTTGTGATGATTAAAAGTTGCTCATTGACAGGCAAATTAGCCAGCTTTTGTAGTTCATCCTGACTAATTTCCAAGCCCTGTAAATCATCCCGCACAGCTTTTCAACCCTTGCCAGAATAGTTATCTAATCTAATATAGCAATCAAATTTCTAGAATGCTGGCATTTTGTCTAAACTTTTTCAGGCAAGTCAATACTTCTAGTAAAGTCAGGATTTTTTGTACAATACGATACTTTATTCTGACTCCTTAATTCTGAATTCTTCTTAAAGTAAACAGCGTTCAATCGTCGCTACAACTGATCGAGAAAGAGTATCAAAATCGTAACCACCTTCTAAGCCAAATACAATTTTACGAGTTACGCCTAGACAATAATCAGTAAACAAAGCGTAGTCTTCTGGCTGCAAATTGATACTTGCCAAAGGATCTGCGGCATTGCCATCATAGCCAGCACTCACAATCAGTAAATCCGCTTGAAAGTTAGCTAAAAACGGTACGACCTGTCTTTCAAATAGTGGCTGATATACTGCAATATCACTACCAGGGGGTACAGGTAAATTTAAGACATTATTATGAAAGCCGCGTTCTGTCGATCTTCCAGTACCGGGATAGCATGGGTACTGATGTAGGGAACAGTAGGCGATGCGTGCTTCAGTTTCAACGATCGCCTGAGTACCATTACCGTGATGCACATCCCAATCGAGGATGGCGACGCGGTTAATTCCAGGTTGTTCCAGGGCAAATAAAGCGGCGATCGCTGCATTAGAAAATAGGCAAAAGCCCATCCCCGCATCACTTTCTGCATGGTGTCCTGGGGGACGCGCCAATACAAAAGCCGGATTAGCCGACTTTAGGACAGCCTCAACTCCATCTAACCAGGCACTGACTGCCAACAATGCCACATCATAACTGCGCGGGGAAACTGGCGTATCTCCATCCAAAGGACCGCCGCCACTAGAAGCGATTTGCCAAAGTTTTTTGATGTAGGCTGGGCTATGGGCTTTCACTAACACAGATATCAGTGATGGCTGTTCTGATGCTGGTGTCGGCTCACGCCAGGTAATTTTATCTGCGAATATAGCTGCTTTTAGGGCAGTAGCGATCGCTATCAAGCGTTCTGGTCTTTCGGGATGATATTTTCCAGTCTTGTGATCTAAAAATTCGTCGGAATAAATGACTGGCAGCATAGAACGAAAAAGGTTGGCAGCAAAACAATCAATGCTATTGTATCGTCACTGGTACAAACAGTTTTCCCTATCCCCTGTTCCCTTTCATAAAGTACTAGAATGTTGGGCGTTTACTTTCGAGAATTTCTGTTGCAATCTTTGCAGAAAGTGGCCGGTAGAATAAAAAGCCCTGTACATCGTCACAGTTGATCGATCTCAAGAACGCCAGTTCCTCTTCTGTTTCTACCCCTTCGGCTGTCAACTTCAATCCCAAGCTCTGTCCCAAGCCAACTATGGCCTTGATAATATGAGCAACTTTGACATCGTGCGTCAAATCTTGAATAAAAGACTTATCTATTTTCAGATTGTGGAGTGGCAAAAGCTGTAGGCGCGAGAGTGAGGAATGACCCGTACCAAAGTCATCAATGGAGATGTAAACACCCATCTGCTGTAAATTCTCTAACACCGTTTTGGTAAAATCTAAATTTTCAATGGCTGTGCTTTCGGTAATTTCTAATTCTAAAAAGCGGGCTTCTAGCGCCGTTTGTTCTAACATTTCGGCTATAATCTCCAGCAATTTGGGTTGGCGGAACTGCTTCAGAGAAAGATTGACAGCGATCGTTATCGGTGGCAATCCCATATCTTGCCAGGTTTTATTTTGGCTACAAGCTGTCCGCAGCACCCATTCGCCGATGGGGACAATTAATCCACTTTCTTCGGCGAGGGGAATGAAGACACTGGGTGCGACCAACCCCATCTCTGGGTGCTGCCAACGCAACAGAGCTTCCATACCAGTAATTTCTTCTGTGGCAATGTTCACACGAGGTTGATAGTATACCGTAAATTCTTTACGTTCTAGGGCATAGCGCAAGCTCTTTTCTAAAGTCAGGAGTTCAGGATTTTTGGCGCTCAGGGAAACACTGTAGAATTGGTAGTTATTCCGCCCTTTGTCTTTGGCGTAGTATAAAGCGGCATCTGCGTGCTGAATTAGTGTTTCGGCATCAGGACTGTTGCTATCAAGCAATGCAATACCGAGGCTGGCAGTCACATAAAGTTCATGCCCTTGGAGATGGAAAGCATCCTCTAAGGCTTGTAACATTCTATTCGCCACCAGCGTTACTTCTTCAATATCATTGACTCGCGGGAGTAAGATAGTGAATTCATCACCTCCCCAACGGGCTATGGTGTCTCCGCCTCTGAGTGAGTCTTGTAATCTTTGAGCGACGCTTTCTAACAATTGATCTCCCAGAGTGTGCCCCAAAGTGTCATTAATCACCTTGAAACGATCCAGGTCGAGAAAGATCACAGCTAAACTTTCCCCATTCCGAGTGGCGTTGGGCAGGGTTTTAGTGAGCAGTTCGTTAAATAGTAGGCGATTGGGCAACCCTGTCAGCAGGTCATGGAGGGCTTGATAGCGAATCTTTTCTTCTACTTGCTGACGCTGCTGCGTACCAATGATACTGGCGGCCATTGTCAAAAGGGTAGATTCTTCGTGCCTAGACCAATGACGCTCAAAGGTGCAGTCTGCCAAGCCAAGATAACCCCAGAACTCCTTCTCGAAGCAAAGAGGGACTAGGAGAAGGGATTGAATGCCATCTCTAATCAGGAATTCTTGTTCGGCGATCGGAAATTTTTGGGTGAGTCCGCTAATCGCCTGGCCGCTAGAAAGAACAGTATACCAACGAGCTAATCCAGAAGCTTGATAAGGCTGATTCTGCCAATGCTGGTGGGTAGATTCAAGAAAGGAGTGTGTCCATTCAAACCGTAGGCTGACTGCCATTTCCCCTGTAACAGGATGGGGATGGTTTTGAAAGAGATAGGCACGATCTGCCTTGGCTGCTTGGCCCAATACAGCTAGAGCTCGATCAATACCAGTTTCGTAATTTATTTCCCCCAGCAAATAATTAGCGGCTTCCGCAACTGCTTGTAGCAAGCGATCGCGCTGACGCAGTTCAGCTGTCGCCTGTTTTTGCTCTGTAATATCCCTAATAATAAAAGTTCTAATTAAATCACTTTCAGGAAGGTAGAGAACCGATTGTTCAAAAACTTCTGCGCCTACTTCCACCTCCCGCACAAAAGAATTTTTTTCTAGATTCTTAACTCCACTCAGAAGTCCGGTTAATATCGGGTGTTGCGTGCCAACTTCCCGAAGTTTGGGAAACTTGAGAGTTGCGGCTGGATTGAGATAAGTAACTGTTCCCTCAAAATCCATCTCAATAATTGGATTCGGGATGAGTTCAGGAAAGGATGCTAGGCGAGCTAGGGCGGATTCACTAGCGGCTTCAAAAGTGGTATCAACAGCTAGGGTTTGAAAAGGATTGGCAGGACTGGCTTGCTCTGATAAGAAACCAGATAAGTCTTCAACATCATGAGATTCAGAAAATGCTTCTTCTGAGAGGTTGGAAATAGCATAATATTTAGCTTGAGCTTGATTTCCGCCAAAGGCGATGATATCTCCGTTTCTGAGATTATGAGAAAAGCATTTAGTCCCATTTACAAATAAGCCATTAGTACTTGCTTTTCCCTTGTAGTTGCCATCAATAATCTGGAAGCCGTATTGGTCAGTCTCTGGAACAGTTACTCGCAATAAAATTGCATGTTGCATTGATACTGACCGGGAAGCCAAGACAATAGTGTTTGCGGGATGCCGCCCCAGAGAATAAGTAGTTTCTTGCAAGGGGACAGTTCGCTGCCCTTCCAGGTCTTGAATGACCAACAGATGGCGTATTTTTTCCCGCTCATTTCCTAGCATGGCTGTTCCTCAAATTCTTATATCCTTATGTATTAGTCTGAAAAATACTACTCCCAGAAGTACAGACTTTCAGTCTGCACTTCTGGGGAGATTTGCTCAATCAAAGTTGTCACCGTCGGTGATTTCAAAATTAGTTTGAGGGTGCAAACTAGCCTTTCTGTTCATGATTAACTGCACTCAGTCCCGATTCCTGAGTCAATTAAAAATTACTCAGTAGTTATGTACTTGGTACATACCCTGCTGTTCTGTTGCTCCCCTTGGAGGCGGTCTTTTAACCCACATTCCACACGGGCTAAAGCATAGCTATCCGCTAACGAAATTCAGCACTCTTCATCTTCTGGAATGAGATGGCTAATTGTTCAATCAGTTTTTGCGGTAAAAGTTCTAGCTGTTTTCTCCACTCATACATAAGTTATAAACTTTGTCCCTTCGTCTATATCATCCAACCTTGTCTTTCATAGGATACCCAGATTAACAATTCAAAATTCAAAATTCAAAAAGGATTATAGAATAAACTAAAATACAGACCGTTTTCTTGTAATGTTCTCTCATTTGAGTCAACAGATACTAAAGGAATGCCCCAGTCAAGACGAACGGTGAAGCGATCGCTCTGTGACCAACGCAAACCCAGACCAACAGCAGCTAGAATATTATGATCGGGATTCTTTTCACCAGAACTATTCCAGCCAATACCAAAATCCGCAAAGGGGACAACCTGTAAGGTGCTATCTATCTGGGGTAAGCGCAGAATCGGTACTTGAACTTCAGCAGAAACAAAAGTGCCATTATCCGTCAGCAGGTAATCTTGACGGTAGCCTCGAATGCTATCCTGCCCACCTAAGCCAAATTGCTCTAAAGGTAATAGTGTTCTGGATGCGAGTTGCGTATTTAAACGAAGTAATAGTAAGGTTTCAGGAGCTAAAAGGCGTGCCCACTGCGCTTGCCCTTGCCAAGCAAAAAAACGGCTGTCGGGAGGATTTTGATTAATCGTGGGATTCAACGCATCTATGCCCAAACTAAATTGAGAGCGGAGGGCGATGACTTCATGGCTGTTACGAGAAGTCCATTCTTGAAAAAATCGCAACGCAGATACCTTGGTGCGTCCCTGTTCATCAGCGCCTAAACCGGGGAAAGCTAGTCGCTCTCCCAAGGGGGAATAGGAGGCTTCACTTTCCCGTCGGGAGGCTGTCAACCCCACGGCGAATTCTTGTGTCGGAGTTTGAACTATGGGCTGGCGAAATGTTAGTTCGTAATAGCGAGAAGCCGATTGGATATCTAAAACGTTGAAAGGAGGTTCAATGACATTACTTGAGGTAGTGCCATAGTTGAAACTCAGGGTTCCGTTCTGGGGATTGAGTGGTAATGTATAGCTGGCGTCAAAGGAGTTGCTACCATCGGTATTAGTGTAAGCTACACCTAGAGCGTCTCCCAGTCCCAATAAGTTGGCTTCATTCAATTGTAATCGGCGGCGGAAACTGCCAACGCTAGGCGATCGCCCATTATCAAGAATTATTTGGCTACTAAAGGTTTTTGCCTCACTGATCTTAACTTCTAAGAGACTCACACCATTTTGCGATCCTGCCGAGAGTTCAGCAGAGACGTTTTGAATCAAAGGATTAAGTTGCAAAAGTTGCAGTGCCTCTAGTAGACGCTGGCGATTCAGAGGCGGTGATGTCGCTATTGCTAGTCGGCTACGGACATAATTCGGATTCAACCGCCGAGTCCCAGTTACGTGGATATCTTCTAATTTACCTTCCACCACCTGAATTTTAACAACACCCGATCGGATTGTTTGGGGTGGAATATAGGCACCAGAAGTAATGTAACCATTTTTGACGTATAGATCAGTGATTTTAGAACGTGCTTGATACACTTCAGTCAGTGAGATCGGTCGTTTCGTAAATTCAGCAGTGGCTTTGGCTAACTCTTGGGCACTGAAGACTGTGCTACCAATAACTTCAAACCGTTCAACAACAATACTTTGAGGAAAGTTACCAGGTAGTGGTTCCTCAGGTGTGGGAGTTGGGGCAGAGGGGGGAAATAGTTCTGCTGGTGGGGGAAGTGGCTGTGGCAGTTCCGGTGAGGGAAGTGGCGAAGGTGCAGGTGGTTGGACATCCTGTGGTGGTGGGAGTTTTTGCGACAGGATGAAATTACTAGTTGGTAATTCTTTAGTATCAATAGCCTGAGCTTTCTCTGGACTAGAAGATATGCTGCTGAGTGATAGAAGCATACTCAGAGGTAAGCAGGAGACTATCAGATTCTGAGGATATTTATCAATCATCGCACTGGACTATTTTTTGTTAGGAACTGTGGGATTATACGGCGACTATTTCAGATGTGAATCTTACTGTTGCTAAAGTTGATATCTTGGGCAATTCTCAATTTATTCAGCACTGAGTAAGGTAAATGTCATATTTATTCAGCTAGGGAAGTATCAATGCAGACTTAAAAGTATTGATGGTATTTGAGCCGCATAAGCAAGCAGATATGTTGGAATTATCTGTGTCTGCCAGAGATATAGACCTAAAGTATTTGGATAAATCAGGATTTTGTGTATGACGCGATCCAGGTTACACTTATGACTTCTGAAGGTAAGCAAGTAGGCGCAAATAATTAGAAGATGCTGTCGGGTAGACACCCTAAAGATCCATACCCCTTTGCTTAAACATTCCCATCAATTTATGTTTCCGAGCGTGGGTTTGCATCAAGTTTTCCCGATAGCTTAACCAGTCTGCTTTCTTCCCAGATTCCAAGTAGGCATTACGTGCCTTTTTCAACCATTCAACCGCATAGTAGTAGTATTCGGCTTTACCTGCATTCATAATCTTTTCGGCACGACGACAAGCATTAGCAATCACCCAACCCGGATTGTGAGGGATAGCAGCATCCATGACTCGGTGAATCAACTCGGAATAATAAGAACTGAGTTCACTAACGATCGCAATTGCATCATCAATTAGCCCTTCATATAAAAATATATCCACCTTGTCTGATTCTGTTCCCCAACCACTATCAGTACGGATAATTTTCAGCAGGTCTGTTTTGAGGCTTTCCCAATTTTCCCCAGCCAATTCTGTCATCTTTTGGTAGTCAACAAAGCAAGGTTTGACTTGAAAAGCCGCCTTGATTGCTAATAAAGCAGCTTGACTATTACCCCATTCCAGAGCCAAATCACTTGTCCAAATTCCCAATTCGTACTGACAATTACCCGGTAAATTTAATCCACTCTGGGCTATATCTAGTGCTTGCTGTAATGCCCCCTGAACGCTGAGTGTTTTCGCTAAAGCAAAGGCTTCTTCCATTGAGTTCATCTGGGTTTGAGCAGCATCAATTGCTTCTTCCACTCTACCTAAACGCCCTAGCATTGTTAGATACTGCTGGGTTTGTCCTTCCGCTTCTGCTAAATATAGGTATTCTTGGTAACGTTCCTGACGTTCGAGAATTTTCAGCCGAATTAGTGCCAAATCATCTGCATAATCTGGCACGTCTTCTTCCCAAGCTCCCCTTTCGGTGATATTACCTTGGATAACTTGCACCAGTGGCGGATAATCCCAACCTTGGCGTAAAGCCTCCATAACTAGGCCAAAATCAGCATTCCATTCATCTTGCCAGGTTTCCAAATTTATTTGAATATCAACTTTTTCTTCTGGGGTCAGCTCCACACTGAGAATTGCTTCACACCAGGCATTATTCAATTCTCCGACAATTTGATCATTTTCAACGCCGTATTCTGCAACCTCATGCCAATTTTCCACACAGGTAGAGGTAATCACTTCTAAAATAGCGATCGCATTTTCACCCTCTCCCTGTTCGCTAAAATCTATCGCAGTTTGGACTACACTCAGCAATTCCCCGGCAATCGGGTCTTCTTCGCACCCCTCCTCAAAGTAACGCACGGCATCCCGGAGAATCTGCCGTACTTGTCCCCGAAAGGGAGCCGGATCAATAGTACTACGGCGCAGAGGTTTTGTGGTTGTTTCCTCCCCAGCAGGATTGATCATCCAATTAACATGGCGGTTAATCGCCTCGATTAGTGGTGGGTATTCTGTTACCAAATTTTGCAGCAGCCTTTGAGTTTGGATATGATCCAAGCGATCGAGTAGTTGTTCTAAGGTAGGGCGCTGCTCAATATTTTCTGAGTTACGCGCACAAACGAGCATCGTCGCTACAATGTGTTTGCACCAACCCTCAAAGTTGTAACCACAGGTACAGTTGACTGAGGTTAACCCACTGCTATCGAAACTCAGATTGACATGATCAGGTCTAGTTTGATTGCCCATAACATCTGCCTGAAGCAGATGACCACGTTGGGTAACAGCATTGACAGCACCAGCTGCATAGTATGCCTCGCCCTGCTGGAAAGATTTGGCGTTAGCATGACGGCGGATAGTAAATTCACTAATTTGGGGAATAGACATGGAGCAATTGCCATTGGATTTAGTCACAGATTTTTGTAGTAAAGCAGAGTTAAGCGTAGTCATAACTATCTTTTAGATGTAATCTTTTGAATTGATTCAAGTTACCTCCATACCTAACTCCTTTTATCCTAATTTCCAATCTTGTTGCAGACTGCACAACTACACGTCCAGTCGCTTCCTTAATACCGAATTATTCCGTTATTCAATGCCCCCTGTGTAAATCCTCTGGATAAATCTTAAATCCAGCTTAGGTGTTAGGCTAACGCGCTGTAAAGAAATTCAAAGGTGTGGGGAATCGGGAGTCTGGATGAGACTGTAATTTCTATTCATTAACTAGCTCACGGGATGTGCGACTTCTTCTTAAAACCCCACTTCCATTCCTCTCCCCGTTGGGGTTAGCCTGCCGTTAGGCAAGGGTCGAGAGGCTTTAAGTCTTGCTCCCCTTCCCTACCAGGTTTGGGGCTGGGGGTTAGGTTTGAGAGAAAGTTGCACACCGCGTTAGCTCAGAACTGGGAATTAGCTTTACTATCAGGCAAATAGTCACCTACTTTCTTGTTGCTTTTCTGGGAAAACCAACTTATATAATGAAAACATCCATATTTTCCCCAGAAGTCAGTGAATCATAATTTGAGTTAGCAACACCCGAACCTTAAATCAGTGAACAGTCAACAGTAAACACTCCTGATAGTGTATGGTGAGTGATTTAGAGTCAAGGGATAAAACTGATAACTGTTAAAGGGGTTGCACTGATTGTCGGTCAAGTTGAGAATAAATAGACGAAGCACACGGGGAAACTAACGTGAGTCAAGAATTTGATTACGATTTAGTAATTATCGGCGCTGGTGTAGGCGGACATGGCGCAGCCTTACACGCCGTAAGTTGCGGTCTGAAAACAGCGATTATTGAAGCTGCTGATATGGGAGGAACCTGTGTTAATCGGGGCTGTATTCCTTCTAAAGCACTGCTGGCAGCATCTGGACGTGTGCGGGAGTTACGCAATGCCCACCACCTCAAGTCACTAGGAATTCAAGTTGGTAGCGTGGAATTCGATCGCCAAGCGATCGCTAATCATGCTAGTAATCTCGTATCGAAAATTCAAGGCGACTTAACCAACAGCCTCAAACGTCTAAAAGTCGATATCATCAGGGGTTGGGGAAAAATCGCTGGGGCGCAAAAAGTCTCCATCACCACAGACGGTGGTGAAAAAACCATCACAGCCAAAGACATTATCCTTTCTCCTGGTTCAATTCCTTTTGTGCCTCCAGGGATTGAAGTAGACGGCAAAACTGTCTTTACCAGCGATCAAGGCGTCAAGTTAGAGTCATTACCAGACTGGATGGCGATTATTGGCAGTGGTTACATCGGCTTAGAATTTTCTGATATTTACTCAGCTTTGGGTTGTGAAATCACCATGATTGAAGCCCTAGATCAGCTAATGCCAGGATTTGACCGCGATATTGCCAAACTTGCCGAACGAGTGCTGATTACTCCCCGCGATATTGAAACGAAAGTAGGGATATACGCCAAAAAAGTCATTCCCGGTTCACCTGTGGTGATTGAGTTAGCAGATTTCAAAACCAAAGAAGATTTAGATGTGATCGAAGTAGATGCTTGCTTGGTAGCTACGGGACGCATCCCCGCGACCAAAAATCTCGGTTTAGAGTCTGTGGGTGTGGAAATTGATCGGCGGAATTTTATCCCAGTTGACGATCGCATGGCAGTGTTGTCAGCCGGTGAAGTAGTACCGCATTTGTGGGCAATTGGCGATGCTAATGGGAAGATGATGTTGGCACATGCGGCTTCTGCTCAAGGCATCATCGCGGTAGAAAACATAGTTGGGAGGGAAAAAATAGTAGACTATCGCAGCATCCCGGCCGCGGCATTTACCCATCCAGAAGTCAGCTATGTGGGCTTAACGGAAACCGCAGCGAAGGAGTTGGGACAAACCGAAGGCTTTGAAATCGCCACCAGTAAAAGTTACTTCAAAGGGAATTCCAAAGCGTTAGCAGAAAATGAAGCCGACGGGATTGCCAAGGTGATATATCGCAAAGACACCGGAGAAGTCTTAGGCGTTCACATTTTCGGACTGCACGCCTCAGACTTAATTCATGAAGCGTCAGCCGCGATCGCAAACCGTCAATCTGTGCAAAGCCTTGCACATCTAGTTCACGCCCACCCGACACTTTCCGAAGTCTTGGACGAAGCTTATAAACGAGCGATCGCCATCTAAAAGTTAGGAGTCAGGAGTTAATAATTCCTAACTCCTAACTCCTAATTCCTAACTCCTAACTCAGCACTGATTATGCAAATTCGCCGCCGTTCACCTAACCCAGCTATTAATGTATCGATATTGCGTTATCAGACTGCCGTGCCTGATGCAGCGCCAAAGAACATCTTGGAGGAAATTGTCTGGCAGAAAGAAGTAGAATATGACCAAATGCGGGAAAAAGTTCCTTTACAGGAATTGGTCAAGCAGGTACTAACTGCGCCGCCAACTCGTGATTTTATCGCCGCCTTGCGCCAAGGTAAGACTAAGCCAGCATTGATTGCCGAAGTTAAAAAAGCTTCACCCAGTAAAGGCGTTTTACGAGCAGATTTTGACCCAGTAGCGATCGCTCTTTCTTATCAGCAAGCCAAAGCTACTTGTATTTCTGTGCTGACCGATGTCAAGTTCTTTCAAGGTAGTTTTGACAACTTAGCCAAGGTTCGGGCTGCCGTAGATTTGCCGCTACTGTGCAAAGAATTTATCATTTATGCTTACCAGATATACTTGGCGCGGGTTCAGGGTGCAGATGCAATTCTATTGATTGCAGCTATCCTGGGCGATCAAGATTTGCAATACTTCCTGAAAATTGCTAATAAACTGAAAATGGCAGCCTTGATTGAAGTCCATAATTTGGTAGAACTTGACCGTGTGTTAGCCTTAGATGGGGTCTCCTTAGTAGGAATTAATAATCGCAATTTGGAAGATTTCTCTGTTGACCTGCAAACTACTTGCCAACTTTTAGCTGCAAGAGGTAGCCAATTGCAGGAGAAAAACATCCTTGTTGTCAGCGAGTCAGGACTACACAACCCAGATGATTTGAGTTTGGTACTTACAGCAGGTGCATCTGCGGTACTCATTGGAGAATCTTTGGTAAAACAACCAGATCCCGGCGCAGCGATAGGCCGTATCTTGCCGACGAATTTCTGAAAGCAACACCGTCCCTGCGCGAAGGGGCGCAGGGCAACTAACTGCACACAATAACCGAGCGGCCACACTATGCGTAGATACGCAGCACTTTGCTGTTAAGTTATCATCAATATCTTTGCCAAATCTTCATTGCTAATCAAATAAAAGCCATAAGCAACTAGTTATTTCTTATGTAACAATTCATTAACAAGAGACAAACTCTGACTAAGACAAAATCCCAAATATAAAATCAAAATTTAACTTCATGGAGCAAATTCCTCTACCTTCACCTATTCACTACGAACTTATACTTCAACTTTTAGAAAGACAAACCATGTTAGCGGTAAATGATAATCCAGATTTACGGCATCAAGTGAATCAGCTAATTATTACTCTCCGTAAAGCTGCTGTGCAGCAAAAACGACTAGAAGAAATTTGCGAGTTTTCCTCTGTAACTATTGATCACCGTTGGTCGATCAACCATCATAACAATAGCAAAGTTGTTGCCCCTGATTGAAGCTGATAACTTAATATTGATTTAGAGGAAACTGTAGATCAGCTAAAATATTGATCATATTCTCTCTCGAATTTGACGAAAGATGAAATATAACAGCATTGATGAACTCTTCAGAAATAATCAGGCTTGGGTTGCGGAGAAACTGATTCTAGACCCAACTTACTTTCAAGAATTATCAAATGGACAAACACCACCTTTTCTATACATTGGGTGTTCTGATAGTCGTCTGGCATTAACAAGCTTTACCCGTACTGAACCAGGAGAGTTATTTGTACATCGTAATATTGCCAATCAAGTTTCTCTGACGGATATTAACTTTTTAGCCGTTTTAGAATATGCAATTTTACATCTTGGGGTGGAACATATTATCGTTTGTGGTCACTACGATTGCGGCGGAATTAAGGCGGCTTTAGAAGGAAGAACCATCGGAATTCTTGATAACTGGGTAAATCCGATTCGGGAACTATACTTACAGAAACAAGAAGAAATTGATGCCTTGCCAACAAGAGAAGAACGTCTGAATCGTTTGGCGGAAATCAATGTTGTGGCACAAGTAAAAAATCTTTACCAAACTTCGATGATGCGTCAGGCACTCTATGAACGAAAAGCGCCTATTGTTCATGGCTGGGTACTAGATATACGCACTGGGCTAATTAAAGATTTGAACGTTTCAACTGTGCAATGGCAATTGCACATCTGCCCCTTACTTCTAGAGTTTAGGCTCTACGCCATGTTAAAAAATGAGAGTTAATTCGGTATTTATCGCCACACAACAATATACATTTGAGAGGGGATCAATCATGGCTTTACAACTTTTATTTGAAGTGAAATAAATAGTTGTTTTTTGTCACACTCTTGTAAATTTTACATCAAAGTTATAAATTATTTTTTTATATTTTTGTCCAATTAGAGTTACTAATAAATATTACTAATAGAAGAGTCTGTTATGGCTCTGGCTAACGTACCGTGACAGATTAGATTAACAAAGTAACACACTTTAAAAGTTGGATATTTATTTAATTGTAAATCCCCAATTTATTTCAATACAGTTCAGTTAAGGATAATTGTAGGTTGGGTTTAAGAAGTGAAACCCAACAAACCCTGCAAAATGTTGGGTTTCGTTCCTCAACCCAACCTACGCGTGTTAAGGTTTTTGGCTCTAACCCAACCGTATTGCAATTTATTTTTAATTAAGAAGTTGCGGATATCTAATTAATAGCTCTTTTCGTAGAGGCAATTCATGAATTGCCTCTATGCAAATATTACTCAGAATCAGTAACGCCGAGATTGGTACACTCAAGCTATCCCGACAAAGAATTATTTCTTAGAAATTATCCACACTGCATGAATAATCCCAGGAATGTAACCAAAAAGCGTCAAAACTATATTAATCCAAAAGTCTATACCAAAACCTACTTGCAAAAAAACTCCCAAAGGCGGTAAGAAAATGGCACACAGAAGACGAACTAAATCCATTTGAACCTCCTGTTAATCTCATAAAAACAGCTTGTTGGCGAAGTTATTCACCACTATTCAAGCATATTTGGACTTTTCAAAGATAACATTTATTCTCTCAATCGAGGTCACGCTTCAGATGCAGTAAACCGCACTCAAGATTAGCCACCGCTAATTTTAGCTTTATAACCTAGCTTGGTCAAAATCTCGACAATTTTCTGCTTGTGTTCGCCCTGGATTTCAATTTCGTTGTCTTTAATTGTCCCACCTGTCCCACACTGGGTTTTCAACTGCTTCACCAAATCGGCCAAGGTTTCCGCTTTGCCTTGAAAACCGCTAATCACTGTGACGGTTTTGCCTTTGCGTCCTTTGCGGGAAGCTTGTACTTTGAGATTTTGTTGTTGTGGGGGCAGTTCTGGAATTGGTCTTTCTGTGGCGGCAGAGTTGTCGTTGCCAAATTCGCGGTAGACAAAGCCTTTATCGGAAGATTTGGGATTGGAAGAAGACATAAAATGAATGTTTAAGAAAAATTTCAAAGGCAGTGGAAACTTCTACGCAACCATTCTGCTGGGATATCAATTTCTAGGCTAACATCACAAATCCATTGCAAGGGATTCAAAGTAATTGGGCATGGGGCATTAACGAAAAATTTAGTTCCCAGTCCCCAGATGTGCCCCAGACTTTCTATAATAATTAAGTCATTCCCGTCATCAAAATCAACTCGTGACTACCACTCCCCTGTCTGCAAGTTCAACTGCTCAGGTTCCCGATACGCTAGGTCGCTTTGGACGCTTTGGCGGTAAGTATGTACCTGAAACGCTGATGCCTGCTCTTACTGAACTAGAAACAGTTTATCAGCAATACCGTAATGACCCTAGTTTTCAAGCAGAACTACAGCAGTTATTACGAGATTATGTAGGACGTGCCACACCATTGTATTTCGCTGAACGCTTGACTGCTCATTATGCCCGACCCGATCGCACCGGACCACAAATTTACTTAAAGCGCGAGGATTTAAATCATACTGGCTCTCACAAAATTAATAATGCCCTCGGTCAGGTATTGTTGGCAAAGCGCATGGGCAAGCAACGGATTATTGCCGAAACGGGTGCTGGACAACATGGTGTTGCCACAGCCACAGTTTGCGCTCGTTTTGGGCTGGAATGCGTAATTTACATGGGCGTTCACGACATGGAACGCCAAGCTTTGAATGTGTTCAGAATGCAGCTAATGGGGGCAGAAGTGCGTCCAGTGGAGGCGGGAACGGGAACTTTGAAGGATGCCACTTCCGAAGCAATCCGGGATTGGGTAACAAATGTGGAAACGACTCACTATATTCTCGGTTCGGTAGCCGGACCCCATCCTTACCCGATGATGGTACGTGATTTTCATGCAGTAATCGGCAAAGAAACTCGCGCCCAAGCAATGGAAAAGTGGGGTGTATTGCCTGATATTCTCTTGGCTTGTGTCGGTGGTGGTTCCAATGCTATGGGACTATTCTATGAGTTTATTAATGAGTCTTCTATACGGTTAATTGGGGTTGAAGCAGCCGGAGAAGGTGTCAATACCGAAAAACACGCAGCGACCTTGACAAAAGGACGAGTTGGTGTATTGCACGGAGCAATGAGCTATCTGCTGCAAGATGAGGATGGGCAAATAATTGAGGCACACTCAATTAGTGCGGGGTTAGATTATCCCGGTGTCGGTCCAGAACATAGCTATTTGAAGGATATTGGTCGCGCCGAATACTATAGTGTGACGGATGCAGAAGCTTTAGCGGCATTTGGGCGATTGTCGAAATTGGAAGGAATTATCCCGGCATTAGAAACAGCCCATGCGATCGCCTACCTCGAAACCCTATGCCCCCAACTAACCGACAGCCCCCGGATTGTAATTAATTGCTCTGGACGCGGCGACAAGGATGTACAAACAGTAGCCAAGTTATTAAATGATGCGTAAATATACATAAAATTTTCGGAAAAAAGCAATAAATAATCGATCAACAATTCCAACACGCTAAGTACACCTTTGCGTAAAATCGTAGCGTTTTTAAACGCAGAGAAAGTATCGTTCATACTTACTCGGAAAAGACCGTATAATAATTAACTTTATACCCTGTTTCCAGGGTTGTTTAAGTACAGTTATTAATTGATAAAAGTAATTTAGTCTTTAAATGTCCCGAATGGGTAGAGGCAAATTTTTACCATACTATTGGTAGAATATTTATGTGAGTTATATTATATACTAGTTATAGCTAAATAATAATACTTAAAAATTTACTGAGTTCAAGGTTAAAACACAATTTTTTGTTAAGTGATACTTAGGTATTAACTTACATTTTTACCCCGTAATTTTAATGTTAAGAATTAACTTAATACCTAAATATCACTTATAAATTAAGTGTAATTACTAATTTACAGAAATAACATTCTTTAAAAATTTCACGGATGATGGTAGGGGGAAATTTTTTATAAACATGAAAATTTTTCGTAAAGTCGTGAATTTAAACGTTTACTGGTAGTTTTTGAACATAAAACCCCATAAATAGAGGTATATAGACCTATAATCAAGTTGTCAAATTGATACTTGCTTGGTTAAATTGTCTGGAGCTAGAGTTCAGTTAGTTTCAGCAAATGATTAAAACAACAATCTACAGCCTTGCTTTAAGCACTATTGCTCTCAGTAGTGGAGCGATCGCTACTTCTGTAACAAATCCCACTTTTACACCAGAATCTTCACAGGTATTAAGTAATACTGTTTATATCGCAGCATCTAGCGTCAACACTGCTAGTTTAGAAGTGTTGGTTTTCAATCAAATTAATGACTACAGAGCTTCCCAAGGGCTACCAAGGCTGACTCGTAATTCTGCCATCGATAATCAAGCCAGGATTCACAGTCAGGACATGGCTAGTGGTAAAGTTCCCTTTGGACATACGGGATTTCCAGAACGTGTTAACGCAATCGGTATTCCCTACAGAGCAGCTGGTGAAAATGTCGCTTCCAACGGGGGATATAGTAACCCTGCGAAAATAGCTGTTCAAGGCTGGCTCAATAGTCCAGGGCATCTAGCCAATATCAGAGGTAATTATAATAAGACGGGGATTGGTGTCTCTAGCAAGGATGGACGCGAAATCTACTTCACACAAATTTTCCTTCGCTAATAGATTTGGTAAAATTTAGGTTTTTTTCTGAAATTCCCCTGACTTCGGTTGTTAGCAAAGCTTTTGCTAAATGTTGAATAATGTAGTTTCAATGACATTTGTCTATTGAATACTACATTGTTTTTTTAGTAATTCATGAAAATCTGAAATTATCAGCCAAAATAACTGTTATTTCATGAAGCTGACCGATTGAAGTATTGACAATTGGAAATGATTGTTTGTACTTACAAAACAAGGATATAGCCAGATTGCCGAAATTCATCAATCCTTAATAGGATCGTGGTATATATTGTTGGAACAATAAGGTAGAGTAGAAGTCTTATATCTCTACACATTACGCAATTCTCCATGTTCCGACAAACTGCTTTTGGCATCGCTTTAAGTGCGCTTGTCCTTGCTAGTGGATTAACGACTGTTCCGATACCAAATTATCCTTCTACGAATACATCCACCCGTAATAAGCTGTTGTCGCTTTTTTCGAGTCAGGTTGCAATATCGACTCCTACTTTTAAAACTACGGAGTTAGAAAAATCAGTTTTTGACGAAATTAATCGATATCGGGCTTCTAAAGGACTGCGAAAGTTGACGCTAAATGCAAATATCACTCGACAGGCAAGAATTCATAGTCAAAATATGGCTAAAGGTAAAATCCCATTTAGTCATCAGGGATTTGAACGGCGAGTCAAAGCTATCCCTCTTCGCTACAACAGTGCGGCAGAAAATGTTGCTTTCAACCGGGGATATAGCAACCCTGTAAAGGAAGCTGTTACTGGTTGGATAAACAGTCCCGGACATCTAAAGAATCTTAAAGGAAATTACAACCTGACTGGAATTGGTGTTGCTACTAATAATCAAGGCGAAGTCTACCTGACACAACTTTTCTTTCACACTAGGTAGATTTAATTTCTGATTTTTTGGCACAATAATGATGTAGTGTCTGACAAGACTTTTGTCTGCTAGACACTGCTATTATTTTTGAAAAATTCATGATATTACAAGATTTTCAGGTGAGCGATCGCGATCTCAGTGATGCAGCCCTTAACCAGTATATAGAATCTATAGCGCTCGCAGTTGATACAGAAACGATGGGATTATTGCCACAGCGCGATCGCTTATGTCTTGTCCAACTGTGTAATCTAGAAGGGAAAGTGACTGCAATCCGCATAGCCAAAGGACAAACTGACGCCCCCAACTTAAAAAAACTCTTGGAAGCGTCAAATGTCGTAAAAGTGTTTCACTTTGCTCGCTTTGACCTTGCCACTTTGCGAGCCAATCTGGGGATTCAGGTTAGCCCTGTTTTTTGCACCAAAATTGCCAGTAAATTAGCCCGTACTTACACAAATCGCCACGGACTCAAAGACGTGGTGCAAGAGTTAGAACAAGTGGAACTGGATAAAAGCTCTCAAAGTTCTGATTGGGGTAACGCCGCTAGTTTATCTGAAGCTCAACTGAGTTATGCTGCCAATGATGTGCGCTACTTACTTAGTGTGCAGCAGAAGCTAATAGAAATGCTCAAACGAGAAGAACGTTGGGAAATTGCTCAAGAATGTTTTGAATTTCTGCCAGTAATTGTTTCCTTAGATTTGTTGCAATTTAAAGATTTGTTTGAACATTGATCAAACAGCAAACCTCTTGCAAAAGTTATATTTCTGCTGGACAAGCCTCTGGAGGCAGAATATTTTGTCTCCTGACTCTTCAAACTTCTCATATGCCAAGGGCGAACGGCAACTCATTCTCCTGCACGCTATCACGTAGCTTGCTTCCTCGTAGGGGTACGAAGAATGACAAAAGCCGCAGTTGAGAGTTCTCTGTGAATTCTGACTTATTTCCTCACGAGAAATTGATATTTTGCAAGAAGTCTATTGCTGATTTGCTAAGTTATTTTATGCCTAAGAGTCAACATTGGAATCATCTGAACCTGTAGGAGTTCTAGATTCACTAATGTCTTACTTCACTTCATTAGCTTTGTCTTGAATGTCTTGCTTAACGTCACTGGCTTTCTCTTGAATGTCTTGCTTGACATCACTGGCTTTCTCTTGAATGCCTTCTTTGAGGTTACTGGCTTTCTCTTGAATGCTTTCTTTTAGATTACTGGCTCCCTCTTGAATGCCTTCTTTGAGGTTACTGGCTCCCTTTTTAATGGCTTCTGTCGCGCTACTGCCTCCCTTTTCCTGAATCTCTTGGTTCTTTTTTAACCGATCTACGATATTGTAGTCGTCTGGACCTGCGGGAGTTTTTGATTCAACAATGCCTTCTGTTGGGCCACCGATCGCCTTCCATGCAGCAAGACCACCTTTGAGTTGGGAGACATGCTCAAATCCATTAGAACGCAGTTGTTGTGCGGCTTGGGCAGTTTCTTCTTCATTAGCACCGTAAAGGTAAATATCACGGCTTTTATCCAAAGAAGGTACTGCACGCTCTACCAATCCATCTAATGGCATCGGCATCGCTCCCATAATGTGACCTTGGTTGAAGGTGTTGCGATCGCGCACATCCAGTATTGTAAAAGCTGGTTCGCCCCATTCTAGACGAGTCTTCAGGACATGAACATCAGATTGTGCTTCTATTGGTGGCTGTGGGGGAATGATGCCGCCTGCTAAATTGTTAGTCATAATTATTCCTCTGAGACGATATTAATAGCAATTTAACGGACTAAGCATATTTAATTGCTCTTTCTCTGGGATGAATATCCTCAAACTCTTTCCTAAGATAGAGTGGCTAATTGAAATATTTTCTACCATTTAATACATTGCCAATACAGTCAACTTAGACTATCTAGAGGAATTTTTTCGATTAATTTAATTAAATATGTTTTAAATTTATATTTCTAATCTTAATTATTCAGACACATGGGAAATAAATTTAAATTTATTAAAATCGCTACCTAATTAATAAAAAAATAGTCTAAATATTCAGCCATTAGTACAGGAATTGCGTACATTTTCAATATCTGCGATCGCTAACAATAATGTCTCCTCAATCTCTTGGCGCACTATTGGAGTTACACAAGTAGCGATATTAAGGCAATCTACCAGCAATTTATTCACATCGTAATATTGCTGAAGCAATTCTTTTTGCTGTTCGTTGAACTGCCAGTTATAACCAATATTGCGATACTTAATCAGCATATCTCTTAATTGTTCACCCCAGGTTTTACCCTTAGCTTGCCACCAGTCCCTAAACTTCTCTGGATTGCTGTCTATTTTTGGTAGTTGTTTTTTGAGTTTTTGCAGCACTTGCTTCAATTTAGAATCAACAACAAGGTCAACAGCTTTATCAAAGGTAATAACCAGGGCATCTGCATGATCAAGGGCATCGTTGAGGGTATACTCAAAGGCAAAGTCAAGCTCGTTAATGCAGGCAATAGTACTGAATAGAAACTCATCAAGTACGAGATCAGGGTCAAAGGCGATGTTACCAACAAGAGCGCACTCAAGGTCATAACCAGAAGTATAGACAAAGGTGTTAGACCTATAGCAAGAGCTTCGCTCAACGCAAACGAGGTAAAAGGCGCGAACGCCTGCTGCTTTGTAGCGGGTAGAGACTGAACTAGATTTTTGATGCAGCCAGGTGAGAAAATACTGTAATCTTTCGTCGCCAGCCACTAGCAAATCAATTTTTTGCTTGATTAACTGTAGTATTTCATTAGCATTCGGCAACATACTAACAGTTAGCAAAAATACCTGATACCAGTGCTTTTCAGTTATGTGACTGACCAGATTGTTCAAAGCATAGTTTGGGTAACTTTCAACAATTTTTCGAGCCGTGAAATACTCTTGAAACGTTAGATGAGAAAAAGAGTAAATTCCCCGTGCCCTTTCCACCAATAACCCATTTTGTACCTCAATTGCTTTCATCACTGCTTCGTTATCTATTTGTAAAGGTTTTAGATAGTCAGCAATAAGTTGCAGGATTTTTTCTTCTTCAAAAAAGTAATTTTCTTGCTCAAAAGTGATAGTTGCAAGTTGAAAAAGTAGTTTTTTCTTAATTACCAAAGTCAAATTACGAGCAATGCGATCGCGTTTAATTCCTCTGACTTCATCCCATCTTACCAGTAAAATGTTCAGTGCTTGCTCATATAACTTGGCTGGATTTAAAGGAAATTCATCTTTTATTTGGAATACCAAACAAATCCAATGCAACAGTAATGGAGTGATTGCCAATTCTCGGATATGCTGATTTTCTGGGAGATGCAACTGATTAATAAATAAATTTCCTATAGCTTCCCCATCTTCCCTGGACTTCAGAGCAACTGCAACAAACCAATTTTTAGCAAAAACTTCTACTTGCTCTTGGTCAAAGTCTGCTACTTCAACTTCAGTAAATCCCTGAAATCTATATTTTTGGGCCCCAATTCGACAGCTAATAACAAACTGATTTTTGTAAAAAGTTTGGATAAATCTCCGAATTTCTATTGTGACTTTATCTGCCTTTTCTGCTGGGACTTCATCTAATCCATCTAGCAAAATTAGCAGTTTTCCCTCAGCCAGCATAATTTGAGTTGATTCCTGTTCAACACCGCAACTGAGAAATTCTTGGCTGATATAGTTCAATAGATTGAATTCGCTGTCACTTTTGGCATCTTCAGCAAATTCTTTGACCCTAACAAAAGTTACTATGCGATTTGCTTGAAGTTCGCCTTTGTTACATTCAATCGCTAGATATTGCAAAAATGTAGTTTTACCTGACCCTGGTTTACCCAGTACCATCAGTTTTGAGTGGCGTAATACTGCTTCCAACCCTGGTAATCTTTTCTGACCCTTGTATCCTCCAAGCTGATTAAAGTCCGATTCAGATTTGAAGTCTTTCAATAGGTCAGAAATTTCTCGCCATTGCAAGCTGGTTATCTCCTCTAAGACATTAATATTGGTGTAAATGTCCATCAGTTCGACTGTCTGGGCAATGTCCAACATTTGCAGAATGTTACACTGGTCTTGGATTTTATCTTGGCGCTTTTGACGCACTTTCCGCACTAGTGTATCGAGGTCAGCACCTTTGAATTGCGCCTTAGTAGTTACCTCAAATGCCACATCTTCAGGTAAGCCAGCAACCTTTTGCCAAGATAATCCTAGCTGTTGGCAAATTTGCACAAAACAAGAGCGTGAAACCGACTCACCTGCAAAAAATTTGGAAACTGGTTGACGTGTAATGCCTAAAGCTGTTGCTAATTTATGCTGACTCCAAGTTTTGTCTGTTAAAGCTGTTTTTGCTGCCCTTATACCTTCTGGTGATGCTCTCAGTCCTTGGCTTGTCATAGTCTCAGGCTGATACTTATAGTATAGTATATGGTTAAGAGAGTAAATATATGTAAATCAACTCTAAGTAAATTAACGTAAAATCTTCCAACAAGATATACCCGTTATCTAGAGTAAATTTGGGTAAAGGAGGAGTTTAGAATCTAGATTGGTTTATAGCTTAGTTTGTGAGCCTTTGTAGATAACTAATTAATCAGGGAGTGCGTTGCTCTGACAAAGTTCTAGCAATTGCCGTGGTGTTTGGTGTTTTTCTGAACTATTTGCGGTTATGAAGATAGTCTGCAATTACACTGATCTTAAGTAGAAAAGTTCAAAATCAGAAAATATAAATTCAAAGTTATACAAAAATCATACAATATTCATACATTTTATCAGCATTATGATGGCTGAAGTTTTGATGAACTTCATGGAAAATTAATTGTATACAAGTACTACAATAGCGATCGCACTCAGCAGAGACGCGCGTGAATACACTTTCAACAGAAACACGTAAAGCAAAATTGGTGCAACAGCGAATCGCCCAATCTACAATAGGCAACATTATGGTTATGGTTACTGCTACTACTCCCAAAATTCTGATCGTTGACGATGACTTCGGCGTGCGAAATCTCGTCTATCGTTTTTTAAGTCGGAAATATCAAATAGAGTCGGCAGCAGATGGTAAGACTGCTTTATCGTTGTTTGAGCAATTCAACCCAGCTTTAGTGATTCTGGATTGGAATTTGCCGGATGTTAATGGTTATAGCCTCTGCCAAGAAATGCAGAGTCGTACTAATGTTTTAGTGCTAATACTAACTAGTAGGACTGACGAGGCTGATAAAATTAAAATCTTAAGCGCAGGTGCTGATGATTTCATGACTAAACCATTTAGTCTAGCAGAAGTTGAAGTTAGAGTAGAAGCTCTTTTGAGACGCATACGTTACATCAATCCCTCCCCATCACAACGTATCATCTTCAAGCAGCTAGCAATTAACCCAGAAGGTCGAGAGGTAACACTTAATGACAAGCCTCTTACTTTAACAGCGCTGGAATTTAATATCTTACATTTTTTGGCAAGTCATCCTAATCAGGCTTGGAGTCGCCCACAGCTAATCCAAAAAATCTGGGGTTGCGACTATATAGGAGATGGACGGGTAGTTGATGTGCATATTGGTCAGTTGCGTAAGAAGATGGAAGTCGATACCAGCATACCGGAGTTTATTAAAACTGTGCGGGGCTATGGTTACAAGTTTGAAGTGCCAGACGAGAATACTAATTCGTAATTAGTAATTCGTAATTAATGAGTACTTGCACCATTGTTTATTAATGGAGGCAAAAAATAGCATTTATGCATGGGGTAATAATTATAAATTATCATGACATCTGACTTACCTAAATACTTTTACTGAGGCTTGACTGTATAACTTGCGTTAATTTGGGACGTTGATACAAACTGATTTGGTGATTCCGTGTCTGCTCAAGCCTCAGACAGTAATTTTATTGCTTTTAATATATCGTCTCAAAATAAATTTCAGCAAAATCAAAATGTACAGAGCTTAACCGAAGTTTCGCCTATAGGTAAAATTTGGGACAAGCACAGAGCTAATACTGATAAACTCTTGCATTATTACGCCAAAGCAGACGAGCATTATTTTCAGCAGTATGCTTGGCGGATGAGAATGTGTTCCGAGTTGCTAGAATTTCAATTAATATTAGACGAATCGGAAGGTATTCTCAAGTTAAAGCTATCAGATGCCCGATTTTGTAGAGTTCGTCACTGTCCGGTTTGTCAGTGGCGGCGATCGCTCATGTGGAAAGCAAGAGCTTATAAAATTCTCCCACAGGTTGTCACTGATTACCCCAAGCACCGTTGGCTGTTTGTTACTTTGACTGTAAAGAATTGTCAAATTAAGGAACTCAAGGAAAACTTGGATTCGATAAATAAAGCTTTTAAGCGATTGACTGAATTGAAAGCATGGCCAGCAAAAGGTTGGGTAAAGTCCACAGAAGTCACCAAAAGTAAAGATGGAGTCTCGGCACATCCCCATTTACATATTTTGGCAATGGTGCCGCCTTCCTATTTCAGTCATGGCTATCTTTCTCATGCCAAATGGGTAGCGTTGTGGCAGCAGTGCTTACGGATTGATTACCAGCCTGTTGTTCATACTAGTACAGTACGGCGTAAATAAACAGACCATATTAGTGGGAGAATAAATAATCAGGTTAAAACCAGTTTCGCAGAGCATATCAAGGAATCAG